>WRAY01000006.1 GCA_009779975.1 Bacillota bacterium | reverse complement strand
ATCAACAACATCAGAAATATAATGAGTTTAGACGGACAGAAAGAAAAAGATTAGGATTAGAATAGGGAAATAAGGATTTTTAGGGTATCTATTGAAGCATAATGTTTTCGCTAAATGCAGATTTAGCGAATAGTTAATGTTTGAAAGTTTCTTGTAAGGTTTTTTTTATATGTTTGTTTGGGATTTTATTGTAGATATTTTAGTATGTGCTTTTGATGTTGTTAAATTTTATATTTTATAGATTTATAAAAAGACTTTATAGTATGTCACGCATAGTATCTGTAAATCGTTATATTTTTGTTGTTAAAATATCAATTTTACCCATTTTTAGTTGTGAAAGTGTTTTGCCGTTTTTGAAAACTGCTACTCCGCCGTTTGCGGTTTCAGAATGACTGTTTATTAATAGCGTTGGCGGTTTGATGTTTTTAACTCTTTGTGCATAGTCGTTTATTTCAGTTTTCCATTGTTCGATTGAATAGTCTAGGCAATTTGGCCAAATTATGAAATCGCAATTGTGTTTCTTTGTTATGAGTTTAGCGTTGTTTAAGATGTTGTCGTCCCACAAGTCGCCGCAGATAAAACATAAAAACTTTTTACCTTCAATTTCGCCAATTGTTATTTTGTTTTCTTCTTTGTATTTATCGCAAGTTTTTGTGAACTCTTTCCAACCTTTTGACATTCGACGATAATTAAAAATTAGTTTTCCGTTTTTATCGATTATTGCATATGAGCAATAAATATTTGGTGGATCATTATTATCTTGTTCAAAATAACCAAACCCAACAGCAGTGCTGTTTTCTTTTGCTAATTGCTGAATTTTTTGAATTTCATTTGAGTCAGAAGTTATTGCAATTTCAATATCCTTTTTATATTCCCACGAGAGTGCATCAAAGCCATGCAAAAACGCCTCGCCAAATAACAGCAAGTCACAATCAATATTTTCTTTTAATCGTTTTTCGATGATGAAGAGATTGTTTAATATTTCCCCATCAATAAATTTTTCACTAACAAGTCCGATTTTCATAAGGTTTTCCTATGATAATTTTTTTCTATTTTCTATCTTGTCTTAAATAGTTGTTTATTTATAATTTTTGATATAGTTCTTTTTCTCAAGATTTTTGACAAGTCTTTTTTCTGCCCGCTCCCAAAGATGAGAATACATCCTTCTGCATTTTAGCAATAAAACATCATCATGAGTTTTTGAATACAAAATTTCAACTTCTTTGTCGGCAAATCTTGTCCATAAATCGTCAAATCCGCCTTCTCTTGCAATTGCTGCCTCTGCCGGGCATGGAATTGCTTCACCAAATTGTCTTTTCTGCCTAAACTCACTAACTCTTTCAATCACTTCCCCATCAATTTCAAATATTATTTTTATTTTTGCTTGTTGATTCAATGCCGAAGTGTTGATTATGTCAATTTTTTCTGAATATGCTTTTGTAAAAATTGAGTCATCAAGCAGTGTTAAAATTTTATTATTTGTTTTTTTTGCCAGATAACCTCCCAAAAAACAGCCAACAATCGCAGCGGCGAGAATCGGCAACACTACTGCCAACCCAATATAAATATCACTTTCTCCATCTTGAATTAATAATACAATGCCAAGAACGAGGAAAGATAATGCAAGGACACCAAGCAATCCTGCAAGAACATAAAAAAATTTTACACTCTGTCCGCCATTTAACGGTCCTTTTTTGAGTGTTCCTGCGATTAATTTTAATTCATGTAAAACCAGTTCCTTTTCGTTTTCAGTATTTTTCATTTTTTTACACAGGCAGGCTGTTGAGCACTCCCCCTACAATAATTTTTCTAGTTTGTGAGTATTTTTCAGGCTATATTACGCATAGTTTAGTTAAAAAATATTGTTTTTTTGAGACTAGCCTTTCGCTTTACCAGTCTCTATTTTCTTCCATTACTTCCTCTAAATCTTCATGCCATTTTTCCTTAAAATAACTTGATAAAAAATCGCATATATTATTTGACTCTTCAGTTTCAATCACACTACACTTACTATTAATAGCATTTATCTTTCCGATATATTCTTTCACAATTTTTTTAGCGACAGTCTTACTATCAACATAAACCATTTTTGAATGATATTCTTTCAATGTTTTTTCTATCATTTCAACTGCTTTTATTTCATTATCTTTTACTTCCCGAAAAACTTTCATCTCTTCCGTTGGCAAAACAGGGTCTTTTTTTGTGACAACAGGCGGCATATAGTCGATACTTTTATATTTTTGCATCATTTTAAAATATTTTTGTTTATACTCTTCTAATTTTTCTTTTGAAATATCGTATAAAATATTTTTAAAATTCCTCTTTCCAATTGTATAGAGATCTGTGTCTCTTCTATTTTGACCATAAAGACCGTCCTTAATATTAATCATTAAATTCGGTCGTCTTGCTTCTAACATTGCATACGCTTCAATTGGAAATGCTACAGCAGAAATCCATGCTTTTTTTAATGATTGGGCTTTAACAATAGGCATTATGTCTAAATCAGTTACTTTCGTTCCTAAAATAAAATAGTTTAAAAAACCTAACTCTTCTAAAAAAGATAAATTGTCAATTGCGCCATATTCCGAAACAATTCTTAAAAATTCAATGCTTTTGGCTTTTTTCAAAAAATCAAGATTAGAAATTTTCAGATTCCCAAGCGAAAGCACCTTCAAATTAGGAGTTTTACTAAAATCCCAAAACCGTTCTAACTTATTGCACCAATCAATTAATACAATTTCTAGTTTTGAAAAATTCTCTAAAATATCTAAATTATCAGTTCTTATGTAAGATATTTTTAAAACTGACAAATCCTTGCTTGCCGTTAATATTTGTTGTTCAAATTTAATTTGATTTGTTGAGTGTATGCTGACTTTTGTTTTGCCTTTTATAGGGATTTTTTCAAAAAGATCACGCTCTCCATAATAATAAGGAGGGATGCTTGCTGCCTTGTCATCATCAAACTGTCCCCAATCTTTTTTCACATAAGGACATTCAGAACATTTTATTTTTGGAATTGATGGGTCTTGTTTTTTTGCTTTGTTAGTTTCTCTAGAGCAATTTCTACATTCACGAGAATACGATGAAATTTCATCACAAAAAAAATTATTATCCAACAATTTCTCTATTATTGGTTTTTCTAACACTTTTACAGATGCTCCTTCCATTGTGCGGATGGCAGAGTGTGTCGCCTATTATATATTATTTTTTCAAGTTTTCTAGTTATTTTTCAAATAGTATGTCATACATAGTACGATGAAAATTTGTTTATTTTATACTCTATAAAATAGTACGATGAAAATTTGTTTATTTTATACTCTATAAATCAGTATTATAAACATATCCCCTCACTACTGTTTGAGGTTTCTTCAAAATTGGTTTTCCGGAAGAGGTGCGGTTTTCGATTTTTAGGACTTCTGTTGGAACAGGCAGGAATGAGTTGTCGTCAAATTCAAGGACAATTGAGTATGGATTTTTGACATAGGATGCAAACGCCAGATGAGTTCCGACTTCTTTTTTGCCGAAATCTGCGATTTTGACACCTTTTCGATATCGTGCCATTATGTCGATGTCGGCACATAGAACTCTTTTTCCGTATGCTTTGTCGGTAACCAGACAAATTTCACCTTCATCGCTTACTTGTTCAATCAAAATACATTCGTCGCCGTCGTTTAGTGCAATACCTTTAACACCTCCTGAAATTCTGCCTTGAGAAGGAATGTCGTTCATTTCTGCGTTTAAGACCATTCCAAATTTTGTCACAAATATCAGTGAATGATGTGGCATAAGTTTCTCAATTCCGATTATTTCGTCACCTTCTTTTAGTTTCATTGCTTGGAACGAAGATTTAACAACACCGTATTCACTCCAAGGAGTGCGTTTAACCATGCCTTCACGAGTATAGAACATTAAATCGCCGTTTGGCATTGCTTCTTCAATGTTTGTCATGAATATTATTGTTTCATTTTCTAACGCTTCAGGGACAAGATTTTGAATGGTGTCACCTTTGTCACGCCATTTTCCGTCAGGAACTAATTCGCAATCTACTTTGTAGCAATTCCCTAAATTAGTAAAGCAATACAACCTTTCTTTGTTGGTAAATTTTAAAATCTGCCTCATTATTTCGTTTTTTGTCGAAGTTGCGGAAAATTCTTTTGTCGCCATTGTGAAATTTTTGACGAACATTTTTTTGAGATGTTCTTTTGCGTTTACTACGGCGATATATTCTTCCAATGGTTTTTCGTCATCATCAGCCGGCACAATATAGTCATCGTGAGTTTTCAAAAGGACTGATTTTCTCTCGATTTTGAACGCTTTTTTAATTTGGAGAAGTTCGGTTTTGATGAGTTCCATTTGGGCTTTTTTGGATGCTAGGATTGCTTCAAGTTTGACGATTAATGCACAAACATCTTTTAACTCGTTTTCGAGTTTATAGACTTCCATGCGTGTTAATCTCGCAAGTCTCAAGTCTAAAATTGCTTGCGCTTGACGCTCAGACAACTCAAAGCGTTTGCGAAGAGCGTCTCTTGCCTCACTTGTTGATGAACTTTTTTTGATTATTGCTATAACTTCGTCAATATTTTTTACTGCTATGACGAGCCCTTCTAAGATATGTTTTCTTTCTTTTGCGGCATCTAATTCGAATCTTGTTCTGTTTAAGATAATTTGGCGTTGATAGACAGTGTAGTATGCAATGATGTCTAGCAGTCCCATTTGCTGAGGTTTTCCGTCAGCGATTGCGACCATGTTAATACCGAAAGTTGTTGAAAGATTGGTGTGTTTGAAAAGTTTGTCGAGTATTGCTCTCGGGTCTTGGTCTTTTTTGATTTTGATGACCGCTCGCATTCCGTTTCTATCACTCTCGTCTGTTATCTCGCTAATTCCATTGAGAATCCCCTTCTTCTCTTCCCTCACCTTCATAATATTTTCAAGTAAACTCGCCTTATTAACTTGGAACGGCAACTCGTCAATAATGATAAGTCGTTTGTCATTTTCGCCTGTTTCAATGTGGACTTTTGCTTTTAAAATGATTTTGCCTCTTCCTGTTTCATAGGCTTGCTGCAGTCCATCATCCGCAATAACAAAACCGCCTGATGGGAAATCGGGTCCTTTAATGATTTTCATCATCTCTTTTAATGAAATTCGGGAGTTGTCAATATATGCAATAACGCCGTCAATACACTCAACTAAATTGTGAGGGGGGATGTTTGTTGCAAGCCCAACTGCAATACCTGACGCACCGTTAACCAAAAGGTTCGGATACCTTCCGGGGAGCATATCAGGCTCGGTCAAAGTGTCGTCAAAGTTGCAACTGAACTTAACGGTTTCCTTGTCGATATCACGCATTAATTCCATCGCAAGCGGAGTTAATCTTGCCTCGGTGTAACGCATAGCCGCCGCCGGGTCACCGTCAATTGAGCCGAAGTTTCCATGACCGTCAACTAAAATTGCGCCCATATTAAAGGTCTGCGCCATGCGAACAAGCGCTTGATAAACGGAACTGTCACCATGCGGATGAAATTTACCTAAGCAATCTCCAACAATCCTAGCACATTTTCGGTGAGGTTTTTCGGGAGTTATGCCGAGTTCAAGCATAGTATATAAAATGCGTCTTTGGACAGGCTTTAACCCGTCTTCAACTCTCGGAAGTGCCCTATCTAAAATCACATACTCAGAATAAGGCATCATGCTTTCATGCATAACCTCTTCCATAGTCTTGACAATTACTCTGTCATTCGTTTCTTCAATTTGTTCAATATTGTTCATTTTTATGTGTTTCCTCATAGTATGTCACGCATACTATTTGTTTTTTATGTTGTGCTGGCGGTTAATACCCGCCCCTACGGGTTTGATTTGTCGTATTTTTAAGGCGGATGTTCGAAATAGTCCACATTGTGCGAACGATTAATAATCATCCCTACATATTTTGTTGTTTTTTCTTTCCTTTTTTTGTTGCTATAAATAACACTAAAAACGCTAAAAAGCAATAAAAAAAATCGTTGTTGGAACAATAAGTCCTCTAAAAGAATTTCTCCAACTATTCATCCTTTCTTGATTGAACTCATCTAAAGTGAAAATATCAACTTCACCTATTCTTAATGCTACAATTTGCACTACCCTAAAACTTTCATACATTCTACCATAATTTTCAATTCTTGTTTTTATAACAACCATATCCCCAACAGATAAGGAATCTATTAGATAAATCTCATCCATGTCTTGAGAGTCAAAAATCATATGCGTTTCAAATCTCATTTCACTACCGTCAGTCTCTATGGATAAAAATCTAACAGATCTTCTAAATGCGTGCGGCGAATTAATGTTAATGCTCGCTATGATTATCTCCTCCTCAATCACATCTGAAGCCTCTAGATATGTTGATTTATTCAAAAATTCACCCATAATAGCCACAAGAGTTACAGAACCAGCCAAGAAAAAAATGATAGTAAAAACCAAAAATACAATCCACTTCTTTCTTGATTTTCTTTGCGGTGGTGGATTGACCGGGGGAATGCCATGGTGGAGGTGTTGCCAATATTGTTGGTTAAAATCAAGGAATTGCTGTTGCAGTGTTCCCTGCTCTTCTTCAGATAATTTTAAGTTTTTCTCTTTAAAATTTTCTTCCATAAATAGTTTTAGTGAAAAACCGTTCACATTGTTCGGGCAGCCGAGGGCGTCTGCCCCTACGACTATTTTGTTCGTTCAAAATTCGGGGCATAAGTTAACTGTAAGGGGCGAATGCCTCGGCTGTCCGAACATTATATTAAATCATTAATTCTGAATTAAAATTTATCTCTTATCAACAAACGAGTCCTCTTTAGCAAAGTTTGCGTTTTCGATGATGTAGGTTTTTCTAAGGTCAACCGCATCGCCCATTAGGGTTGAAATTAGTTTTTCGGCACGGGCAGCATCTTCAATTGAGACTTGAACTAAAGTTCTTTTATCTGGGTCCATTGTTGTTGTCCAAAGTTGTTCGGCACTCATCTCTCCCAATCCTTTGTAGCGCTGGATAATCGCCCCTCTTCCGACTTTTGATTTTGCTTCGTCTAATTCTTTGTCGCTATAAACATATTCAAGGGTATCTTTTTTTGCAACTTTGTATAATGGCGGCATTCCGATATAAACATGCCCTTCGTTAACGAGGTCTTTCATATATCTAAAGAAGAATGTCAAAAGGATTGCTCTAATGTGAGCGCCGTCTTGATCGGCATCAGATAAAATAACTACTTTGTGATAATTTAAATTTTCGACATTAAAATCCTCGCCGATACCGCTTCCTAATGCCGAAATAATTGTTCTCATTTCCTCGTTTGCTAAAACTTGGTCAAGGCGTTTTTTTTCTGCGTTCAAGGGTTTTCCTCGAAGCGGTAAAATCGCTTGAAAGGAGCGGTTTCTTGCTTGTTTTGCCGTTCCGCCCGCACTGTCTCCCTCGACAATAAACAACTCGTTAAACTCAGGTTTTTTGCCGGTGCAAGATGATAACTTTCCTACTAAGTTAAAGTTTTCAATGCTGTTTTTTGCTCTTGTTATTTCTTTTTGTTTTCTGACGGCTTCTCTAACTTTTGCTGCTGAGATTGCCTTTTTCAAAATAATGTCGAGAGTTGCTTTGTTTTCCGGCAGTTCAAAATACTCAAGTAACTTTTCAGAAAAAATTGAAGATACGGCATCAAGAGCCTCAGGGTTTCCGAGTTTTGTTTTTGTTTGACCCTCGAACTGAATATTTTGCATGCGTATTGACAAAACGCAAGTCAAGCCTTCTCTAAAATCGTCTCCTTGAAGGTTTGCTTCTTTTTCTTTTAGTGCGCCATGTTTTCTTGCTAAATCATTCAAAACCTTTGTTAACGCTCTTTTTAGTCCGGTTTCATGGGTTCCGCCCTCGCTTGTCGGGATATTGTTGACATAAGAATAGATATGTTCAGTGTAGACATCTGTGTATTGAAGCGCAACCTCCATATAGATAGTGTCTTTTTTTCCGGTCACATCTTCTCTTTTTCCGCCTAAAAATATCGGCTCAGCATGTGCCGGAGATTTTGTCTCATTCAAATATTTAACAAAGTCATTAAGCCCGCCCTCAAAACAATATTCTCTTTTTAAACTGGACAGTCCCATATTGACTCTCTCATCAATAAGGGTTACTTTCATTCCTTTGTTTAAAAACGCCAATTCCTTCAAACGACTTGAAATGGTTTCTAAATTAAAATTAGTAGTTTCAAATATTTTTTTATCCGGCTTAAAGCGGACGAACGAGCCTCTTTTGTTGACATATTGCCCGGTGTCCATAAGGCTGTATCTCGGCACTCCCCCTTTGATTTTGCCGTCAACCATTTTCGCTTCAAACTCCATGCGATAGGTTGTCCTGTTTTTATAAACCTCGACAATCAACCACTCACTAAGCGCATTAGTAACAGACGAGCCAACCCCATGAAGTCCACCGGAGTGAGCGTAGTTGTCGCTGTCAAATTTGCCGCCTGCATGAAGAGTTGAGAAAATTACTTCAACACCGCTTACTCCGAGTGTCGGATGAATATCAACAGGAATACCCCTGCCGTTATCTTCAACAGAAGCACTGCCGTCTTCATATAATGTCACTATTATATGGTTGCCGTGACCGTTTGCAACCTCGTCAATAGCGTTATCAACAATCTCCCACAAAATATGGTGGAGACCCTTAACGCCTGTTGTTCCGATATACATTCCCGGACGAAGTCTAACTGCGTCCAAGCCTTCTAAAACTTTAATATCTTTTGCTTTGTATTCTCTGCTCATGCAGTCATTATACCACATTTCAATTTATAGTTCAACTATTTTGATTGCTTATCCAACACTTCATTTCTAATTTTTTAAACAACCAAATTAGGACAACCAAAATTTCATTTGGACATGCACATTTTGACAAATTTCGACATAGAATGGTTAAAGTTATGATTTTTGAAACTTTAGCAAATTTTTTATCAAAGATTTTCTTTTTCACCGCTTATGTCAACGGAGAGACTAAATTTCCGGAACCGCTTCCTATCAAGGAAGAAGAAGAACATATCAAAAAGATGCGTGAGGGCAACATGCAATCTCGTGAAATTTTGATTAGGCACAATCTTCGGCTTGTTGCGCATATTGTAAAAAAATATTCAAATGCCGGCGAAGCAGAAGACCTCATTAGTGTCGGCAACATCGGCTTAATTAAAGGAATTGAGTCTTTCAAAGATGACAAAGGATCAAAACTCGCTACATATGCTGCAAAATGTATTGATAACGAAATATTGATGTTTATCCGTTCATCAAAAAAACATCGTTCAAATGTTTCGCTCTCAAAGAGTTTCGGAACAGACAAACACGGTAACGAAATAACACTGATGGATATTTTGCCAATGCCTGACGAGTGCATTTTAACGACAGTTGAAAACCAAGTTCTTTGGGAAAAAGTCAGAAATATACTCCGAAAAGTCTTAACAAAACGAGAATTAATCATAATATTAGCAAGATACGGTCTTGACGGAAACGAACCGATGACACAACTTGAAGTTGCCGATCGATTAAAAATCTCTCGCTCTTATGTCTCAAGAATAGAAAAAAAAGCCATTCAAAAACTCTCAAAAGAATTCCGACAAGATAAATAATCTTAAACTATGTCACGCATAGCATTTAAAAAACAAGTATTCATAGACATGCTTGTTTTTTGTTAAATAATTGACTTTAACTGAAAATAAAAGTATTAAAAATACTTGACAATTTAAAAAAATAGTGATAAATTAGAAATTGTATTGTAGGAGTTTAGTTAGTGCCAAGAGCGGTGAGAATGACAAGTGAATATGGTGTTTATCACATTGTGTTGAGAAGCGTTAATAAGCAAACTATCTTTTTTGATGATGAAGACGGTTATATTTTTTTGGACAAATTGAAAACGACAAAAGAAAAATTACCTTACGAGTTGTATGCTTTTTGCCTAATGCGTGACCACATGCATTTGTTGGTCAAAGAAATTGACGCACCGCTTTCTAAGGTGGTTCAAAATATTCTCTCAACATATGTTTTTTGGTATAACAGAAAATATGAAAGACAGGGACACTTGTTTCAGTCAAGGTTTAAAAGCGAGGCAATTGTTGATGTGCAGGACATTTCGTATTGTGCAAGGTATATTCATCAACATCCTGTCAGACCCGGAGCAAAACTAGATGAATACAAATGGTCAAGTTATCATTCATATTTGAGCGATATAAAAGATGTTGTTGATGTTTCATATATTTTTAATATTTTCCAATCAAAAACAGCGTTCATCGATTTTATGAATTTAAGAGAACAGAAAACATTTATTGAGTTTTATGCAAAAGTTCCCTTGTCTGACTCAAAATTAAGAGAATTAGCAACGGAAATTTGCACTCATTATAATGTCGAAATTCAAACTCTTCATACACTCAGTAACGAAAATTTAAAAGAACTTCTTGCAACAGTTAAAACAATACCCGGTTCATCACTTAGGCAAATCGCAAAAGTCTTGGGAGTCCCGATATGGTCAGTTCGAGTTGCAGGGAAATAGATGCAGCAAGTATGTTTAATATTGTTTTAGTAGCACCTTTAATTCCTTCCAACACCGGAAATATTGCAAGAACCTGTGCTTGCACAGGCTCTGTTTTGCATTTAGTTAAACCTCTGGGGTTTGACATTTCCGATAAGGCCTTAAAACGAGCAGGACTTGATTATTGGGATAAACTTGAAGTTAAAGTTTGGGAATCTCTTGAAGAATTGCAACACGCTAATTCAAACTCCCCTTTTTTCTATATTGAAACAAGTGCAAAAAAATTCTATACTGAAGCAAAAATTCCAAAGAACTCTTTTTTAGTTTTTGGGAACGAAGATAAAGGATTGCCTCTTTCATTAATTGAGGCAAACGAAAAAACATCTTTAAAAGTCCCGATGGTCGGTGATATTCGCTCATTAAACCTCTCAAATTGCGCAGCCTTAGTCCTCTATGAAGCACTAAGACAAAACAACTTTAAAGGAAACTAGATGTTATTTTATTAATTTTCCCATGATATGTCACGCATACTTAAAAATAATTATAGACAAGATGTGATTTTGAATTTTTTAGTATTTATATTTGTGTATTAATTAATACATCCAATCCAAATATAAACCATAGCCTTTTGTGTGGTCGCTGTTTAGAACATGAGTCACAACGCCGACAATCTTTCCATTTTGGATAATAGGACTTCCGCTCATGCCTTGAAGTATTCCGCCTGTTTGCGAAAGCAGTTTTTTATCAGTTACTCTAATAAGCATCCCTTTTTCTTGCGGGGTGCTTTGGCTTGTTGTTTTGATTATTTCTATATTATAATATTCTGCTTTGCCGTCATTAATTGTTGTTTTTATTTTTGCTTTGCCGGGTTTCACTCCAAGTCGTGAACCGATATTATATTTTTGTGTTTCATAGTCGTTATTTAGCGTTCCGAAAACGCCCATTTGAGAATTTTTTTCAATCTGTCCGATTGGGTTTTGAACATCAACAAAAACTCCTTTCAATTCTCCGGGATTTCCCTTTGTTCCTTTTTCATAACCTGAGATTTTACAGGCATAGACATCCCCTTTGTTTGCCGGCAGCACTCCGCTATTCGTGTGTGAGGACATGCTGTGACCAAGTGAACCAAATGAGCCGTTATCTCTTACAAAAGAAACTGTTCCGATACCTTCAATACTATCTTTGACAGTTATCCCCAACTTATATTTTTTTGTGACCTCTTCAATAACAGGGGTTGCCTTGACATTAATTTCTTCACCTTTTCTCAAAACGGTCAGATTGACAAATTCGCATTCAGGAGTAAATTCATTAAGTATGTCTGATAGAGTATTTGCATTTTCTACTTTTTTACTGTTTATTTTAGTAATTATATCTCCTTCAGCAAGGTCACTTTTGGGTTTGATTTTGCCGGCATAAGTTTGAACATATCCAATATTTCCAACCATAATACCATCAATTTTTGCACTAAGCCCTATCGGATAACCACCGATATAAGCCTCCCTTTTGTCTTCAATAACGGCTTTTTTCTTTCTAAGATTAAAAATGTTAAATAATTTAAAATTTAATTCGACTGATTGCGTTTGGTTATTTGAAATCATGTCATTCAATGCCACTTCTTCGCTATTGACATAATCAACGCTGACAAATCTCAAATTGAACTCATCAATATCCGCTTGCGACAAAACAAGATTATCCGGCAGTTGTGAGACAAACACAACCGACATAACCGCATGATAGACAACAAAAAAAATTATCAAAACCAAAAACAAAGCAATTCCAAGTTTTGCTTTGGTTTTGATTTTTTCAAAAAAATGTTGTTGTTCAAAAAAAGACATGCTTTTGATAGTGTTCGCCCGCATGGGAGAAACTATGCAAATATTGTCCTTCCTTATTATGGAAGTCAAGTTTTTTGAGATAGCAATGTTTGACTTAAAAATAATTTGCGATTATTTTGCTTAGCGCTATTTTTGCATGTTCGTATGTTAATGACCCTTGCATGTAGGCAATATACGGCTCTTTTATCGGAGAATCAGCGGACATCTCGCTCGTTGCTCCTTGAATGAAAGTGCCGGCAGCCATTATGACTTGATGAGCATATCCGGGCATATCCCATGGATAAGGCGTGACATGGCTGTCAATCGGAGAGTTTTTTTGAATGCTTTGAATGAATGAAATTAATTCGTCAGATGTCTTAAAGCAAATAGAGCGAATAATATCGGCAGGCATTTTTTTGATGTTTGGAAGAGTTTTTCGCCCCAATTTTTCAAAGACCGTTCCAAATAAAACAGACGCTTTGAGTGCCTGAGCAGTTGAATGAGGGGCGAGAAACAGCCCTTGGTAAAATGGCAAGTATGAAGCGTTATATGAACCAACCTCCATTCCAATACCGCAAGCAATATGGCGATCTGCTATTTGCTCGATTAATTCCTTTTTTCCTGCAATATAACCGCCGGTAGGAGCAAACCCGCCGCCTGCGTTTTTGATGAGCGAGCCGGCAGCCAAATCTGAGCCGATTTGGGTTGGCTCTAATTTGCAGCAAAATTCACCGTAGCAATTATCTGTGAAAACTATTGAAGAAGAGTTATTTTTGACGAGTTCATAAGCAGTTTTTAACTCATGAAGCGTGAAACTATCTCGCTGAGTGTAACCGCGAGAGCGCTGAACAAAAACAAGTTTAGGTTTTGTTTTAAGTTTTTTAAGAATATTTTCATCATCAAAAGAGCCGTCAGATCTTAAGTCAACGCATTCATAATTTATATTAAAGTCCTTGAGTTTTTCAAATGACGGAACAAGCGTGTCATAAGGTTTTCCGGTTATTGATAAGAGTGTGTCACCGCTCTTCAACACTCCGCTAACTGCAAGGTTTATTGCATGAGTTCCGCTTGTGATAAGCGGCGAAACAATTGCTTCTTCTGAACCAAAAATACAAGAAAAGACTTTTCTTAAAACATCTCTGCCCTCGTCACCATAACCATACCCGGTTGATGGAACAAAATGTCTTGATGCAACTTTATTTTTTTGAAAAGCACTCAAAACTTTATCTTGATTAAACAAAGAGATTTCATCTATCTTTTTAAAAACAGACAAACATTCTTTTTCGCATTCTTTTATTAAATTTGTTATTTTATCATTCATAAATTATAAAATTCACTAACTATGCCACGCAAATCATTTATATTTTCATCTTCCAGCCATAGTTTTTCCGTTTTCATGCCTCTAAAATAAGTTAATTGTCTTTTGGCGTATCGGCGAGAATTTTGTTTTATTTTTTCCTTTAATTCGCCAAGTGTTAATTTTCCCTCAAGATGTTGGATTGTTTCTTTGTAGCCTATTGCTTGCATTGCTTGACAGTTTTTGTGCCCAATAAGTCTTTTCACTTCATCGAGCAGCCCATCATCGAAAAACTTATCCACCCTCTTGTTGATGCCCTCGTAAAGCAAGTCTCTTCTTTTCGAGAGAATAATTAATTTGTAGTCGTATTCCGACTCTTCGTTAGCGGTTGCTTTTTCGCTTTTTTTCTCATTCGTCTCATGAAAAATTTCAAGCGCCCTAATAATCCTCTTTTCATCGTTTGGTGATATGTTTTTTGTAGACTCAAAATCTGCCTCAGTCAACATTTGATATAGTTCTGATAATGGCTTTTTTTGAAGTATGTCACGCATAGTATTAGATTTTTTAGCGTTTGCAAAATTATAATTATTCAAAAGAGCATTAATATATAGCCCTGTTCCGCCGCACATAACAACTTTTTTTCCACTTTTTTGAATATCCTCAATCACGCTTTTAGCATCCAAAACATACTGAGCAACAGAATACTCTCCCCAAACATCAACAATGTCAATTAGGTGGTGTTTCACCCCCTGCATTTCATCAATCTTTATCTTTCCGGTTCCTATATCTAACCCTTTAAAAATTTGCATGCTGTCACACGAAATAATCTCAGCATCAATATGTTTGGCAACATCGATACTGAGAGATGACTTTCCAACGGCAGTCGGTCCGGTGATGATAAATAGTTTTTGTTTTTCCACTAATTAAACCTTTCTTTTAAACCATTTTTCCAGGTCTGCTTTTGAGTGCTTGATTAAACATGGTCTGCCATGAGGACAAAGCATTACTCCGTCATGTTTTTCCAAAAGACCTAAAAGTTTTTCTATTTCGCTTTGAGTTAATTCAGTATTCCCTTTTACTGCTGCCCTGCAAGCGCTCATTGCTATTTTTTCTTTGATAAAATCTTCACTTTTTATATCGCCGCTTTTCAAAGATGTTATTAATGTGTCAATAAATTCTTTTAGCGGCATTGATGAAAATAAACCTGGAACTGAAGATAATGAAAATAAATTATCAGATACTAGGGAGATTCTAAAACCTGATTTTTCAAATTTTGGCAGCAACTCATATAGTATGTCACGCATAGTGTGAGAAATTTCAAAAACAAACGGAACCAGAAGGTCTTGAATAACAATCGAATTTGTTATATAGTTGTTTAAAAATTCGTCAAATAATATTCTTTCATGGGATGCATGTTGGTCAATAAAGTAGACTGTGTTATAGTGTTCTATGATGAGATAGGTTGAAAATAATTTGCCGATAATTTTTGGTTTTTGTTTGATGTCGATAAAATATGATGATTGATTTTCCTCCATCGCACAGAGGTCTTTAACATCCCGCAATGGAGACTGATTTATGTTCTGCGACAGGCGGCAGATTGCCGCCCCTACAGTTGGCTCTCGTAAGATAATACTTTCCCTAACATAAGGTTGATTTGTATTTAATGACTGACGGACAACAAGGGCGTCATTCCCTGCAATCTCCCCTCTTAAAACATCACTTGTCACTGTTTCAAAAATATTTTCATCATCTTGCAAAAACAGTTCATTTTTAAATGTTGGTTTGACTGCATTTCCTAATGCATATTTCACCTTATCGAATGCGGAAAACTTAACTTGCATTTTGTTAGGATGAACATTGACATCAATCGTATCAAACGGCACTTCAATATGGATGACAAACATTGGATAGGAGCGAGTCATAAGAAAGTCTTTGTAGAGAATAAACATGTAGTAGGATAAGTCACTGCATTCGACAACCCGACCATTAACAACAAAAACTTGATAGTTTCTGTTATGTTTAAAATATCCGATTTTTGAAGTATACCCGCTGATTTTAATGTCGGGCGAAACAAATGAAACCTCATTTAAATCATTTAAGACATCGCCATAGACTGCATATATCGCTTTATTTAATCCATCACCTTGAGAATGCAAAACACATTTTTCTTCATTGGTATATTTGAAAGAAACAGTAACATTCGCAAGCGTTATTTTTTGAACAAGGTCTGTTATTGCACTTGCTTCGCTAGACGGTTTTTTCAAAAACTTTGCTCTTGCAGGAACATTTTTGAACAAATCTTCAACAATAACAGTTGTCCCATAAGGCGAGGGCTTTTCTCCGCATTCCAGCAAAATACCATTTTCATAAACAACAAAATATCCTGTATCACAATCTAATCGCCTTGAAATCATCGTTACTTTCGAAACTGATGCAATACTCGCAAGCGCCTCACCACGAAACCCAAGAGTTTTAATTGCGTTCAAATCATTAAGTGATTTTATTTTGCTTGTCGCATGCGGCAAAAACGCTTTTTTTAAATCATCCTTCATCAGACCTTTGCCATTATCTGTTATGCTAATGCGTTTTATGCCGCCTTGCTCAATCTTTATTGCAATATTTTTTGCTCCGGCATCAATTGAATTTTCAACCAATTCCTTAACAATACTGGCGGGCGAATCTACAACTTCGCCCGCCGCAATTCTGTTAAATATTAAACTGTCTAAAACAATAATTTCACTCATAATATTATTTAATTATATCAGCCTACATAAAAGATGTCAAATACTTAGTTCCCTTTTTTCAAAAAACTAAAAACTGCCTTAAAACATTGTTGAAATAATTATCTTTAATCAGTTGCAACCTTGAGAATTACGACTAATTTTGGAACTTATATTATTGATGCAGGGTTAGAAAAAGAACATATTAATGTTTTTGAAGGAATGCAGCAAGCACAATTGGAATTCTTTTGTTGATTTTTATCTTGAACTAAACAATTAATCACCGCCTCTTCTACAAAATTTATAACCGTCAAAACACGAGGGAAGATGTAATTCCAACATCTTCCCTCGTTTTCATTATTTTTTTAATTCATTATTTTTCTAAAAAACCACAAAAAGTGCTTTTGACTTCAATTTTAAATCCTACTGATAGACTGCAAATTGATTGGTTTTCATTCCCCTGCTTTTAGACAAAGCATTATTGATAAGAATTTTTCTTCGGCTGTTGCGCCGCGAGAAACCAGAACTATCGGGACTTTTGCCCCAAGGACGCAGCCAGCCATTTTTGCATTTGCCCAATATAAAAGACTTTTGCAAAGAATGTTGCCTGTTGCGACAGTTGGAACTTGGAAAATATCGACTTCACCTGTGATGGTGCTTTTATGTTTTTTAATGCAAGCGCTATCGGGGCAAACTGCTATGTCGAATGATAGCGGTCCTTCAACTATGCAATTACCCAAATCACCTTTTTCGCACATTTCTTGCAATTCTTTTGCATCCATTGTTTCAGGCATTTTTTCGCTTGGTGTTTCGCTTGCAGTGAGGGCTGCGATTTTAGGTTTTTTTATTCCCATTCCTTGATAAAACGAGACAGCATTACGAATAATGTCCGCTTTTTGCTCCAGCGACGGATGCGGAAGCATT
The DNA here is from genome assembly GCA_009779975.1 of Bacillota bacterium. Lineage (GTDB taxonomy): Bacteria > Bacillota > Clostridia > Christensenellales > Pumilibacteraceae > WRAY01. Next base: position 70,859 of record WRAY01000006.1, on the reverse strand, counting down.
CCGCCGTCAGTTACTGCGATTAGTTTTTTGTATTTCGGTACTTCCAAAACTGCCAAATGCGACATAGTGCCGGTTCCGCGAATTCCGGTTTCCCTGTTTAAAACAACTTTGAGAAGTGTTCCTGTTTCAATCAATCCTTTCATCAAAACACTTCCCTTTCCTTCTCGAATAAGTTCTATTGATTTATTGGCACATTCAATGTCATCAACAGCGTTAACGATTTCATTTTCATCCAGAGTTTTTCCGAGTGCTTTTGAAATTTCTATGATTTTGGTTTTGTCGCCAACTAAAACATACTTCATTGGCAAAGATGCTTGAACTTCAAATACTGCCTCAAGCGTATGCAAATCATGCGCAGAACACACAACGAGTGTTCTTGGGGGTGATGATGTCAAACTATCTTTTAGTTCACTGAAATTTTTAAACATTATTTTTTTCCTTTTATCACTATGGAGTGAAAAATCTTATGTTGTATTCTAGTATGGCGGGAAGAATGTCACTTATTGTTGTCACTCCTGTTCCATGAACGCTAAGAAGATTTCCATGTCTGTCATAAATTCTGCTGTGTTCTCTGACATCGCCGCTTAGGTCAAAATTAAATCGATGGATTGTGTTTGTTCTTGATTGAGTGACAACCAGCCCGCTGTTTGTCAATTCAACAGACAAATAATTGCGAAGAACTTGCAGCACTTCAACGAAAAAGAATGTTAAATCTTCCCTTTCCTCTACTTCAGTCCATACTCCGTTAAAAAGAGCGAATATTGCACTTCTATATCCGCTGTCACCACCCGGAACAAAGTTATAGACTCTTGTTTCCAGCCATTCAACATTTGCTCCCATCATAACAAAACGCATAACCGGTGCGGTTGGCGGCGAATAATTCAAAATAATAGGATTAAAAACAGGGTCAAATATTTGCTTTGAATAACCAATGCGATTGCCGACAACAAAAGCATGACGAAGAGCATTGTTTGCAACATTTATTTCACCGTCTTGCGTCAAGTTTATTCTGTAAGGCGGTTCCCATTCAGTTGCAGTTCCAATTCCGACAGTCCCAAGATTTCCAATGCCAAAACGATAGCGAAAGTTTTGAATGAAATATTGCTCGGCAGTCAAATAGTTATTTCCATCAATTCTGACAGGATTTCCATAGCGAATGTAGACATTTGATGTCAAAGTTACTTCCGAACCAAATGGGTCATTCACAACTTGAACTTGCCAAACATTGTTATGCGTTTCGTTTATTCCGCAGCCGATAAGCATAACGAACGAAAGCGACAGAATGACAGTTGCTGTTAAAAAAAGTTTTAGTCTTTTTAATGTTTTCATTTTAATTTGTTCTCCTCAAAGTGCCTTTTGACACTTGTTTGCTGTTAATTGATTAGGCAAAATTAACTGTTAAACAAGCAAAATCTGAATTTGTTGTTGTTGTTAGATGTCCGTTAGTAAATGTGACAAATCCGCTTGCAATTGCTTGAACACGAAAGGTGTATTCATTAGGAGTGAACTGACTGCCTATCCAAAACCAAGTTGACCAAGTTGAGCCAAAGAATGTAAATTCACTAGAGTTAGGACGGCGAATATACACTCTGTAGCCATTAGCATTTGAAATCCAACTCCAATTCAATTCATTTCCCCATCGCTCAAAATTTTGCGGTGTTGAAAGAGGCTGATAAGTAATTGAGTTTATCGTAATATCCATAGTTGCATATGGTGAACCTTGCAAAATAACATTTCCAACTTCGTCAAAAGCAAAATTTACTTGCCTTATTCTAACCGTGTTCACTCCAACTTCAAGACCCAGCGTTCTCATTCCGACACTTCGGTTTGATGAGCCGGTTCCTCTCATATAGACAACTTCAAACTCATCATTTGGAGTTCTCACACAAATCATAGTGAAACTCCCCCACTGCTGCGACCATGAAATAGTTCCGTTAGTGTTAGTCCATAAACTTGTCGGAGCATTCATTCCGCCACCTACCTCAACATATCCTGAGTGCCGCCTAAATTCAATTGATGCCTCTACAGTTCCTAACAGTGTTGTTTCAACGCTTGAATACAGTGTCAAAACCTCACCTCTTATTCTAAAGTGTGTGACAAAATCGGAATTATCAACAACATAATTCCTGCCTTGTCTTGAAAAAGTCATTTCATCAAAACCGCTGCCTTCATGAAGTCTCAACGAATCACCTCTAATCAAAACAGAAAATGATGGCGAACTAGACATCCCGCCTCTGCTTTCCAGCCAAAACTCAACAAATGCGACAACCACTTCTGTAATGGTTGAAAAATTAGCATGATTGACCGAGTTTGCAAAATCCCTGTATGTTGACCAACTGGCAATAGACATTGCACTCAAAAGAGTTTGAGGAGTTGCAAAAGCACTGTCGGGAAAGTCCCAGCGAATGTCTTGATAAAACCAGTCAATCTCAGACATTATCATAAACTTACTTAATCCGGAAACTCCGTTAGCAGTCAAAAGATATAGTCCGTCAAGAACGATATTGCCCGCTTCGGCTATAAAAGACAATGATTGCGACATATAACTGTCTAGAAAACGAGTGCTGCCAATCACTCCCCCTTCTGCTCTTACTTGAACTAAATAAGTTTGCCCTTCTTCAAGTCCCAAAAAAGACAAATCAAAACTGTTGTGAGAAGCAACTCTGACAAATGTTTCCCCTCTGCTTGGAGAAAGAACATGCACTCTGTAGCGAGATGCATTTTCAACGCTGTTAAAACGAAGAGTCATGTCCTCAATCCTCAAATTTTGCGGAGTAGCAAGAGTTGTTTGTGTTGTCGGAGCATTGTTGCCGCCAAACTCAAAACAAGTTGCAGCAAAAAACATAACAAATGCTATAAGCACCACAACGAGAAAAACTAATCGTTTTTTCAATTTCAATTCCCTTTCCATACAAATATCATATCACACCCCAAACAAAATAGCAAGGGATTTTAGAAAAGTTTTTTTAAAAGTTTTTATCTTAGATATTTTATTCGTTTGAGTTTAATTTTGAAATATGCTATAATTTTAAAGAATAAAAATTCAAGGAGGCATTGTTATAATGCATATTGCAAAGGAAGTTGAAAGAATGGTTTGCGTCAAAAACGCAAAAAGCCATGGACCTAGCCCGATTCCAATGGAAGGAAAATGGGTTAAGGCAAAGGAAGTCAGTGACATCAGCGGCTTCACTCACGGAGTTGGTTGGTGCGCACCGCAGCAAGGAGCGTGCAAACTCTCGCTTAATGTCAAAGGCGGCAAAATAGTAGAGGCATTGATTGAAACAATCGGCTGCTCCGGCATGACGCATTCAGCGGCTATGGCCGGCGAAATTCTAGTTGGCAAAACGATACTTGAGGCACTTAACACAGACTTAGTGTGTGATGCTATCAATGTTGCGATGAGAGAATTGTTTTTGCAAATCGCCTATGGAAGGGCTCAAAGTGCGTTTAGTGAAGACGGATTGGAAATCGGAGCAGGGCTTGAAGACCTTGGAAAAGGCACAAGAAGCCAAATCGGAACGATATATTCGACCGAAATAAAAGGCACTCGTTATCTTGAAATGGCAGAGGGCTACATTACAAAATTAGCACTCGACAAAGACGGCGAGATTATCGGATATGAGTTCGTAAAATTAGGCGTGATGATGGATAAAATCAGAGTTGGTGTCAACGCAGAAGAAGCGTTGAAATCTGCAACAGGAACATATGGAAGATTTAATGAAGGAGTAAAAATTATTGACCCAAGGGTTGAGTAATTATTGAAACCCGCAGATTATGTTCTTACGACAAAAAATAACGGCATCTTTTCGCCATTTTTGCCGACGAACTCAATCAGGGTTTCTGGAGGTGACGAATTATGAGTAACATTTCATTTGAAGGATACAATAAAAGAATTAACAAAATCAACGCTGAGTTGAAAACATTGAAAATAAAAGACCTTAATGAGGCAAGAGAAATTTGTCTTAAACAAGGCATTGACCCTGAAAAAATCGTTAAAAGCATTCAAATGATTGCTTTTGATAACGCTGTTTGGGCATATACTTTGGGGTGTGCTATCGCTATTAGAAAGGGTTCTAAGACAGCATCTGAAGCAGCAAGAGCAATCGGCGAAGGGCTTCAAGCGTTCACAGTTCCGGGGTCAGTCGCAGAACAAAGAGAGGTTGGCTTAGGTCACGGAAACTTAGCAAGTATGCTGCTTGACGACAACACTAAGTGTTTTTGCTTTTTGGCAGGACACGAAAGTTTTGCAGCAGCAGAAGGCGCAATAGGTATTGCAAAAACTGCAAATAAAGTCAGACAAACTCCGCTGAAAGTTATCTTGAACGGTCTTGGAAAAGATGCTGCACTTATTATTTCAAGAATAAATGGTTTCACTTATGTTGAAACAAAATTCGACTATGACACTGATAAATTGAGTGTCGTTCGCTCAAAGAAATATTCAGATGGCGAGCGTTCTGCTGTTTTGGTCTATGGTGCTGATGATGTCAGAGAAGGTATGGCTATCATGAAGCACGAGGGTGTCGATGTTTCAATTACCGGAAACTCGACAAACCCAACTCGTTTTCAACATCCAGTTGCAGGAACTTATAAAAAATGGTCTATTGAAAATGGTAAAAAATATTTTTCAGTTGCTTCAGGCGGCGGAACAGGAAGAACACTTCATCCGGACAATATGGCAGCAGGTCCCGCATCCTACGGCATGACCGACACTATGGGCAGAATGCACTCAGATGCACAGTTCGCAGGCTCATCCTCAGTCCCCTCTCATGTAGAAATGATGGGCTTAATAGGCATGGGCAACAACCCGATGGTCGGTTGTTCAGTAGCCCTCGCAGTTGCAATTCAAGAGAGTTTTTCAAAAAAATAATCCTAAAAACATGGTAAAATCAACTAAATAATATTAAAAAGGGTATTTGCAACAATTATGCAATACCCTTTTTCATAATCTATATCACTATAAATTAGTTTTTAATCCAATTTTTTAGATAAAGCGGCAAGTTCATTTGCCATGTCTGCAAACATTTTTTCCATTGGGTCTAATTCATTTGTTTGACTATTTTGCACCGGCAGAGCAGTCTGTACGACTTGCTGAGGCGGTGACTCAACCACTATCGGCGGAGGCGGCTGCACTATTATTTGCGGTGTCGACTGCACAGTTTGTATTGGAAAGGACTCTTCAACTTTTTGTGCAGGCTGCACAATTGATACCAATGCCGAATCAGATTGCTCAGGCTGCTCAATAATTATCGGTGCAGGCGGTCGGATTGAAATCAGCGGCGTTTCAACCGCTGCCGACGGAACACTTTGAACTGCTTGAACTGCCGCAGGAGCAGGTTTTGTCTGTTCATCATATATAATTTGAGTCTTTTCCGGCATTGTTTCTTGCGGCACTTTTTCTTGGACATGGGGCTGAAACATTTGTGTCGCAAGAGGCTGTTCAACTGCCGGAGATTGTATTACTATCGGTGCTTGAGGAGCAACTTGAGGTGCGGACTGGTGCATTATGTCAGACACAGGATACGGATGAAAATATGGATATTGCATTTGCGGTGTTTGACGCTGTGTTTCCGATGAATTGATAGTTATAGATTGAGGCGGATACTGCTGTGATAATTGCTGCACATGAGGCTGTGCTGCCGGTTGCGGCTGCGGCGGTGAATTAAAAATTATAGACGGTTGCATTGGAAGTTGCGGCTGCATCATCATAGGGTGCATTATAGGCTGTATCTGCTGCGGCGGAGGTGAGTTTATAATAACCGGCGGTGCAGATTGCTGAGGCATTTGAGGATGTATCGCCTGCGAAGCATGCTGCGGCATAACTATTACCGGTAATTGCGGTGCAGGCGGTTGATAATGCGGCATGCTTTGACCACTCCTATCCGCAGGCGTTATGATTATCGGCTGCTGCGGCTGCGGTGCAATCTGTGAAAATAATTGCGGAAGAAACGGAAAATTTTGCGTTTGAGTATCTCGTAAATTTTGATTTCCTTGCATATGGAGTATTGCTCGTGTTGTCGCTAAAATTTCATTTATGGGAGCCATTTTAGCGTATGCCAAAATTTCACCAAGCGGAGCAAGTTGATTTACTCTGTTTTGTGTATTTAATTCAGATAATTGCACTTGAATTTCATTTATTACTTCTTGATTCGTTTTGTTCATGTTGTTCTCCTCTTGTGTTACTCCGTTTTGCATAGCAGGATAAGACATATTTTCGTTTAGAATATTATTTATCTTTTCAGAAAATTTCTGCATTTTTGTATCTTGATTTTTTTGAATCTGCTCAAATCTTTCGTTTTGTCTTTTTTGTAATTCTTCTAATTTTTCATTTTGAGCCACCTGAATATTTCTCAATCCGTCTATCATCTCTTCTTTAAGATTCGTAATTTCTCTTAAATCAAGATTAGCAACCGGTGTCTGCGGTGCAGTCACTTGCTGCATTAGAGGCGGCGGAGGTTCAATAATAATTTGAGGACGGGCACTCGGCGGCTGGACAAACACAACCTTTTGCTGCTTAGGTTTTGACACTCTTGATTGTCCAAGTTCAATAAGTCTCTGTTTCGATTCAGCGGCAACAGCACGAGCACGCGCTTTGACGGCTTTTATTTCTGCCTCACGCAACTCTTCCAAAACAATATTTTGCATATCTTGTGCAACTTCTGTATTTTTTTCTTTTTTCATTATTTTTCTCCTCCTTCTCTTTGAATACGCGATTTCTCAGCATTTTCCGATTTAACCTTCAAACACTTATTCACTGTTTCTGTTGCATGAACTATTCCCTCTTTTGCTTTGCTGAGAGCATTCATAGCATCCATTCTTGCTGACTGATCAGCGGGATTTGCTTTTGAGAAAGTCATTTTTGTTTTTGCTTCACTGAGTGCTGTGAAAGCGTCGCTTATTGCCTGCTTCGCTTTTGCTTTCAAATCAGATTCTTCCTGTTTTCTTTGTTCAATTGCTTGAAGCCTTTTCTTCTTTTTGCTTAAAAGCACAAGCACTATAAGAAGAGTAAGCACTAACAGCAATACTCCAAGTCCGACCCCTCCCCAAAGAAGTATTGCCCCCCAGTTTGTGTCGGACGGTGGAGGCGGCGGAGGCGGGTTGTAACCTCTTAATTCTAAAGCATTAAAGGCATATTCAATCCTTATGAGTGCATCCTCTATCTGTCCCCTTGCTGCGTCAGGATTTTCTAAAATTAAAACAGCGTTATACAACTCTAAAACAAGCGCTGAAAATGATATTTCGGTGTATCTGCTATAGTCAATGTTTTCGATACTTAAAATCAAGTCAATAAGATCTCCTATATAAACAAGATTATTTTCTGAAAGTCTAACAGCACTATAAATTTCTTGCGCAGTCATTACACCTGAATAAATTTTGGAATTGAATTGATTCGCAATATTTAAATAATACTCAAAAACACTAAATGAATTCACAGTGAACCTGTTTTTGTCACGATGCGGAAGGTTATTGATAAATTTATAAATTCGTTCCTCATAATAATCATCATAGATATTTCCATTACCATTACCATTTCCGTTGCCGTTCTTTTCTTCAAGATTATCAAATGCATCTTGCAAACTTATTCTCGCCTCAATAACTTGCGAACGAAGAACATTAGGATTAGACAAAACATTGCTTGCATTATTCAGTTCATTGTAGAATTTTTCAAATGATGCGACTGTGTAATTCTGATAATTCAAATCCGCAACATATGCAACAAGGTCTTTTAAATCGCCAATATAAACAAGCATCTCATTCGCAATCCTTACCGCATGATAGAGTTCTTCGGCAGTCCGAGAGCCAGAATAAGACCCTTCATTAAAATCAATTGCCAAATTCAGATAATATTCAAAATTGCTGAATGAAGTTTCAGTGAATCTGTTTCTGTCTCTAACCGGAAGAGCATTCACAAAATTATAGAGCCTTTCTTCATAAGTGTCACCCGGCGTATAAGTGAAAACAACAAGCCCCTCCCGTGCAATATTGATTTGAGTTATCATTCCTTGAATTTCACTTCTTGTCACGCCTGTTTGACTCAATCTATCTGTTATACTTTCAACAACGCTCGAAAAATAACTCCATGATGCAGCGGTATATCGAGTGTAATCAATATTGTTCGCCTCATAGATTAAATAATTAAGATCACGAATATAGACAAGAGCATTAAAAGCAGTATGCAATTCATTGTATATTTGTTCATATTCATAGTCATATTCCGCTCCGATATATATGAGATTTTGAACTGCATATAGAACATTTTCAAACACATAAGCACTGTCAAATGTGTAGTTAGCAGTGTTGGTATTTTGGACTGTTCTCATGAAAATCTCTAGTCGCTCTCGATATGTCACAGGATCCGGCTCACCATAACCGGGTCCGCGCTCAACAAGGTTTTCGCGTGCATAAATTAAATCATAAATAGCCTGCTCAATTTGCGTGCGCATTGCATTTAGATTTTCGGCAACATTAATGGCGGCACTTAAAACTTGACTAAATGCGTCCGCAGTAGCGGTTGTATAGTTATTTAAATCAATATCTTCCGCCTCACTTATTAAGTCGATTAGGTCACGGACATAAATAAGATTTGATATCGCTGTCCTTAATCCTGTGTAGACTTCATCAAATTCATAGTTTCCGCTTGCATTATTTATAAGAGCATATGCTTTGTTAAAATATGTCTCAAATACTATAAATGAGCCAACTGTATAGTTTGCCGCAATTCTTGGATAAATCTCAAGATCACGAAGAATGTTTTCAAGCCTGTAATTATAGTCAATTTCTTCAAGTCCTTCTATCGCCTGAATTAGGTTTTCAATCGCTTGATTTATTGCAGTCTCAGACGGATATTCGGATAATAAAATATTTTGAGCGTGATTAATAGCCCCAATCAAAACATAAATCGTATCTGCTGTGAAACGGTCAAGATCATCGTATTCGATTGCTATTTCCAACGCCTCTCTTAAGTTGCCGACATAAACAAGATATCTTTCAAAATCTAATTCAGCAATAAGCCTTGCAACTGTTGTCGCACTTAGTTCTCCGTAATTCAATTCATAGTTTGTTTCATTAATAGCACGAAGCAGTCTGTTAAATGTTCCGATAGTATATGAGCCGATATCTGCCTCAAAGTCACCTATATGCAAATTAGAAAAATCTCTTGCAAACGAATACGCTTCTCTTAGTTCACGAACATCAACAAGATTGATGATTGCGTTTGCCAGTCCGCTTGTTATTTCTGCCGGGTCCCCGCCGGAAAAATCAAGCCCTTTTTCCAGCCAATATTCAAGATTTGTTATACTTCTTCCCGAATAGTTATCACGACGAGTTTCGAGTATTTCTTGGGCTTGAAGAATTAGGGCATTGAGCGCACTGCTATTAAACTCAAGGTTTCCAAGAAAATATCTGAAATCTTCATAAAGTTCTAGGTAATCCCGAATCGCCGGATTTCCATCAATCATGTTTTGAGTTTCATATTGAAGCGTCCAAAATTGCGGCGGAAATACAACAAATAAATGCATATTATCCTCAAACCATTGTGCTTGTGAAAGCAAAACAACTAATCTTGTTGTGTCGACCCTGAGCCCGCTAAATGCGGTATTAATACTGTTTATTGCATGAGTTAATTCATCAATTGTAATTATTGATTGGTTAAGCAATCTCTCTCCGTTATTCAACGCCTCATTAAGCGCATTAAGAGTTGCTCCGACATAATATTCATAGGTGCGCCTTCCTTCAACTATTTCATAAAGATATTGTCTTGCAAGGAAAATTACGCTTGAAAGTGCCGTATTGTCGACTATCAAAGAAGAAACAGCGTTTAGTATTGCAGAGTTTGACGCCATAAGCGCTTGAACTCCTTCATAACCCGCAAGCAATTCGTCATAGACTAATTCCGCCGCATCAATCGCTGCTGTAAGGTTATTTATAGAAGTTGTGGTAAAAAATCTTTCTAATTGAATCTTTGCGTTTTCGATTGTCAAACGAAGTTGAGTGCGGTTGACTGCAATATTATCCAGCACATAATTCAACTCCTCAAGCACTTCATTCACCTCGGTGAATGAAGTGTTTTGGTTTGATATAACTTGTGCAACTTCTATTAGAACATCATTTAGCGCAGATGCACTCGCCATTGTCATGAAAATCGGATTTAGTGAGCGGGCGAATTCATAGCGAGATACAAGCAAACTTACATCCGCTCTAAGCGCATTCATTGAAGCCCTCAGCATATTGAACAAACTTGTCACAGTTGCCGCATCAAATCCAACGGATGAGTCAACTATATCGTTGAATGTTGCCGACACATGAGTGAACATTGAGGTAAATGTGTTCCAACTTAAAGGAGTGTATCTATAGTAATATGGCAATAATGCCTGTGCCTCATCAATCAATGCTTGCAGTGCGGCAACATTAATTTGAACATTATTGATTGCATATTGCAATCTTTCAAAATCGTATTGCCACTCTTCAAAACTACGCTTATTTCCTAATTCATAACTAATTTCATCAACTATTTCTTTCAATGATTCAATAGTTGAAGGAACAAATAGTCCTGGGTTGTAGATAATATTTTCAGCAATATCTAAAAGTTCTTCAACTCTGGTCGTATTAGTTGTGAGCACATTCATGGCATCTAACACATTTTGTGCTGCTTCATCAATTTGTGTTCGTGTTGCACGAATATCAAAATAGACTATCCTTGCAGCATTGACCTCATTGCGCACATCATTCCAACTTGCACTCGTATAGGTTAAAAATTCTCTGACCGAGCCGTCAGCATTAACTAAAATACCATCGGCATTCACACGGTTTGAGTTGTAGTCATACCATGCCCCGTCATCAAAAACAAACGGCGCATGCCCCATTCTGAACGGTTGATTTGAGTTGCGATATGCTTTGTGAGATTCAACATTATTTATTGCTTGTGCCAAGTTTTCGCGCTCATATATCCTTGACTCAAATGCAATTCTAAACGCTTGAATCTGAGAAATAAACGCATCACGATAAGTTGTCCGACTTAAACGGTTTATCTCTTCAACTGTCTCATTAGCCGCCACGCCGGCAGCCAGTTGATTAAAGTGGGCTTGATTAGCGTTTGCGAGACCCAAATTAGTTGCATTTACAAGGAAATTAAACATTGCTATTTGCGTCGGAATGGTGAAGCCGCCAAAAGGTGTTGCATAGACTTGTGCGCGCAAAAAGTATCCGCCTGTCCCATGAAAACGCGAGATATTAATGATAAGTCCGTCAAGTGCATCTCTTAAATCTTCAATTGCATCTCTGACTTGCAAAGGAGTAAATACTGCATCCGGTGCAACGAATGAATCATAGCGTATTGATGCAAGTGATTCTGCGGTTAATAATTCTCCGAACCCTATTGCGAAATATGCTCCGCCAAAATGTTCCTCATTTATTAAAAAACGCGCTTGTTCTAACAACTGCCTGAAAGTGCTTAGACTGAATTTGTTATGGCGAAGCCAATTAATTGCATTTAAAAGTTCCTCTGCATTTCTCGAATTGTCCCCTATCACTCTGTTTGCATTCATAATTCCTGCACGCAGATTGAAGAAATAATCCGGATGTCCGGGAAGCGGCGCTGCCGGATACATGTCCGGATAAGTGTCTGCCTCATGCTGAGACTCAGTCCTCAATGCAATAAGGCAGTTAAAAAGTTCTTCGATAATATTTTCTATTGCACTCTCGTATCTAGCGTTAAATTGATTAACGCTCATTGATTGAAGAGGATTTAGTGTGTCTTGAATACGCCCCTCTGAATTCGGCAAAAAGTTTTGCGCAAGCATATTAAAGCCTTCAGTTAATGCTGCTTGGAACGGAGAATAACTAATACGCTGAACACTCAAAAGAACAACAAGGTCATTAAGTGCAGTCATGTTAAATTGAACCGCTTGTATTGCAGTTGTTAATTCACTCATTATTGCGCGTTTTAACAAAACTGCTGAAACAGGTGAGCCTTCAATTGAGTCTTCATGAGTTTCTCTAAAACCTGTTGCAAGCGGCAAAACATTGTTGACTAAAAATGCTGATGTATCAAAAATCGGTGAACCTATTGTCGTTCCGGTCGGCACTCCGAATCTGTTTGTTTGATTCGCTCTAATAGCCGCAATGTCATTTGCAACTTGGATAAGCGTGTCAAATCCGCTTAATGTGAAGTCAAATTCAAGGGCACTGATAGCCTCTCTCAATGTAATCGTTGCTGCAAGAACCTCTCTTCCTGCTGATATCGGACGAGATGCTCCGCTCACAACAATTTCATTTTGCATCATTGCCGCACGCGCTCTAAGCAACGCAGTTTCCAACACCTCTATAGTAGTTTCACTAAACTCTATTCCGTTACTTGCTTCTGCCAGTGCAATCAGAGAGGTTAGTTCCGCACGATTTATTATTAAATTAGCCGGTAATATTGCACTGAGCAGGGCTGAATGTGCATTGTTGATTTGAACTTGAGTGTAGCGGTTTGAATCATTATCGTTTATGCTGTTTGCCAAATTATATGCAATACTGACATTACCCCAATTTAAGAATAAATTGTTTAAAAGCAGTTCAATATCTTGCTGAGAATTAGGCATATCTCTCGCCGTTAAAAAAGAGTGTGCCCAATCAAAGTAAAACTCTCTGACAAACATGATAACATCGCCCAATTCGCTTCTGTCCCCACGCAACGCATTAACTGCGTCAAGTATTGCTAAATACGCCTCGTCAATATCGTCAAGAGTTCTGTTAGTGTTATTTTGAACAGTTATGGCGTCACGCAAAGCGTCTGTTAGCGCACCATAGGTTTGCTCAGTCCAATTTGTGCGGATATGCCAAAGACTTATTGTATTATTTATTAACCGTGTTAAAGGCGAAATATCGATGAAAAGACCTCTCAAGTATGGTGAACCATTGTTTTGAGAACGCCTTATTCCCCAAAATGCATTAGAAAAACCAAGGTCTTCTATATAGAGTGAATCAAAAAAATTATTGGGAAAAAACTCATCTCTATTCTCAACCGCGAAGGCAGGAGTTCCTCCGATTGCTGTGAGCGATGCTGCGTTTCCTGTGAGGTTATTTGCTGAACGCACTGCATCATAAAAGCGAACATTTTCAACAGTTGAACGAGTTGCCGCCGCAACTGTTGTTCCGGCAATCGGCGCATGCAGTCTGACAATATTAACATCTGCAGTGTTTGCCGCATTTCTTGTGTTAGAACTCAATATCTGATTAAATGCTGCACTATCTTCAATTAACCCGCCTGCACCTGCATTAAATCTTCCAACAAGTCCGCCTGAATATGAACCATGAAGCGTTGCAAGAGTTCCTGTTCCTAATGTTGTTGCGGCAACATTTCCGCTTGCATAAGAATTTCTGATTGTGCTGTTTGCCGCTGTCACATCTCCAATAAGTCCGCCGGCAAATGAAAAAGCATTATTTGCATTTCTGATATTTGTTACATTTGAAGTTGAGAAGCAATTTTCAACGCTGCTTTCAAAAACTTCCATAAAACCGACTAGTCCTCCGGCGGCACCGACTGCAGCATTAGAATGAGCGCCGACATTTCCGCTTGCATATGAGCGTGTGACCGTTGTGCCAGCCATTGTTCCGATTGAACCGCCGACATTGTTTCCTCCGTTGACATTAACAGTAGAAAAGGAACGATCAACAAAGTTATTGCGGCTCGTTATATTTCCTATTAAACCGCCGATATTTTGCGCACCCGTTATTGCGCCGCTGCCTCCGCTTCTTACTTGTATTGAATCTTTCACCGCAACATTGCTGACCCTTACTCCGCCGTCTGCGTGACCTATCAACGATCCGACATTATTAGCGTTCGCGGCAAGACCGGTTATGTGGATATTGACTCTCGTTAGTATCAAGTTTTCAATTGTTCCGCCCGCAACATAGCCAAATAGTCCATATGTTCCGTTTTGACGATTAAACGGTGTTGTTAATCCTTTAATTGTATTGCCCTGACCATTAAATGTTCCGCCAAAACTTGCTGCAAGACTAGTTCCTATCGGATTACCCCATTCTCCCACATCCAAATCCTGTGTCAAATGAATAAACTGCCCTAAAAATCTGCTCTCTCCGTTGTTGACTTTGTTTGCCAAATCTCTCAATTCATCAACATTAGAAATCAAGTGAGGATTTGATGCGTCACCTTTAGTGAAAACAGGAATAGGCAATGCACGGATATACGGAACTCCCCTGTTTGCTCCGGTGTCCAAAACCCATCTTGTACCTGTCGCTGCCGGAGTTCCTATGCCGAAACCTGCACCCGCATAGTGTGCAACTGTTGTCATGTCAAAGTTTGAGTTATAGATAAGAGTGTCTGCCATTTCCCTTCCTGAAATTGAAAGTTCAATACCTGCTCTTATCCTATTTCCGTCACCCAACGGTCTTCCGTTGTTGGTATCGGAATTTCCGAATATTGACGATATTCGAGTTGCCGGTGTCACTGAATATCCAAAAATACGCCGTGAGAGAACAACTGAATTGTCAATTCTCACAGTTGATACTGCAGTTCCGATATCAACACGGGCTATTATTCCGCCAACTGCACTGTTTGCATTTGCAGCGGTGTTGATATTTTGAGCAGCAATGTTGCCTGTTGCAATTGCATTGACAACAATAGTTCCGTTTATTGCAACTCGTCCGATAATTCCGCCTGCCATTGGGCTTGTCGCAACCGCATTGATATTTGCAAAAGCAGTTATGCTTCCCATTGAAAGAGTGTCCTCAACTCTTGAAGATTGAGTGTCCGCCTGACCAATAATTCCGCCGACAACTCCGCCCGTTGCACTTATTGCGCCGGTTGAGTATGAGGTAGTCAAAGTTGTTCCGCGGACAACTCCTGCAATTCCGCCAACAGCATTAAGTCCTGTTATGTGTCCAGTTGAAAAATTGTTTGCTAAAGTTATGCCGGTATTTGCAACAGTTCCCGCACTAAGCCCGACAATTCCTCCGACATTAACTTCACCTTTAACAATAGTTCCTCGTGTTGATGAGTTTCTTATGGAACTTCCGTTGCCAATCTGTCCGACAATTCCTCCGACATTATTTGCAGTGTTGGCCGCTCCCGCAACTGCTGAAACTTGTCCGCCATGAATATGAACATTATCAACTGTTGTCGCTTGTGCATGTCCGATGAGTGCGCCGACATTGAGACCGGCACGCGGCGCAATATTCGGATTCCTTATGCTTATGTTGCGAATAACCGCACCGCCCATTGTCCGTCCGAATAGTCCGCGGTAGTTCCCTGTTCCTGTTCTCGTATTATAGAGTCCTTGTATTTCAAATCCGCCTCCGTCAAAAATCCCGTTAAAACTTTGTCCGGCAATTCCGATAGGAATCCAATTTACTCCGCCCAAATCAATATTTGCAGTCATTCTGAAATGAATGTTTGCAAAATTTGTTCCTGAGTTGACCCTGTTTCTGAGAGTTGAAAGGTCACTAAAATTTGATATTATTATAGGTGCCAGTGAAGTTCCCGCTTGACCCAAAGGAATGTCAAGATTCAAAAAATGCCGCAATATTGGCGCTTCGCCTTCATTTAAGAACCATGTGTTGGTTGTGTCCCAGTTAACACCCAGTGAACCCAATGAAACATTCGAGAAAATTCCCGGAAACATTCCTTCACTAATAAGCGGACGAGTCGAATCAATTCCTATCCCCTCACCAAAGTCTCTTAGTTGAGCATTTGGTATTCCTACAAAGTTGTTGTTTGACGCTTGAATCACAGCATCACGGTTAACAAGATTAACCGCAGTGTTAATTGTTGACTGCCATGTTGCTGCGGCAGGTGAAGGATTAACCCTTCTTGCATTAGGATTGAGTGTTGAAATTTGTCCTATGACACGAATTGTGGCAGTGCCGGAACCGCTCATAGTGCCGATATGCTGAATACGAGAGCCTGCCATAATATTATATCTTATGGTCATATCAAGCGCTCCCATTGAACCGACAATCCCCCCCATAACAAGATTTTCGGTAGTACTTGCTGTTGATGTTGTCATTGTTGAAACTACTTCGCCGGTGAAAAGATTTCTTTCGATAATACTGTGGCGTGCCCACGATTCCATCCAGCCGACAATTCCGCCTAGTGTATTCATTCCGCGCACAGAACTCGCTGAAGAATTGTTTCTTATTATGGAAAAACTTTGAATATTTCCGACAATACCGCCAACAGCAGATCCGCCGCCTCGTGCCCAATCATTAGGCGTTTGGGCGGTGTGAGTAGATTGAACAGTTCCAAGCGACATGTTCTCTTCCAAAACTATTCGATAAGCAATTCCGACAAGTCCGCCAACCTGTCCGCCGTGCCCGCGCCTCAAACTTGCCCCTTGCACCGGAACATTGTTTGACGAACGGGTTATATGGTTATTAAATCCGAATGCGCTTCCGACAAGTCCGCCTGTTCTAGTAACAGATAGCGGCAAAACTAATCCTGTTCCCGATGTTGTTCCGGTCAAATTACTTGTTATTTGAAAAGTCTCTCCCAAAAAAGTAGGAGTTGCATAAACATGAGTATTGTCTATTCTCAGTCTTCCGAGCGACAGTCCGACTATTCCGCCTGTACTCGGAGTGTTAACTCCGATAATAGTCGTTGTCATATTCATGGTTGTTGAAACATTAATTGAGGGGTCTTCCAGTTTGAGATTGCGAATAGTTGCCCCGAATGTGACACCAAAAAATCCCGCATTAATACTTGAAGTGCCCGCAGGCATTCTCAAGTTTCTAATGACATTTCCTTGTCCGTCAAATATTCCTCTGAAAGGTCTTGCAATGTTATTGCCTATCGGAATCCATGTTGTGACTGTTCCGATGTTTATATCTGAGTTTAGTTTCACAGTATATCCTAAAAAAGACCGTCCGCCATTCACTTGATTTCTGAAGTTGATAAGATCTGTCAAATTATTAATATTTATTTCAAGGTCATATCTAAGTCCGCCCCACGCTCTATTGACAAGAACAGGAAGATGAGTGACTGTGATACCTTCCGGCGATGTCCACTGATTTTGCCCTAAAGGCACGCTTGGACCTGTAAGCCAATTCGCCATACCTTCAACTCCTGTCATTTGCGCCCAGTTAATTGCAGGAAACGGTCCCGACACAAACTGAGCAAGCAGAGGCTGATTCAAGTTAAAAACAAAAACACTTGGCTCAACTGATGGAAATCTTGCTGCCTGTCCTTCTGCCGAATTACCTTGAAGAGAAAAAAACTGATTGCCATTAGAAACAAAAGCACTTGAATTCAAAATTGTAGCATCTTGATAGACTGCAAATGGATTAGTCGTAAGACTGTGAACAATTACTGGAGGATTAGGCATCGGAGTCATAGGTGAAGGCAAGTGAATTTGTGCATCAAACTCAGTCAATGACACCGTATTTTGAATTGACAGATTGTTTCCTTGAACAAATCCGGCAACACCTGCCAAGCGGACATTCGGTGTTGTTCCGTCAGTAAAGTATTCATGCTGAGTGCTAATCCTCCCTGCTGTGTATGAATTTGCAACAGACACTTCATTTCCTGTAATGAGTCCGACAATACCGCCTCCGGTTATAACCGCTCGTCCGCCTTCACTTGCATTCATAGCGCCTATTGTTTGTGAAGTTCCTGATCCTCTGATGCGTCCCGGGTGTCTAAGTCCGTTTGCATGAGTGAGTATTTCAAGATGTCCGGCAAAAAAACTGTGCCTGACTGTTGCTGAGTCTGCCGCCAAAGGTCCGACTTGTCCGATAAGTCCGCCGGCAACAATATTTCCGGCAGTTCCGGGACCGCCTGCCGTTCCGCTTGTCGACCCTGCATTTCCTCCATTCCCGCCGCGTCCGTTTCCGGCTGTGACATGAGCGTTTATATAACTTTCTTCAATAATTCCGCCGCCGCCGACCCGTCCGGCAATTCCGCCGAATATAACAGAGCCTCCGTTACCGCCAAGTCCGCCCGCAGAAGATGCCGCACCTGTTCCTCCTCCGCCGCCATGTCCTCCGTGTCCGTATATTTCACCAAACATAGTAGAGCGCCTGACCGCACCTCCTGTTTTTGCGCCGATTAGCCCTCCTACTGTCACTTCTCCTCCCGCACCGCCTGTGCGTCCTGTCCCGCTGCTTGTGACATGATTAAGTCCGCCTTGTCCTCCAAACGCCATAATTCCACCGCTGACAACAACATTTTCAACGATAGTATTTGTGCTTTGAGCAATAAGTCCGCCAATAGTAACAGACGAACCTATTCCGGCATTTGCTGCTGCTGTTCCTATACTGCCTTGTGAGCCTGTTATATTATAACTTATATTTTCAAGAGTTATATTTCTTATTACAGCACCGTTAGTCCCTCCGAAAAATCCAATAAAATTATTCTCATTGAGCATATTTTGCTGCTCACGCCCGATATGAAGATTGCGTATAACAAATGACTCTGCATCAAATGTTCCTCTAAAAGGCTGAGAAGGACGCCCGATAGGTGTCCAACTAAGTCCATACATATTCATGTCACGCGATAACCTGACTGTGACTCCTTCTCTATGCGCCCCTGCTCCGACAGATGTTGCAAATGAGATTAATTCCGACTCATTATTTATGATTTCCACCATACTAAGCGGAGAAACAGACTGCACTCTTGTTTGCTTGTTTTCTGAAAGCAAAAATCCGCCTGACAATACTGCAAAAATTATGATAGCAAACATTGCAATTATCAACATTTTACAACTGCTCTTTTTAATGTTTATATTAACATCACTGTTTCTTTTTCTCATGTTAAATAGTTTGCACTATAATATTTATTTATATGCTTTTATCCATATTTGAAAAATATTGCACATACTATTCCTAAATGCATATGACGAAAGACAACGAGAAAATAATGAGATTTGTCAAATATAAAGACTATAAAATAGTAAAAGACAATCTTGGAAGCGGAAGTTTCGGCAAGACCGTTCTTTTGCAAGACGAGACGCTTGATGAACTTTTCGTTGCAAAAAAGTATGAGCCTGACGACGATGAGGACAAAGAAAAATTCTATAACTCTTTTGTCCAAGAAATTAAAATAATGCACCGGCTATATCACAAAAATCTTGTTCGCATTTTCAGTTATTATCTCTATCCTGAAATTTTCTCAGGTCACATTATAATGGAATATATCAACGGACAGCCTATTGATAAATTCTTTTCAATACTTGAAAAAGGCGATGGAAGCATAGCGGGTGCAATATTTTTGCAAATTCTTGACGCCTTTGACTTTCTTGAGCAAAACAAGATACTCCATCGTGATATACGAGAAAATAATATTCTGATAGATAAATACGGTATGGTCAAAATCATTGATTTTGGATTGGGGAAAATTATCAGTCAGAATGAAATCACTGTAGATAAACCCAAAACCAAAGGTAAAAACAGCATGGCAGCAGTCATCAACCGCAATAACATGGTGCGCCATCCATATGAATTTTATGACGGAAAATACACACATCAAACCGATATGTTTTGTATTGCCGAACTCATCAACAGAATGCTTGAAAATGAAACAAAGATAGCAAATTTTTCCTACAAAAAAATATTAGACAAAATGATGATGTATAACGCAAGCGACAGATACAAAACTTTTGGAGAAATAATAGACGAAGTTTATAGATAAATTTCTAAAAAATGAATTTCCTAATGACACAGCCGATAGAAATTAAATTGCATTTTTAGACGATACTTTATAATAAAGTTAAGGACACTTTTCATTTTTGAAGAGTGTCCTTTTTTCTAAATATAATTTTATCTCAGCATATACATTAAAATTCCTGCACTGACAGCGGCGTTTAGAGATTCAATGTTTTGCGTTGGTATGCTGATAAATTCGTGACAAAGCAGTTTTATTTGAGGTGAAATACCGTGGGCTTCATTCCCAATAACCAAACAAAGTTTTTTTGCAGTAATTGACAACTCATACATACTTGTGCCGTCAATACTAGCGGCGATAATTTGATGAGTTTCTTTTAATCTGTCCAAAATATCAATTCCAGAGTCATATAAACTAACTTTTAATAATGCACTCATGCTTGCCCTTGATGATTTTGGACTGAATGGGTCGGTGCAGTTATTTAAAACTATATCATTATAGCCTGCTCCGCATGCTGTTCGAATTATTGTTCCAAGATTACCCGGGTCAGATACTTGGTCTAGGAATAGGATTTTGCTGCCTTTTGGAATTCCATTTTTTAGGTTTTGCTTGAATACCGCAATTATCCCCTGTCCATTTTCAGTTGTTTCTAATTTTTCAAAAATATTATCATCTACTAAAACAACTTTTGTTAAGTTATCTAAAACTTTTTCAAGATGAGACAAAAACTCATTCTTTTTTGAGTTTTTCAACAAGATACTAACGCACTCAACATTATTAATATTGAGTGCGTCATAAATCCATCTAGCACCTTCTACAACAAACTCGAAAAATTCCTTTCTCGTTTTTTTGTCTGAGAGTGAGCGGACATGTTTAATTAAGTCGTTGTCTTTAGAAGTTATTAACTTCATGTCTACTTAGCGATTGCTTGAGTTGCACGCTCTGCCAATTGCGTAAAACCTTTTGCGTCTTTTACTGCCAGTTCTGCAAGCATTTTTCTGTTCAGGTCAATGCCGGCAACTTTCAAGCCATGCATGAATCTTGAATACGACAAACCGTTTTGTCTTGCTGCTGCGTTGATTCTTGCAATCCACAATTTTCTAAAGTCACGCTTTTTTAGGCGTCTGTGGACAAAAGCATACATATGCGACTTCATAACCGCCTCACGAGCGATGCGGTATGAGCGAGATTTTGAGCCAAAATATCCTTTGGCAAGTTTCATTATTTTTCTACGCTTTTTCAGTGCGTTTACTGATCTTTTAATTCTCATTTTGTGAGTCCTCCGATTGTTTTGTTTTGTGAAATGATTTTAAAGGTTTTTTAACGCACCTTATTTTTGAATCAGTTCTTTCATTGCTCTTTCTTGTTTTGCTGAACCCATGTAGGCAGTTTGACGCAAAGAAACTTTGCGTTTTCTTGATTTCTTGTTCAAGATATGGCTCTTTCCTTGTTGTCCTCGCTTGATTTTGCCTGAGCCTGTTAAGCGGAATCTCTTTTTTGCTCCGCTGTGACTTTTCATTTTTGGCATATGTTCCTCCTGTTTTTCAACGCATAACGCATAACGCATAACGCAGAATGTATGTTAAATTTTTAATTGTCACTCGCCAATCACTATTTTTTGATTGGTGCAATTATCATGATAATTTGCCTTCCCTCAGTTGACGGTTCTTTTTCTTTTTGTGCAACTTCTTTGACCAACTCAAAAAAACGATGCATAACATCAACACCAATACGAGAGTGGGCTTGCTGACGGCCTTTCATTCTAAGGGCAACTTTGACCTTATCTCCGTTCACAATGAACTTTTGAGCGGCTTTCACTTTTGTCTCAATATCATGCTGCCCAATGTTCATTGAAAGCCAAATCTCTTTCATCTCGGTTGTTTTTTGATTTTTCTTCGCTTCCTTTTCGCTTTTTTGCTTGTCAAACTTGTATTTGCCATAGTCCATTATTTTGCAAACAGGCGGATTTGAAGTTGCATTGATTTTAACAAGGTCTAGTTCCTTATCTTCCGCAAGACGAATAGCGTCTCTTGTTTGCATAACTCCGAGTTGCGACCCGTCCGAATCAATGACACGAACTTGCAAATCACGAATGCGATAATTCCTTTCTTGTTCTTTTTCTCTTTGATGAAATCTGTTAATAAGATTTTCCTCCTAATAAGACCGCTGAAGAAGTCTTTTGGTCACTATTAAAAAAACGGCTGAGAAAATTCTCAACCGCTAAAAGTGATAAGTCGCACCATTGGCACAACGAATTAACATTTTTTGCAGCAACCACTTCTCAAAGATGGTGGTGAGAAAATTCTCTTAATTGCTATTAATGCGACTAGTATATTATTTTTTTTGAGATCTGTCAACTATTTTTTGCACTATTTCAAAAATATTTTTAAGGTGAATTGTTGTGATTATTCAAAATCTTTGACACATTTTTTATAGGCTTCAACAGTATTATTTGCATGAGTGATACTTCTGCCAACGACAATATAGGTGCTGCCTGCTTCTTTTGCAAATGCCGGTGTTGCGAGTCTTTTCTGATCTCCTGCCTCATCACCCTCCAGTCTTATGCCAGGCGTTAGCCCTACTAAACCCAGTTTATTCATTTCGCTAACTTCTAAAGCAGAGCAAACAACTCCGTCACAGCCTGCTGCTTTAGCATTTTTTGCATAATGAATAACAGTATCTTTTAGTTTAGTTTCAATTAATAACTCTTTCTTTAAAGTCTCTTCATCAATAGATGTTAGTTGAGTTATTGCAAGTAATATCGGGCTTTTGGCATTCACTGCCGCCGCCCCTTCATCAAGTCCCTTTCTGGCCGCTTGCATCATTTTTATTCCCCCTGCTGCATGCAAGTTTGTAATTTCCACTCCCAATCTGCCTATGTTTTTCATAGCATTGCCGACAGTATTCGGAATATCATGAAGTTTCAAATCTAAAAATATTTTTGCACCTTTTGCTTTTAATTCACTAACAATGCTAGGACCTTCTCTATAGAATAGTTCCATACCGATTTTTAAAAATGGTTTCAACCCTTCTTTTTCAAAATCCTGTAAAAAAGTATACAGTTCTTTTTTTGACGGAAAGTCACAAGCAATAATAACTTCTCTTTTCATATGTTTTCTCCTAATTGCGTCTATGACGCTTGATTTATTTGATTCAAGTATAACAAATTTTTTAACCCTTTGCAACAAAAAAATGCCTGTTCAAAATAAAAAATGTAGCGAGCAGTCACTGACCGTCCGCTACACTTCATTTATTGCAGGGGCGAGCAATACGAACCCCTACACTTTTATTTCTCTTCTTTTTCAGGTTTTTCCGCTTGCACAATACTCCTCTTTTCTAGCGCAACCGTCACTCCCAATGCAACTAATGCCAGGAATAAGTTCAATCCGATATACATCCAAATTGTTTGATTCCGATGTGAACGAGCGGGACGCAATGTTCTGTCGTTGAAACGATATGGGTCAAACTGACGGAGATACCAACGCCACCAATTATTTATCTCTCCTTGTAAAATTGCGAACTCTTCACTATCCTCATACAATCCATATTGCATCACAACTAAAGAATTTCTAGTCTCGTTCATTATATTCATAGTGGCAATTTGCGACTGATAACCTTCAAGTCGTTCATCTTTGTTTTCTATTAATGCGTCTCTTTCTTCAATCAAAACATCTCTTTCTGATGTTAATCTTTGACGAGCAGTATCTGAAACCATTTGAGCGATTCTGTAGTTTAAATCATTAATTTCTTCATTTATCACCTCAATCTCCAAATCAATATCAGCATTTCTTGTGACAGTATCGCTTAACCACGCTATTCTTTTTTCAAAAACATTTTCTAATCTTGTAGTTTCATTTGCACTGCCTCTGTTTCTTCTTAAATTCCAATTCGGGACAATTTCAGTCAACTCGTCCATTCTTGCCTGATGCGTTTCCACTGCAGCATTTAAAGGCTCAATATCTCGTCTGAATGCTGCACTTGAAACTAGAAATGTTACTAAAAACATTGACCACATTGCAACCAAGATAACAACAACTTTTTTGTTGATAACAGTTTTAACTTCATTCTCATTAAAAACCATATCATGTTGCAGCGCTTGTATTTTGCGAAGTTCTTTCACAAACGCAGATGAACGAAAAAGTGCGGCAAGTGCAATTGCAGCGATTGCCGCATCAATCAGTCCGAAACTGTTGTAAAGAAGTGAAAAACCAAGCGGTGCGTCAAAGTAGACTATTCCGGAAATGGTCTGACTTATCCAACGAATAACTGCAAATATTGCGATACCGGCATATAATCCGCTTTCAAAAAATTTTCCGCTCTCTTTATTGGGGTTCATAAGTCTTGGAATAAGCGCCACAACAATTAATGCCATCATTGGTATTATATAATCAAGAACTACCTGCCCAAAGCCAAGTATAGTTGAACCTGTTATTGTTCTTAGAAAAGTGTTTGCAACAACGATAATAACGCCGTATTTAAAACCGAAAAGATAGACAAAAATAACAATCGGCGCAATTGCAGCAAGCGAAATCATGCCGCCCATAGGCATTCTAAAACCCACAAATGAGAGTGCAAACGAAAGAGCAAGACACACCGCTCCATAAGTTATGGCACGCAGATGCTTGTTTCGAAAGCCTCGATTTTTGACGGGAACGATATAGTCGTCATCATCATCGTTATTGTCTGTTGGCGGCAATTGAATAATTTCCTCCTCAACTCCAACTATTTCTTCTGTTTTTAATGTTTCTTCCATAGAAACCTCCTTTTTACATTGTATAATGAGAATTATTATTAAAGTTTAATTTGATTGTAGGGTGAACATCGCGAGCCCGAATGGATTCAATTTATTGATGAGTATGCGGGTTCGCAATGCTCACCCTACATTTCTTCAAACCACAAAAAACCAAAAAAACTCGTATGCGTAAAAAACAATACACACACGAGTTTTAAAAAATTTAAACAAGTATATAGTATGCTTCCCTACGCAAGTCTTAACTCGCGGAAGCACTGAATAACTATTTCTGTTATTTCAACATCTTTTTGCTCAAAATCCCCTCACTTCCTCATCAATACAACAAGTATTGACTTCGTTAGTGTGTCGATTTTGGTCTAAAAAATCTTGTCAAAATCTCTAAAAACATTTAATCAGTGCTCCCTACAGGTTCATAGGGCCTGACACTTTACTTGTCATCTCAGCTGTTCAACCACAGCACCCCTAGCACTTTGATATGATTATAATATATACATTTAAAAACGTTTTGTCAAACAAAAAACATACAAAAACAAAAAAATTATTAAGGTGCAGGCGGCAGAATGCCGCCCCTTCAATCAATTTTTGACACTAAAATGGCAAAAATCAAACACACTGTAGGAGGCTCTTTATCTAATGTTTATTAAATAATGCTTGCTAATCCCAATATGCCGGCTTTGCGTCTTGTTTTATTTTGCCTTTTTTGGTTAAAAACATTGCTATTAAATATAATCCTGCTGACACAACTGCAAACGCAAAACTTGTCACTAAAAACCAAACCCAGTTTTCAAAAGATCCGCCCGCCCAAAAACTATTAAAGTAAGTGTTCAGATAATATACCGGAAAAGCCATTGAAACATGACGCATACCATCCGGGAACATGGAAGGGTTTATTCCCATGCTGCCGCCAAAAATTGATATGAAAAAATATACTCCCATTACTATTCCAAAGGTCTTGCCAAATTGACCGCATAGCGACGCTATTGCATGCCCTAACAAAAACAATGCAATAGAAAATATTAAAAAAAATGCCAAAAATATAAAGGCTGCACCCGCTGAAGGAATGACGACATCAGTTGTTAGAAATAAAACAAAAGTATACAAAACAAATGACATCATCAAAAATAATATTTGCGCTATCATCTTGGCAAAAAGCATTGTCTTGTCAGAAAATCCAAAGAGTTTAAAACGCTGCACTGTGCCTAGTTCTAATTCATTTGCATAGTTTGCAGCATGCCCCATTAACATTGTGGCTAGTGGTATGCCAAAAGATAATGCGATAAATATCCCTGTGTGAGCGGCAGCACGAGCCTCACCCTCTACCCCTTGCACAAACACATTGGCTGCCAGTAATGCCATTCCTATTGGAAAGATTACGCCGAATATAAGAACAAATATATTGGATGTTAAATTTACTACTTCATATTTTATGAGTTTAAATGATAATTTTTTTGTTTTGTTTTTTGCCTTTATCACGCTAATTTATTTACCTCCCTAAAAGATTTGACAGCATTAACAAATAATATCTCTATGTCTTTGTTACTGCGTTTGAAATTGATGTCGTTTTTAACTAATATACCAGATAACTTATTTTCTTCCGATTCAGTATTACATGCATATGCAAGCAAATGTGCCGGTGCTTCTATTCTTGCAAAATTTTTTGCTGCCTCAATATTAGCCTCACTGTTAGCAATAATATAAACCACTTCACCGCAATACTTTTTGAAAAGCGCCTCCACTTCCCCAAAAGCCGCAATGCGGCCGCTTTCAACAATCATTAACTTGTTGACCAGTTTTTCCAATTCATCATAGTAGTGAGAAACAAAACAAACAGTGTTGTCGGTGTTTTCATACCAGTCATATATCCGTTGAGTTAGTTTCGCTCTCGCTTCAAAATCCAGCCCGCTTGTGACCTCATCAAACAGCGTTAATTTCGTTTCGTGCATCAAAACCAATATAATAGTCATCTTTTGTTGCTGCCCGCCGCTAAGTTGTGCAAATTTCTTTTTTAAACATGATTCAAAATCAAAAAACTTTATTATTTCTTGAAGTCGTTTATTGTCTTTGATATAACAATCACACACCGTTTCAATTATCATTTTGACCGGCATTCGTTTTATGTAGCCGTTTTGCTGAAGATGAATTCCGATGTCGTCTTTTGTTAAATCTGTTTTAATGTCGCCTTGATAATTAACAAGTCCTGTCAATGCTTTTGCAAATGTGGTTTTACCTGCTCCGTTTGAGCCGATTATACCAATTCTGTCGCCTTCTTTAAACTCAATAGGTTCTGTTATCTCGAGTGCGGTAAAATTACCATAATTCACTCTTAAGTTATTTATTGTTATGATACTCATAGTTTTCCTCCATAGAAACTATCGATTGAATTCGTTGCCAAAAGTAGCGAACATAAGGACTTAATCTGTGTTGTTAAAAGACAGACTTTTGAGTTATCCGCCTTATACATTATATTCAATTCATTTTGAAACCCTAAACCGCCATAACTTATCTTGGTCTTCTTTTGCTGCATATCCTATTCCGACACGAGGATATTTTTCAATATTACTTACTTTAAATCCGTCATCTTCAATCCAAATTTTATTTGAAGTGCTTAAATCCTCATAATTTAAATCACGAGTAATCTCCATAATACGACCAACTTTTCCGGGACCGAATATATCATCAATTCCTCTAATCATAACTCCCTCACCCGCATCTTTCTCGCCGCTGACTATATTTAAAATATTAAAAATGCCATAACACAAATAAACATAAACAACCCCGCCTTCTTCAAACATTGGTGCATTTCGTTTTGTTTTTCCACGGCTTGCATGACAAGCACTGTCATTTGTTCCGTATGCCTCAACCTCGGTTATGCAAAATCTTCGCAATTCTCCGCCTATTTCACGCACAATAATCTTGCCGAGTAATTTTTCAGCAAGTTCCAAAACAGGTACTTTAAAAAAATTTTTGTCCGTAATCCTCATAATCTTAATTCGCACATGAATGCTTCAATATATTATTATTCAATGTCAATAAATCGCCAATTTAATTTGTCTGCTATAGCAAATGTTGTCATATCCTCGTCAATTAATTTATCAGACATAGGATTTTCAGGATCAAAAGATTCTGTATTCGCAAAAATAATGTTCCCATCGAAAAATGATAAATAACAATTCAGTATTTCAGAACTATAATTATCTTGATAACCAATTAGATTACATCTTCTAATGCCAATAAATTTTAATTCCAATTTTGGATTAACCCACTGGCTTTTGAAAATTAGTGATAAGATTTCCTTTTCAGAATCCATTGTAATAGAACCATCTGAAAGCCAGCATCCATTAGTGTAATTTGCACTAATAATTACACTGTCGTGAAAACCACCAAAGCGTTCCATCAAAAAATCAATATCGCTTTGATTGGTTATGCTATACCAAAAATTTCTTTGACAACCTTCAGTAGCACGAAGTTTTTTAATAAATTCTTTATATTCTTTACGCTTACCCATGTTTATGATTATTCAAATATTTTTTTACATACTCATCATTTATAAAATAATTGATTCTTCTGTTTTATATAACTACTATATCTTGCGGTTCGCCTGTTAAACTAATGGCTCCGTCTTTTGTTATGTGATAGGTTTCTTCAACCCCGACAAGCCCCACACCCTCAATGCGTTTTTTTGGCTCAAGGGCTATGGTCATGTTTTCCATTAGAGGCATATCAAAGCCTTTTGCGATTACCGGAAATTCATCGATGAGAAGTCCAACACCATGCCCTAAAAAACGAACGCCGTTCATAAAACCTTTTAGTTCGTCCTCTGAGAGTGAGGCGATTGTTTCTTCATAGATTTTTGACGGGATTGCCCCGACTACTAATTTTTTTGAAATTGTGTGGATTAAATTTTTGCAAAAGGCATGATCTTTTAAAACCTCGTCACTTGGTTTTTTTCCGAATGAAAAGATTTGAGTTTTGTCGGTGTGATAGCCCTCGATGGTGAAACATGTGTCAACAAAAACTAAATCGCCTTTTTGCAACTTTGTCAAAGGACTTCCTCCTCCCGGATATGCGGGACAATTTCCTTTCCAACCTCCGGGACCGTCAAAATTTGTCGGAAGAAGCATATTTTTTCCAAAGGAATAATTTCCGCCCGCAATTTCGGTTTGGAAAGCAGAAATTCTTGAAGTTCCTTGATAGCCTCTTTTCATCATTTCGAGATACATATGTCCCGCAAATTCCGCTTCGCTCATACCCTCTTTTAATACTTTTGGAACAACTTCTTTCATCAAGATATCGACTTGTTTTCCGGATTCACGCATTAAGTGCAATTCATATTTACTTTTTACTGCTCGAACAAATTTAACGATATTTTCAAGAGAATGAATTTTTTCTATTTTGAAATATTTTTGAAGTCGTGACAAAACTGCATATGAAAAAACTTCGTCTTCAATATATGCGTTGCCTAAATTTTCGTCAATAATCCCAACACAATCACGATAAGATTGCATTGGGTAAATATTGTCTGTTATCGGAGACTCAAATTTGGCTCTTTCAGCGCTTTTTCTGACAAAGAAAAAACTGTCTCCGTTTTTTTTGATGACAAACAATCCGTTTTGAATTGTTCCGGCAAAGTAGTATTGGTTGACTTTTGAGATAAAAAGAGCATAGTCCCAATCACCATGAACTTGATTCATGGCTGCAATAAATTTTTCTTTTCGTGTGAGTAGTTCTTGTTTTGTTAGTTTCATAAAACTCCTATCTTCTCCAATTGCTATTTCGATTGCTATTATTTCTTGAACGATTATTAATGTTTCTGCGATTATTTCTCCTCTCTCTTCTTCTTTTTCTTCTCATAATTCCGGGGAGAATGAGGATTGTGAATGCGATAATAAACCATAGAGTGATTGAAAGAGGTATCCATGTCAAAGCCGCTGATATACTCGCACCCTCAGTTCTATGAACAGTTCCGCCGACAAACAATTCACCTTCGTAGATTGTCATGACGATAGTTCCGTGAACATCTGTCCGCAAAATATTATCTTCATTAAAGCCCATTTCATCAAGTCTATTCAGAACTTGAGAATGCGGATGACCGTGGCGGTTGTTTTGTCCCGTTGAAATTACTGTTAAAACATGCGGACGAGATTCGTCTGTTGTTAAAAATTCTAAAAAGAAGTCGTGGGATGATGTTCTTGAACCATGGTGACCAAGAGCAATAACATCAACAGTAAAGTTAGAGTCAAGGAATTTTCCATACCTAGCACTGTCTATTCCTGCCTCCGCCCTTTGACGCATAGTATCAACAAAGTCTTGCTCCCCAATCCTCTCCGCATCACCTGTCAAAACAATTCTTCTTCCTTGGAAATAAAGAATTTTTATCGGCGAAAAATCATTATGATTTGAGTAGAAGTTGCGAGTGGGAGTGTAGAAAAATAATTCATAGAAATTCGGATGACCCTCATATATTCCTGACTCCGGTTTTGGAGTTATTCTTCTTTGATACATTGGCATATCACCTGAAACAACTCTCACTCCGTCTTGCGGCACTAAACTGGTGTTGTGGACTCTTTCTATAACTCTGCTATAAATTAAGGTGTTCTGCTCCGCTAAGCGCCCTAGATTATCTCGCCTTAACATATTCACACCGGGGTCAATAAAACCGCTTCTTGTCGCTAAAACATTCGGACGATAAAAAACACTTGACCCATATCGCTCAAGCACATCAGGAAACTCTCCCATATGGTCTTCATGAGCGTGCGTTAAAATTGCATAGTCAAAACCAAAAGGTCTTGAACGCATATATTCGCTGTCAAAATGCTCGTATATGTATTCCATGAGCCACCCCGCCGATGGTCCAATTCCTGTTCCGGCATCAATGATGATGCGTTGACCTGAAGGCGTTAAAATTAGTTGAGCGTCCGCTTGACCAACATCAACAAAATGAATAATCATTCGTGCATTTTCATCGCCAATTTCAATGACATCGCTTGCTGAATATTCTCCTTGAAAATCGCCATAGTCAACACCGCGAAGTCCTAAAGCATGGTCAATTTGAGGCGCCCAAATAAAACTTATTCCAAGCCCAATGGCAAGAATTCCTAAGAACAAAATCTTAAAAAAACAGCCTATTTTTCTTCTGATTAATCTAAATGGCATAAAAAAATCTCCTTCTAAAACACACATTGACAAATACTATGTCAGACACAGTTAACTAAAATGCAGTTTTAATACCTTTTACAATAGGAGCAAATTAACTTCAGTGAACAAAGATTAATTTGCAGTAATCTCAAAAGGTTTTTAAATCCCGCATTTTTAGCGCCTTACTGTGTTTTTCGGCAAGACACTAGTTTTATCCTGTGGTTTAAATACCTTTTATCATCTCAATAAAATACTTATGAACAATATCGGTGTTTAATTCAGGGTGAAATGTCGTCATTAGTTGTTTTTTGTCTCTTGCTGCAACAATATCACCATTGACCCTTGCCAACACCTCAACACCTTTTCCCGTCTTCGTTATTTTTGGCGCTCGAATAAAACTCATTTTAATCTCACTGTCGTTAAATTCTTCTTTTGCCAAAAAACTTCCCAATTGCCTTCCATAGGCATTCCTCTCAACTTCAATATCCGCACTCTCAAAACAAAGAAAATTATCATTTTTGACCTTTTTTGATAACAAAATAACTCCGGCACAAGTTCCAAAAACTGGCAGTCCCGAATTGATTTTCTTTTTTAATGTTTCAAAAATGTCCAACTCACGAAGAAGTTTATTCATAACGGTGCTTTCTCCGCCGGGAAGAATTAATCCGTCAAAATCACTCATCGCATCCTTTTTTTGCCTTATTTCAAAACTCTCTATGCCTAGAGAATCTAATATGTGTTTATGTTCAATGAATGCTCCCTGAACTGCAAGTATTCCGATTTTCATAAATTTTTTAACGCACAACGCTTATCGCATAACGCATAAATTAAGGTTTGTTTTTTCAATGCGAAAGCAGCGTCCCCTATAATTTTTATCTTTTACCTATTACCTGAATTACCAGCCTCTTTCTGCCATTAGGATTTCAATTTCTTTTTCATTTATGCCAACCATTGCATCGCCTAGGTTTTCAGATAGTTTTGCAATCATTCCATAGTCTTGATAGTTTGTGACGGCTTTTACAATTGCATTTGCTCGTTTTTTCGGATCTCCAGACTTGAAAATCCCTGAACCGACAAAAACTCCTTCAGCACCAAGCAACATCATCAAAGAGGCATCTGCAGGAGTTGCAACGCCGCCTGCCGCAAAATTAACAACAGGCAGCCTTTTCTTTGCAAGAACTTCTTCAACGAGTGAAAGAGGAACTCTGTATTCTTCTGCCTTTACCTTTAGATTATCTAGTCTTAGTTCAGCTATTTCTCTTGTTATCGTTCTCATGTGATGAACTGCTTGAACAACATTTCCTGTCCCCGGCTCACCCTTTGTTCTTATCATTGAAGCCCCTTCATGAATTCTGCGAAGAGCCTCCCCAAGGTTTTTAGCCCCGCAAACAAAAGGGACTTTGAATTGAGACTTATCAATTTGAAACAAATCGTCTGCCGGTGTCAAAACTTCGCTCTCATCAATATAGTCAATCTCTATAGCCTCCAGAATCCTTGCCTCAACAATATGCCCTATTCTGCATTTTGCCATAACCGGGATTGAGACGGCTTTTTGAATGCCGCTAATCATTTTCGGGTCACTCATTCTTGAAACTCCGCCGGCGACTCTTATGTCTGCCGGAATTTTCTCAAGCGCCATTACCGCACATGCTCCGGCATCTTGGGCGATTTTCGCTTGCTCAGCGTTCGTGACATCCATGATAACGCCGCCTTTTAGCATTTGTGCCAAATTCTTGTTCAACTCGTGTCTTTCTTTTGCCATTTGCTGTTTTTCTCCGTTGAACCTAATGGTTCATTTTTTTATTTATTTCTAAACAGTATGTCATACATAGTATTTAGATTTTTAACTATTAAATTTTTTTGTGAAGAATGCTTAAACCTTGTCTGCAACAACTTCAACTCTCAGTTGTGCATTAATTCCTTGATACAATTTTACCGGCAAAACATGCTTTCCGGTAATTTTAATCGGTTCATTGAGGACGATTTTTCTTTTGTCAATCTCAACACCCTCTTTTGCAAGCGCCTCACAAATACTTGCAGTGTTCAGTGCCCCAAACAACTTTCCGCTCTCGCCCGCTTTAACTGAAATTGTCAAAGAAGTTTTGTTTATCTTTTCAGCAATTTCCGCAAACGCAGCCCTCTCAACCGCAAGCCGATGCTCTTCCGATTTTTTAGCATTATTCAAAACATTCATGTTTACTGCATTTGCCTCAAGCGCAAGATTGTTTTTAAACAAAAAATTCTTAGCATAGCCATCACTAACATTAATGACATCGCCTTTTTTGCCCTGACCTTTAACATCACTTGTCAATATTACTTTCATCTTCTTCTTCCTCCATGGTGTCTAAAATATTTTCTAGGTTTTCTATTTCTAGCGGGTCGTCCTTTCTTTCAATTTTTTTAAAGACATCATAATCTTTTTTTCTCTTCATCTTTTCTTCTTCAACTTTTTTTTCTATCTCTTTTCTTCTCATTTCTAATTCCTCTTTTGACAAAGGCGCAAAAGCATAATTCAGCAATTTTCGGACATTGATAAGGCTGTCGGCAAGCCCCAAAAACGATATCGCAAACATTACAATCGGCATCACCATTGCCGCCAAAAACAATCCTCCAAGAGTGATAAAAAGCGGTATTTTTATTCGCCGTAACTTTATCCTGTCAATTGAATGTGTCAATAGTGCAAAGGCTGCAAACCCTGTTGGGATTGTGATAAAAATATTAACTGTCGCAGAAGTAATGGTGCTTATGTTTTCCATTGGATTGGCAAGAGAAGATATCCAGCCAATAGACATAACAACAAGTGACGGAAGAAAAAAGTAGAGAAAATATTTTTTGCCCAGCCGCATATCCTTGAACTTAACAGGCTCTGTTATAACTGTGAATGCCCAGTTGCTCTCAATCTTGATGTTTGAAGTTTTCCAATTTACTAATGAAATAAGCAAAAACGAAAAAATCCCCATAAACGCTGCCGCTGACATTATGTCATAGAATATTGTCCCATTTTCTGCCCAACTCATCACTCTATCATTAAACATTATAATTGCCGGGGCGTTAAAGTTGTAGTAGTCAGCAATAGCAGCAGGAGTTCCTTGACTGAACGCATAATAAAATCTTGCAATAAGCCTTAGTTGAGAACCGGTGCTAGCAACCACGCTATTGGCGTTCTCAAGAGAAATCGCACTCAAAACATAGTTTCCGACAACTTGATACAAGCGAACATCTTCTCCTTGAATAAGTTGAATAACAAAATAAAATAAAAGCGTCGAGAGCGCCACAAGAACCATAACAAGAGATGAGAGTCCTGCTCCGACCTTATAAGAGCGGTATTTCAATCCCCACAACATTGCAAGTGTTCCCATAACCATCGTCAAGGAAAAAAGTATAATGATTATATCGCCTCGGGAAGCAAATGCAACCGTTACTTGTGCCACGATCATAATAAGCAGATTTGCTCTGCAGTTTTTGATGTGGAAAAGTGCCGTCAAAACAATCAAAGGAATGAGGGTCACAACAGTCGCAAGCGGAAAAAGTATGGATACTGCCAAAAGAATAACCCATAAAACTTGCAACAAAACAAACGACAAAATTGTTTTTCTAGAAAATTTCTTTTCTTTTAAAGACACCTTAACACAATATTAAACCAATCACAATCAATTGTCAAGCGGATAATACCATATTTTTTAACAATGTAACAACTCAGACTAATCGTATTTAGTAGATACTGTTATAACTTTACTTCGTTTAAACCACTACATCTCCGAACTAAACATATGTCTCTCATCATATTTCAACACCTTTTGATAATTTTTTTTATCTTGAAAAAATTTTTTTATATCAATCACAACTGCTCTAGGAAAAGGGATGATTCCATCAGTCGTGTCTACAAGTTTCCATGGTGTCCACCATATTAAATAATCTATTTCGCAATTTAAAAACTGACCAACAAAAGCATCATCAAGAAAATGGAAATGAGGAGTGCCTATAAACATTTCACCACCTACAAAACCCCTTTCCGCTGCTAAACTTGTCCTATCTTCAAAATAACCTGTTGACTCATCCATGACAAAAAAAATTAATTTAAATGATGGATGGTTTTTCTTATAATTTTGTATTTTTTCTTTATGTTTATCTAACACTCGTTTAAAGTTTTTCCTATAAAAAATGTAATTATGATTATCATATGTTGGCAAATCAGTATTGGCTCCAACCACAAGCACATGCGAATTTGCAGAAATATTTATTTTTTTTCTTATTTCCAATTCAATCCTACTCTCTCTTTCAATCGTTGGATTGACAATTCTGCCTTTTTCATTTTGACGAGATTTATCATCCACACGCATAATTTCCATCATTAATTTAAATTCATTGCAAAAATAATCTGGCGGTAAAGCACCTTTATGAGAACTATCCGTCCATTTCTCCCAATTCTTTGGACATTTAACAGATTGAAAAATCATGCTTGTTTCTTTAACATTTGGAATAAGCATAACCTCTTCGCTATCAACTCCGCGAAAATATTCTAATAAATTTTTTTCATTATTGAAAAATTTCATCTAAGTCTCTAAACACAAAACTCCATTTCTTGTCCTGCCAGAATGTGAATGTGGAGGTGAAAGATAGTTTGTCCGGCATCATTGCCTTGGTTGATGACCAAACGATAGCCGTTTTCTAGTTTTAGTTCCTTTTGCATTGATGAGATTTTAGCAAAAATTTTGCCGAGATTTTTTTCATCTTCTGTGGTCATTTCGCCTAAAGTTGCATAATGTGTTTTTGGAACAGCAAGATAATGGATTTTTGAAATGGGGTTTATGTCATGAAAAATTATAAAAAGGTTATCTTCATAAATTTTTTTCGAAGGAATTTCTCCCTTAATAATTTTGCAAAAAATACAATTCTCCATTTTTGTTCTTCCTTTTGTTTTAATGATTTTAACACAGTATGCGTGACATATTATGTTATTTTTTAGCGAGTTCCTTGTTTTAGACAAATTTCATCAAGGTCTTTTTGATTTTTTATGAATTTGTTTGCTCCTATTATTGAGTTGTCAGGAATAAATAAATTGCCGAGAATTGTTGTGTTGGAATAGACTATGACATTGTTTCCTAATTTTGGGTGTCTATCCTCCCCAACCTGCTCTCTTTCTTTTAAGTGTCTCGCCCCAAGCGTCACCCCATGATACAGCATTGAGTTTGATCCAATAACACTCGTTTCCCCAATCACGGTCCCAACACCATGGTCGAGAGCAAAAGGCACACCAATGCGGGCATTCGGATGAATGTCAACACCTGTTAGTGACTTTGCATATTCAGCAATTTGTCTTGAAACTATTTCGCATGGGTAGATATGAGCAATCCTATAACACGCAACGGCAAAAACACTGGTGTAGGAATTCATAACGATAATATCAGAGACCGACGGGTCATTTTTAAAAAGAAACTCTGCATCATCTTTGATATGCTTTTTTGCTTTTTTTAAGTCATCACAAAATTTTTCAAAGATTAATTTATCTTTGATATTCGTTTCCTTTTGCCGAATATCATCTTGCATCAAGTGTGACAAGAGTTGTTTTGTTTTGTTTCTGTCATTTAAAAATTGTTCTATCATATTTTAAAAACTCCTTGCTTTTACAATGTATGTCTGACATATTTAACGAAAAATAGATTTATTATTCAAATAATTCTGTTGAAAGATACCTTTCGCCATTATCAGGAAGAATAACAACTATCACCTTTTTTTCATTTTCTTTTTTTAGAGCAACCTGTGTTGCGGCATATAACGCAGCACCTGATGATATTCCAACAAGAACCCCATCAGACTTCGCAATTTCTCTTGCTGCTTTATATGCCTCTTCCGTTTTGACTGTGATTATTTCGTCGTAAATTTTAGTGTTTAGGGTGTTTGGAACAAATCCGGCTCCTATTCCTTGAATTTTGTGCGGACCAAATGAACCTTGCGACAATACCGGACTGTCAAACGGCTCAACTGCGACAATTTTTAGGTTTGTATTTTTTTCTTTCAAAAATTTTCCGGCACCACTAATTGTTCCGCCTGTCCCTATTCCGCTGATTAAAATATCAATTTTACCGCTTGTTGAATCCCATATTTCAGTGCCGGTTGTCGAATAGTGAAACTCCGGATTTGCAGGATTATCAAATTGTGAAGGAACGAATGAGTTAGAGA
This sequence comes from Bacillota bacterium, assembly GCA_009779975.1. Lineage (GTDB taxonomy): Bacteria > Bacillota > Clostridia > Christensenellales > Pumilibacteraceae > WRAY01. Next base: position 34,194 of record WRAY01000006.1, on the reverse strand, counting down.
TCTCTTGATGTAACTCTTGTGCTTTTGCGATTGCTCCTCGCATCCCCTTAGCCCCTTCAGTTAAAACTAATTCCGCACCGTAGGCTTTAAGAAGTTTCCGCCTTTCAATACTCATTGTTTCGGGCATTGTCAGCATTAGTTTATAGCCCTTTGCAGCGCAAAGCATCGCAAGACCAACTCCGGTGTTGCCGCTTGTCGGCTCAACAATCAGCGTGTCTTTTTTGATAACACCTTTTTTTTCGGCATCATCAATCATCGCAAAAGCAATTCTGTCTTTAACGCTTCCCCCCGGATTAAAACTCTCTAATTTTGCAATAATTTTTGCCTTTAGATTGTTTTGAGCATTATATTGAACAAGTTCAAGCATTGGGGTTGTCCCAATAAGTTCCGATAAATTTTTGTATATTTTCATAAAATTCTCCTTTTTTGACACAATCTAAATTTTTTAATAATTAGTTGCAGTTTTTTTTTATATTTAATTTATTAGTTTCTCAACAACTCTAATATCTGCGGGATTTTTTCAATAGTGCTATCGTATCCTTCTTTTATTGACTGCTTTCGATGTTTCAACCCAAACAGGCTGACACCCTTCATTTCAGGTGTTATGATAATATCAGCCTTTTGCATTTTAATTTTATCTTTTTCCCAGCAAGCAAGAACAAAAGTTCTTTTAAGCGTTGAAAGAAGTCCTCTCATCTTTCCTATGTCTTTTGGCGGACCAAGCGCATCCACCGCCACCACAACATCTGCGCCAAGCGATAATGTTGCATCCACAGGAACACTTTCCAAAACGCAACCGTCAACCAAAACCTCATATTTTCCAACGGAAACCGGACGGAAAAGTCCCGGTATTGACATGCTTGCACGAAGTATGTCACGCATAACACCAGAATTAAAGGTTATTAATTCTCCTTTTTTGAAATCGACTGCTGTTGCTGCAAAAGGAATTTTTGCATCTTCAATTGAAATATCTCCAAGAGTTTCTTTGAGTATTGCAGATATTCTCTTTCCTGAAACCGCCCCTTTTTTTGGTGTGAAAAGGTTAAATTCCATTATCTTTCTTCTTCTTTTTATAGACAAAACCATCTCTTTTACTTGCTCTATTGAAATGCCGGCAGCGACACATCCTCCAATAATCGCCCCCATTGAACAACCGGATATCATATCTATTTCAATATTATGTTCTTTTAATGCCTCAATAACGCCAATATGACAAAAACCTCTGAATGCTCCCGCACCCAGCGCCAAACCTAATTTTTTCTTTTTTGATTTTTGTTCCATATTTGACACTCCTTAAAATCTATCTGCAATATTTAATATAAGTTTTTCTGTGTTTTTAAAACTCAAACATGCGTCAGTTCTTGATGTTCCGTAAGTTCTGTCACATTTTCCTTCATTTAAGTAACTTTCAATCATAAAACCTTTGACAAAATCTCCTAATGCTGAACTTTCCTTCATCACTTTTAGAATTTTTTCAGTAACAACCAGCTGATTGAGAGGGTTTTTGCAGGAATTTGAATGCCCAACATCGATTATAACAGCAGGAGTATTCAGATTTTCTGCTGTATGCTTTTCCAGCAAAGTCTGAATATTCAAAAAATCGAAATTTGAAAAGTTTTTGCCGTCACTTGTGACCCCCCCCCTTAAAATAGCATGAGCAAATTCATTACCGCTTGTTTTCACATGATACCCTAAATGCATAAAATCTTGGGAAGACTGAGCAACGCAAAGAGAATTAATTAACGAATCCATTGAGCCGTTTATTGGATTTTTTAAACCGACAGGAATATCTATTCCGCTTGCAGCAAATCTGTGAATAGGACTCTCACTTGTTCTTGCACCGACAGTAAAATAAGAAACAATATCATCCAAATACTCAAGATTGTCAATATATAATAACTCATCAGATGTTGGGATACCACTCTCGCCAAACGCTTTTATATGCAATGCCCGCTGTCTCTCAAGTCCGATCGATAAATCGTCATTGTCATGTAAAATACCTTTGTAGAAATTGCGAGAACGAGGTTTTGCGGTATGTATGCGTGACATAATAAGCAATTTTTCATTAACTTTTTCGGAAAGTTTAGATAATTTCACAACATACTCAAAGACTGATTTTTCATCATCTGCCGAACAAGGTCCAACAATCACTACTTTTCTTTTGTCAAAATTCGCAAGAATGTCTTTTGTCTTGCGAATCTTTTCTTCCCTTAAATTTTTCAAATTCTCACTAAGCGAAAGTCTTTTCTTTAGTTCATCAGGTGTGATGAGTTTTTTGCGTTTTTCAAACATGTGTTAATAATCTATCGTCCCTTGATCCCTTTTCATTATCATGGTGCCGCGAAGTTCTTCACGATTGTTTCTGACCATCGTCAAATTACTTGTCAAGTACCTCTCAATATCTTTAAACATTTCGTCAAGATGATTTTTTGTCTTGTCAATCAGTTGCTCTGCTTGAATATAACCGGCATCGACTATTTTTTTTGCCTCTGCTTCCGCTCTTTTTATCAACTCCGAATTGTCAATTATGTGCTCCGCCCGCTCTTCTGCTTCTTTGATGATGTTTTTTGCAACACTATCTGCATTTTGGAGCATTTTGTCTCTGTTTGCAATGATATATTCTGCTTCCCTAATACTCTCGGGAAACACCTTTTTCATTTCATACAAAATTTCAACACACCGCTCTAAGTCAACCTTTTTTGAAAAAAGTCCTTTTTTGTCAGTTAGTTCCGACTCCAATGCATTAAGCAGCGCTAATATACTGTGTGCCATATTAATTTAACCTCCTATAGTGTTTTTTAATCAATTTCATTGAATTATGCGTGACATAGTATTGTAAATCTGCGTCTAATAATGCTAACTCTCTGACAACAGTGCTTGAAATATGAGCAAGATCAGACGGCGATGCCAAATAAAATATCTCAATTTCAGGCATTATATCCCAGTAAACGCTCGCAAGAAGTTTTTCATGCTCAAAGTCATTTGCAGTTCTTAATCCTCTCAAAATAACGCCTGACCCGCAATCTTTCGCAAAATCTGTAAGCAGCCCGTCAAACACTTTAACCTCGACATTTACAATATCATCAACTGCCATTTTTGCAATTTCCAGCCTGTCATCCACTTTTACTATACTTTTTTTGCCTATTGAATTAGAACTAACTCCGACAACAATCTTATCAAAAAAAACGGATGCCCTTTTGACAATATCATAATGTCCTATTGTAAACGGATCAAACGAGCCTGCAAACACGGCAACTTTTTTGTCTGTTTTTATTGCTTTTTTATCCGATAAATTTGTCATCTTCCCACCTCCCCACTTGCATTGCTTCACTCTTTAAAAACATAGTTCCAACTCCGTGTATTTTGTTGTTTAAAAAATCACCTTCATATTTATCCCCATTTGCAAAAAACATTTTTCCTTGCCCTGTTCTTTTGTCGTCAAGAAAATCTCCGGCATATCTGTTTCCATTTTTAAAATTTACGAGTCCTCTGCCAGTTCTTTTTCCATCAACAAAATTCCCTTTATAAAAACTCCCGCTTACAAATCTCATTGTTCCCTGTCCATGCATGAGTCCATTATCAAAATCGCCTTCATAAACATCACCATTTTTGAAATTCAAAACACCTTTTCCGTGAGGCTTTCCATTCAATACCTCACCTTTATAACCTCCATCTGCAAGATTTAATGTTATGCTATCTTTTTTTTCAACACCATCATTATCTGATTTTACATTTTTTTGAGAGATGAGTCTGCCTTTTTCATAAATCAATTCATTCTTTTCCCCGTTTGCAAATGTTTTAATATATTTGCCATGCATCCAAAAACTGGAATCGCTTGACCAAGAACCTTCCCATTCTCCTTCAAGTTTACCGCCGCCTTTAAGAAACAAAATACCTCTTCCGTCTTTTTCTCCGTTTTTAAAGATTCCCTCATATCTGTTGCCGCTGGAATATCTGGCAACACCTTTTCCATATGGCTTTCCATTTAACACTTCACCTTCGTATTTTTGCAACCCTTCTTCCAAAACTCCAACATTTGCTTTTTTGTCTGCATGAGTATTTGTCCCGCTAAAGTTCGTATCATTTCCGCTTAACGCTGAAGAAACAAGCCTGTCATCTCTAAACATACATTCATATTTATCCCCGCTAATACTATACTGAATAAATTTCCCTTGCTTTTTGCTATTTATCCATTCTCCTTCATATCTGCTTCCATCCAAATAATAATTTATCCCCTTTCCATGTATTTCAGTTCCAACAATGTTCCCGTGATGAACTAAGCAACTTTCATTAAAATAGAATGTTCCATGTCCATTTTTACTGCCTTCAACATATTTTCCTTCATGCCAATTTCCATTTGGAAAATATACTTTTCCTTGTCCGCTAAGGTTATTTTTCACAAAATCGCCGCTTTGAATAATGCCGTCATTCATAAAGGCTATTCCTGTTCCCTCGCAATTACCTTCTTTAAAATCACCAAAATATTTATTTCCGCTTGAATATATCCTCATTCCATAGCCCGTTCTGTGTCCATCTTCCCAATCTCCTTCATAGACGCCACCATCAGCCCAAGTGTATGTTCCCCTGCCATCTCTTTTACCATCCAGCAAATTCCCAACATACTTGTCCCCGCCGGATATATTTTGAGTAACAACATCTAATTTCGGTCTTTCGATTTTGTATTGAAAACCATGAATATTGTAAGTTCCTTCATATCTTTCTCCGTTAATAAATTTCCCCGAAAAAAATTTTTTTCCATTAGTTTCCCAACGATTAAAATAATATGTTCCATCACCATGCGGAACATTATGCCTAATTCCGCCAACATAAAAATCATCATTATCAAACGCTATTACATCATTTCCAACCCGCCTGTCACCAGTCCTTTTAAAGTCAACAACTCTTCCGGTCGAAAAAGTAAATTTTCCGGTTTGCATTAAGTTGTTAGCACTAATTCCATCTATTTTTGAACCGTCATTCAAATAAGTAACGCTTCGACCTTTCGTAAATCCATTAACATACTCTCGCTCAGATTTGCTCCCATCCCTCCATTGCAGAGAATGTTTTCCATGAAATCTTCCATTCAAAAAATTGCCGTCTGATTTTACTTTATAATAATTATAAGTGCCTTTTCCATGTGGCAATCCATTTTTTAACGAACTATTATAATATTCCAGTATTGATGTGTAGTAAGTGTTCTGAGCAACAAAACCGCCGTCTTTAACAACAACATTTGTTATATTTTGCCCATTCCTAAATGTTCCACGAACAAAGGCTCCTTCTTCAAACTCACCCTCTACTTGTCTGCCGTCGTCTAATTTGTATATTCCTTTTCCGTGTCTATCACCATTTTTAAATTCACCTATGTATATATCGCCGTTTGGCAAGTATGTTGTGCCCTTGCCATGTTGCCAGTTATTTAACCAATCCCCTTCATATTTAGAGCCATCTGCGAAATAATATGTTCCTTTTCCTGATCTATGGTTGTTTAAAAAGTCGCCTTCATATTTATCGCCACTTGGCCAATAAAAAATTCCTTTAACATGCCTTTCAATTTTTACTAAATTCCCTTCGTATCTTCTGCCATCATTAAAATACCATGTAGCCTTACCGCTTCCATCTTCATCAACCCAATCACCCTCAATCCTATCGCCATCTTTTTCATAATAAATTCCTCTGCCATATATTTTGTTATTGATAAAATTTCCAACATATTTACTACCGCTTTTATAATACAGCGTTCCTTTACCTTGTCTGACATCGCTAACCCAATCACCATCGTATTTATTGCCATTATTATAATAAAAAATTCCTTTGCCTTGCATAAAATTATTGACCCAATCCCCTTCATATCTGTCGCCGCTATTCCAATAATATGTTCCTCTTCCTTGTCTAACATTTCTTTTCCCGTCATAAACTAACTGCCCGACATATTTCCCATTATCAAAAGTTTGTGTTTGCATATTTTTATTTCCTTTTGCGCTCAATAACGCATTTGATTTTGTTGTTTTTATGCTGATTTTTTTTCCAAAAACGATAAAACTGTGTTTCCGCACACTCTGCTGTCTATTATAAAATCTTTTTCAAGAAATTGCAAGTCTTTTTTAATATAATGCTCAAAAACTATCATGCCGTCTTTTCTTAAAATATTGTATTCATCAATTAATATGAACAACTTTTCAGCATAAGTTTCGTCATATGGAGGGTCTAGGAAAATCAAATCAAATTGCTCGCCTTGAAGTCTTTTGAGCGCAACAGAATAATCAAGACACATTACTTGCGATTTGATGCCGCAAGTGTCTAAATTCTTTTTTGTGACCGCAATGCTTCGAGAGCCCGCATCATTAAAAACTGCCTTTACTGCCCCACGGCTTAACGCCTCAATTCCCAATGCTCCGCTGCCGCAAAAAAGGTCTAGAACTTCCGCATCTTCAACAGCACCGCGACTTACCAAAATATTAAACAGGGTTTCTTTCACTCTGTCGGTTGTCGGTCTGAAGTTTTTATGTTGAGGAGGATTAAGCACCTTTCCTCGATATTTACCTGCTATTACTCTCATTTATTACTCCTTAGTTTTAAAATTCTTGTCGGCGTAAATATTATGTCCAAAGGAATATCAAATTTATCTCTCTCAAATTCAATTTCTTGCTCATCAAAGGCGATTCCAATCTTGTTTTGAATTGTATGTCTGGCATAATATTGGTCATAACAACCTTTTCCGTATCCGATGCGATGATTTTTTTCATTAAAACCAAGCAGCGGCGTTATTGACAATTCAATATTTTTAACAAATTCGGGCTTGTCCTCTATGCCGAAAACATTACCGATTTTGTCAACCGTTAATTCTTCTCCCTCATAAACAACCGCTTTCATACTGCTTCCGATTGTGAATGGAATTAGCAAATTAATATCACTAAACTCTTTTAAATGCTCAATAATTCCTTTTGTGTCAACTTCACATCGCATTGAGACATATGACAAAATAGTGTTAAAATTATTTTCTGATATAAATTCTAACACTTTGTTTATGACAAGAGTTTCTTTTTCATCTCTATTTTTAATATTCGCTCGAATGTCAAATAATTTTTTCCTTAGTTCATTTTTCATATTAATTATTTAATGAACAAATATAGAATTTATATCCGCAGTCTTTATAAGGCAGAATAATCCTTTGAAATTCATTAAATTGTTTTTGAGTGATTTGAGAATTCTTTGAGCCTGAAAAATTGGCATAAATACCTTTTATTTTATAGTTTTTTTCTATTAATGTTTGAATAAGTTTTCGCAAACCTTGAGGCTTAACTCCATTCTCACCCTTTCCCATGCTTAGTTTGATATTTATAGTTTTTAATTTGTCAGGCAAAAAATCAACTTCGCTATCCTTGCAAATCATAGGGATTATGTTTTTTGGCAAAGAGCCTTTTTTTCGTCTTTTGCTGACATAATTGATATCAGTGTGACCCATGACATTTATCGGTCTCCTTATGCCCAAGGAACACAATTTCAGCGCCTCATCAAGCATCACAACAACAAATTCATAGACAAATTTATTTGCACAAGTTGACATGTGCTGCTTTATTTCATGACCGTTTGAATCTGTGTTGACAATTGCACAAAAATGGACACCGTCTATCTCGCCTTTGAACCTTTTTGTTTTGTCAACTGATTTAGTTAAATTTATATCCGCTACTAGCAAAGCACTCCTCATTCGGCACTAAAAGCCTAACATAACTTATTATATGTTAATGAAAGTAGAAGTGTGTGCCAAATAAGTCCTTAGTTACATTTTAGCCGACTATAATTCTTATAAACTGAAAAACCCAAAAACCTATTGCAAGCGACGAGGCAATAATTGCTATGATTTTTGCAACCTTTTCACGCCTTTTTAACGATGAAAATTGTTCGGATAGTTTTTCATTAGTTTTTGATAGTGCAGTGATTTGATTGATAAATGCCTCATTATTTTCTTTTGCTGTCGCCAAATGGTCTATGAGCAGTTTATTTTGTTCATCAACTTTGTCAAGTTGAGTTTCAATGTGTTCAAGATATTTCGATAAAATATCTGCACCTTTCTTGGCTTCAATCACTTTTTTTTGGTTTTCGATTTTTTCTAAAGAGTCTTTTATCTCATCTTTTTCTTTTTTTTGAGGAATGAATATATTTTTAAAACGAGCAAAAACTGAAGGTTTTTTTGTTGGAACCTCTTCTTCATTTGCCATATTTTCATGCAATATTTGTTCAATTTTGCTATCTATGTCTGACATACCTCACAAAAATCTCCTAAAATCGCTTATTTTTTACTTTAACAACATATTTTAAGGTCTTGCCTCTTTCTTTATTTTTGACAAAAACTCGTCAAGTGAAACCTGTCCGATATCGCCATTTTTTCTGCACCTGACAGAAACGACCTTCATATCTTCGTCTTTATCCCCGACAATTAACATGTAGGGAATTTTTTCAAGTTGAGCCTCTCTTATTTTAAAACCTATTTTTTCCCCTCTCACATCAACATCTGTCCGATAGCCTTCATTTTTTAATCTCTCTGCAATCTGATTGACATATTCAATGTTTCTGTCCGTCAAAGATAAAATTCGAACCTGTTCGGGTGCCATCCAAAAAGGCAATGCTCCGGCGTATTTTTCAATAAGAAGTGCCATCGTTCTTTCATAACAACCGATTGAACTTCTGTGTATAATATAGGGATTCTTTTTTGAGCCGTCTTGGTCAACAAATGTCATGTCAAAAGTAGATGATAGAAACATGTCGACTTGTATTGTTATGATAGTGTCCTCTTTTCCAAAAACATTCTCCATTTGAATGTCAAGTTTCGGCCCATAAAACGCCGCATCCCCTATTGCCTCAACATACTTTAACCCAATATCGTCGAGTATCTTCTTCATCAAACCCTCTGCTTTTTCCCATGCTTCATCGCTTCCGACATATTTATCTTTATTTTGAGGGTCTCTTTTAGAAAATCTAAACCAAACATCTTTTGAAAAACCAAGACAATCCAGCATATAGTATGTCAAATCTAAACTCTTTTTGAACTCCTCTTCAAGTTGTTCCGGAGTGCAGATGATATGCCCTTCACTCAAAGTAAACTGCCTGACCCGAATTAATCCATGCATTTCCCCGCTTGATTCATTTCTGAAAAGTGTTGAAGTTTCGTTATATCTCACCGGCAAGTCACGATAACTCTTAAGACCGTTTTTGTAAATCATGTATTGAAACGGACAAGTCATTGGGCGAAGCGCCAAAACTTCATCATCTTCATCCTCATTTCCAATAACGAACATGCCATCCTTGTAGAGATTCCAATGTCCGCTCAACTTATACAAATCACTTTTTGCCATGAATGGGGTTTTAGTTAATTGATAGCCTCTTTTTGCCTCTTCGTCCTCAACAAAACGCACAAGAGTGTTAAATAATGTTGCTCCTTTTGGCATTAACAGCGGCAATCCCTGTCCTATTTTTTCCTCAGTCATGAAATATTTTAACTCTCTTCCCAACTTGTTGTGGTCTCTCTTTTTCGCTTCTTCGATTTTCATCAAATATTCGTCCAGTTCATTTTTCTTTTCAAATGCTGTCCCATAAATACGGGTCAGCATTTTATTTTTTTCACTGCCGCGCCAATATGCACCTGCCAAACTTGTGAGTTTGAAGTGTTTTAATTTGCCGGTTGATGTCAAGTGCGGTCCGGCACATAATTCAATAAAATTACCTTGCTCATAAAACGAAATATTACTATCTTTCAAATCTCCAATCAATTCAACTTTATAAGTTTCATTAAAGCCCTTCATTTTTGCAAGGGCAGATTTTTTAGTCATTTTTTTTCTAACAATCGGAAAATCCGCTTTTATGATTGCTTGCATTTGTGCTTCAATTTTCACAAAGTCTTCTTGAGAAATCGGAGTGTCAAAATCAAAATCATAATAGAAGCCATTCTTAATCGCAGGTCCCATTCCAAGTTTTACTGTCGGGTAAATATTTTTAACGGCATTGGCTAAAACATGAGCAGCAGTGTGCCTTAGCACTTCTAAACCCTCTGGGTCTCTCAGCGTCAAAATTTCTAACGAACAATTTTTGGTGATTTGCATGTTTAAATCAACCAATTCGCCATTAACTCTGGCACAAACCGCCATTCTTGAGAGTGCTTCGCTTATTTGTTTTGCAATATCCAGCGGGGTTGCCCCACTATTAATTTCAAAAGTTTTTCCATCTTTTAGAGTAACTACTATATTCATAGGATGTATAGTATACTTCAATTTGATAAAAAAAGCAAGCAAATTCTATGGTAAACAAACAATATTTTAATTGACTTATCTTTTTCAAAATGTTATAATGTAATCGTGGATACAAACGAAAATAACAAAAAAACACATACTATGCCTGATATAGATAGAGAAAATTCGCAAAACAATAACGAGAATAATGATGTTTTGCAAATATCATGTGAAATAGAACATATAGAACATAATGACAACATTGACATAGAAGTTGATTCCCATCTTCCAAGAGTTAGTTTTTTCTCGATATTGGGATTTGTTATGAGCGTTGCTTTTGTGATTATAGTTGCACTCTTGATTAGTTTAAGAATTGATGCAATTATCTTAATACCTCTTGTTATCAGCAACCTTATTTGCACTGCTCTTCTTTTTGGGCTTGGGCATGCTCGACAAAGAATGTTCTATCTTGAAAAAAGAATAAATGAAATTGAAAACAGATCCCTTGAAAGAAAAGAGACTGCTATTGACAACAACTCAAAGGAAATATAATCATGACAAAATATCTAAGGATTGACTCTCCAATAGGAAAATTAACTCTTGCAGCAAATAATGGTTACCTCACGAATGTATTTTTTGAAGGTGAAGAACCGCCCTTTTCACTTTCAGAATTGTTTGATGACAAAACCGATAGCGAAATATTTACTGTTTTGCAACAAGCAAAAAATGAACTGAATGAATATTTTGAAGGTCAACGAACAGTGTTTTCTGTCCCCTTAAAACCCAAAGGCGGAGAGTTTTTTCAACGAATTTGGAAAACTATGTGTGACATACTTCACTATGGACAAACTACTACATACTCTGAACTTGCAAAACTAGGCGGAAATGAAAAAGCCGCTCGTGCAGTTGGCATGGCAAACAATCGTAATCCCATTCCGATATTTATTCCTTGTCATAGAGTTTTGGGAAAAAACAAGTCTCTCACCGGCTTTCGAGGAGGTCTAGACATGAAACAAAAACTACTAAACATTGAAGGACACTCAACTCTTTTGTCTAATATAAAAAAAATTAATTGTTAATAAAGCAAATTCCAACTTCAAAATGAAAAAAGCACCAAATGACAATTGGTGCTTTTTATGTTATGTCTATATGCTCTAAAAAGTCTAAACGCAGGACACGCAAACGAAAGAATAACCTACGAAATTATATGCTTCATGCATTAGAATCGCAAAACGCAAAGGCAACCGAAACCTATAATAATTTTTTACTTGGTTAAAGATTCTTGAATTTTCTTAATCTCTTTTAATTCTATGTCAATATTATGTATAATACGATTTTTCTTTATATCTCTTATTGGTGTTTTATCCAAATACCTAAGAATTTCATAAGCAAAACTATACTCATTAAAATCCGTATAACCACCAACTAAAAATACACTATTACCAAAAAAGTGAGAAATAAAACAAAAAATTTCCACAAGAATATTTGCTGTTTTTATATAATCGTTCAACAGAAAATCATTCATTGCTTGAATAGTTTTTTGCTTGTCCGAATCCCTCACATCTTTGTGGGCAATAAATTTATCTCTTAGTGTCTTTGCATTATTAATAAGGGCAGATTGTTTTTGCAACCATGTCAAAACTGCCAACTTGAATAACTTAAATTTTTCTAAATTATCATTGTCTATTTCTTTTTCAGTAATATCTAAAATATTTGTTATACTCAAAAGATTGTTTTTTTTGTTCGTTGTTAAATTGCAAAAATGAATGATAGATTCATTTAAAAAAAGATTATTCATTTTTCGAGGAAAATTTGGGAAAACTTCTTCATAGAATATATGCAGATTAAAACCAATAGCCATTCGGTCAATACAGTCCATGATATCAGCAACCCAAGAAAATGTTTTTTGCTCTGTTTTCTTAACATCTCTAAAATCTATTAAAGAGATTACTTCTTCAATAAATTCATAGTTACCACCCGTGCAGTCTGTTTTTATGTGATATTTCATTTTTATCTCCTAGTAATAGAAAAATGTTATTACTATATAAACAAAGGCAAGTAATAACATTTATGGAGCTGATGACGGGATTTGAACCCGTGCTCTCTTCCTTACCAAGGAAGTGCTTTACCCCTAAGCCACATCAGCAAAATAATTTAGTTTTTATATGGTTTTTTACACTTTTTTTTAGAGGGTGTGAAAAAGTGCCTCTGGGATATATTTTTAATACATTTTGATACTTTTGGACTGGTTAAATGTATAATTACCAAGGCATTCTTCTACCGACTGAGCCACAACAGCATGATTTTTATTCCCTAGGAAATATCGCAAGCACGAAGCATTTGACAATTTGACAACGGAAAGACAATAATTCGTCGCAGACGATTATTTTAGGCATTAATATTTTATCATATATTTTATTCGTTTGCAAGAGTTTGAGGGGGGATTTTCTGAAATATAATGCGGAATACAACTAATAGTTTGATGCTTATGATTGAGAGCGTAGAGAATGCTAAAAGCGTGAAAGCAGACACTGGCATCCATGCTATAGCAGTGCTCCAACTTACGCCTGCCATAATCGGATTAAGCGAAAATATGATTATTAATAAAATCATATTTAAAATCAAAAGCCCCAGAACAACCTTATTTTTTAGAGAAAGATTTTTTCGTTTAATTTTTTCTTTTCTTATTTTAAAAATACGATATATTATTAAAGCAATTAACCCTATCAGCAAAACTATAAAAAATATTGACAAAGTTGAAAACACAATGTCCATAATTTGCATTGGCGAGCCTATTGAAATATTGCCTGTATCTTCTCCTCTTATTATCGCCAAAATATTCTCAACAAGATTTAAAGGCTGTCCACTGGATGAGTTCATGAAAACAATGATTGCTATTCCCTCTTCTTGATAAAATAATGCCTCAGCAACAACATTTGCAATGAATCCGGAGTGTCTTAGTCTTCCGCTGTAGTAGTTAACATCCCACCCCAAAGCATAGTGATAAACTCCGCTTGGCAAGTCTCTTGGCTGAACAGTTGCATCTTTGATGTGACCATTTGGAATAAGGATATTAAAAGGATATGGCGCTGTTTCCGGATTGAGATGAAATTGCAGCCACCTTGTCATATCGGAAGTATTTGAGAGCATAAAACCGGTCGAAGTGTGTGAACGAGCAATGCTTGCCTCATATGGTCTTGCTCTAAACCAGCCTGAGCGATGCCCTACTGCAAGAACTCCGCTGCTTTTTGCATCTTCACGAAACATTTTTGTGTTATATAGCCCTAACGGTTGCAGAATTTTTTCTACCATAAACTCTTCATAAGACATGTTATATTGTGTCATGCTGATTTGTTCAATTAAAAAACCCAAAACAATATAGTTGCTTGAAGCATAGGAGTATTGTGAGCCCGGGCGGGAATTTAGCCTTGTTCTGTTGATGTGCCTTACTGCTTGATAAAGTGCGTCAGGACTATCATCAGGACGAATTCTTGCCGAATGTGAAAAATTTCCCAGTCCGCTGGTATGGTGGAGCAGAGTGAAAATGCTCAACTCTTCCATTGAAAAATCGGCACTGCGATGACTAAACTCAAGCCACTCAATATGCTTGTTTATTGGGTCATTCAAAGATAAGTGACCTCTATGTTCTAAAAATTGCACCCCTAGTGCAGTGAACGCTTTTGTTAGTGATGCGATGTAGAAAAAAGTTTCTTCATTAACCGGGATTTCTTCTTTCAAACACGCATAACCTTGAGAATGGAATGAGACATCAAATGACACTTCATCATCATCTCCGGTTTGAACAATTGCAACAGATACTCCCGGAACATTTTGACGCTGCATAGTTGCCAATATTATTTCGTCAATATCGTCTTCTTGAGTAAACAATGCAAAGGCATTAAAAGCGGACGGCAAGAAAAATAGACATAGCGAAAAGACCGCTATTAGCAAAAACAATATATTCTTTTTTGTTTCTTTTGCTTTTTGCATTATCTGCATTTTTATTTTAGTCTTCTAAGACCATAGTCATCTTTGTTGAGAATGTTGAAAACATCCACACTGTTAAAATCTTTGTCAATAAATATTCCTTCGCCGATTCTTGAGCCGTTCATGAGATAACCCCTCAAAAGAGGCGGCAATTGCTTTTTCACCACTTCAATTTCGTTTGGGTCTAGTTGAGGCAATTTTAGATCATGTTTTTGAAGTGATGTTGCCATCATATCCTCGTCCATGCGGTAATTTTCTTTCACATAAGACAATCCTTTCAAATATGGAGTGGGATCAATCCCCTTGAAGGAAACAGTTCCGATAAGATATTTTAGATTATGATTATAAACATACGCCTCAATTCCTCTCCACAAAAGTTTTAAAACAATCGGATTGCGATGCAATGGATCAACAACAGCACGAGAGAGATCTAAAACTTCATTCGGATGTTTTTTGAGAAGTTTTGATATGTCAAACTCACTTTGTGTTTTGCAAATTTTGTCCGGAGCACAACGGAACAAAACATAACCTCCGACAAGTTTTTCTTTTTTTTCACTTGTGTCAAACACACAAAGTTGTGAGGCTATTTCATCATAGCCGTCGTTGTAGTCAATTCGTTCTTTATCATGCCTTTCAGGATTAAACTCCAAAAGCAAATGCTCATACCTTAACTTCTGAAACGCCAAAAGTTCTTCTGCATTCTTCAGAAACCTAACTTCATAATCACCAACCCTTATTGGGTCTTGATATTCATTAAAATTCATATGTTTCATTATACTATACTTTTTTAAAAAAATCAACCAATTTTATATAGACATTGATTAATACTTTGAATATATTTTGACAAGTTTTGGTGTTGCCGATGAAAAGCAAACCCTTGAATGATGCCCCCTTAGACACACAAAACACATGGAAAGTAAATCTTGCATTCTTACTTTCCATATGTTTTTGCATGCTGATTGAGTATAGTTTTATTTGATTTATGCTTGATGTCTATACACGAAAGTGCGAACAATAGGATTATCTGTGTTTTCTTGTGTTATTGTTCCGTTTTCGTGTGAATAGATTGCGTGCATAGTCTGACCCCACATATGATCCGGCAAAGGCGGAGCACTAGGCAGCACTATTGTCAAAATCTCTCCGTCAAGAGTATACGACATTATGCCTCCTTGCGGGTGT
Source organism: Bacillota bacterium (assembly GCA_009779975.1). Lineage (GTDB taxonomy): Bacteria > Bacillota > Clostridia > Christensenellales > Pumilibacteraceae > WRAY01. Next base: position 18,805 of record WRAY01000006.1, on the reverse strand, counting down.
GTGATAGTTCCGTTATTATTTACGACCCATGCTTCCTCTTGTTGTATGTTAACTTCAATGTATCTTTGCAGTTGCACCCTAGGGTCATCTGAATTTACTTCAGGACGGTTTCTGAAACCCCAAAGGTATGCACGTTCTTCAGGCGACAGTCCATCTAGCACAATGTCAAGTTTCGCCAGTCCGCTAGTTGTAAGTGTTGCAGTTGGTGTGCCAGTCGTGATAACTATCACATCAATCCCATAAACAAACACCTCTCCGCCTACTTCCATTGAATAAAAATTGTATGTCCCAGCCGTCATGCTCGTTCTGACAAATATCGTTGCAATTATTTCATAGACCAATTCGACCGTCTGCATTGTTCCGTGTTCTTTTGTTAGTTGAATAATAAATTTTGCATAGCCATTAGTGCCGGTTGGGTTTGTTGCAGTTCCTGCAATTGCTGTTTGGAAATCCCCATTTACAATGACAATAACAACTCCGCTTGGAAGAGGTGTTGGAATTTCATCAGATAAGTCATGAGCATCTATAATTTCCCGAACGGCAGATTGAGTCTCAGCCATATGTTGCGGGAACATCAATGGCGTTGTCGCCAAAAAATCTTCGATTATTTCTCTTGCCTCTGTTATGGCGGCATTTGCAAGAGCAACAGGCGTAGGATCATTATTGCCTGCGGGGTTAACCGTAATTGACACACTTCTTGTGATCACATTATAACCAATTCGGGTGTATGTCGCATTGTGTGTGCGTGCTCCCTCTTCTCCTACGCTTGCCGTTGGTGCAACCCATGCCCACCCCGAATGCTGAGCAAGAGAAACATCTGCAAGGGTTTGTCCCACTGTTGCAGTTAATCCTGTTGGAATGGTATAGCCAGTTGGGTCAGTTTGTTCATTGCCACCATTAATGTCACAAGCGACAATGGCAAATATGGCTGTTACCACCATTACAAGTGCTAAAACAATTGTTAGCAGTTTTGTTTTTTTCATTTTTTTCTCCTTTGACACTATGTGTCTATTGCAGGAAACGCAAACTTAGTCAGCGTTTCCTTTATTGTTCTTTTATCTATATTAAAAAGCACAGGAAAATCCTGTGCTTAGAAAACGCTGTAATTCACTTGACACACTAAAAACTGTTGTGCAAAACCCTTAGTTAATACACAATAATACCCCCCCCCCTGACATTTTTTGTAAATTTTGCTTGTTGCTGAATTTATGCATCGTTTCTCTTAATCGTATATTTTTATAGCAATTTGATTGTAAATTAACTATATAAAACAATCATGGTGTTCCCGACAGGAATCGAACCTGTAACGGAGACTTAGGAGGTCCCAGTTATATCCATTTAACTACGGAAACATGTGGTATATTTTTTATTATATCATATATAGTATATATTTGTCAAGCATTTTCAATGCTTTTGCCTGAGATTACTGATACATGGAATTATCACAACAAAGGGGTCGAAGACCCTTATTAACAGTCTTCGACTGTTTTGTTAGGACTAATTTGACAAGCAGTCAACCGACAAGAGTGTTGAAGACAACTGTCAAGTATTATTGGCTTAAAATTGCGATTGCTGTGGCGATGGTTTCGGTGTGAGATATTGAGAGGTTTAGTTTTTTGTTGCCTAAAAGATTTTTTGCGGCAGCATACAACTCAGCATATGGAGCGCCTAATTCGTTGTGAAGAATTTCGATGTGGATTGGTTTGAATTGTGAAAAGCCGGTTCCTAAGGCTTTTGCAACGGCTTCTTTAGCACAAAACATTCCCGCAAGTGTTTGAGGATTTTTGCCTTTTTCGTGATAATAGGCAATTTCATTTTGAGTGAAAATTCCATTTAGAAAAGTTTCTTTTTTTGATTTTTCCTCAATTCTTTTTATTTCGATTATGTCTATTCCTATCATGTTTGCTGTTAATTTTTTTTCGAGCGGACAAGTGAGACCGCCCCTACGAATTAATTCGATATCTTGCAAGAGAAGACGCCCTCAACCACCCACACATTATTCAACACTATTTAATATCGACCTAGAAACTGATTCAACTGCCATGGATGAGAGTGTTAAAAAGTCTATTTGCTCATCGCCTTGTGACATGACAAAAATTGTGTCGCCGTCAAAATCGGTGTGAACGGGTGAAATAGTTTTAACGAAGCCATTATGGGCAATGTCTGCCAGTTTGTTTGCTTGGAGTTTTGTTAAGGCAACATTTGTCATAATGCAAGAGAGAGTTGTGTTTGCACCACGCATTAATGCTGGAATATTTCCTTTTAGGACAAAGTTATTTGTGTTCAGAAAACTGCCGTCAGGAAGTCTTGCTCCAGCAATAACAACTCCTGTTTTTGGGCAAACAACATCTCCAAAAGCGTTCACAACGCTTATGACGCTAACAAAAGCATTTCCAACCTTAACACATCCTAGTCCTATTCCGCCTTTTGATGCACCTTGCAAGCCTGTAATTTTACCTATTGTCGCACATGTCCCCGCCCCGACTTGCCCTCTTTTGACATTCTTTTCTTTTGCATTTTTTGCAGCATTTAATCCCATTTTTTTATCGGAAAAATTATATTCTCCATGATTAAGATCAAATATAACAGCCCCGCAAACAATCGGAACAACCAGACCGTTGATAGCAAATCCATGACTGTTTTTTTGCAAAAACTCCATAACTCCGTCACATGAACTTAGTCCATATGCTGAACCGCCGGACAAAACAACCGCATTGATTTTTTCGATTGACTTTTCGTTTTTAAGTAAATCCGTCTCCCTTGTTCCCGGCGCACACCCTCTAACGCTAACTCCGCCGACTGCCCCATCCTCACTTAAAATAACAGTCACACCCGTCTTATCGTTTTGAGCGTGTCCGATTTTAATTCCCTCAGGGAGTTGAAATTTTGCTTCTTTATTCATTGTCTTCCTCCTCCGTTTCTTCTTCTTTGTCTTCTTTTATCCTCTCAACTGCCTTATTTATATCAGAAAAAGAGAATCCTTTTGAAAATAGATATTTTTTAAGTTTTTCATAGTGTTCTCTTGTGTCACCTTTTAGGTATTTTTTTCCAATTTCATAGGCTTCTTCGTTTCCGTCGAAGTCCTCAAAGGCTTGTTCTATGTCCTCACTTGAGATTCCTTTTAGTCTTAGTTCATATTTTATTTTGTTTTCTCCCCATTTCGATTTTTTTGCACTGACAAACAATTTTGCGAAATAGGCATCGTTAATATAGTTATAAGAGCGTAACTTTTCAATAATTTCATCGATTATTTCTTTTAAATAGCCTTTATCTTTAAGATACTGCCTCATCTCTCTTTCGCTTCTCATTCGTATCAAAGTGTAGTTAACTGCTTTTTCGAACCCAACTGAACCCATATCCTCTCGTTGTATCTCGACCAGTTTTTCCTTTTCAATGTCGTCACCTTCTTTTAATCTGTGCTTAAAAATTATAAAATTGTCAAATGCTAGGGCATATTCGCCGTCAAGAAAAATACTTGACCTTTCTTTATTTTTCTTGTTTTGTGTGATACTTGTAATAATTGGCATGATAGTATTATAGCATAATAGGTTTAAAGTAGCAAGCGTTTGATAATAATATAAGTGATGTCAACAAAAGACATCAAGGAGGAAATACATTAATGCCAAAAATCACATCAAAAAACTTGCAGGAAATATCGGAACTTCTCGATACAGAACACCTAGCATATCAAAAATGCCTGTTCTTTTCAACGCAAGCACAAGACCCGACTCTGAAGAAAAAATTCGGAACATGGGCAAACAACCACAAAAAAAGATTTGATTCACTGCTGAATTACTTAAATTCACATGAATAGAATACTGCAAAATTTGTAGGGAAAAATGCCCTCGACCGCTCATCAAATCGTATTATAATAAATTGCAAGACGCCGAGAATCCCTGCAATAAATACTGCCAATAATGGCAAAAGGAGAAAATTTAAAAAAAATGAAATCAACTGATAGAATAAAATCAAACACAAAAGCATCAAAAACAATTGCTTCAACACCGACAAGAACTCAAAAAACAATGTCTCACGGTGTTTCAAAAAGAGTTTCACCGGAGTTCAGCGAGGACATGACATCGCTCAATGACGAGGCGATGGTAAAAGATGCTTTAAAGTATCAAAAGGCACTTTGCGGTGCTTACAGCAAAGCACTTATTGAGTCAAGTTGTCCTAACATGAGAAAACTTGTCAACCAAAAAATGACAGAGTGCGCTTGCGACCAATTTGATGTGTTCAGTTATATGAACGAGAGAAACATGTATCCAACCGAACCGGCACCCAGCCAGAAAGTAACTGAGGCAAAATCAAAGTTCAAACAAAAATGGAACGAAATGTGAGACTTCGTCTCTTCTGTCAATAAGCAAACGAACTATTAAATCTAAGTATCATTGCTTTTGACTGCAACTCTAAAAATTAAATTAACTAAAAAAGGTCTATTTGTAAATTTGCAAATAGACCTTTTTTGTAATTATTATCACCTATAATTATCGGGCAAATCATTTTCGAATAAGACTATTTTTTCGCCTTCAATTTGTTTTAATATTAACATTCCTTCGTCCAGTGATGAAACAAGATGAATATTTTCAACTTTAAATTCGCTTCCATCTTCGATTGCAAACAAAATTCCTTTTTTTATAATTTCACCGCTTGAGCCGACTAAAAGCGCAAAATCTGCGTGCTTTGAGATGTCTTTTCCTAATTCAAAATGAGCCGTTTCCATGTCTTGACCTAGTTCAACAAAGCCGGGGGTTAATATTATTTTTTGTCCTTCAAATGATGCCAAAACTTCCAATGCCCTTTTTGCTCCCTCCGGATTTGAGTTGTAGGCATTGTCGATAATAGTCATATGAGGTGCTTTGATTAGTTCAAGGCGATGCGGAGTCGGCGCTAACATTTCACATGCTTCTTTTATGTCATTGAGCGTTACTCCCAATTTTTTTGCGAGTGCGGCACACATTAAGAGCATGTTCGGAATATGAAATCCTAATAATTTTGTTGTGATTCTGACACTTTCACCGTCTATCACCATATCAAATGTTGTTCCGTCACTCGTTACTTTTGCATTTTCTGTTCTTGCACTCTCACTTGGAACTAAAACCTTTTGAGTATGACACTTTTCATATGCTTGCTGCAGCCTGTCACTTCCTTCTAAAAAGACTGCAAAGCCGTTATCGGGCAATGAGGCTATTAGTTCATATTTTGTCTTAAAGATTCCGTCAAGCGTTTTCATAGTGTCGAGATGTTGATTTGCGATTGCGGTGAGGATTGCATATTTTGGCTCAACTATCTTGCATAACGCCGCAATATCGCCATGAAATCTCGCTCCCATTTCTGCAACCAACACTTCAATATCAGGAGTTAGGTTGTCATTGATTGTTTTTGAAATGCCTAATGGAGTGTTAAAACTTGCAGGAGTTTTTAAGGTTTTGAATTTTTTTGAAAGAAATATCGTCAATATATCTTTTGCACTCGTTTTTCCGTAACTTCCTGTTATTCCTATTTTAATAAGGTTTGGGTTTGCATTCAACTTTTGTTTCGCACTCATTATATATCGCCTATGGTTTTGTTTTTCAATCGGATAGAGAATAAGAAACGATAAAGCAACATTTATCGGAATAAAAAGAGCGCTGAGCGAAGCAAGATAATAACCTTGATTTACTGCGTCACCGATTACCAAAAAACCAAAAACAGTTCCGGCATTTAAAAGAGTGCAAACTATCAGCGTTCTCCATATTCTTGGGGTCAATTTGAGCGGCTTTTTTTGTTTTTGACGAAGTTGAACGACTGCAAATATAACACAAAAACCTGCAAAAAACAAACTCCCGACATAATGCCAACCGCCAATATTCGCATAAGGAAAAGCAAAAAAGAAAACAATACAGCATATCAGCGACAAAAACGCTAAGGCAAAATAACGGATTTGAAAATCAAATTTAGTGTCTTTAAACCAATGCCAAACACCTCTATGTTGATAGGAATTCAACTGATAAATTTGAAAAATTTTGACACTGCAAAATGTTAGTAGCAGTGACATAATAATAATGAACGGAATAATAAAACCTAAATGCATATCCATAATATTTTTTAAGTCCTTTTTGCAAGAGAGAAAATGTTTTTTTCCCTACGATTTATTTTAGCACATAAAAACAAATTAGTCCACTAAAAAAACGCATTAATTATTGAGTTGAAATAATTTTCTCTATCAATAAACGCATAATGTCCGGCATTTTCTAAAACAATTAGAGCAGAATTCTTTATTTTTTTCTCTAATCGCCTCGCCATATATAGCGGAGTGTCTTTGTCATTTTTTCCAAAAATGATAAGAGTTGGTGCGACAATGTTTTTCAAATGATGTTCAAGATGAGTGTTAACGACATTAACAAAAATTTTTTTCATGTGAGAAGGCAAATTTCTGTAGTCAGTTGAGCCGGCATTTTTTTGTCTAATCCCAATTCTTTTTTTTAATTTATAAGCAAAAATTTTGCATTTTTTCTTTAATGAAAATTTTGGCTTACACCCTGCAGCCCCTGTCAAAACAAGTTTATCAACCAAATGCGGATAACATGAAGCGAGAATTATTGCAACTCTTGCACCGAAACTATGAGCAATGATATTAACTTTTTCAATCTGCAACTTTTCTAAAAACTCTTTTATCGTCTCGGCATAATCATAGATTGTGAAGTTTTCAGGCGGTGTTTCCGACAAGCCGAAATGCGGAAAATCAACACTAATGACGCTTTTGTTTTCGTTTTTTAAAAACCTAAAAATTCCGCCCATAGCGGATGAAGATGCTCCCCACCCATGAAGCAGCAAAATTGGCACGCCAGTCTCTCCGTCAAATCTCTCATAATATATATTAAGGTTATTAACATTTAGTTCCATCAAAATCCAAAATTTAAAAAAGTATTCTCGCCATTATAACAGCAGTTTCACCGTCGCTATAATATTTTTCTCTTTTGGAAATCTCAAAAAACTTATTCTTTTGATAGAAATTTATTGCGTTTTCATTACTCTCTCTGACTTCAAGCAGTATTCTTTTTATTTCATTTTCTTTGCAAAACAATATTAGTTCGCCTAAGAGTCCTCTTCCTATTCCCTTTCTTCTTTCTTCACTATCCACTGCTATATTCATTATTTCACATTCGTCCAAAATAATTTTCATTGAAATATATCCAAGAATACTTTCATCTTCATAAACAAAAAAGTGATAATCCGAAATTGAAAACGCTTCTTTAATTAGTTCAAAACTCCATGCGCTTTGGATTGATTTTTTTTCAATGTCATGAATTGTCTTTAGGTCATCAAATGTTGCATATCGCACTTTTTTCTTGTTAGTTTTCAATTCGTTTTGCCCCCCAATAAATCTCTCTCCGCTTGCGGAAGTCTGATGTATAACGGTTCAATTTGTGTGTAATGAACAAGTCTTAAGAGAGCATTTTTATCCCTTGCAACATGAATTAGACTGCTGCATTCATCGTTTAAAACGAAAATTTGGGCGTTTTTTTGAAGGTTGGAGACAACACTTCTAACTTTGTTTTCAATATTCTTGTGTGTGCATATTGAAAATTCGCCTTTAACATTTAGCAAATATTCTTCAAGTTCATCCTCTCGAATACACTTGATTTCGCCGATTTGCCCATTCAAAAATTGACCTATGTAGAAAAAGCCGTTTGCCGCATCCGTTATGCAAATTTTTTTTAGACTTTCACTTTTAGCATGATATGACAATAGTTCCAAATCGGTGACTGGTAAAACTTCTTTTTCGAGTGCTTGGCAAAACCCTCGAATTGTCGCAAGTCCAACCCTGATGCCGGTGAATGAGCCGGGACCTATAGAGCAGACAAAAAAATCTAACTCTTTGAGCGTTAGATTTGCCTCATTTAGACATTCATCAATATATGGCAAAAGAATAGCGGTGAAATTTTTTTGTGTCACGCAAGTTCTTATTGAGAATTTGTCCTCATTAATAACCACAACTTGCAAAACGCTTGATGCGGTATTTATTGCTAGACATTTCATTTTATTTTTTAAAATTTAACAAATGTGAACGATAATCTGCAAAAAAAAACTCTTTTAACTTTCCAATGTCATTCTGAACGAAGTGAAGGATGCTCTCTGCCAAGTTGTTCCACAATTGTATCATATTTATCACATAACAATAATCTCTCTAACATTATCTCTGACATACCTTAAACTCACTTTCTTCAACTCTTTGGGTAAAATTTGTGATATATTTTCAAACCACTCAATAACAACAATCGCATCGTTTGAAAAAATATAATCACACAAGCCTGTTGCAACTGCCTCTTCCGCATTTTTTAAGCGATAGGCATCAATATGATAGAGTTTGAAACGATTTCCGTCATAAGCGTTTAATATCGAAAAAGTAGGACTTGTTATTTCACAATCAATTCCCAATCCTTTTGCAAGTCCCTTTGTGAAAGTAGTTTTCCCTGCTCCTAAGTCACCATCAAGACAAACAACATCACCGCCTTTGAGTCCTTTTGCAAACTCAAACGCAAACCTAACAGTTTCTCTTTCGTTTTTTGATGTGATTTTCATTGGTTTATAAAATGGTTGAGTGTTCGGGTTCGCGTTGCTCACCCCTACGGATAAGAATAAAAAAATTCGTAGGGGCGGGCATTGACCGCCCGCACTACATAATTTAATGATGTGCAGGCGGCAGAATGCCGCCCCTACATTTTATTTTTTTGACCCTACTTCAAACTTTTCATCAAATTGACCATTTCAATTGCAGAGAGTGCCGCTTCACTTCCCTTGTTGCCAGATTTCGTTCCAGCCCTTTCAATTGCTTGTTCAATGTTTTCGCATGTTAAAATGCCGAAAATAACAGGCACTTCTGTGTCCAATGAAACACATGCTATACCTTTTACAACTTCCGACGCAACCAAATCATAATGAGAAGTTGAACCTCTAATGACTGCCCCTAAACAAACAATAGCATCATACTTTCCGCTTTTAGCCGCTTTTTTAGCGACTAGCGGAATTTCAAACGCACCGGGAACCCAAACAACATCAATGTCCTTTTCCGCTACTTCATGACGAACAAGCGTGTCAATAGCACCGCTCAATAGTTTGGAAGTAATAAGTTCATTAAACCGCCCAACAATAAGACAGTATTTCGTTCCCTTTCCAACTAAATTTCCTTCAATTTTTTTCATTTATCTCTCCTTGTATTTTGTTCGGGCGAACACTGTTCGCCCCTACATTTTTATTGTGTTATGCGGGCGGTTAATACCCGTCCCAGTTGTTTTTTGTTCCTATGAGTTTCAAAACATTAATTATAGTAGCAGGTATTAACCCGCCCGCACATATTTTTATCCTGCTGTTAACTCGTTCCAAATTTCTTTTAATGATTTTTCGTTAATCCGTGCGTTTTCAAACAGTTCTTGCGGTGTTTCGTATGTTTTTGTGCTTTCGTTAAAGGCTTTCTCGTCAAATTTATCATCGCTTTCACTTGTAAAAGATATATCACACCCCATATTCTCACCATTAGAAATAACAAAACAAATACCTTCATGAATAAAAACAAACGGATAGCATGCCATATTTTCAAAAATCACAAAAAATTCATCAAAAGTCAAATAATCACTGATTTTTCTATTTTCTGTTATGTTTTCCAAATAACACTCAAATTTTTCCAACAATTCAGACTCTAGTTCTCCTGTTACAAAACTACTTACACTAAATTTGCTTCTATCATTTATCTCTTTGTAATTTGAGTCTTTTGATTTTTTTTGATGTGAAATTCCTACTCTCTTTATTTCTCTCATCTCTTTGCGAAATTTCATATAACTAAATTTTACAAATTCATCTCTAAGTTTTTTCTCGGGATTTTTTCCTAATCTCATCTCTTTTCCATCTTCTTGAAATACTTTACATTTAGAATGTTTAACTACATAAATTAAAAAACTCACTGGAATTCTATAACCCTTATCTCTGTAAATATCGAAGTCAATTGTGAATTTTTCTCTACTACTTTCCTCAGTATAAAAATTTAGATAATATCTCCTAAATCCCTTTTCTTCAAATTTCACTTTTATTATATCTTGAATATTGACCTCTGTTTCTTTTATGAAAAATCCAAAAATAATAGCCTTTTGGGTTTCAACATTCACAACAACTCTTTTCCTAATCACTAAGCGGGTAACACAGATAGTAAGAACTATAAAAATAGCAATAATTGGATATAAATACGGCTCAGCATTTGAGAAAACTAAAAGAGAAATGATAACCTGTAATGCAGCAAGCAAAATACATACATAAACGATAAAAAACGAATTAGAAGTTACTTCAATCACATTTATATTAGGTTTTTTCTTTACTCTTATAACTTGCACACACAAAACATAAATAAACATAGCAAATAAAATAGCAAGAAAAACTATTGCAAATATCAAATCTAACATTTTATCACTCCTTTTATTTTTCTTCCAACAAATGTCCCATTTTTTCTTTTTTAGTATTTAGGTATTTTTCGTTTTCTTTTTTTGAAGTCATTTGAATTGGAATTCTCTTTGTTATTTTTATGTTGTATTCCGAAAGACCTTCGATTTTTTTTGGGTTGTTGGTAAGAAGTCGGATGCTTGTTAAGCCTAGTTGCCTTAGGATTTGAGCGCCTACTCCGTAACTTCTTTCGTCATCTTTGAAGCCTAGTTCTAGGTTAGCGTCTACTGTGTCTTTGCCTTTGTCTTGCAGTTCGTAGGCTTTTAGTTTGTTGATTAGTCCTATGCCTCTGCCCTCTTGACGAAGATAGATTAGCGCACCTTTGCCTTCTTTTTCAATCATTTTTAGTGCATTTTGCAATTGATCTTGGCAATCACATCGAAGTGACCCTAAAGCATCGCCTGTTAGACATTCGGAATGGACTCGAACTAAAATGTCTTTCTCGCCTCTTATTTCGCCTTTGACTAATGCTATGTGATGCTCACCTGTTCTGCTGTTGTCAAAGCCAACAACACTGAATGTTCCAAACTTTGTTGGCAAACTTGAATATGAGGCAATGCGAATTAATGGGTCATGCTCTTGTCGATATTCAATGAGGTCTTTTATTGTGATAATTTTTAAGGAATGTTTTTTTGCATATTTTTTTAAGTCGGCTAGCCTTGCCATTGTTCCGTCTTCGTTCATTATTTCACAAATTACTCCCGATGGATAGCAGCCTGCAAGGCGAGCCAAATCAACTGCCGACTCGGTGTGACCGGGACGCTCCAAAACTCCGCCTGCTTTTGCTTTTAGGGGAAAGATATGCCCGGGGCGGCGAAAATCGTTTGGTTTTGATGATGGATTGATAACTTCTCTTATTGTGTCACTTCGCTCCTTTGCACTTATTCCTGTTGATGTTGAAATGTGGTCAATTGAAACTGAAAAAGCGGTTTCATGAGTGTCTGTGTTGTTTTTTATCATTTGAGGAATATCCAACTCATTCAGTCTTTCCTCATTAATCGGCATGCAAATCAAGCCCCTTGCATAAGTTGCCATAAAGTTGATTTTTTGAGGTGTGGCAAATTCGCTCGCCAAAACAAGGTCGCCCTCATTCTCACGATCCTCGTCGTCAACAACAATCAACATGTTGCCTTTTTTTATTTCTTCAATTGCGTCTTTTATTGATGTAAACATAGTTTTTTGGATGGTTGTGGGTCGGTAAAATAATTGTGATAGCAGACTGGATTTGTTGTGTAGCAACATAATTTACGCTTATGGCTAGATTCTTCACTTCGTTCAGAATGACATTGTTTTATTGATTCTTGTCATTCTGAACGAAGTGAAGAATCTAGCATAGCGTCAATGTTTATGTTTTGATATGGCGTGTTTTATCGTTCCTACGATTTATTATCCCTCCCACTTCAATTAATAATTTTAAAACCCCACTTCAATTAGTAATTTTGATAGCCTTTCGCTTTTATTAATATCCTTATTCATAAACTTCTCAACATACTTTCCTATCATGTCGCACTCAATGTTTACCGTGTCACCTACTCTTTTATCAAACAAATTTGTTGCGGTTTGCGTGTGTGGAATTATACCGACCTTAAACATTGTATCATAAATTTCTGTGACTGTCAAACTAATTCCGTCTATTGCGACAGAACCTTTTTTAATAATATAACGAAGCATCAAAGGTTCAACTCGGATTGAATAAATTTTTGAATCCCCTGCTTTTTCAATATTTGATATTGTTCCAATTCCGTCAACATGTCCTGAAACGATATGTCCGCCGAGACGAGTCGTTGGAAGCAGCGCTCTTTCTAAATTGACTTTTAAAGAGGTTTTCAAATATTTTAAAGAAGTTTTCTCAATCGTTTCATTCATCACAAAGAATGTCAAAAGGTTATTTTCAATTTTTGTCACCGTCAAACAAACACCGTTGACTGCAATACTATCACCTATTTTTGTGTCGACATGAACTAAAAAGACTTCCAAAACAAGCGTTGCTTCTTTTGAATTTTTTGTTAATCTATTGACAATTCCAACCTCTTCAATTATTCCTGTGAACATTTTTTCTCCTTAGACGGTTGATTTTATTCGGGTTCGCGATGCTCACCCCTACATTTTGGATACGATTCAATCATAATATCATCGCCAATTTTCTCAAAGTGTGTGTGACATAGTTTAATGCTTTCACTAATTTTTTCAAAGCCAACCCCTTCAAAAAATGTTTTTGCACTATGCCCTCCGACTAATTTTGGAGCAATGAAAGTTATCAACTTGTCAACTACTCCGTCCGTTAACGCTCTTGCGTTTAGGTTTCCTCCGCCCTCAATCAACACGCTGTCAATGTTATTTTCACCTAGTTTTGTCATTATATCTTTGAACGAAATATATCCGTCAATAACATCAAACTTCAAAACTTCCACACCTATATATTCCAGTTCTTTTGCTTTTAATTCATTGCAATCATATCTCGTGATAATTATTGTTTTTGATTTTGTTTTAAAAAGTTTAGAATTGAGCGGTATTTCAAGTTTGTCATCAACAATGATTTTAATCGGGTCTTGTCCGCCTTTAATTCTTGCATTTAACAATGGGTCATCTGCAAGAACTGTTCCAATACCAACCATTATTGCACTATACTCATGTCTTAATTTCTGAACAAGTTTTCTTGATTTTTCACTTGAAATCCATTTACTGTCGCCTGTCCTTGCCGCTGTTTTTCCGTCAAGGGTCATGGCGGATTTTAACAACACAAACGGCTTTTTAGTTGTGATATATTTGATGTATTTTTCGTTGATTTTTCTTGCTTCGCTTTCTAAAATTCCTATTTCTGTTTCAATGTTTGCGTTTTTTAGGACTTCTATCCCCTTTCCAATGACCTTTTCATTAGGATCAAACATTGCAACAACTACCCTTTTGACTCTCGCCCCAATCAATGCATCAATGCATGGCGGAGTTTTTCCATAATGACAGCACGGCTCCAGCGTGACATAAACAGTTGAGTTTTCAGCGCTTTCTCCGCAACAATTCAATGCTTCAATTTCCGCATGATGCCCCCCGTATTTTTTGTGATAACCCTCTCCTATTATTTGTCCGTCTTTCACAATGACACAGCCGACCAAAGGATTAGGATTAACAAATCCCATTCCTTTCTTACTCAACCGCAATGCCCTTTTCATATATTTTATATCACACGAATTTTTCAACACTTTTAAGTATATACAATTCAAAAAATTAAATCAATTGAAAAAACTATTTATTCTTCTTTTTTTCTTGTCAAATATCCAACAACACCAATAAGAACAACAAAAAACAAAACTATAATCAAAGTGCCGGCAACCCCATGATTAGCGGCACTTATAAACACACCGGTTGAAAGAAACGCTGCCCACCCAACATATCCTGTCAAGAGCAGCGCCACATAAACAGCATATAATACAGACAAAACAATAAGTGTTGTAAATTTTAGAATAATCACTCTCTTTTCATACTTTGGTGAAGATATCACCAAAAATGTCAATACTCCGCATAATATCGCAACCAAGGTGGTAAAAACATTCAATGTGTTAAGAGGTTCTTGAACTAATCCTGAAAAAAGACGAACAAAAATCAATGCAAGAAACACCGCAAACGGTAAAAATAAACAAAAGTAACTTATTGCTATTTTTGCAACTCTTATCTCATTGTCATCAGTTTTTTTCATCTTTCTCTTCCTCCTCTTGCCCCTGTTTCTATAAGTGTCAAACGAGTTTCAAATTGACCTGAGATGATTTGGTTAATGAAACGGTTCATTTCAATTTCACTTTCAAATCCGGAAATTATTATTCTTCCGTTTGTAATGTGAGTTTGAATTCTTGGACGAGAAATTTCTTGTTCAATGCCGCCTGTGATACTAACAAACGAAATTAGTCTTTCAAAATTTTTAGGTAAAGTTGCATTTGCAAATCTGGTTGTCCCAACAGAATCCAAAAAAATACGGACAAAATATGTCTCAAAAACTGAATCAAAATACCCTCTCAAAGCCGTGATGTTCCGTCCGGTTATGCCAATATCTTCTCCATAAATGCTGTCCAATCGAATAGAAAAATCCGACGGCTCACCCATATCTTTTAAAAGTCTTTTAACTGCATACTGGTCTCCGTCTGTTGCAACTTCAACACGAAGCCTATCTTCACCTTCTATTGCAATAGTATTTTGAGTAAAACCTAAAGATATTAGATAATTTTTCATTCTATCTTTTGTCGCTTCTTTTCTTTGCAAAAGAACATTATAATCCTCACTTACATTCATTTGATAAACAGCATAAACCACACCACTTCTCCCGTTTTGCAAAACAAAAAAATCACAAGCAGAAAAAGAAAAACTTGCCAAAATTACCACAAATAATGTCAAAATAATATTTTTTAATTTCTTCATTTAAAACATTATACATTTATTTCTTAAACCTGTCAACTTTTTTGTGTCAAAAAAAAGTTATTCTAATCTGTTAATCGTTGAATAGGTATTTACGATTTTGACTAAAAAGAGATGTCAATCGGTTAAAACAAAAAGGACAACATTTAAATGCTGTCCTTTATAAAAGTTATTAATTATTGTCAAAATCGTTTTTTTCGCCTTGATAGTCGGAGCGATGCTCTAGTGTTTTATCAACTTTAATGTCAGTTTGTTCAATGCAATACGGGTCGAGGGCGTCGTCGATAACTTTTCTTAGAGCGTAGTTTTTCTTTTCTAACTTTTCATTCAAGATTAGAAGTGCCGTTAGTTTTGCATTTTTCTCTTTCAAGAGAACTGCAAGGTTTATTTTTGTTGCTTCATTTTCAGCATTCATTTTTTTAAGCAGCGGAACTGTTTCATTTTTTTCCATTGCTTCATTCAGTGTTGCTTCTAACAGTTGCTTCATCAAATCAATTTCTCTTTCCAAAACAGCATTTGACTTTCCCTCAACACTTCTTCTAATGTCGTCAATGCCTTTGTGCAAAAGATTTTCAATCCTCTCAACTGCTCCGTCATCATTTCCGCTAATGACAGGCTCAGGTTTTTTCTTCGTTTTTGAGACAATCGCCAAAATTAGGGCTATAATCATAAACGGTGTCATTATTGCAAGCGCATATAGCCCCATAGTTAAAACAAAACCCTCAGTTCCATAAAGTCCGCTAACAAAAGGAAGACTATCCCCAAGTTGCCACGAAAGCAATGCTCCTCCGCCAAGCGATAAAACAAGTCCGATTGCTAATATTACTATCATAAAAAAAATCTCTCCTTTGCATCAATAATGCATTTTGTTTCATTATATCATTTTTATTTAAATTTCGTCAACTCTTTTCGAATTTTTTTAGATTAGAGTTTGATTAAAAAAATGTGTAAAGACTATGTCTTAAGACAACTAAAAGTAGCAATAAAAGTGTTAATAATATATTGACTTATCAATATATATATGATATATTAAATATGTAGTTTGTTTAAACAAAAATAATTTTACATTCAAATAGCATCAGCGATGCAAAGGAGGTCAAAATAATGAAAGAATGTCCATGTTGTCCGTGTCAATGCACACCTGATAGTAATTGCGGGTGCGACTGTTTCAACAAAGTCTTTACAGGCGAAGAATGTTCGTGCTGCCCATGCGTATGCACAGAGGAAAACAATTGCGGATGCAAATGTTTTTTAACAAGAAAATAATTAATATGAACAACAATATCGTGGGAATAAGAATAAAAGAGGGACGAGAAAAATTAAAACTCTCCCAAGCACAATTCGCAAAGCAAATTTCTGTCAGCCCTCAGGCTGTCGGCAAATGGGAGAGAGGAGAAAGCCTTCCCGATATTTTCACATTGGCAAAAATCGGACAAATTTTCTCAACTACCGATATTTGTTATTTTGTCGGCAAAGACCCCTGTTCATGCAGTTGCGGATGCTGCGAGTGCTGCAGTTAAAAATCCCGCAATCAGAAAAACTTGTAAGGACAAACACCAGTGTTCGCCAGAAAAAAAGGACATCGCTAAATGTCCTTTTTTTGTTTTTATTCAAAACTCTTTATTTTTTAATTTTTTTAACAAAATCTGCGATAACTCCGTCAAAGTTCGGCTCGCCGATTTCTTGGAGCGAGTAACCAACTTTTGAAACAGGTTTTGTGATTTTGACAATACGCTGCAAATCAATCGGAGTTGCAATCACTACTGTGTCGCAAGGTGTTTTGTCTATAGTTGCCTGCAAGTCTTTGATTTGTTGTTCGCCATAACCCATTGCAGGAAGAAGATTGCCGATAGCAGGATATGTTGCAAAAGTTTCTTTTAACTTTCCTACGGCATATGGTCTTGGGTCAACGAATTCCGCCGCACCAAATCTGTGAGCCGCAACAACACCTGCTCCTATTTTCATATTTCCGTGAGTCATAGTAGGACCGTCTTCAACAACCAAAACTCTTTTGCCTTTAATGTTTTCCGGATTTGTCACGCTAAGCGGCGATGCAGCATCAATAACAATTGCTTTAGGGTTGACTTTGTTAATATTTTTTCGAACTTCTTGAATTCCGGCAAAGTCAGCACTATCCATTTTGTTAATAACAACAACATCGGCTAAGCGAAGAGTAACTTCCCCCGGATAGTAAGAAAGTTCATGACCCGGTCTATGAGGGTCAACCACTGTCACCATAAGGTCAGGCTGAATGAAAGAAAAGTCGTTGTTTCCGCCGTCCCAAAGAATAACATCACAACCGTTAGGGTCTTTTTCTGCCTCTCTCAAAATCGCCTCATAGTCAACACCGGAATAAATTACATTACCAGCAACAATGTGCGGCTCATATTCTTCCATTTCTTCAATGGTGCATTTATGTTTTTTCAAATCGCCGATTTCAGCAAATCTTTGAACTTTTTGTGCTTCCAAATCACCATACGGCATAGGGTGTCTGATTGCAACTGCTTTTAAGCCATGAGCGGCAAGAGCCTCAACAACTCTTCTTGTTGTTTGACTTTTTCCGCAACCGGTTCTAACAGCACCGATTGCAATAACCGGCTTCGTTGATTTTAATGCCGTGTATTTATGACCCATGAAATTGAAATCCGCCCCGGCCGCATTGGCGATTGCACTAATGCCCATTACTTCGTTATATGAAATATCACTATAAGAAAACACACATTCATCAACATTTAATTCTTTGATTAGTTTAGGTAACTCTGATTGCTCCAAAATGGGAATTCCTTTTGGATAAAGTTTTCCCGCAAGTGATGCAGGATACTTTCTGCCTGCTATATCTGGAATTTGTGCTGCTGTGAACGCTACAACATTGTAGGCGTCATTGTCACGGAAAAAGGTGTTGAAATTGTGAAAATCTCTGCCTGCCGCTCCAATAATGATAACATTTCTTTTCTTCATCTGATTTTGTTCTCCTTTTTGTCTGAGCCAAATTGACTCTTTCTCTTCGTTTTAAAGTCAAAGGGGACTAATATAATTATATTGTATAACATGATAAAATTAGTGTCAAGCGTTTTTTCATCATCTATTAAACTCTTTCAAACCTTCTCACTTCTGAAAATGCACCGCTAAAGAAAGTGTCAAAACCGCCGTCATGATAAACAATATTAACTAGTCCGAATGCAGTTAAAAACATTCCCTCATGCCTTAAAAGAAGTGCTCCGCCGCTGTTGATGCTGAAAGTCGTAGTCGTTAACATAAAGCCCGGGAAATTGACTGTTAGAGTGTTGCCTGAGATTGTTATAGTAAGAGACGAGTCAACAGATTGGAAAACTCCGTCAGACGGCATATCACCTTGAACAAAAGGAGTCCAGCCTGTTGTTGAGTTAAATAACGCAGTTGACAATTCAGAGTCGTTTATTGACATGTTTCCAAGGGCACGGAATTGAATAACAAAACGATTGCCTGTGTCAGTGCTAAAGCCGGCAAGTTCCAAAAGTTGTCCGATTGTTTGCTGCGTCCTTGCTTGACCTCCGCCTAAGTTAACAGTAGCAACCGCAACATTCGTCCTTACCCCATCAACATAAAGCGCAAGTTGATTTGTCACAACTGCCGCTTGGTTGAGAATAATTGCTTGAACATTAAAAACATCTGCACCGGGCATAGAGATATTCGGAATTCCTCTTGTTGCTGTTGGCAGTCCGGTCGTAAATCTATGCGGTTCCGACCAGTTATAGCCGGTGAAAATTATTGGATTTCCAACTAATTTGACATATACTCGATAATGGGAGTTTGGTCTTAAAAAGTTGTTTAAATTTAATGAGTTAGGATTAGTAAGAGGATTATTGGTTATATCAAACGAATGCTCAAGAATTAGAACATCTCCGCTTGCGGTCTCTTCATAGACACGAACAATAACACCGTCAAGATACGGATT
>WRAY01000005.1 GCA_009779975.1 Bacillota bacterium | reverse complement strand
TTGGTGGTTGGTGGTTGGTGGTTGGTGGTTGGTGGTTGGTGGTTGGTGGTTGGTGGTTCAAATTTTTTTGAAAAAAATTTTATCCTTATCCAATCACTGACTACTAATCATCAACTCATTATATATTTTAATAAAGTCTTCCTTTGTTTTTTTGAAGTTTTCAAATTTGAATGGGATATAATATTTGGTTCTTGTTTGAAAACTTCTTTGTTTGTCAGATTGTTGAATTCAAGGATTAACATGTTGAAATCTATGTCATTAACTATTTTTTGTTCTTCTTCGGTTAGTTGTTCGCCGAGAAATTTTTGATAAATGAGTGATTGCAAATGATTTTCCAATTTGAGATAGTCATGCAAATATTGTTTAACAGGAGCGGCTATGTCTGATATGTAGGCTTCACTGCCGTCATGAAAAAGACAACCTAGTTGAATTTTTTTTGAGTGCCCCCTTTCCCTTGCTTCAATTGCACAGTTTATGGAATGTTGAGCAATTGACAAAAAACTATCAAAATGACCATTAGCACGACACATAAACGACAGCGAGTGCGCTATGTCGATAAGATGAATTTGCTCTATTTTTGGGGCAAATGGTGAAAAAACTTCGCCTGAATGGGGGTTAATGGCATTCATTTCATTAAGTGAAAAGTGGAATGTGAAAAGTGCGTCCTGGTTATTTTAAATTAATTCTAGCAATTTTTTTCACCTTTCACTTTCCATTTCTATCTCTTCTTTCCTTTCCTCGTCAGTTTCTATAATCGGCAGTCCTGTGTCCTTTGCCCACTTTTTTCTTGCCGTTAAATAGGCGATTGATATTGGCGGAACAAGCCCTACTCCTATTGCAAATTCTATCGGAACATTGAAGGGCATGATGAAAATCATGATAAGGTCAACCAAATTAAAAGCACGCTCCCAACCAAAATAGTAAGTGATACCCTCCAAAACTCCGTCAAGCATCGAAATACTTCTTCCAAGCCACACATACTCAACTGCAATCCATCCGAGAACAAAGACAGAATTTGCAAGAGCCCCCATGCCGCCTGATATTGCGAAAGGCAATACTTTTTTGACATAGTTAGTATCTTTTATTAGTTTGCGGAAAAGTTTGAAAACAAAATAGGCAACAAGTCCCGCTCCGATTCTGGGTATGATTGCTATCCATGGGGAATGGATAAAAATTATTCCGATTGCAAGAGTCCCGAAATTAATTAAAGAATATAAAATACTAATAACACCAAAACATACGCTTGCAAAAATTACCATGCGAAGTCTTTGGGTTGTTGCTGCAAATAAAAGCGGCACCAGGAAAAAAAAGACAAAAGCAGGCAGTGCCATTATTGCGGTTAATGCAAGAATCATTGCCGCAGTAGTTATAGTCTCCGCTTTTGATAAAGTCGGAGCATTGTTTTGAGAGGGGTTTTTTAGCATGTTTTCCTTTGAGTAGACTTCTCTTTAGAGATAGCCTCAATATATGAATTAGAATTATAGGAGTAGTTACTGACCGCACTCTTTCAGACATTAAAAACGCTCATGCAGGCGATTATTAATCGCCAATACAATATTAAATCAATTTTTAAAACGAAATGCTGAATGAAAGAACTTTTCCTGCAGGCAGGTTCAGTCCTTGAACAATACCTGTTTCCGGGTTGAATTGTTCTTGTCCTATGTTTTTCCAGCGCTTTGAAGTTGAGGGAAGGACTAGGTCGATTTTTGATGCTTTTTTTGCTTTTAGTTTAAGAGAAATATTTCCTTTTCTTTTGTCCCATGACAGAGAAACAACTTCAACGCCAACTCTTGTCAAAAGACCTTCAATTGTTCCTTTGCTCATTGCGTCCGGAAGAGCGGGAAGAAGCATCAGCATTTTTGAAGAAGATTGAACCAGCATTTCTTGAACGCAACTTGTCACCCCCATGTTTGGCTCAATTGTGTATTGTGACCAAATGTCGCTTTTACCCATTCCCATTCCACGATAATCGGTCATTGAGAAAATCAAATTCCCCATGCTCATTCCGCGAACAAGTGCGTTTAGGGCTTCAAATGCCAATGCCCCATCTCCAAGTCGGGCAAAAATGTTTGCGTATCTTGAAAGTGAGGCTGCAGTTTGTTCACGAGATGACGATAAATATTTTTTCTTTGCTGTTTGTTCGAATGATTTTTTTAGTTCGGGGGTTGAAAAATTAACTTCAGTTCCCGGGAAAACAGGATAGAACATTGCAGTTGACGGAGCGTCAGGGTTGTCAGTCAGCCTTGAGTCGAGATATTCTTTGACAGTGTTATCAGGGGCGATTGCGTAAGACGGCATTCTTGTCAACATGTCTTTCCATTTTGGAATTTCACTTTTGTTTGCTCCTGCTATTTCGCTTCCCTCAATAAGATTAGCAAGCAATTCTTTTGCAATTGAAAAATCAAGTGAAGAATTTTTTGCGATATGCAATGGGTCGGGGTTTTGCTGAGATATATTCCCCGGAGTTGTGTGAGGAGAATATGAGGGTGATGATTCATAGAAATTATCACCTTGAACTTTAAAAAAGTTTTCATAGAACAGTGCGGCTTCTTTCATAAAAGGAAGTGCCCTGTTTTTTAGGAAGTTTTTGTCGTCAGTGTGGAGATAGTAATCATAGAACAACTGACAAACCCAGCCTGCAACACCGGTGAAATGCAAGACATTCGGAGAAATATTTCCGACAACACCTGCACCGTGTGCCATTATTGAGGGAATGAAAATGCCTCTTGCTCCATAGATTCTTGATGCGTTTTTTCTTAAGTCATCAATCACGCTTTCATAATATGTGAAAACGCTCTCTAAATATTCAGCCATGTTTCCGCTTAGGGCATGAGAATAAATTGTTTGCATTCCGCCTGACGAATTGATTTGGGAATCTTCTGCTTTGTAGTCTCCGCACCATAAGCCATAAGGAGCAAGCGGTCTGGACGCTTTTTTTGAACCGGTGACAAGAAGGTATCTTCCATATGCCCACATTTTTTCTAAAAGAGCCGGAGGCATTTCTCCATTTTCAAATGTTTCGTCCAATAGATCATTGACAAACCTGTCTCTGCCATCGGCTTCAAGGTCTAGTTCACATGACGAGAAAAGTTTTTGGTGAATCGGAGTGTGTTCTTTCAATAACTTCTCGTATGTAAGTTTTATTTTTGGCAATGTTTCTTTTAGTGCTTTCCATTCTTTTTCTCTTTGACTTTCAATGAAAGGTTTCAAAAGAACTAAAACTCTGTCCGCACCTTTGATTGAAATGCCATCAGGCTGAACAACTTGAGAACCGCCATAGTGATTGATGAATGCAACAACACCGAACTCAGTTCCGTTGTCACTTCGTGCGGAAAAATACATAAAGTAGTTTTCATATTTAACATTTACGCCATCAGGCAATTTTGAAACGGCAGTAGAAGTTCTTGCATTGAATTTTTCGTGCATGTCAAGCGAAAACTTAACATCAATGGTTTTTGCCCCGGCATGACTCATTTCATAGCAAATAATATTTTGGGCATTCGACACAAAAACACTTCTTTCAAAACGCGTTGCCCCGTCTTTGAATGTTACTCCGCACTCACCGTTTTCCATGTTCAAAACTCTGGCATATTCCTTGACTTGTTTTTCGATGTTTTGCTCAATTTTAAAATCGCACAGCGGAAGCGGATACGCCATTTGAGGACGATAGCCTTGTGACATGAAAGCGGTTGAAAAAATATTTTCAGCCTCTCTGAAATGTCCGTCATCAATTCTTTTGCGGACATCTTTCAGTTTGTCGGCGACATCACGCAAAACTCCGGTTTGTCCCTGCCACCATAAGTCTGAATGTGTTATCATAACAGTGTCAGATGCCGCTCCGCCATAGACAGATGCACCCACTACCCCATTACCAATCGGCAAGCCTTCACGCCAAAGCGAACCCCACCAACCGGCAGGTTTTGAAAATTTTAGTGCATTTTTTGGTTTTCTTATTGTTACCATGAAAAAACTCCGTTTTTTAAAGTGAAAGGTACGGTTATTTTTAATTTTAATTTCAAAAATACATCCCAATTTTCACATTTCACTTTTCACTTAATTTTATGCTGTTAATGTTGCATTGTGTCTGAATATCAAGTTTGCTCTTAGGTGCGGGTGAATGTCCGGATAGTCTTGATAATTAAAGTGGTTTTGAAGCGCAACAAATTCATTGATATTTTCTACTATGTTGTGATTAAAGACTTTTTCAGTATAGGACACCTCAATTGATGGGGCGCTTCCCTCAATTCTCATGAAGAACGTTCCGCCGTCAGTTATGCTGCCCGGTCCCGGAACCGGCATTTTGAATGTGAAACTATCTCTTCTGAATCTGTTTTCCACTCTGAAATGCTCAATATCTTCTGTTAGTTCGCCAACCAGTGCATTGGGGGTGAATATGAATGCCGTTACATCTCTTACTCCGTCAACCGTCACTGTCACATAGCCGCTCCTTGCATAAAAGAGTGAGAATGAAAAATCATATCCGTTGCGAGAAACAGGGTTGTGATTTGGAATGTCAAGTCCGCTCGGAGCAGTTTTTGTGAACGCTCTAAGTTCCCCATCCCAAGAAAATCCGCCAAAACCATACGCTCTTTCAAAATATCTCATTGAAACAATATCATGAACTTCCAGCGTTCTGTTGCTGCCGTCAACAACAAGAACAACTGCCGAGTGATAAATCATTGAATTCCAACCCATACCGCCGATTAAGTTGTCATTAAATCTTGCTCCGAATCCGCCGCTGAATAAGAGTGCAACTATTGCCGTGACTGTCATTATGAGAAGACCGGTTCTGTTGCGATAAGTTCTTTTTTCTTTTTCTTTGACTATTTTCTTTTCAGTTACTTCTTTGAACTTTCCTTTTTTCGCTTTGTCCTCGACTTGCTCAGTCACTGTCCTTTCATAGCGAATTGTTTTTTGAGGAAAGCGTCCCCAAACCGTATTAAGGCTCGGCTTTAGATAGTTTGCATATGGAAGGATTGAGCCCATTAACAAAAGGAACAGCAAAATGAACACAGGGAACAATATTGCTCCTAAAACTTGACCGCCCAAAATAACAACAGGAAGTATTATGGGAAGTCCAAAAATCATCGGGACAGTGTGGAGGAATAGTCTTTCTGAATCCATCTTGAATTTTTCTCTGATTTTTTCCCCGAACAAAACACTTGCAATCATGACACCTAGCAAAAGAATTGCGATAATGCTGAATAGGTATCCTGCCGCAGGAAGAGCAAAACTCAAGATTAAACCAAGCATAACGATTATGACTGAGTTTCCTCTCACCACATCTTTTCCTTTTGCTGCAAATGCTTTTTTGAAAATGATATAAAATGTGACTGCAATAGTGCCGGCAAGTATCAGCGAGAAAATAACAATTGGCAAATTTAAATAGAGTATTGACATTATGCCTCTAAATGGAAGCGCACCGAAAAGAACAAGAAGCATTGTTATGATGAAATACATCAAAAACATCATAGCAGTAGTTGCTAAAAGTGTCAAAACCTGAACAAATCCGCCTTTTGCAACTCCGCTCCAAGAGATGTGTTTTTTCTTCATATTAAGAACAACTAAAACGATGAATAACAAAATTATCAATCCGCCCAAAACATAGGACACACTAAACGGAAATGACGCAGTTGTTCTAAGATAAGTGAAGAAAACTCCCCTTGCGCTGTCTTGCAAAACTTGATTGTTGTAGGTTCCGAAATTAAAATTTCCGAAGTGGTCTGCAAGATCAAACATTATGTCTGCAAACTGTCCGGCAAGCCTGAAGTTTGCATTTTCATAGGTATCTTGTTGTGTGTGGTAAACTCTAAATCCGCCGACATTTGCAAAGTTGAGTGACGGAACATAAGGTCCGTAAATATCAAAGTCAGTGAAATTAGGCATTGCACTATAGACCATTGCGGCAAGTGAAGAAGTGAAAACGCTGGTTCTGATACGGCTGTATTCTCTCATCATCGCATGGTCGCTATGGTGAGTTTCAAACATCAAAATGTTTCCGCCATTGCCCATTGAGTCAAAGTTAGTTCCGAGTGAAACACGGCCGGTAACATTGTCAAAAGCACGGAACTGATACCAAAAGGCATATGCTCCAAGCATACCCTCTTCTTCCGCATCAGTGAAAACAAATATTAAATCGTTTTCAAACGCATCATGGTAGTTTTCCATTAAGTGCCTTGCAACTTCAAGCATTGCAGAAACCGGCACTGCATTGTCCATTGCTCCTTGATGAACTGAGTCAAAGTGTGCCATAAACATAACGGCATTAGCATCTCTGCCCTCTCTTGTTGCTCTTCCCGGAATGAATGTTATGACATTTTCGACATGACGCATTATGTGCAGTTCATTTGGCTCAAAACATGAAATACGCTCGCCTGTTGACTGGTTAACAATCGCTCGTTGACGAGTTGTCACCGGGGTATTTCTCCATATAGTGTTCCACCGTTCGCCATGGTCAGGGTCGCCTGAATTAATTGCTGTGTGAAATTCACGAGGCTCGATGTCCCCTCTGACTTCTATAGTTTCAACAACCTCCGAAAATTCAGTAAGTTGATTGAAAATATAATCACGAGAATAGTCAAGATGAGTTAAGTTAAAAACATTCCTCTCATCTTGCGTCAAAATCCTGACATGGTCTCTGACATTGCCCATAAACTCATCGTCAAATCGTGACCTGTCATAACTTCCGGTTGTCGCATTTACTGCTGAAAAAATAAAAAACAATAGTGCAAAAAGCGCTAATGCCGGATAGTAAATTCTTTTGAAAAGTTTCATGTTCATATGGTTTTTCCTCTTTTTTAATAAGTGAAAGGTGGAAGATGAAAAATGAAAAGTCTAGTTAAAATTCTTTTTACTTTTCACTTTTCACCTTGCACTTTAAAATAATATCATTTTTTTTCTAAAACCGCAAACCTTTTTACCATGTTAATTGCTCTTATATTGAAAATATTCAAAAAAAATGAGTGTTTTTGGGCTTTTTTTGGGGCTAAATGAAGCATTGCGGGAAAACGCCTTTTTTAGCAAACAAAAGAAGTCGGTTTTTTAAAGGATATTAGATAGCAATAAATTTCACAGAGAACGCCGCCCTTCGCCGTCCGACATGAAGTTTTTTAACGGGATACCCGGCCTGCTTTGACGCAGTCAATGGCGGCGTCCCCTGCAATCACTCTAACATTCTTAGCAGAAAAACAAAGGAGAAAACAAAATGTATAAAATAATGTTTTCCATATTCATGGAATTATTGACAAAAAAGAAAGTTTCAAGACAATATCTTGCCAACAAACTATATTGCTGCGAAAGAAGTATTACTCGTTACATAGACCGCCTAATAGCAGACGGCGCCCCCATCGTTGTGAGAAAGGGGCGCGGCGGCGGATATGAGTTAGATGGGGAGTTTAGTGCCAGTTTGAGAAGATTTTAATAAGTGAAAAGTAAGGATGGGTTTTTTTATGAATTGTAGAGATGGGTATCCCGACCCAACTACCCCAACTACCAAATAAAAATGCTAATAATACTTTTAACACTTTTCACCTTTCACTTCAATTAAGAAACCTATAAACTCTTTTTGCTCTCTCCACCCTTTGAACAAATTCCCGTGTTTCTTTAAAGGGTATCTCCTCCCTGTTTTCCGCTTGCCAACGAAACACATTTGCTTGCCCTGCGTTGTAGGCAGCAAGAGCATTTCGGGTGTCAAACCTTTGAAGCAGAAAACTCAAATAGAATGTGCCTAACTTTATGTTGAAGTCAGGTTCATATAGTTTGTCATGGGAAAACTCAATCCCCAATTTTTCGCTTGCCCATTTTGCAGTTTCGGGCATCAATTGCATAAGACCCACTGCCCCGACATGAGATACAGCATTGGGATTGACTTTGCTTTCAGTCCAAATAACACCTTGCACAAGATGAAAATCAACATTAAATTCTTGTGCATGTTTTTCTATGTAGTCAGTAAAACGAACAGGATAACGAAATATCACCCCCGTGAAAGTGAGCAGAATCACGAGGGTGAGAGTTGTTAGACTAATGCTAAAAATTCGATAGATTTTTTGACCTGTTGTTCTAATCTGCATAAGGTGCTGTTGTTTTCAATGACGAAGTCTGCTCTTAAGCTTCTCTCATCATCTGTTAGTTGACGAGAGATAATTTTTTGAATAATGCCGTCACTTATATTATCTCTTTTTTTTAATCGCTCTATTCTTGTTTTTTCATTTGAAGCAATTGTTATGATTTTGTCGCACAGTGAGTTGAACCCTGTTTCAAACAGTAATGGAACTACTAATAGGATATGATATTTATTAGATGATAGAATATCTGTTTTGATTTTTTCTTTGATAAGAGGGTGGATTATTTGTTCGAGGATTTTGAGTTGTTCGGTGTCGTTGAAAACAATTTGACGGAGTTTGATTCTATTTAATGCAGGGAATGCTGAGAGCGATTCCCCACTATGAATGATTTTTTTTTGCGGGACGCCGAGGGCGGCGTCCCCTACAATTTCACCATCTCCATCACCCATTTCATAGAGGTTATCAACACCCTCGTCCCCTTGACATGTTTCAAACGCCTCCGGGAAATACTCTTTTATTAAGTCATAGCCTTTTGTCCCGCATTTGATGACTTCTCTTGAAACAACATCGGCGTCGATAATATGAAAACCATGCCCGGAGAAAATTTCTGCAACCGTGCTTTTGCCAGAGGCTATTCCGCCTGTTAGACCGATGATTGTTTTGTTCATTGCGTTTGATTTTGATGACAGCGAATTGCTTCAATTTGATATGCGACCATTTTTGCATTTTTTACAAAACTTAATTTTATTGATTCGTTTGTATTAAGTTATTGTCACAACTCCGACATCTCGCCATGCAAGCCCTCCTCTAAAAAACCAAATTGACTTAGTTGATATTACAGATTTAATGTCTTTCGGGACAATATAAAAACGGCAGAGTGCCGCATCTACGATTAAAATATAGATGATTGTGAAACTTGTCCCTTTATGATTTTTATTTATTCCCTGCTCACCTTGCTGTATGCTTCTACTATTTTGCGGACGAGTTCATGACGGACTATGTCTTTTTCGTTTAGATGACAGATTTTTATGTCCTCGATGTCTTTTAAGATTTCCATGGCATCTTTTAGTCCGCTTTTTACTTTCGGGGACAGGTCAATTTGGGTTATGTCGCCGTTGATGACCATTCTTGAGTTTTCGCCAAGTCTTGTTAAGAACATTTTCATTTGTTCGCAAGTTGTGTTTTGAGCCTCATCCAAAATGATGAAAGAGTCTTTGAGCGTTCGGCCTCGCATAAAGGCTAAAGGCGCTATTTCAATGACTTGTTTTTCAATAAGACGGGTATAGTTTTCACTCCCTAGCATTTCACTGAGTGCATCAAACAACGGTCTTAAATATGGGTCAACCTTTTCGGACAAATCCCCCGGCAAAAAGCCGAGTTGCTCACCTGCTTCAATTGCAGGACGAGTAAGGATTATTTTTTGGACTTCACCTTTTTTGAGGGCTAAAACTGCAAGCGCTGTTGATAGATAGGTTTTTCCGGTTCCGGCAGGGCCTATACCGAAAACAATTTTGTTTTTCTTGATGGCGCTAACATAATGTGCTTGTCCGAGCGTTATGCTCTTTATTTGCTTTCCGCTTCTTGTGACCAGCACTACTTCGTCTGATATTTTTTGAGCCTCTTCCTGCTGCTTGCTTTTAATCATATCAAAATAAGCCGTTATATTTTCTTTTTTGAACGACTTTTTATCTCTTATTTGAATGATGAGAAATTCAATGAGGGAGCGAGAAAGAAGGACATTTTCTTCCTCTCCTTTAATTGTCAGATTGCCCGATAGCGCAGAAACCTTGACACAAGTCAGTTTCTCAATCAATCTTATGTTTTCATCAAGTGAGCCGAATAACTCACTCATTATGTTATCTTCAATTTTTAGCTTTTCTTCTGTCATAATTTCTTTCAAGTAAAAGGTGAAAAGTAATGTGTATTTATTTTTTCATAATCTTAAAAAGCAAAAAATTCGACTTCACTTTTTTTACTTTTCACTTTAACTAATAAGTAATTCCGTCTCAACAAAAACACTCAGTCTGTATATTCCCTGACCTATTGGCGTTAGAACATGTGATGCTGCAATCGGCGATGAGTTTGCGTGAATTACCATGTCTTGGACGAATTCTGTTTTCAGCATTTCTGCGTGAGCATTGATGTCTTTGGTATATTCAATTAGTTCTACTTCATAATAAATTGTTCTGTTTGTTCGAAGCGGAATAAAGAAATTTTCAAATAAAGTTATTTGTTTTCTTTCGTATTCATATCTAAGAAAATCGTGGGAAGATGAGCCGAATCTTAGTCCGAAAATATTGTATTCATCGCTGACATGTCTTCTTCCTGTTCTTTGAAGAGAAAATGAGGTTTCATTGAAAATCACTGTTTTGCTGAACGCTACTCTTCCATAGATTCTTGCACTCGCCGATGAGGGAATTTTTTCAAGACCGTAGAAATCCATTGTGTGAGCGCCAACCAAAATATCGCCTTTGAATACCCTTTCGCCCAAAGTGACCATTGGTGTTCCTTCATGAACAATCATTCTGGTTATCTCGGCGTCGTATCTGGAATGAATATCGGCAAATGACGGGATATCAGGCGGAGCATAATCAATAGTTTCAACAAGACGAATAACAAGTGTTGTTCCCCTCATTTGAACGCTGCTCATCAAAACATCATCAAGGGCATTGAATGAGTTGATAAGAGCATCTGCGTCAACTCTCCGTGAAAATGTCCCCACTCTCACTCCAACATCGTCAAGCATTCTTTGAATGATTAACTCGTCAACTTTTTCGTTTCCGCCGATGTCAATCCGCCAAATAAAACTATAAGAAAACGAAAAAGCAATAGTGCAGATTAATGCGGTAATGATTAGCCCTAATCTTTTGACACAACCTTTGAGGATAGTTTTTGTGTCAAACACGGAAATGATACTCCAAGTATAGCACATTTTTTCAAGGATTGCAAGAACTTTTCTACTATCTTTTTTTTGAATAATTAGTGTTAAAATTCGAGGAGATTGCTTATCAACCTCAAAAACTCTCACCTCTTCTTTTTGAAGCGTTGAGAGCAACTTTAGTTGATTAAATCCTTCTATTCGGATTTTTGTTGAGTTGAATTTCATTTTATTTAGTTAGAGTGAAAAGTATTATTAGAATTAATTTTAAATAAATCAATCTTAACTTTTCATCTTTCACCTTTCACTTTTAACTTCCTTGATATTCCCTTTGACAATAATCGCCCCTGTCTCCAAACTTGCAACCGAGAGGTTTTCTCCGCTTATGACAATCTTTCCCTTTTTTAGTTTCAAAACTATTTCATTATTGTCTATTGATAAAACTTGCACAAATCCTTCGACATATGCAGCCTCGCCGTTATAATTTATGACCTGATAGCCGCTGGCAATCCTCAAACTATCAAGCCCCATCGTCTTTGCAACTTCACTAAAAAAAGACATACTTTTCAGCCAACAAGTGACATCTCCTATAAAACTAATAACTGCCTCAAAAATCTAAACGCAAATTTTGGTGAACAGATTTTCGAGGCAGATTATGCAACAAAAAAACCTCTCTAGCATTTATATGCTGAGAGGCTTTTGAAAATGTTTGATTAGTCTTCTTCTCTTCTAAAAAAATCTTCTTCGATTTTTTTGACAAAGATTTTATTTTTTTCACAGTTGACAATTTTAACAAAACTTCCGTTTTCAATAAAATTTTCCGAATAAACTTCATAGACTGTTCCATTAAGATTTATTTGTCCGCTCTCTTTGATATCCGTTACTGCAAGTGCCGTTAAATCTTTTAGGAAATCGTATTCGGATGCATCTTTTTCTCTTTGCATTATGGCATGAGATAGCGAAACTGTCAGCCATGCCCTTTTTTGAATGAATAAAATGATGATATCTGCACCCAAAAGAACAACGGTAACAAAGAATGTCATGGCAAACAGCACTGCAAATGAAAATGACATTATCAACCTCAGTGTCATTCCTCCGATTATGAGAAGCACACCTATAAGCGCCAGTTCTCTTCTTTTAGAAGAAACTGACTGCATATGAATGATGATGAGAATCAAACCTGCGACAATAGAAAAAATGGTTATGATGCTCATGTCTATGAATAGTTCGGCAAAAATCATTTTATTCAACACACAATGCATAACGCACATGCGCAATTACTGTTAAAGTTTTAGGTTTCGCTTTGCATAAAAGAGGTATTGCTGAGCGTAGCCGGCGAGATTGCCGTAGCGGCTTTCAAAAAATAATTTCACTTTATATGGGGTATTTAGTTCATCTGTTTTGTTGGCTTTAAAAATCCATGTGTCGGTTGGATAGTAACCTGTGTGTGAAAGAGCAAAAAGCATAACGCAAGCGGCAACTTTGTGAGATATACCGTGAAGTGATTTAAGCATTTTTTCCGCCTCATTCATTTCAATATTTTTTAACTTTTCCAAAAATTCATCTGTGATGTTTTTTCGATTAAAATCCAAATACACATCTCTAAATCCCATTCCCAATTCTCTAAATTCTTCCCTTGATATTTTCCTGTATTCTTCAGGTGTTATAAAAGCAAAATAATCTCCTTTATTTTCGCCATATTTTTCACACATTTTTTCGATTATTTTTTGTATTCGTCCTATGAAATTGTTTTGAGAAATGATGAAACCGATTATTGTCTCGAATAATTCTTGTTTGAGGATTCTTATTCCTTTCGAGAGCGGCAAAATGTTTTTTAATTCTTCAAATTCCATAAGCGAGTCATAGATTTTTCCATAGTCAGTTTCAATGTCGAAATAGTTTTTGAAATAGTCAGGGTCATTCGTTATAAAATGATATTCTCCGTTTTTTTCAAAAACTTCACATTTCTTGTCAATAGTGTATACTAGATAATGTTCTTTGTCAACTTTTTTAAAACGAAAAACTTGACCGCATTCAAGAGTTTTTTCAATGCAGAAATCAATGCTTTTCGGAACAATAAAGCCGTTTTGTGTTGGAGTTGAAATCATAATAGTTGACAAATTACATTTGTAATTTATAACAAAAGCCACCTTAAAAAGTGGCTTTATATTTAATAATAATTGTAATTAAAAATTAACCGGCATAAACGCTTACTTGTTTTCTGCCTTTTCTATCTTCAAATTTGACTGTTCCCGTGACTAGTGCAAAAAGAGTGTCGTCAGAACCTCTGCCTACATTTGAACCCGGGTGAATTTTTGTTCCTCTTTGACGAACCAAAATGCTGCCAGCAGAACATGCCTGACCGTCAGCACGCTTCACACCCAGTCTTTTTGACGCTGATTCTCTTCCGTTTCTTGATGAACCTACCCCTTTTTTATGGGCAAAAAATTGAATATTGATTTTAAACATGATTGTTTTCCTCCGTGGAATTCTTTTTGTTAAGTTGTTCAAACGGTCAGTGACCGTCACTAATTATTGTTTTTTGATGTTCAGTTTGATGTATTTACCATAATTTTCAACTAAGTTTGTGATGCCGCATAACATTGTGTTAAGGATTAGGTTTGCATTATGCCTGTCTTCGTCGTCGTCAAGTTCAGGAATTATTATTTCCATGAGAGCAATATCGGCATCTTGTTTGAATTCAATCGGTATTGAGGCAACTTGCATAAGACCTAAAACCGCTGTTTGAATAACGCTTGAAACTGCCGCACACACAATGTCCTCGCCCTCACTTGCATATCCGGTATGCCCGATGGCAACAACTTTGATTATCTCATCAAACTTTTTTGTGATAGTAATATTTGTCACCTTAAATGTTATCCTATTTTAACGATTTTTAGTTTCGTAAACGGTTGACGATGACCTAGTTTGCGTCTGACATTTTTCTTCGCTTTGTAAGTAAAAACTGTTAGTTTTTTTCCTTTTCCGTGAGAGATGACTTCCGCACTTGCTTTTACTTTCGCAGTCTCTTCTCCTGCTGTTACTTTCTCGTCTTTTGAAATCATCAAAACATCAAGTTCAATTTTTGAACCCTCTGGACTTTCGAGTTTTTCAACCTCGATAACATCTCCAACTGAGACTTTGAATTGCTTTCCGCCGCAATTGATTATTGCATACATAATGTTTTTCTCCGATTTTTGAGCAATTTCGCCCACAAAAATTAACGCACCTTTCAGCACGCAATCACTAATATAACAAAACTAAATTTCCTTGTCAAGCGTTTTTTCGCAAAAAAGCAAATGTTTTTAATGTTTTTATTGTCCACTTTTTAGAGTTCACATTAAAATTTGCATTCTTCCTTTTTACGGCATCATCAATATCGATTTATTTTCATCCTCTTACAGTCACTTATCGATAACATCGTCAGACTGCGGAAAAACTAGACCAATTATCTCATGTTGTAATATCCAATTCAAAATAGACATAGTCCGAATCGGTTATGATTACAAGTGAACCATTTTCATAAAGAACGCTTCTCCCAACAGTTTTTACTCTAATTTGGAATATGCCTCCTTCGACTATTTGTGAATATTGCGAATACATTCTCCAACGACCTTCTCCTTCATTTACTCTTATCCAACTATCCTCTCCTTCCCATTTTATATATAGGTAAGACCAAACAGTAGAGTTAGGTTGTATGATATATCCGGCACTAGGCACTTCCCATGAAAGAGACCACTGAAAATAATCTACCTCCCAAAGTCTCCGCCACTCAAACTCTAAGTTAAAAGGAACTGGCATTTGTCCTTTGATGACCTCATTAATATAAACATCAAAATACACACTTTGAGACACTGTCCATACCCTCAAAATACCTCTGTTTAAACTGCGTTCCCAATCTATCGAAGATAATCTCACCACATTTCTTCCTTGCTCAAGACCAAGTGAGCCAACGAGAAACCTTCCATGAACATCTCTTGTTTTATTTTCGAAGGTTTCATTGCCGGCACTTTTCACATAAACATAATTATTCACAAAATTATCATGCTGTTCTTGCCAAACAAGTTGATGATTTACTATTCTAACATTGGTTGGCGATGCTGTTTCCTCATAAATAATTCGTGAAATTCTCACCGTTAGCGAAGAAATATTGCTTTCCAAAAATTCTATTTGTCCATCATTGATTAATCTCACACCAAATACTTGCACTCTAATACGGTTTCTCCCTGTGCCTACTCTTAAAGTATCATAAAGATGCGGCAAAAAGCCAAATACTACTTCAGTATTATTTTCTCCTGCCCTTTGAATATCTGTTCGAACAACAAGACTTCTGTTTGTCCATGATAAATTCCACTCATTCAAATAACCCATATCCCATGACAGCCAACCGGAGTCACTTGCATGCATATTTCCAAAAACATTTCCCATGTTTAAAACTTCACCATCAAACAAAACAAACTCAAAAACCCAATATTCTTCACAAAACCAAGACATTTGATAAACTCTGAGGTTTCCGTCTGCTTGAAATCTAAAAATAGTATTTTGCTCCTCACCACTAATATACTCATTTTCACTTGTCCTCACCAACTCTCCATGAAACCAATTCCCCATAACAAAACCGTCTAGAATTATTATAGTTCTATTTGTCATTATGTTTTCAAATGTATGGCTATTTTCATAATGAATTTTTTCATATAATTTCCAAAATTCTTCAACACTATTTGCTGAAATTTCCAATTGAAACCATTCATAAAAAAGTTCCGAAAGAAATTCAACATCATCAGCAAGTTTATTATGCAATCTCTCTACTCGTTGTCTCTCAATTTGAACATCCCATGCCACCATAGTCTCATACCCCTCAGGACTTAAGTGAAAGAATTTTCTCTCTCCGCTATTATTATTTGTGCAACTACCAATAAATACCATGGAAAAAGATAACCCCAATATTATCAGTAGTATTTTCACAGTAACCACATTCATATTAAATAATTTTTTCATTTTTTTCTCCTTTTGATGTTAAAATACTTTTTTCTCTAGTCATTCTTCAGTTATTTTCGAGATTATTAACATCTTTTTAAATTGCCATTAAGCCTTTTTAGTTATAAAAATCCGAACTTTTTTTATGATAGACATTTTGAATTAAAACAAGATTCAAAAGTTGGTCTAAGTTTGTCCTAAGGGGTGGGGACGGGGTCGAAGGGACGGGGGTCGAAGGGACGGTGCTATCGACAACATACTTTGTAATTCCATATTATCATTATACTTCTTATTTATAACTCTGTCAATCAAAATACTCTATCTGTTTATATCAAATCATCAGGATGTCTCAATCACCGTCCCCTAGACCATTATGTAGGGAGTTTCCTCTCCCTCGTTCACTCGTCTTTGAGTTGATTCAAGTTCGGAGATGGGGGGCAAATACTGCAATTCATCTTCCACAACAAAGTGATATGACTCAAGTCTAGCATAATCAGCCGCCGCTCTTATCGCTCCGCTAAGACAGATAAATGTTAGCACTGCAACAAGTGTCAGGGCTATCGCCCCGATGATTAAATTCTTTCTTGTCTTGGTCATTTTAAACATTATTTTTCTCCGGTTTTTTTATTTTTAAATTTCACAACAGGATATAATTTTTTTAAGTATACTTGGATTTTAGCACAAAATTTGGTTTTTGTCAAGTGTTTTCAACACTCTTGTTGGATATTGCTGTTACTAGAACAACCCCAACAAAGGGGTCGAAGACCCTTTTTGTTCGGTTCTGCTAGTATGTTTTTTAATTCGTATTTTTTGTCGAAAAAAGATAAGTATCGTCACAATATCGTCATAATGGGGACAAATTCAAAATAAAATTAATAGTGTATGCGAAAGACTTTGGCTAAGGCGGTTTTAATACTCACAATATTTGCTGTTGTTGACAGATTGTTAGGGTTTGGTTTTAAAATATTTTTGGCTCGTGAATTAGGGCCGGCGGCAATCGGCATTTACCAAGTTGCATTGTCGCTGTTTTTTGTTTTTTTGACGCTCACGACAAGCGGTATTCCTTTGATTGTTTCAAAGTTCACTGCTATTCACAAAAACAAAGGAAACCTCAATGCTCAGCACTCGACTGTTACTGCAGCGTTCATCTCCGGAATTGTCACAAGCGTTATTATTGCGGCGGTGTTTTTGATATTTAGAAACTCTTTGGCAAATGTTTTTGCATCCCCTGCTTCAATGACACTCGTTTTGCTGCTATTGCCTGCTGTAATTTTCAGCGGAATTTTTTCGGCATTTCGAGGGTATTTGTGGGGGCATGAAAAATACATAACTATTTCCATCATTGAGTTGTGTGAGCAAATTGTCCGGATTGGGCTTTGTGTGTTGTTGTTTGCCCTAGGTTTTGACAGGCTTAGAATGACAGCGGTTTCACTTTCTGCGGCTGTCGGCCTCACTGCTGTTTTGTGTGTTGCGGCATATATTCGATTGAAAGGAAGGCTAAGAAATCCAAAAGGCTATATCAAACCGCTTTTAAAACAAAGTGTTCCTATCACCATGATAAGGGCGTCAAACACACTTGTCGGCTCACTGATTGCTATTGTTGTTCCGTTTTTATTAATGCAGCAAGGACTGACAAGCGAAGAGAGCATGTATATTTTCGGGGCGAGTGTCGGAATGGCGCTTCCGCTTTTGTATATTCCGATTGTTGCTGTCGGCTCTTTATCATATGTCATGATACCGACACTATCTCGTTCATATGCCCAAAAAGACATGAAGAGCGTCCAAAAACAAGTGACAAATGCCATAGCCTTTGCAATAGTTGTTGCCTCATTTTTTATTCCGCTTCTTGCCGGTCTTGGCGAGAACTTGGGAATTTTTATTTATGGTCCTGAAAATGCACTCGCCGGAAGATTTGTCAGACTTAGTGCTTGGATACTAATTCCAATGGCGATTGAGAGTATAACAAGTTCGATGATGAATTCACTCGATTTACAAAGGCATAGTTTCTTTAACTACCTCATAGGCGCAGGCATTATGTTTACATTGATGTTTAGTTTCATCCGCGGGTTTAGAATTGAGATTTTCTTGATTGGAATGTTCCTTTCTTTGACAACATCGAGTGTTTTGGATATCTTAGTGATAAGAAGAAAGGTCGGAATAAAACTAAATGTCATTCCAACCTTAATAAAGTGTCTTGTTTTGTGTTTCCCCACCCTCTTTTTAGTTCGTTCGCTTCATTCACTTTTGATGCCGCTCCCGATGTTTTTGAATCTTGGCATTTCAGGCTTTACCGGTTTTGTCTTTATGGGTGCGCTCATGATGGTATTTTCAGTTTATGATTTTGGATTCAAATTCAAGAAAAGACCTTTGAAAAAATTATTCGGAAAGAAAAAGCCTAGTTAGGATAGTATCTCCATTGCTTTTTTGTAGGTTTTGAAACTGCCTATTATGAATGTTGTTTCATTGTTTTTGATGTTTTTGAGAGCATCTTCAAAAGATGATTCTATTAGTTGAGGATTATATTCATTGTTTTTTGAGTGTTTCGAGTATGCTTCGTTTAGTTTGTTTGATGAATGAAATACGCCCAAAGAGCCGCCTTGTTGAAGAACACTTGTGCCTGAGGTGAAAATGATTTTTACTTTTTTTGATTTGGTGATTTTCTTTATTCCTTTTGCGAAAGCATTCATGAAAGAATTTAGGTCTTTGTCTTTTAAGAGGGCAACGATGATTGAGAGTTTTAGAGAATTAGAACAAATTACTCCGTCCTCTTGTGTTGAAAGTGTTTCTACAAAAGCCTCGACTGCGTTTGCGTTGTGACAGCCGTCGAATATAACTAATGGGCTTTTTGATATTGTTTCAAATCTGGCACGATGTTTTATTTTTTTCAGACCCTCATGAATTTGCTCGTTTGATATATTAAAACCTTTTTGGTTTAGGAGTTCAAAGCATTTTAAAGCGAGGCTTAAGTTTTCTTTTTGAAATTTTCCTTTTAAGGGGGTTTTAAAGTTTTTAGCGTCTTTGGCGGTTGCTTTTATGAGGTGAAGTGCAGGCGGCAAACTGCCCCCCCTACCTAAGTTATTCGATGTTATCACAGGGACATTCGGTTTTATGCATTTAATGACCTCACGCATATTTTCTTCTACTGTTGTGCCTAAGAGTGCTTCATGGTCGACATCTACTTTTGTTATTATTGTCAGGATTGGGTCAATGATGTTTGTGCAGTCAACAGGACTTTCTATTCCTGTTTCTATTATTGCGATGTCGACTTTGTGTTTTGCAAAATGCATAATAGAGAGTGCTGTTATCACTTCCCAAAAGGTGACAAACACTCCTTCATTTTGTTTTTCTTCGATGAGCGGTTTTAGGTCAACCAAGTATTCATCAATTTCTTCAGAATTTATATAATTATCGCCTATCGCAATGTATTCATTCAAATCAAGCAAAACCGGACTCATGAATTTGCCTGTTTTATAGCCGGAATTAGTCAAAACAGCAAAAAGAGTTTCGCAGACACTTCCCTTTCCGTTCGTCCCCGTCACATAGATGCTCTTGAATTTTTTGTGAGGGTTGCCTAGTTTCTCCATAAAAAATCCGACCGTTGCAAGTGTCGGATTTAGGGTGAACATTTGAAATTTTGTTAAGTAGTCGAGATAGTTCATTGTAAAATTATCTTCTTTTGTTATTATTGTTTTGATTTTTGCTGTTTGGATTTTTATTATTTTGTCCCGTTTTTCCGCCTTTTTTGTTAGGGTTTCGGCGATGTTTTTTGTTTTGGTTGTGATTGTAGATTAAAAGTCCGGCAATCAATCCGCCGATGATTAGGACAACACCAACCGATAAAAGTATCCATAATAAATTATTACCCTCACCGCCATTATGAGAGCCGTCACAAGTTCCGTCAAGACATGCAAAAGTTGTCAGCGTTTCACTAAATGCAAAATATGCCACAACTGCAAAAAGCACAAGCGCAACAACACTAACTGCGATAATTATATTCACTTGTTTTTTTGTTAAATGTTTCATAGTTCTTTCTCCATTATAGTCAATCAGTTTTAAATAAGTCTAAAGCAAATACTAATGACTTGTGTGACATCTGCATCCGGGTGTGTTGCAGCGACCATGACAATGACAAGTATTCACACTTCCCGAATGCCAATTGCAAGTCTCAATACATGGATTTTCACCTGCAAAGGCAACACTAAGCCCTATTATTAAGCCAATTGCGATTACAACCGCAACAATTATAACAATAACCCTAATTCTTTTCTTTTTGGCAAGTTGTTTTTGCCGCTCTTCGCTCCGTTTTTTTGCCTCAGCACTCCTTTGTGCGCTTTTGCTTTGAGAGTGCTGCTTGTTTGTGTTCTTTTGCATTTTTTTGTTCCTTCATGCCGCAACATATTTGTCACAACACTTTATTATTTTCAAGGTTTAAGTTTTTAGTTTTTTTCTATATATTATTCCCACTAGATACATTACTCCAAAAACTACTACATTCACAACTATAACAGTGACACCCGGCGGCGAAGTGATGAGCATTGAAAACAACACTCCGAACAGTGCCGCACTAACCGCAACAATGGCGGAGACGATGTTTACTTTTTTGTAGGATTTGGCAACTCTCATTGCACTGAGTGCCGGAAAAATAATCAAAGCAGAAGTCAATAAAGAACCGACAAATTGCATTGAGAGGGCAACAACAATTCCGACAATAGCAGCAATAATGAGTTCATAGACATTTGCTTTTTGCCCTGTTGCCTGCATAAAGTTTGAGTCAAATGTGACGGCAAAGGTTCTGTTGTAGAAAAACAAAAATGTAATCACAACCCCTGCAGCCATTCCGACACTTATGCCGACTTGAGCCCATGTTAATTCCATGATGGCGTTTCCGCCAAAAAGAGTTGCCAAAATGTTGAACTCTGCGGCGGTAACATTTCCGCGAACTGTGAAAACATTTATTAAAAAATAACCTATTGCAAGTGCGGCAATACTGAGCATTGCCAAAACGGCGTCACCGCCGATTTTCTTTCTTTCTCCGAAACGAATTAAAAGTATTGCTGCGGCAACCGTTAGGGGCATTGTGATGAGAAGATTGTTGTTGACGCCAATAATTACTGCAAATGTCATCGCCATAAAGGAGACATTAGATAGGGCAAATCCCGAAAAGGAATACCTCTTCAAAACCAGCGGAACTCCGATTAGTGCTGCACTTAGTGCTGTTAGCACCGCAACGATTAACGCCATCCAAGCGAAATCAAATCTTAAAATATCAAATATACTGAGCATTTTTATCAATGCAGAATTTAACTGCAAGATTATCCTAGTTGACATAAATTAAATCGGACGGTGTCATTTTGAGCAAAGCGAATAATTCAACAAAGCGTAAAACTATATAGTTTGCGACAGATACTTCGCTGCGCTCAGAATGACTTAAAATTGCCTGAACTAGGATAAGCGTGATTAATTATTCTGATACTCCTTTGTTGTTCCGAAAAAGAAACCGTCTTTTTTCAAATCTAAAATATGTGTTGAGTGTTTTAGTGCGTTTTCAATGTCATGTGTCACCATTACTATTGTTGTGTTTTTTTCAAGATTAATTTTTTTGAGTGTTTCATAAAAATCACAACTTGCATCAATATCAAGACTGGCTGTCGGCTCGTCAAGGAAAATCATGTTTTTTGATGCGAGCAGCGCACGAGACAGCAACACTCTTTGCTGCTGACCGCCGCTTAGTTCACGATAGCACTTGTCCGTCAAATCAAGCGAATTAGTTGCCTCTAATGCTTTTTTGGTGTCCTCTTTCTGCTCTTTTGAATAGAATGGCATCCACCATTTGTTTTTTGAAAGAGTTCCTGTTATTGCAACTTCAAAAACTGATGACGGAAAGTCCTTTTGCACGGCATTTTGCTGAGGCAAGTAACCTATTTCTTTTCGGCTGGGAACTAAATCCATCCAGCCTGATATGGGCTTGTGAAGAGCAAGAATTGTTTTTAGGAGCGTGCTTTTGCCTGTTCCGTTGTCACCGATAATACACAAGTAGTCTCCTTCGTTTATTCCAAAGGATATTTCGCCCGTTATCGCTTTTCCATCATAGCCCAAAACAAGGTCGCCGACCTCGAGGATGGAATCGTTTTCATCCTCGTTTTCGTCTTCGTTAGTATAGACTAGTTCATCGACTTCTAATTCTTCGTTTTCGTTTTCAATTTTCTTCATTTTTAGAAAAATGTGCGGGCGGCAGAATGCCGCCCCTACATTAATTTTACTGTTTATCGCTGCCTCTAAAAACCTAAACACAAATTTTCAAGAGTTGGTTTTAAAGATAACCTTTATCTTAACGCTGCCTTTAAACTTGTTAGGTTTTGTCTCATTGAATAGTAATATGTCAATCCGTTGTTGATGTGATGCCTAGACACTGATTGGAAGCATTCCAGTTGATAAATTACCGGATTAAAATTTGAATCGTTGATGAGTGATGTTGCAAGAGAAACATTGTCAACAATCAAAATGACATCCAATGCAAGGTAGTTAATGGCATTGATTAATTCAATCCTCGTTGCAAAGTCAACATTGGTTGCTTGAGAGCATCCGTCAAATGCTGAGTAGAAATAAAAAAGATTATAATGTCCTTGCACCATCTCTCCGTCTCTTTCAACAAGACTCGGACGAGACGCCATATAGAGAAAAGGAAACCTGTCCGCCACTAAGATTGTGTCTCTTGGACTATCATAGGTCATTTGAACAAGTTCAGCGTCAAGAGCAGCAAGTTTTTCAATATATGCCGCTGCATTTTGACGATAATATTCAGCGTTACTTGGGTCAAGAAGTATTATTTCATCACGAATTCTTGCAACAAAACGCATTGCAAATTGGAGTGAGAGCCACACATGCTCGTCATGAGTTGCGCCGCCGCAACATTCTTCTTCATCAGAAATGACATTTTCGTCCGGAAAAACCATTGTTTCTTCTAGCGATAACTCACGCATTAAGGGCACTGCTCTTCTGTTTTGATATTGAGGATTTATTAATGCATTTAAAGTCCAAACATCACTTTTTCCGCCGTTATACAAAAATAATCTTGCAGTGCTGATATCTGCTCGATCTCTGAAAGAAATTTGATAGTTGTGAAGATCAACTCCGGTGTCTAAGAGATACCTGACATAAAGGTCATTTGGATTTTCTCCCAAAATCACTCTTGTCCAATCATAGAACGGAAAAATCGTAACGACTATATCAGGCACTCGTCTGTTGCATCCAATCAGCGAAAGTGAGGCAGGAACAGCAAGAAGCAATGCGAGAACAACTATTGATATTCTTTTGAAAGTTTTTTTCATTCTTCACTCTCCTTTA
Source organism: Bacillota bacterium (assembly GCA_009779975.1). GTDB lineage: Bacteria > Bacillota > Clostridia > Christensenellales > Pumilibacteraceae > WRAY01. The sequence continues at coordinate 65,963 of WRAY01000005.1, read as the reverse complement.
GTCGCAGTCGCCTTCGAAAATAATTGCGGTTGACGACGAAACAAGAGTGTTAAAACCATGAAAGTGATTATCAAAGTCAGGCAATTCAAAGGCAAAAGTTAAAACATATCCGCTTCTTGTTTGCAGGTCTGGAGTGCAGTGTGCAACAACAAACAACTCCATTTGATTAAAATCAGATGCATTTTCACGATTTAAGCGAATAACACTTTGAGGGTTTCCGGTTCGTAGAGATGTTAGTTGATAGTTTGCATTCGTAACATCTAATGAGCCTATTGTGTTTTGAATAATACAAAAGAACTGATTGTTATAAGGATTTCTCCAAAGAACTCGAATTGAAGAAGATTGGGCGGGCGTTAATCTTGTTGCAGGTCTTGCATGACCTATAAATTCATAAGCAAACGCAGCAAAGCGAACAAAATAATCTTCTCCTCCGTTATAGGAGAAGTAGACAGTTGTTCTGACTGCCCCTCCGGCAATGAGTGCCTCTTCAGTTATCGGAACATCTTCTCCGTCATACTGAAGAACAAAAGCACCTGTTCCTAGACGAATTAATTCATAATCGCTGTCCCAAACGCTTGCAGTGTTAGTTTCTGCCTCAATTGACAACATGGGTGCAAGCCAATGAATGTTTCCGCCGCAGCCAACTGCAAATACCATCATAAGTGCTAACACCATAGTTAACACTGAAAATTTTATTTTTTTCATAATAATATACCTCTCTTTAAGGAATGCTTCCTTGCAATTCCTTAGTAATAGTGTTATTTTAATTTTAACCATTATTCGGTCAATAACACTACCTTTGATTGTTTAAATTTTTGAACGATACAAATTAAATAAAGAGAGATTTTAATTATTAAGTCTGACCTTTAGATTTATTAGATTATCTGTTGTGATGACACAATCAGATAATGATATTGCACTAATTTCGGGAAAATTTAAATAAGGGGAATATTCTTGGACTGCGTTTGAAACGCCGCCTTCATTATTTCTTTGTGTTGTTGTGCAAACTAGACAAATTTCATTTTGCTTAAGGTCAGACGGCATAGAACAACAATCTTCGGCATGAGTAGAATACATGCCGTTGATTAGTGAAATTGCAACAATGAAAGCAACGATCAGTGCAATAAAGCACGCCATGAATGTCTTGTTTCTTGTTTTGAACAACCGTCCAATCCTCCTTTTTAAGATTTTATTTGTTCTTTTGTGGCGGAAAGACTCGCCGAAAACGAGTCAGAGCAAGGTTTCCCCTGCATTTTATACCTTTTATAGCACAAAAAAATCATCTTGTCAAGCATTTTTTAAAAAATTTTTTTAAATTGTTCATAATTTTTATCGTTCTCTAATGTGAGATATTCGCACTAATTTTCCGATTTGGAAATTAAAAAGCATGTCGTTATAGTCGACAAGAGAGAAATTGTAGTCCGGTTCTATGACGACATCAACTTGCCAAATTCGAAAGTTTGTTATAAATATTCGATGACGGAAAGCAACTGTGAAAGCAAAAGTGCGAATAATTGAAGCACGGTTTATTATATCATAAGTTAAGTCATGATAGTTTGCATTGTAGCCTATGAATAAGATGTTGGCATAATCCGTTGATTTTTCAAATGCTAAAAAATTGCCGTCACTTTCACGGAAAATCGGAGTCATTGTTTGAGGGAGTATAAGGCGATAATTATTAGTGTTGAATGAGTGGAAATCGATGTTGTTTTGCATAAGGAGTGCCATAGCGTCCATTTCCATTGCGTTATAAGAGACGAAAATGCGATTTGGACGAAACTCCCGAGATAGGTGAACGATGTCAATGGCATTTCTTTCAGTGAGTTCAGTTAAAAATATATCGTTAACACGGGAAAAGCGATGATTACGAAGAATTGTTCTTGTTCGCTGAAAATTTCTTAGGTCGCCTATTATATTTACTTCATTATTATAAACAACAACACTTGTGACGCATGAGAAATTGTTAACAGGTATTATGGCATTGTTTAGAGGAAGTCGGGGATAAAAGATGAGACCATTGAGGAAGGCAAAAATGATTAAAATAACTGCTAGAGGGCGAACAATACCGATACGCTCAGCGAAAAATTTTACACTGCATTTTTTTGAAGAATTAATATTAGCGACCGATGCGACCGAATTGTCGTTTATTATATTTGTTGGTTCAATCGGGCGGTCACTGACCACCCTTGCATTTTTGAAGAGCGAAACGGATTGCCGCTGCATAAAAAACCTTGAAAGGAAAAAATAGCCGACATAGACTAATGCAATTAATGAGGTTGAAAAGTAGACGACTGCTGCAAACGGAAGATGAGCGAAAAAGGCGGCAACAGTGTCTATAAGACGCAATATGAATCCTGAACCTCTTAGGGCAAAGCCCAGAAACGGCATGATTGTTGAGAGAACTGTTGAGATAAAAACTAATATGTAACTAAACATAAACACAGGCATCAGGACAATGTTTGTCAATATTGCATAGGTGTGGAATTGGGAAAAATGCATTATCATCGCCGGCATAACGCCCATTTGAGCGGATATTGTGACTGACAAGAATTGGGCAGCACGCCTAGGCAATCGTAGTTTTTCTTTGAAAAATTTTGTGAAATGTCTGGAAAATAACATTATTGCATAGACTGCCCCGATACTCATCATAAAGCCGGGATCGAATAAATAAAGCGGAAAAATGAGGAGCATAACGGAAGCGGCAAGAGAGAGTGACGATAAACTGTCTCGGCATAGACCTGTGTTTTGTCCGACTAGAAATACTTGCAGCATTATAAACGCTCTAACGACCGAAGGCGAAAAACTTGCAAAAAACATATAGAGAAATAAAACTACTGTTATAACAATATGAGCATACCATCGCCTAATTTTCAGTTTGTTTAAGATGAAAAACAAAATTCCTGCAACTAGTGCCAAGTGTAGTCCCGAGACTGCCATGACATGCCCTAGTCCTGAATTTTGAAAGTTGAACCTAATATCGTCAGATAGTCCGCTTCTGTCGCCTGTTAGCATTCCCCATGCCAATGCCCCATAGTCCTCGCCAAGATTTTCAAACAAATTTGCTTGAACCCGCATTGTGAATCTGCGATACCAATTCGCCCTTTGAGGCACAACATAAATATGCTGCGTGTCATAGTTGACATTCATTCTGTAGCGAATGCCTGTTCTTAAAACTCGTGATGAAATATTGAGATTGTCATCGATTATGCGGTTAAAATGAGCAACTCCGCTGACTGTCACTTGTGAGCCGGGAGATATGATGCTCAAAACACTTCCTTCTTTTGGAACATTCCTGACACTCAATCGCATGTTCCCTCGGACACTTTCCCCTTCATGATTTAAGTTTGTCAGTATCAAAACAGTCTCTCCGTCAAGCCTTAAAACATCGTCAACGCTGCCGGTGACTCTTATCACCTCTCCCGTTTGAAAATGACTTTGATTGTTGATGTTCACAAAAACAATGAAATTAAGAAAAACGGCGACACTACATATCGCCGATATAATAAAAGTTATTGTTTTTTTGAGTGACTTTTTCTTTATCCAAAAATATGTCGCACAAACCAAAGCAAACGAAAACCAAATAATAAATAAAATCCAACCAAGAACAGGCAAAACAAATGTTAGAAATCCGAAAAGAATCGAGGAGATAATAAACAAAGCAACAACAAAAATCGCACGAAAATTAATATAACGATGTTTTTGAGAAATTATTTCTTTTTGAGTTTCTTGAATTTGAATTTCTTCAATTTCTTTCATCTTTTGTCTTACTTCCTTTTTAAAATAGGCTATATTTCATCTTTTATCCCAAGCAAAAAGTCGCTTGAAACTTCAAAATATTTTGATATTTTCACAACAAATTCAATTTTTGGGTCATGAACTCCTGCTTCCCAACGACCGATATTTGCTAAAGATGTGCCGATAGCATTTGCCAACTCCTCCCGTGACAAATCTTTTTCTTCTCTTAATTCTCGCAATTTTCCGCCGAAACCTCTCCATTCCATATTGACATTATACACAAATTCGTGCAAAGTGTCATGACCAACACAAATTCGTGCAAAAAATCCATTTTCGATGGATATGTCAGAAAAAAATATAGGCATCTTTTTGGCACAACTTGACTTATTCAAAAAATAAAAGATACTGTCTTTAGAGAATACTTTTTCATACTGCAAATAAAACTACCTTAATTAAATTTTATTAAGGTAGTTTTATTTGTTTCTTTTTAGTTGGCGGATTGTATTTCTAGGGAATCTTCCGGCAAAAGGTCTACGACTGAGCGATTTTCTTCTTCTGCAACTTGTGTGTCTGTGATATTGTCGAAAAGGAATTGATGTGCATTTTCTTTTGTCACATCTTTTAGAGTGTTCATGTAGTTTAAGAAAATGTTCAGAATCTCATCCTCAGAAAAACTTTTTGCCAGTTCATTGTAGTATAAAGGCTCGCCGACAATTAGTTTTTTGGGTGATTTTTCGTATCTAAAAGTGTATATCGGAATATCGACTCCGTGGCGTTTGTAGTAGAGTTTTGAAATTGCTAAAAAGCCGCCGTATAATTCTTTGATATTATAATGATAACCGTCTTCTGAATTTTCAGGAAAAACCACAACAGGCAAATCTTTTTCAATGCATTGAACAGACCATTTTAGAGTGTGGCGAATTCTTTGGTCATAATAAACAGGAATAATTCCGGCAACATCATAGAACATCGGACTGAGCGCTCCGAAGAACCAAGACATGAACCAACTGGAAAATTTGCCGTATTTTAGTTTTTGACCATAAAAAACTTCTCTTAGATATTTTCTTCTTGACTTGTAGTCCTCGGTCATTTGATGAGCGCCCCACATCATAAATTTTTCTTTTCTGAAAGTACGGAAACTAAAAGGACCGCCTGCACCATTGTGGTTGCAAAGCATTATTCTTTTTTCTTCCATTGCTCCCCCTTTCAATTCGTTAAGGTCAATGGTCACAGGCTTTCTTTTGAAAAGTTTTGCAAGACCCCACCAAAATTTATTTAGGAGACTGTATTTAGTTTTGAAGTAAATAGGTTTTACTTTTTTTGTTTCTTTTGTTTCTATCTTTTCCATGCATCACCAATATATAATAGTTTCTGCAATTTGTCAAGTAAAAAATTATAATTTCGTTATTTTTGTGAGTTTTTGGCTGTTATATGCATATAACATGCCAACATTCAACCAAAAAATGTCAAATTTAAATGTCTTAATTCTATCTTGTAAAACTATCTAAAACGCTGATAAGTTAACAGAGGACTTATCAGCGTTTCTAAATATTTTTAAGTTTTCAAAAAGTCGGCATAATCACGAAGAGTGCTGCTTTTTTTTGGATGCCTGAGTTTTCTTAGTGCTTTTGCTTCAATTTGCCTTATTCTTTCACGAGTGACATTAAACTCCCGTCCTACCTCTTCAAGCGTTCTCGGGTGTCCGTCATCCATTCCGAAACGCAATCGAAGCACCATTTCTTCTCTTGGGTCAAGGCTGTCAAGGACACTCATTAGTTGCTCTTTCAAAAGAGTGGTTGTTGTCTTTTCATGAGGTTTTTCGCTTTTTTCATCTTCGACAAAATCAATGAGTGCACTATCATCGTCTTCGCCGATTTTGGTCTCTAGTGCTATCGGGTCTTGAGAAATTCTTCTTAGTCCTTTGACTTTTGACTCTTCAACTCCCATTTCATTTGCGATTTCTTCGTCCGTTGGTTCACGGCCGAATTCTTGAACCAACTGCCTTTGAACACGAATAAATTTGTTGATTGTTTCTGCCATGTGGACCGGAATTCTGATTGTTCGTCCTTGGTCGGCGATTGCTCTTGTTATTGCTTGTCTTATCCACCATGTCGCATAGGTTGAGAAACGAAAACCAAGGGCAAAATCAAACTTTTCAACTGCTTTCATGAGCCCTAAGTTCCCTTCTTGAATAAGGTCAAGAAACTGCATGCCGCGACCGACATATCTTTTTGCAACTGAAACAACAAGCCTTAAATTTGCTTGAGTTAATTTTTTCTTTGCTTCCTCGCTCCCTTCCGCCATTTGTTTTGCCAGTTCATATTCTTCATCAGCATTCAAAAGAGGGACACGACCTATGTCTTTGAGGAAAATTTTCACCGCATCATCAACTGCAAAATCGGCGTCAAATGTCAATGATTCTTTGGCAACATCAACATCATTTGCACTTTTTAACTCTGACTCAGTCGGATGTTTTTTCTCAACTTCACCAAAATTTCTTGCTGCTTTTTCAGGTGTTTTGCTTTCAGTTTTTTTAGTTCCTGCCTTTTTAGTTCCGGACTTTTTTTCGTCTTTTTTCAACGAAAAAGAAATCGCCCCAACCTCTTGTTCAGCAAACGATGATATCATCTCCTCTTTCTTCACTTCTTTCTCTTTTGTTTTTTTGTTCTCTTTTTTCATAGGTTATAGTTCCCTTTACCCATGTCCGAAAATTAGGACATTTTGTCATTATATCAAATAAAATATATTATGTCAAGGATTTTTTCATAAATTTTTTATAAGATGCTAATATCTGCTACAGGTAATTTAGAACAGCCTTAATAGAGAATTATCTCTTGTTTTGTTGAGGCTATTGTTAGAACTGTTATTGATTCCGGCTTGGCTTTTTTTAAAACTTTTGAACATTCTTCTATTGTCGTTGCTGTTGTTAAAACATCGTCTAGGAGGAGTATTCTTTTTCCTTTGATTTCATGTTTTTCTGCAGATAGTTCAAAGGAGTCTTTTAATAATTCTTTTCGCTCTTGGAAAGATAGTTTTGCAAGTTTTTTAGTGTGTTTCGTTTTTTTTAGAAGTTGCCTGCAAGAGATGTCAAATATTTCGGATGTTTTCTTTGCTAGGAGTTCGGATTGGTTATAACCTCGCTCGCTTTGGCGTTTTTTGTGGAGCGGAACGAATGTGACCAAATCGAAGTCCAATTCTTCTCTTTTTATTAGGTCGCTGAGTATATTAGCAAAGTTGTCTGCAAGGTGTTTTTCGGAGTTATATTTAAAATTGTGGATGGCTTTTGTTACACCGCCCTCATAGACATAGGCGCTTCTTGCCATATCAAAGTTTCGCTCATAGTCAGTGCAAGTGTCACAAAATCTGGCATCGTTTGTTTGAAGCCGTCCGCAGCGATGACAAAATTCATCAATCTTTAAACTATCACCATCGCATGTTTGACAGATAGAATATTTTTGTTCATTCGGCAACTCATCATCACAAAAAATACACTTTATTCCTGTTGGATAAAGAAGTTGAATTAGAGTTTGTTTGATGGTTTTGAGTGTTTTTTTAATAATCTTCAACCCCCAAAAGTTGCCCCATTTCAATTCAAAAAACTTTACAAGTGCGAATTAGTGAACTTGACTTAATATTTTTGTTTTTGCGCAACTAAAAATATTATTGTTGCCACCAACAAAAATGCAAACGCTACGCCCCCAAATGCTGATGGAATTATGATTGAGGCTAGGCGCCATACTTCATTAAAACTATCTATGCTCGACATTACCATCTCACCCCATACTTCATAAGTATAGAAAACACCTTCCTCAATTTCTATGTCAGTTCTCTCAAAAACTCCAACAACAAGAAAAGTGACTGCTTCAACGGATTCAATACTCCCTTCTTTAAAGTTTGTAACATGCCTGTTTCTTATGCGAAAAGTAATTTGAGCACCCTCTCGAATAAAATGCATATAATGCAAGTCAACATTTCTCGATTGATAAAGCCTAAGTTCAGGCTCAAACTCTTCTGTTCGAATTTTTATTACTAAAACTTGCGGTGATGAATAAACTTCACTTCGTTCAACAATTGCATGAAATTGTGTTGTGTTGTCATCAGACACTTGAATGACATTCAGACCTATGCCAAAACCAATTGCCACCAGTCCGAAAATAATAGTCACAATTAAGAAATTTCTGGCAGTAATTCTTGCTATGTTTTTGTTTGATTTCATAGTCTTGAACGCAAAAAGAACATCGGGGATCGCACTTTTTATATTAACTGCTAACTATAGAAATTATTTCACTAATCTCAAAGTGTCTCTTGCTATCATTATTTCTTCGTTTGTTGGTATGACATAGGCTTTTGCTTTTCCTTTTGAGAAAAGTTTTGTTTCTCCTCTTTTTGTTGTTTTGTTTGCTTTGTCGTCAATTTCAAGCCCCAAAAACTCTAGTCCTTCCATTACTTTTTCACGAACTATATAGGAATTTTCACCAATTCCGCCGGTAAAGACCAGGCAGTCCAGTCCGCCCATTGCAGCGGCATATGAACCGACATAACTTTTGACACGATAACAAAACATTTCAACCGCTAGCCTTGCTCTGTCATTGCCTTTTTCATATTCGTCCTCAATGTCTCTAAAGTCGCTTGAAAACCCGCAAATACCGAGTAGTCCGCATTTTTTATTGAGATATGTAGTCACTTCATGGACATTCATTCCTGTGTTATTAACAAGATACTCAACTGCTGCCGAATCAATATCACCGCATCTTGTTCCCATGATGAGACCTTGAAGAGGTGTTAACCCCATTGAGGTGTCAACTGATTTTCCATTTTTTACTGCTGACATACTCGCCCCGTTTCCAAGATGAGCAATAACGATTTTCAAATCCTTTCTTCCGATTAACCTTTCAGCCTCGCTTGAAACGAAAAGGTGACTGGTGCCATGGAAACCGTATTTGCGTATTTTGTGCTTTTTGTAGTCATCATAATTTATTGCATACATATATGCATAGTCCGGCATTGTCGAGTGGAAAGCATTGTCAAAAACTGCAACCATAGGAGTTTTCGGCATGATTTCTTTGCATGCTTCAATACCTTGAATATTAGCAGGGTTGTGAAGAGGCGCTAGCCCGATATTAGCATAAAGTGCTTTCATGACAGTCCCATCAATAACAACACTGCCGGTGTAGTCCTCACCGCCGAGAACGACTCTGTGTCCTACTGCTTTTATTTCAGACAAATCTTTGATGACACCATGCTCAGCGTGAACAAGAGCATCAAGGACAAATTTCATTGCCTCAACATGCGACGGCATTTTGACATCTTCCAATCTAATGTCCTTTTTTCCCTTGTGGATAAGAGTTGAACTTTGCTGCCCTACTCTGTCACACATACCTTTTGCAATAACGCATTCATTTGTCATGTCGAAAAGTTGATATTTGATTGAAGAACTTCCCGCATTGATTACTAATATTTTCATTTTTTATTTTCTCCTTGCAGGCAGCAGATGCCACCCCTACATATAATTTAATGTTTATTGTCTCTTGAGAGTTATCTTTCAATTATTTTGCTTGCAATGCAGTAATTGCAGTGACATTCACGACATCTTCTATGCTGCACCCTCTTGACAAATCATTGAGCGGCTTGTTGAAGCCTTGGCATATTGGACCGATTGCTTCTGCATTTGCCAATCTTTCAACCAGTTTGTAGCCGATGTTTCCGCTTTGAAGGTCGGGAAAAATAAGGACATTTGCCTTGCCTGCAACTTTACTTTCCTTGCATTTAAGTTGAGCAACACTCGGAACTATTGCACTGTCCAGTTGCAATTCGCCGTCGACTTGAAGCGTTGGGTTTGCTTTTTTAACAAGTTCCGTTGCCTCGATAACTTTTGAAGCACACTCGTGTTTGGCACTGCCTTTTGTTGAGAATGAGAGCATTGCAACTCTTGGAGTGGTGCCTGCAATCGCCTTTGCACTCTCGGCACTTGATAGTGCGATATCGGCTAATTGCTGAGCATCGGGCATAACATTTACAGCACAATCCGCAAAAACCAAAACTCCTTCATCGCCGTATTTTTTCTCAGGACAAATCATAATAAAGCAACTTGACACTGTTTTAATGCCCGGGGCGGTTTTTACGATTTGAAGTCCAGGTCTTAGCATATCACCTGTTGAGTGGCACGCTCCGCCGACTAAGCCGTCCGCTTCGCCCATTTTAACAAGCATAACTCCAAAATACATTTCTTTTTTCAAGAGTTCTTTTGCTTCATCAAGGGTCATTCCTTTGTCTTTGCGGAGTTCATATAACTTGTTTGCGTATGTAGAAATATCAATCGACTTGTGGTCAACAATTTTTATGCCGTCAAGATTGACACTCGGACATATTTTTTTGATTTCTTCGGCATTGCCAATCAAAATAACTTTTGCAAGTTTTTCTTTTGTTATAATTTCTGCCGCACGAATTACCCTTTCGTCATTGCCTTCAGGCAAGACAATGGTTTTGTTTGCTTTTTTTGCATCAGATTTAATTTGTTCGAGTAGTTTGTTCATTTTTTGTTCCTTTTTCAGGACGGCAAAAACACCGTTCCTTATGAATTTTTAAGGTGCTGGCAGCAGGTTGCCGCCCCCGCAGTATCTATCTGACATCCAAATACCCACTTCGTGTCAAGGGGACATTACGCCCCCCCTACAGTTATTTTGACGAGTGATATTCGGGAGTTGGAATAAATTGTAGGGGCGAGCAACGCAAGCCCGATTAGATTATCATTATTATGTTGTTCAGTATTCGGGTTCGCGTTGCTCACCCCTACAGTTTAATTGGTTCGTTGTTTGTTACGAGGTTTGTGGTTGTCGTTTCACATTGTGCGCGCGGCAGATTGCCGCCCCTACAGTTTTTTCAACAGCACACCTAAATGAAATGATATTATTAGTTCCTATAATTTAGATGTGCCCTATAAACAACAAGCCCCCCACCTTTTTTGTTTAAAGTCCACATTATGTTTAAAAGAAAATAGCAAAGAATTTTTTAGGATTATTTTTTCTTAGTCTTTTTTTCTTTTTCATCGCTGATGTCGATTCTTGGAACTGCAAGACGAATTCCGTTTTGGTCGAATAGTAGTTTGAATTCACGGTTTAGGTCACGGTCAAGTTGCAGTCTTTCAACTTCATCACACTTTGCAACTATTCTCAAAACCACTCCTCTTTCATTAAATAATGCAATACCTTTGTAAAAAGGACCTTCGCTGATGACAGGATATTTTTCTGCAACGACTTCAAGATGAGCGGTTATTATTTCTTCAACCTTTTTGACATCTTCGCCGTATTCAATCGTGACATCACAAATTGCCAAACTTCTGTGCATTGACATGTTAATGAATTTTTTAAGTTGACTGTTGTTGATAACTTTAACATCACCTATTACACTTCTAATTCGAGTTGTTCTTATTCCAACTTCTTCAACTTCGCCTCGAAAACCGTCAACTGTCACAATGTCTCCGACTTGAAGGGCATTTTCGAAAATTAAGAACAACCCTGTCAAAAGGTCGCTAATAAGACCTTGCGCACCAAAACCTAGAGCAATACCCAATGCACCGACTATTGTTGCAAGTATTGCAGGGTTTACGCCCCAGACATTAAGCATCATAATAAGCACAATAACATAACCGATATATTTTATCATACTAGATGCAAGCGACACAACAGTTCTTCTTCTTTTGTTAGCGTTTCCAACAGCAAAAAGTTTAACTATAACACTGGCTAGAGTTATGATAATATATCCAACTGAAACAACAACTACACTTCTTATTGCAGGATGTCCGAGAATAGCGACCTGCTCATAGTATCCTGTCTCAGCATTTCTCACATATTCATATGCGTTTTGCAAAATATGCCTATTTACAAAAGCGGTTATTGATGAATATGTTCCAAAAATTGGCTCCACGAGCAATGATAAAATAAATACAGACAAAACTATGGCAGAAAATATTGCAAAGATAATCATGTTTCTAATTTTTTTCTTGCGTTTTTTCTCCAAATATACTGCTAGATTTTTTGGACAATCAAAATTCGGTGTTCCAAATATAGGAACAAATTTTGAGAGTTTCTCTTTCATCTTGCTATTCTTTTTTTCTTCTTCTTGACAAACTTCTTCTTGCTTTGTCTCTTTCTGTGTCGTGTCTTTCTTGTGTTTTTGAGTTGCCATGTTAATATTATTTTCCTTATTCTATTAAGATATCACACTACAAAAAATTCGTCAAGCGTTTTTCAGGTGAAAAATCACATGTCAAGTGTTTTCAAAACTCTTGTTGGATATTGCTGTTACTAGAACAACCCCAACAAAGGGGTCGAAGACCCTTGTCAAGGGTTTTCGACCCCTTTGTGGGAGAATTACATTTGGAGAATTACATGTAGTAGCAATTTCTCACAAAAGTGTCGAAGACACTTGACAATGTTATTTGTCATATGTTAAAATGTCGACATGAAGAGAATTACTGCATTATTTAGAAAGATGTTTTCGTCTTTTACCGTTACGATGTCGAAGCGGCCTGTTGTCGTGACAATTGGACTGTTGCTGTTTGTCAATTTGCTGTTTGTAATTGTTGCAACACTGGTTGCAATGGCAATTGCACCAAGCGACCCTGAACTTTATCTGCACGCCACACGCCCTGAAACCTTTCAGAATTTTTTCACAGCGTTTGCCGCAACAGTTATGTGGCTGATTGTTCCTAACTCAACCGTCGGACTTCCATTTCCGCTTATAACCCTTGCTCTTATTGTTGTTTTTGTCGGCTTGTTTTTGTTCACCGGTACTGTCATTGCAACCGTTACTACATCTTTTCGCTCCTACATAACCTCTAAAGGCGAAGGTAAAGGAAAGTTAAGACTTGATGACCATATCGTGATACTCAACTACAACAACGAAGTGACTTCCATTTTGGTTGACTTGATGTGTTCATGCCAAAAAGAAACTGTTCTTATTATTTCAGACAAAACAAGGGAAATGATAAGGTCGGACTTAGAAAGTGAACTCTCAATGATTGACCACAAACCAAAAGGAACACTGAAACTTGTCGTTCGCAAAGGAAATCCTTTTCAAATTTGTGAGTTAGAGGATGTTTCGATTGAGAGTGCAAAAGGCATTTTGATAATGCATCAAGAGGGTGCAAAGGACTATGACATAGTAAAACAAATTTTGAAATTGTCTCACTTTGACATATCTCCTCACTGCCCTATCGGAGTTGAATGTGATGCTTATGAAACGGCACAACTTGTCAGAAGAACAGTGCCGCTAATTCCGGGACTTATGAATAAGAGTATTCAAGCATTTTCTCACAATCGAAAGTTAGGGCAATTTTTGGCGATTTCAATACTTTGCCCTCAAATTCCTAATGTTTTGGGATATATTCTTTCTTCTACTGGTAGTTCATTTTATCCGATTGACAGGATTGACCATGAAGAATATTTAAAAACACACAACGAAGGAATTCCTGTCGGCACACTTTTTGACAAAACTTTTGTTCTCTCTTTGGGTGTTAAAGAGGCATCTAAAAAAAGGTATGAACCTCTTTCAAATATTGCTCCGGTTATGCCCTCACGGATTAATTCGCCGCAAGAAGAATTGACTGTTTTCATTATCGGAAAAAACAAAAAAAGTCCTTATATGCTCAAAGAGTTAGAACACAAAAACATCCGTATTCAAAAGTATGAAACAGACCAACATGTTGTTTTTGCAAAAGATGTTTCAGAGTTCGCAGACGAGAACTCCGTTGTTGTGATACTCAGCGATGATTCAGTTTACGAAAAAGATTATGATGATAATGTGTTTTTGACACTCGTTGAACTCAGTGAATACATTCAAGAAAAAGACAGAAAATTCTCACTTATTGTTGAGATTTTAGAGCCTGACAATCAAAAGAGTATTAGCGAATTTGGCGTTTCAAATGTTATAGTGTCAACAAAGATTATCAGTTTCTTCGCAACAAAGTTACTTTCAGACGAACATGCTCAATACTTCTATCGCCAACTCTTAATTTCAGGAGACCGTTCCCACAAACTTCTCACTGATGAGTTGGAAATCTACATAGACAGGCTCAAAAAAAGACCTGCGAAAAGAGAAAAATCAAAGTTTGAAAAAGTTCTCAGCGACTTAATTATTGAAGGCAAAATTCCGACTTTGGCAAAAATTGCTGAAGATGTTGAAAAATATTACTCAGAAATGCCGCCTCGAATCAGTCTCAATGTTGAAAAGGCAAAATATCTGTTTCATTTTGAAAATGAAAATATGTCCTATGAAACCCTTGCTCATTTTGTTTATGGTGCATATTTAGGAACAAAAGGAAATGTTGTTGTTATCGGCACAATGAAAAACGGCAAAAATGTTTTCTTTTCAGAAACCTTAGACAAAAAAGAAAAATTTGAAGTCAACGAAAACGATGAACTGATTGTTGTTTTAAAAGAGTGATTTTTAAAATAACAAATGTTGTTAAATAAATCAAACAAAAACACCAGAACTTGTTTTAAGTTCTGGTGTTTTTGTTTGATTTATTAATAGGTATCACATTCTAGTGAGGTCTGTCGATTAGAAATGTCATTGAGGTTGTTTCAATAAGCGGAGCAGTTGCACCTTCGGTGTTTTGCCCTCTAATTTGGAAAGTTACGGTTCGAACTTGACCGTCTATATAAGTCGAAGTCATTGTAGTTTCTAAGATGCTAGTCATTTGAACTGCTCTTCTAGTGGTTTCAGGAATTATCGGATGAAGAGCATATACGAGCCCTTCATAAGAGTACTCACCTTCTAAAACATAAAAAGCACCAGAAGTTATATGATCAATACCATTAGCCGCTAACGATTTATGCACAACTCTTTCAGTTGCATTCTCATCAATCCTGCCTTCATTTTGATAAGTCCTAATGCTTCTAGCGGTGAATCTCATGTGCCTACTCAAACGAATAGAGTGAGTTGTTGGAATAATATTATGAACAAAAACCAAATTTTCATTTTCTGAATCAGGAGCCGAATCAACTATCGTAAACATATTAAACGGATTACTTGTGCTTTCGACAGGATTCGTGTTAATAAATTCATAGCCCATTGCTCTCATACTAGGGTGTAAAATATGCTGATTCATAACTCTCATCATTACCTCTCTATTTGCAGCACGATCTCGAAGAAGTTCTTCAAGCGACCGAGGAGTAAGATTTGCTTCATTTGCTCTAACCGCATTCCATCTATCACCCAAAGCAATAGCAAGATTTGATCCAATAGTTGTCCAGTTCGTTGGGGGAATTCCTTCATGCGGGTAACTTAAAGTGAACCAATCAAACATCTGTGTATGAGTGAAATGTCTTGCAAATACACCGGATGCTCCTTCAATGCTGGAAGCAGGGTGTGCAACGAGTTGCTGAATGTAAAATCCTTGCCCAACTGCTATTTCATGATTGCTTCCAGTAACATTTGAAGAAGTCCATTGAGTTTCTCCATATAAAGAATCTAGTGAAACAAATGCTCTTGCCTCAGTCGGCACTCTTGTTGCAGAAGGAGTCGGCATCCCAAACATTGCTGAGTTTCTAAACGGAAGAGCCGCTCTTGCACGATTTGTTTCAAGCACATTTCCAGGAACAAATGCCTCGTCCCAAGCATTGTCAACTTCCACGAATTGATCATAAGTGCGAAACTCCACATCAAAATCCAGAACAGTGAAACCTCCAGCAATTCTTCCGCTGTGTCCTGTTGATGGCGAAAAGCCACAACCTACGAATGCAACGAGTGCGAATGCGAAGACAACACTCATCAAAAGCAACATTTTTACTTTTTTCATCTTTTTTTATTCTCCTTTGATAACATAGTATCAGCATAATAATATAATAAAAAAATATATTTGTCAAGTATTTTTCACAATATTTTTACTGCTCATTTATAAGTTGGAATTTCATTGAAAATTAAAAAAATGCCATAACCATTTTTGGATATGCACTTAAAAGTTCAGACACTATAAATAAGAATAAAGTGATAAACTTAAAAAGAGGTACATTTCATTTTCATAGTTTAGGCATTTTTTTACTAATATATGTAAAAACCTATATCCGTTTGAATCTAAATGATGAATATCTGCATCTCACAACGACTGTCAGAATTTCTCCTGCCTAATAGTGTATGGCACACACATGCTAGATTGTTAAACAGTTCTAGCGTTTTTTGATTTCATATTGTTATGTTTTTAGTGTCCTTCTGGTTTATTAATAATGAATGCAACTTCCATAAACATATCGTTATCAGTCATAAGCATAATAGTCCATAGTTGACCTTCAAAGTATGTTGACTCAACCCAATGGTCACCTTCATTTCCTCTGTCATACAAATTGAACACATTGCGAACTTCAACCATATCACGCAATCTGTGATCTGTAGTATCTCTTAAAATTGTTACTGTTGAGGTGACTAAATCAGTGCCAGCAGCATTCCATTGCATTGGACGAGCAAATTCTACTCTGTGACCGCTGCGGACATTCGCATGAGCGAAATAAGTTTCAATTCTTGTTATGTTTTGACGAATGAATCTTGTGAAAGTGACACTGCCGCCAACCCCAGACCAAGAAGATGATTGAACTCTGTGACCTTCTGCCAGTTCAACAAAAGTAAATGTCGGCAAACTGCCTCCAATCCAATGGAAACCTAAGTCACGATACTCTTGAGGAACCATTAAAGTTGTTATTGCAACCCTAATAGCATCTCGTGAAGTTTGCAGTGCCGCATCTTGCGCTTCTTGGGTCATAGCATTCCAACCGCCCATTTCAAACTCACCTGTTAAGTTCCATCTTTGCAAAAGCATAGCGTTAAACTGAGATGCATTCCACAAAAGAGGGTCATTTCCGTGCGTGTTGTTCATAACAGTGTGAATTCCAAGAGTTGTCGCAACAGCCAATCTGGTGCCTAATGATTCAGCAGGAACAAAAGTCCAGTTTGTTTGAGAGTTGAAATAACCTTGTCCGGCTACTCTTTCTTCTCTTTCAGAACCGCGCGTTGGCCAAACAGTGTCGCCGAACATATCAACACTGCGAAGTTGTCTTCTGTGAGTAGCAACTACATCAGTGCTAAAATTTCCGCCGCTTAGTCCTCTTATAAACGGAGTTGCAACTTCTTGAGCATCAGTTTCAAGGTCACTCCAAGTGTCGCTAAGGGCTCTGTATTCAGCATGAGACATCATAGTAAAGGTTGACTCGACAGCAGTAAAACTTCCTGTTTGAGTATAACCTCTGTGAGAAGTAGTAGCAGCACCACCACAACCCACGAACGCAACTAGAGCGAGTGCGAAAACTACGCTCATCATTAGTAACATTTTTACCTTTTTCATCTTTTTTTTATTCTCCTTTGATAACACTGCATTACACACTGTATCATTATAAGAATATACAATAAAAATATATTTGTCAAGTGATTTTTATATACTTCACTGTAGATGTGTCAATTATATTTGCACTGTTTTTTGAAAGTTTTTTAAATTATTTTTTTATCCCTTTTTAATTAGTTTTTGTTAGTAGTTAGTTTGGTAAAGGTAATTTATAGGTATAGAGTAACAGTCTCTTCCCCTAGGGGAAGAGAAACTTTTTGGTTCAAATTAATTTTTTTTGAAATAGTTAGCCAGATAAATTTTTTAGGCTGCTTGAATTATTCTTAGTTTCGGATAGGGATTGACGAGTGGTTGTTTTACTCTTTTGTCAAGAGTTACATTTTTAGTAAGAGAATATTTTATTTCTCCATCAACTGGCTTTTCTTCTAAAAAGCGAATACACCGGATAATAACCTTTTTTAATTTTTTGGTTGAAGGTAGATCCGTTTTATTTCGTGCTTCTAGTTTCTTTGGTTTGTGCTTTGCTTCAAACTCTATCTTGAAATTGTTTTTGTTTTCATGGAGTTGCTCAAGAAGTTCTTCTCTTTTTTGAATTGGACTTTGCCATGTTCTTTTTCCGAACTTGTTTCGTAATGTTGACGAGGGAGTGTTATTGTAGGTGATACACCATTTTTCCATTTTTATTTTTAATTCGTGATAAGATTTGAATTGAAGTTTTGAATAAAATCTTGTATTGTCGGTGCGGTGAGAGCGTTCAACTTTTCCATTGTGTCTTGGAGTATAGGGACGAATTAAAACATGTTGAATATTAAGTTTTCTTGTTAGTGCTGTCACTAAATGTTCTTTGCCATGCCCTGTTCCTTTCGGATGAACAAAAGCATAATCATTGTCAGTTTGCATAAAGTATGGCAGATAACCAAAATACGCTAAGGAACGAGAGATAAAATCTCTTGCTGAATAAGAACTTTTATCACGATAGGGATAAATAAATCGCTCACGAGTTGTCTCATCTATCATGGTAAATTGATAATATTCGTTTTCGGGGTCGTTTCCGATATAGCAAAGTTTAGGAATAAACTTTATATCCATTTGCATTTTTATTCCTAACATTGGCGGTGTATTATATGGCTTTGCAATATGTTTTGTGTAATCTTGTTTTGGAATTATGTGCTTTAAGTTTTTATTAATAAATCGTCTTAGTCCAAGATATGTCCTTGAATAAGAAAACTTTATGCGAAGTTCACCAAGTAACTCCGCATAACTTATTTCAGGATTTTTCCTTATTATTTTTTCTATCTGCTTTCTTTCTTTTTTAGTATGTGCGTTTGGATGATTTTTTCGTGGTTTACTTGTATCTCTTTTCAAACTATCAGCCGTGCCGCTCCAACGCTTTTTCCAATATCTCATAGAGCGAAGTGAACAATTAAATCTTGACATGACTTTTTCTATATTTTGTTTTTCTTCTAACCACATTATCATTGCTCGTTGTTTTTGGCTTGGAGTAAGTAGTTTTTTTGTCATTCATTCGAGTTCCTTTATTTTTATTTTTTAAAGATTGACCAAATTCGATGGTGTCTTATATGTTGTCCCTCTTTCATTTTCTCTAAATTTTCTAATCGATTATCTTCCTTGTCATGGTTTTTGTGATGTATAACATATCCATTTGGAACTTTTCCATTTGCCCTTATCATAATCTTCTATATCATAACCCATTTGATAAATATAAAAATATGCATACACTCCAAGATATTCCCAAAAACTCATAGACTTAAATGAATGAACAGTATAAACAGTAAAAGTAACTGTATTCGTATCAACATCGTATCTAGGCGAATAAATAATATCTGTATCCAATGATTGAATTGTTTCAAACTGATAGTAATCAGATTGAGTAAAACCAATAAAAGGAATAGTTAATAATATTACTAAAACTATTGTTATTAAATACTTAAAAATTTTCATTAGTCATAAAACCTCCTGTTTTTATTTTTATTTGTCGTTGAATATTTTTGAGGTTGATAATGAGTAAAGTCACCGCCGCCACTTGAAATTTTTCTAAAAGCAAAAAGTCCTTTAATAAACGGTGAAGTATAAAAAAGAATAAAGAGCAAAATCAAAACTCCCAAAACTATTCCGATAATAGTAAAAATTCTTCTTCCACCTCGATAATTCCACCAGTTAGCAAAACCTTCTGAAAAACTTTCCCATGTATATAAATTTCGTGAGTCCCTATGATCAATTGTTACACCTTCAGTGCTTTCGCCGTTCATAAATCGCCAATCTTCATCATCATAACTTCCGGCATTCCATGTTGGAACATCAAATTCACCGAATGGAGTGACAATCATATGCATATGAAAATGAAAACCGGTAAACAATAAATTTTGAACCGTTAATGATTCCAATAAAACAGAATGTTCAATAGGCTGAGGAACTATCCTAAAATCACCTACTCGACCTTCAATAGAAACAATATCATTATTATGGAAAATTATCGGTCTTCCTGTTCTCTCATTAAACAAGGCAAACCCGAAAAAGTCCGTTAACTGCATTGTTCGAGGATTAACCCTTATTTCTCGTCCATCCATTGTAACAACATTAAAGCCGGTTGAATTATCAAGTATTGTCGGCCATGGGTGACGGGTTGCAAGTGATATTTCTTCTAAAAGGTCACCTAGAGTTCCATAATGGTTCATCATGTTCCAAAAATTAGCGGCTCTAATATTACCAACCCCGGAATAAGCACCTAAAAGACCACCAGCCAATCTAGTCATGCCGCGCGGTGGTTGGACTGCTCCAATTAGATTATAATCAATAACTCTTCCGTTCATATCATAAAACCTAAATCGAGTTTGACCAAATATACCAGAACCGGTTCTATACATTTCACGAGAAACAAAAATTAAGCGTTCATAAACTGTTCCGGGGCGGAAGGTAACAAGATAAATATTTGTTTGTATAGAAATTGACCTTGTATAAGTTCCGCCGCTTCGAAGTTCATGCCGACCTAAACGGGAGTTTAAATAAATTGCAAGACTTCTATTTGCTCCATCGATAAAATCTTCTTCTTCTGAATTGAAGTATAAAACTAACGAACCATTAGTTGAATCCGCTCTTTGATTATCAATGGTTGCTATATAAACATCACCTCTATTATCTTGAGCAACAACAATACCGGTATCACCAAGAGTAAAGAGCCTGTTTCCGTCACCGGTATAAACCGGACCCTGTCTTGTTTCTTCCATGTTTTGGCTTCCCATAGATTGTGAAGACAAGGGAATTAAATGTTCTCTTATTTGTTCTTGTATTGTTACAAGACAACGACTATTATATATCGCATCTTGTTCTCTCATTGCTTGTGCTGATGTGGCAGCATGACCCAAAAATGGTATTAATGAAATGAGAGTTATTAAGAAGACAATTATAGAGATAGTTAATGCTTTTCGCAATTTTAATTTTTTAATCATTTTTTCACTCCTTTTAAAATTAAAAGCAAAAATAGAGTTAGACACTTAATTCAGTGACTAACTCTATACACTTTTATTAAATTTAGTATCGTCTACCTCTATTTCTTCTTCTTTTTCGTGAAAAAATCCAAGCAAAAATATTAATAATAATTGCTAAAACTAAAAGTCCAACAATAACACTAACAATAATTATCCAAGTGGCTACTCTATCGTGTTCCTCTTCATTATTGTTATTATTATTATTTTCATCAGGGGGACGAACTGCTCCGCCACTTGCTCCATCTTCTGATGCGTCTTGAAGAGATGATAAAGAAATATGTATCGCTGGGCGAATACCACGAAGATTTACATCTCTAACCGATATAACAGACAATGAACCATCAAGACTAGAAATAATATAAACAAAATAGTCTTGAACTTCACCAAAAGTATATGAATTACCACTTCTCAACCAAGAATGATGATTATTTGTTTCTACAGGTCTACGAAGATTATTGTTTAAAGTCCAACCTGTTCCGTCCTGAACCTCATACAAACTAGGAAGCCAAATTCTATCAGTTGCAACAGCAAAATCAGCAGTTGAACCTTTATTCAAAATATGATTATTAACATTCGGAATTCGTCTTTGAATATAATCAAAATCACCCAATAGATTTTCACGGACTGTGCTTAAATTATAATTGGATTCATCATTAGAAGATTGAAACTCACTAAAACGATAACTAGTGCTTGCCATAAAAGTAACTCTATCACCTGTTACATTAACAAGCCTAAAATTAAGACGAGCAAGATTTTGTGCGTTATCAGATGCTAAAGCAATATCAGGAAATATTCTAAATTGTCTACCCCTATCCATTGATGCATTTGTAAAGCCTTGTGCCTCGGTATCGCCGATTGCTTCTAAAATGTTTTGTGCTTGGGCTCTTGTCATTTGTCCTGTTGCATTAAAGAGCGAAACACTTGTTGATGCCGAAGACAAAATTGTTCTTTGAGGAATAAGCACTCCGCCAATCATGATTGCAAGAGTTAAAACTACAACAACTACTAACATTGTTATTTTTCTTTGTATTGTTAATTTTTTCATTGTTTTTTTCCTTTCCGAGTGACAAATTCGGCTTATGTCTTTTTAAATTTTTTTAGTGCATATCAAAATCATACATTTTTTCATCCAATTGTTCATGTCTTTTTAATGCATGTTTTCGTTGCTTCGCACTTAAACTTTTATCCTTAGACCGTTTGAAATAATATTCCGCTTTTTCTGCATCGGAATATTTTATTTGTGGTTGCAATGGTCCATAGAAAGAATCATCTAATTGACGATTTCTTTTACTTATTTTATTTTTTAAAGAAATGTTTTTAGAAGTATCAACCTCTTTCTTTAAATCAGTTGTCGCTTTTATGTAGCCAACTCTATAACTTGCTTGAGTTGCAGAAAGTTCATTACTTCCTTTTCTGCCTTTATTTTTCAAGTCCTCCCGATAGCCTTTTGCTCTTTCTTTTGTTTTGCTACCTAGTAGCCAATCTAAAAATCCCATGTTTTTAGTTCTCCTTTTTTATTTTTTATTTATGAAGTGAATTGGTATAGGGGTGTTCACTCCACCACCCCTACTGGTGTCATGAGTGAGAGTCGAACTCAACTTATGCCATATCATGACATAAGGGCATAGAAAAATCTATACCCTTTTGAATTCTATTTTTTTATAACTTCAACGAATTTTCCAAGGTGTTCTATTTCATGGAGTTTTGTTCCGTCAATTAAAACAGGTTTTGACCCACGCTCAGTAAATTCAAATTTGACTTGAACTTTTGAGCCAAATTCATACTTTTGAAATTCTGTTTCTGAAACTTTACATTCAACTGTAACACGAGAAACAAAACCCTCTTTTAAACTAAACTCTTCCGAACAAATAACTCCTACTATCCACCTATCATCTGTAGCTGGAATTGTGCTTCCATCTGAACTTGTGAATGAATCTGTGGCTTTTCGTGCTTCACGATATAGCACCATTCCTACTTCCTTGAAAGTCTTTTTTACTTTATCTCTTAAAGGCATATTTTTAATTCTCCTTTTTTCATGTGACTGGCACACACTTTTTATTTTTTTTCACCAGTATTTTCTGCCTTGTTTTTGACACCTTTTTACAAAGTTGTGATGTCACAACTTTTCATGAGTTTTTAACGGAAACTCTGACCGCACTCCTTCATAGTAAAATTATAAGTTTCTTCACAATACCATTCATCACACATAAAACAATGAATGTTTGTGCAATTAAAACTTCCGTCATTTTCTAAAAAACATTCTTCACAAAACATAATTAAAAACACAATTTAGCAACTAACTCGTCAAAAGTCATTGTTACTATGTATTGGTCTACTTCTTCACCTCTCTTAAAGGCTAAAGAAACTTTACCCTCAAAAGTTTCAACTGATACAATGCTATCAACTGGAACAATCAATCGCTCTTTTTCTTCACTATCAATAAATTTAACTTCAACTTCAATAAATTTTACTCTCATGTTATAACTCCTTACGAGCCAATAAAAAAAGACCCGTCAATAAATGACGAGCCTTTATAATCAGCCCTTTTCTACTTGCCATTTACTGTGCAAGTATTATGGTATCATAACATTTTTATATACTTCACAACATTAATATTTGCACACATTTTTATAAAAATATTAGCAAATACTATATCTATGAAAAAAACAAGCCTGCTTCGATTGATTTTAAAATCAGTATTTGGTGCAATACTTTTAGCATTTTTAATGGGTGTTATCATCCTTTCTCTTGTTTTAGAACCAAGCATAAGGTTACATGGTTTTTCGAATTTGAACAGCAGCAAGTTAGAAGCAAAAAGAATTAACACAGTTTATTTGGATAGTAAAGGTGAAGAAATTTTCAGTTCTAGAAATTTTCGATATGCTTTTTTGGACGATGTTCCCCATGATGTTAAAAATGCGTTTATTGCCATTGAGGATAAAAGGTTTTATGAACATGACGGAATTGATAAAACAAGTGTTCTGAGAGCGTTATATCAAAACATGAAAAAAAATTCTTATTCTCAAGGCGGCTCAACAATTTCTCAGCAACTTATCAAAAACACTCATTTAACAGGCGAAAAAAAATTGAAACGAAAATTGGATGAGGCAAGACTCTCTGTTGCACTTGAGAGAAAATATTCAAAAGAAGAAATACTCGAAATTTATTTGAATGCTCTTTATTTTGCTCCGGGAATTTATGGAGCCGGAACTGCCAGCAGGGCATTTTTTGGAAAGGAAATTGATGAAATTAATTTGTCTGAAGGAGCGCTTCTTGCGAGTATTATTAATAACCCATCAAGATATAATCCTTATTTTAACCTAGATAATGCATTAAAGCGACGAGATTTGGTGCTAGGACAGATGAAAAAACAAGGGTTTATTAATGAGAGTAATTATATTGAGGCAAAAAATTTTGAGATAGAAATTAAAAATATTTCATCAATTCACTCGCATTATTTAAACTATGTGAGACATAATGCTGCAAAGATTTTGAAAATCAGTGAAAGTGATGTTGCAAGGCGAGGAGTTATTGTCAAAACTAATTTAAGACAAGACATTCAGTTTGACAATTTCAAAAGTTTTGAGGACAATATATTTGAAAATGATACTGTCTACAAAGTGATTATTATTTGCAACTTGACAGGCGATATTGTCAATGTTTTTTCAAATTCAAAACGAAACATCACAAATTTGAAAAGGCAGCCGGGGTCAACTTTGAAACCTGTTTTGTGTTATGCTCCGGCGATTGAACGAAAAATAGCACTGCCGATAACTCCCATTAAAGACTCACCCATGACATTTGGTGAATATAAGCCAAGAAATTATCGAGGGCAATATGAGGGTTGGACAACAGTTAAAGAGAGTTTAGCAAACAGTTCAAATATTGTTGCGGTCAGACTTCTTGAAATGGTTGGTGTTAATAGTGCAAAAAAATATGCAAAAGCGGCAGGAGTTAATTTTGCACAAAGCGACAACAGTTTAGTTATTGCATTAGGCGGTCTAAGGTATGGAAACACTCTAACTGAAATTGCGGGAAGTTACTTACCTTTTGCAAACGATGGAAAATTCATCTCGCCATGTGTGATTGAAAGTATTAAAACGCATGACGGAAAATATCTCTATAAGCGAGAAAAAACTGAAAAACAAGTATTCTCACCTTCAACCGCATTTTTGATGAGGGAGATGTTGTTTGAATGTGCAAAAAACGGCACTGCGAAAAAATTGAATGAGTTTGATGAAGTCGGTGCAAAAACAGGAACTGTCGGCTCTCAACTTGGAAACACAGATGCTTATTCAATTGCATTTAATCCAAACTTCACCATTGCCGTCCACCTCGGCGGATATGAATGGAACGACACAAGAAATATAACAGGAGGAGGAGTTGCAACCGAAATGGTTCGAGAAATTTTAAGAATTCTCACTCCCCTAGTCACAAATGAATTTGAAACTCCGGACAGCATTGTGCAAAAAAGCATAGATATGCGAGAACACACAAAAAACCACAAAATAGTTTTTGCAAACGACAAAACCCCTATTAGAAATAGAGGTTATGCTTATTTTGTTGCTTAGTAGAAAAATTTATATAGGCAACCAAAATACGGGATCAAAACAATTTATAGTAAAAATTATATTATAATGTGTTTATTATGCAGGGGCGGGCGTCCCCGACCGCCCGAACAACTGTTTTATATCAATGAACGGGCGGTCGAGGACGCCCGCCCCCTTGTCTTTTCAACAGCACCCTTCATTTTATTTTGTTCTACTGACTTCATTAGGTGTGCCTGTTAGACATTACGCCCCCCTGCCCTTAAATAGGATACCCATAAAAATTTAAAAGTGATTTAAAATTTTTGTGGACATATATCAAAATCATACTTTGCTCCGCAGTCAGTTCCAAGTTGTTCAAATATGCAAACTATTTGCTCAATACACTCTAGATGACTTAAAGTCTTATCTTTGAGAACTTGCCTTATTTTGCTTAGAGCAAAATAGCAGCCATCTGAAAACATTTGCGCATATTCTTTTTTTGTTATGCTCAATTTTACTTGGATAGTTTCGTTTGCAATTATTTTTACTAATATATCTTTTGCTAAATCCATTTTTTGCTTCTCCTTGATTATTTATATTATATTATTCGACTTGTCGAATGTCAAGTATTTTATTCAACTTTTCGAATAAAATATAACCTATGAGAGAATTTGCTAAAAGACTAAAAGAATTGCGTAAAGAAAAAGAACTTTCCATTTTTGAATTAAGCAAAGAGGTTGATATTAGCGTTGGGGCGATTTGCTACTGGGAGAATGGGAAAAGTGATATAAAAAGCGACCAAATTTTAATTTTAGCCGATTTCTTTAAGGTGACTGCTGACTATCTTTTAGGTCGAACCGATATTTACTAATGGGATAAAAAATTTGTCGATTATCTAACAAATTACCAAAAAATCCGTTTAACTATTTGTTAAACGGATTTTTTTCTTTAAGAATATGGTCGAGATTTTAAGGTCGGGAGGTTAAACTCGCCGTAAAAAATTTGAATGAATGTTCCCATATTATCATAGCGGTCTTTTGGTTTTACTGCAAGGGATTTTAAGAGGCAATTTTCAAGTATTGCAGGCATTTGGACACCATATTGACTGGGTCTTAGCATTCTGTCGTTGTTGAGGCGTTCTGATGCCGGCGGAGGAATTGCTCCGCAAAGACAATTATAGATGGTTGCACCGATTTGATAGACATCGGAATAAGGTCCTTGAGGAACTGATGAAGTGTAGAGTTCAATTGGTGAAAAGCCCGCTTTCAAAACAATATACGGCTTGTCTGTTTTTTGAGTGTAGATTGAGGCGGCGCCGAAGTCGATTAGTTTGACATATTTATTATCAACTATTAAAATGTTTTCAGGACTTATGTCTTTGTGAATAACACCGTATTGGTGGAGTGCAAATAAACTGTCAAGAACCGGTCTCATTATGTTTTTCGTTCTTTGCAAATTGATTTTACCGTTGTAGTTATTGAGATATGCTCTCAAACTCACTCCTTCAAGATAATCCATAACAATATAGGCAGTTGAGCGAGTTTGGAAAAAATCAAAAAAGCGAACGACACCTTTGAGATGTTTTATTGAAATTAAAATTTGAGCCTCTTTGACAAATGCTTTAAGCCAGTGATTGAACGCTTCCCCATGCTCTTTGTTGATGAGAGTGACATGATTGCCTCCGGTTGAACGCATGGTAAACCCTTTTGGAAAAAATTCTTTGATAGCAACCTTTCTGTCATCTTTTAGGTCATAGGCAAGATAAGTCACTCCAAAACCGCCTGCTCCAAGAGGTTTTCCAACAACATAACGCCCAACCAAAACAGTCCTAAGCGGAAGTGCAGAGGGAATTTCACTTCTGAGATTAGTTGTTTCGGCAACACCGCAAACAAAACATCCACTCGCTGCTTTTGCGATTGGACCAAAGCACTTTGGACATAGATGTTTTATTTTCGATAATTCTTTCATTTTTTTGCTAAAATGCCGTCTTTTAAGAATTTAAAGTGTTGGGTATTTGATAATTTGACAATAATTAACACTCTAATTCAAAACACTTAATCATATTATATAGCATGAAATATAGTTTCGTCAACTATTTTCACGCACTTTTTGCAAAAAAATTCAAAATTTTTTATTAGTTTGTTCATTATTTGTTAACATATGGAAAAATTTTCTTACTTGAATAAAAAAACAACTTTTCTTGAAAATTTTCAAAAAGTGCTTGACAGACGGATTTTTTTGTGGTAGAATTAGTTTACTGTGCTAGGTGGGGAGCTTGCGGTGCCCTGTTACCTGCAATCCGCAACAGCAGGACTGAATGCCACTCCAGGCTTAGTGTGTGGGAGGTTAGCCGGTGAAAAGTGTCGTTGATATTAAGGTCTTATGCAATGTTATACTGTGAACCGTGTCAGGGCTTGATCGCAGCAGCACTAAGCAGAGCATAACATGTGATGTAAGGTAGCTTTAGTGGAGATAACTATCACTTCAGCACTTCGGTATATTAAGTCAAAAGTGGATGCACAGTTTTTTGACATTTTTAAAAAACACGCTTAACTAAAATAGTTAGCGTGTTTTTTGTTTTTTTAAGGTTCGGGCAATCAATGACTTGTTTCAAAATTGACGCTACGCTGGATTCTTCGCTTTGCTCAGAATGACAAAAGTGATCATTATCCCAAATAAGACACGAGGGTTATTGTTCCAATTGAAGAAAACACTAGGGCATAGGCAAAGTTTGAGGGCAAATGACCTTGTGTTTTGGACATGGCACGAATTCTTAAAAGATGCGTGCCGCTGTTATCTGACATGTTGTTGATTAAATCTGAATTGCCTCTTTGGAAAAATAGGTTTATTCTTGAAACAGTTGGCTGATATTCATGGAGTATCCACCGGGCTGTTCCATGAAGTCTGACATAGACTCTGAAAAAGTCTGCATTCTCGCATGAGTCCCAAATCAAAGCATGTGAATTAATACCGTCGCCCATTTTTATGTTTGTCGGCACAGACAGGTTGTTTGGCTTCGGCGGCTCGGGTATTGTCACATCATCAACAGATTCGGTGCTGATTATCATTCCGAAAGAGCCTGTCACGACTTTCAGATAACTAAACTCTGATGCCAAAATTTCTTCCAGATTAATTGCCTGAACTCTAACAAAGTGAATTCCTTCACGAGATGCGAACACTCCGCCGCCGCCAAAGAAAACACTCAGTTGCGTTGATATTGTTTGGGTGAAGAATTGCCAACTGAATGAATTGTCAAACAAAATATAGACTCTGTAGAATTCTGCATTAGGAACTGCTTCCCAAATAAGTGCGGCATTTTGTGTTCCCTCTCCTCGGCGAAGATTATAGGGAGCCTCTAAATCAAGAGTTGGGAGCATTTGAGAAATATCGGGGGTGTCGAAGGTTATTTCAATGTCGCTTATGTAGTTATATTCGTTTTCATAGTAGTCTTCACCTACTGAAACAACAACTCTCATATAGGCAAAGCCTGACATTTCAAACCCCCAAAGGTTTGAGATTGCTTGAACTCGGATATAGTGAGTTCCAGCCATTGACAAAAGGAAATTGAAAACTCCGCCTAATTGCGGCAAGGAGACCTCTTCACGAAGCGACCATTCGGATGAGCCGACTATAAAGAAATAAACTCTGTAAATTGTTGCGTTTTTAACCGAATTCCATGAGATATAGTTAACTCCGACATCACCAAACTGTCCGCTTCCTCTCCTTAGGTCAGAAGGAGTTTCAAGAACTATCCTCGTTCCATCACATGTGCATGGGTCATTACCGCACGGATATGCAGGCGATATTTCATTTTCATGGCATATGCATGGATAAAATCCGCATGGACCGGGAGTGTGAGGATAGGCAAACAAATAGATATTTTGGCCGACTGTTGTTGCAATAACTATTTCAAGACTAAAATCAGAAGGCAAGAAAATAACGGATACGACGGCGTAGGATAGATAACCAAGTGCATTGAACAAATTTCTGCCTAGGGAAATGTGATTATTGTCAACATTAAACATAAAGTTTTGCTCCAAAACAACAATAATTACAATGTCATTTGCTTTTAGCACGCTTACTGCCACTCCCCCTAGAGGTTCGTTGTCGTTTCGGGAATAAAGATTAAACAGCCTGTTTTGCACTAAGCCTCCGACATTAACAATCCAAGCACATTCGCATGGATAGGCTTCGCACACCCCGCAAGGCAAATGAAGCGGACAATTCCAAGCATTGCAATACTCGCATTGCTCGCAGATTGTGCAGTTGAAATTCGAACAATCTGAATTTGAACATGGAATGCAGGTTGTGCAATTAAAAATCGGGCATTCATTGTTAATACACGGTATACATGTTGTGCAATCATAGTTTGGACAATCTATGTTAATGCATGGATCATGAGTTATTGAACAATTCCAAACACCGCATATTAAACATTGCTCGCATGTTGTGCAATTGAAATCAGGACAATCTGAATTTGGACATGGAACACATGCTGTGCAGTTGAAGTTCGGACATACGGCGTTAATGCACGGAACACAGGTTGTGCAATCATGATTTTGACACGCTGGGTTTTCACATGGAATATGAGTTGCCGAACAATTCCAAACACCGCATATTAAACATTGCTCACAGGTCGTGCAGTTGAAATCAGGACAATCTGAATTTGGACATGGAACACATGTTGTGCAATTAAAATTCGGACATTCATTGTTGATACATGGAATGCATGTTGTGCAATTGAAGTTCGGGCATGCTGTGTTAACACATGGAATACATGTTGTGCAATCATAGTTTGGACAATCTATGTTAATGCATGGATCATGAGTTATCGAACAATTCCAAACACCGCATATTAAACATTGCTCGCATATTGTGCAGTTAAAGTTTGGACAATCTGAATTTAGACATGGAATGCAGGTTGTGCAATTAAAATTCTGACATGCTGTGTTAACACACGGAATACAGGTTATGCAATCATAGTTGGGACATGTTGGGTTTTCACATGGAACATGAGTTACCTTGCAATTCCAAGTGTTGCATATCTGACATTGGATGTGGGTTTTTTCGCAATTCCATGTTTGACATATTTCGCATTGTTCACATTCTTCACAATCTAAATAATCGCAATCAGGATTTGGACAGCATATGCAGTATTCAATTTCATATTCACAGTAATCGCAATAATCACAAGTGCAGTAATCTAATGGGTTTTGGCAATAATCGCAAGTTAATATCTCGTCTTCTTCAAAATAAATTCTTATTAAATCATTTTCTCCGCCAAGCAACTCGTTGACTCTGTTTGCAATGTCATAAGTTCCGACAAAAAGAATGTTTTCATGAACTCCGACAAATAATTCGTCTATGCCGAAATAGTAGTAGTAATATTCAAGTCCTATTGTGAAAATGAATATTATTAATGTTTTTAGTGTTTCGTCAACTTCATCTTCAAATTCAAGCAAGACGAAAAATTCTTCATAGTCATAAATCGCATCAAACGCTCTTGTGACCATACTGCCAAAATCCTCTTCAATATATTCCATAGGGGCTTCTTCAACATCCCACCCTTCAGCATACAGCAGATCAAAAATTATATCAAAATAAGTAGGAGGCGGATTTTCTTCATTTTTTAAAGTTCTTATTTGAATGCTGATATCGTCTTCAAGAAAAAATGTGTGAGAGTTGGTGTTGTTTGTTCTCTCGTCATTTATGTATAAAAATGCTGAAAATCCGTCTTCTGCCTGCCAATCAATAATTATGATTGTGAGCGAGACAAACTCGTGTTCCCTTTCATTTAAGTTAAGAGGAGTTTCCCGATTGTTAACAAACACCGCAAAATGATAAACCCCCTCATGATTGTCAAGAAGTTCCACTTTGTGTTCATAATCAGGTCTTGTCAAAATCCATCGACATGCCACAGCAAGGAGAGCGAAGGAAATTATCAAAACAATTAATAAAATTTTTGTTGCTTTTTTCATATTTTTTTACTTCTCTTTGCTTTTACTGTAGCATATTTTTTCGCAATTGTCAAGGGTTTTCAACCCTCTTGCCGGAAACTGCTAATACAAGTAAACTCCTCAACAAAGGGGTCGAAGACCCCTTAAGTATTGCTCACACTTTTTCCTGCCAAGTGACCTGTTGAAAGAGCAATTTGAATGTTGTAGCCTCCTGTTAAGGCATCAATGTCTATCATTTCTCCGGCAAAATATAACCCTTTTATTAGTTTGCTTTGCATTGTTTTGCTATCGATTTCTTTTGTGTCCACTCCGCCTGCCGTTACAATTGCACTTTCAATCGGGGCTAGTTTTTTTATATTGAACTTCAGTCCTTTTATAGTGTTTGCAAGGTTTGTTCTCTCGTTTTTTGTTATGCCGTTGACTTCACGATAGAATTGAATTCCGCTTTGTTTTATGACAAAATCAATTAGTCCTCGCGGCATCAACCCGTCCAAAACATTTTTGACTTGTTTGTTTTTATTTTTTTCAAAATCACTGATTATTCGTTTGTCCAACTGCTCAAAGGAGAGTGCCGGTTTTAGGTCAATAAGAAGTGCGGCGTTTGTTAGGTCGTAATTGTTGATGAAACCGGATAAACTTAAGATTATCGGTCCTGATACGCCGTTTAAAGTGAAAAGCATTTCACCAAAAAGGCTTTTTGAGAAGTTGCCCTCTCCCCCGTCCTCTTGGCAACTTCTTATCGTGGCGGTCACATTTTTTAAAGATAGTCCTTCTAGCGTTTTCACATCATCGTGCAAGATGATTGGGACTAGAGAGGGTCTTGGACGGACTATGGTGTGACCTAGTTTCTTTAGTATGCCAAGCATACTTCCGTCACTTCCTGTAGCGGGATAACTAACTCCTCCTGTTGCGAGAATTATTTCGTCAAATGTATGCGAAATATCGTGCGGGCGGTTATTGACCGCCCCTATAGTTATT
This sequence comes from Bacillota bacterium, assembly GCA_009779975.1. GTDB lineage: Bacteria > Bacillota > Clostridia > Christensenellales > Pumilibacteraceae > WRAY01. The sequence continues at coordinate 33,928 of WRAY01000005.1, read as the reverse complement.
TTGAATTTATCGCCATGTTTTTCAATCTTTGAAATTTTTGAATTCAGCATGAAACGAGTGTTATTTTTCTCTGCCGCTTTGACTAATGCTTTTGTTATGTCGCTTGCTTTGCCGGAAGACGGAAACGCTCTTTTTCCTCTTTCAACTTTTATCGGCACTCCGTTTTCTTCAAAAAATTCGATTGTGTCCTGTGGTGATAGGGCAGAAAGTGCGGAGAAGAGAAATCGTTTATTGGAAACAACATTTTCCAAAAATTCTTCTAAAGTGCAATCATTAGTGACATTGCACCTGCCCTTTCCGGTAAGATACAATTTTTTGCCCGCTTTTTCATTGCCGTCGAATATGACAATTTCATCAGCGTTATTTATGGCACTTGCCGCCATTAAGCCGCTAGGTCCTGCTCCTATTATTGCGATTTTCATAAAAAATAAGACTTGTCGTAAAATGTAAGTTGTAAGTTGTAAGTTTTTTATTCTATTGCCAAAAATTCATATAACTTTTTCGTTGTTTCCTCGCTCAATTCATGTTCAATTTTGCAAGCGTCTATTTCAGCGATTTCTTCTGACACTCCCAAAATTTTAGTTAGCAGCATTGTTACCGCTTTGTGTTTTTTTAAAACTTCTTTTGCTAATTTTTCGCCCTCACAAGTCAAACTCACTTGTCCATAACTCTCTTTTAGAGCAAGGCCGTTTTTAACAAGATTTTCAATTGCACGATGAGTTGAGGGTTTTGTCACATTTAGAGACATTGCAACATCAACGCTTTTCACACCTCCGCCTTGCTTTGACAGATTATAAATTGCTTCCAAATAATCCTCACCACTTCTTTTTAACACTTTCATAACTATAATTATATCATAAAAGACACCACACTTCAAGCAAAAGTGCGGCGTCTCTATTTTTATATTTTTATAATATTGTCGCAAAAACGACTATTAGCATAGTTCCTATTATCACGCACAGGGTTGTTAGATAATGTTTTTTGTCATTGAATTTATAGGCTGTCGGAAGCATTTCGCTGAACACTACACACAGCATAACACCTGCTGCAAAAGCAAGGGCATAGGCAATAAGAACATCGTTCATTCCTGCGAAATAGCCAATAAGAGCACCTATCATCGTTGGAATTCCAACCGAAAGGGTGAGACCGATTATTTTCTTTCGTGCCATACCGCTTGCTTTTAGAGGAACTGCGATTGCAAGTCCTTCGGGAATTTTGTGCATTGCCATAACAATTCCGAAAAGAACCGCCCTTTCAATATGATACATCGCACCAATTGCGACACCTTCCGCTAAGTCATGAAACATTATGGCAATAAGGATTGCAATGCCTACTTTAAAAAGTTTTCTTTTATCAATTCCATCAGATTGTGTTTCTTTTGTTAAAGTTGTTCTTGAAACCAAGGCAGTCTCACCTGTCTCATTTTCTTCAACTATTGTTTCGGTTGATTCGGAAAAATTAGCAGTTGCCAAAGTTGCTCCGTTTAAAGGCGAATTTGTGCTGACTGTTTCAACTCCGCCCTCTTGTTCAATTTTTCTCTTTTTCTTTTCCAAATATCTTTTGAGCATTTCAAACCCAAAAACAACAAGACAACCAACCGTAAGTCCAACTAATACCGCCGCTATTCCCCCCTCGTCATACGCCTCAGGCAGCATTTCAAATAGTGCCATGCCAAGCATTGCTCCCGCTGCAAAACCCATCATACAAGAGATGTAGAGTTTTTTTGGCTTTTTAATAATGATACCCAAAATTCCGCCGATGGTTGCTCCCCCCGCCCCCGCACCCAGTGCTATTAATAAAACCATTACTATACTATGCATTTCTTCTCCTTGCAACGGACAAATTAATTTAATCATCATTTGTCATTTGCATAATGTGATTTGTGAAGTTAGTTTCCACTAACTGTGAAAAGTATAACATTTTTTCATATGTTCAGTCAAGCGTTTTGATAAAGAAAAGACACCTCTTATTATTATGCTCTTGATGCCTGAACTACTAAAAGAGCCTCGTAGATTTCGTTGATTTGATATCTGATTGACAAGAAGCCACACAAAACCATATACCAATTAGTTGGACAAAGGAAAAACACATGCTCATTTTCAATTGCAGTCATTCCAGAGAAAACGACATGCCCCAAAATATCAATGGCAGTTGGACGAAGAGTGCCGTCAGGGTTGACATGATTTAGAGATTCTCTGTCGACAACAAATATAATGTCTGCATCAACATCTAAAAGAAGTTCAATTCCAGCAGGAGTTCCATGCTCATATGTTCCAAGATTTAGGGTGTTGCCCAAAGGAGTTGCCGCCTCTCTTAGTCCTAGTTCTCTGTGAACAAAACCGTATCTTGAATTTTGACCAAACAATGACAAATTGTTCCCTGAAATATTAGTTATGAGTGTTGTCACATTTAATTCAGTTGCAAGAACATTTACTCTTCTCATTTCAGATTTCAGAGCAACAATCCGGTCAAACGCTCTATCTTGAACATCAAATATTGCACTCAAAATCAAAACATTCTCTATTGCGTCATTTATAAAAGTGTCAACACCTGTTCTTGAACCTAAATCAAGAGTCGGAGCAATATCAGTCATTCTTGCAAAATAGTTTCTTGGTCTTGCACGAGAGCGAGAAGATGCCAAGATTAAATCAGGCTCCATTTGTCTAAGCCTCGGAATATTAACACTATGAGGTTCAGCGTGTCCGCTGGTTGCTAAAGTTCCGATTATGTCACGATGTTCATTTTTCTGAGTACGAGGGAAATGCTCTTCGATGAAATCAGGCTGAACAAAGAAAGTAAATCCGTCAACTCTGTCTTGCAATTCAAGTGCTATCATGATGTCTAAAAATGACGGACAAGTGACGGCAACAGTTGCAGGATTGAAAGGAACTCTGACAGTTCTTGTTGGGCGAACATAGCCTGATGGTGCAATTGTCGGGAATTGAGCAATATGAGCATTATAGTGACGATTTGGAATGATGAGATAGTTTCCGTCTTGAACTATTCTGCGATTAATGTGGTTGACAAGAATTGCAACATAAGTTTCAACATCAGCACCATCAATTTGTGCCTCTAAACTTGCAATTCTTTGCTCTATAATTGCTCTTTCTTCCAAAAGTGCAGTGTATTGTTGCTCCATTAAAAGTTGATGTTCAACTGCATTATTACGAGCAATAGTTGCAATTTCCAAGTCATCACGCAATGCCCTTGCATCTTTGCAAAAAGCCACATGTGCTGGATTAGTAGCGTTGTTCCAAGCAGTGTTTTGTGCGCCTGTCCAACTTGCCGGCACAGTACCCACATCATGCAACTCTCTCCTAAATTCATTAACTCTATAGTTTATCGTGGCATGCCATGCAATAGCATTGCTTGCTGCAACAGCAGCATGATGAAGCAACGCACCTGTAGGATTTGTGCGCCTGTCTATATCTCCTTCAAAAAATCTAAGTTGAGCATTGACTGCATGCAGTTCTCTGATTGCAGCATCCAGGTCTCTTTTGAGAAGCAAATTTTCAACTTCTCTTAAAGTTGCCCCTTGTCCTTGAGTTGCAAGTTCAAGTTCAAGTGCCTCAATCCTAAGACGCAGACTTTCCAAAAAGTCCTCATCCCCTGCTCCATCACAACCAATGAAGAAAGAGCCGACTCCTAGTGCCATAACAATCGCTAAAACGACGGTTAATAATTTCTTTTTCATTTTGTTTTCTCCTTTTGTTAGCCTTTGCTAACTTTTTTGCATTTTTTAAAGTTAGCCAATGCTAACTTTAAGTATAGTTTACAATATTTTTATTATACCGTCAACTATTTTCACATAGTTTTTGAAAAAAATTTTTAAGATTTTTTATGAATTTTTGTGGGGGCGATTATTAGTCGCCAGCACAACATAATATTATAGTCGGGATGCCCGCCCCTACAAAAATAACATATCATCTTTACCTTTTACTTTTCACTTTAAAAATCTATTCCCTATAAAGGCTTATCTGCACATTCTGTGCAACCATGGGAATGTTTGACTATATTTGTTTCATCGGCACGTTTTTCACAGTTATGGTAGACACAAATCTTGTTGCCGTCAACAGCGGCGATTTTGCAATCAACATCAAATATTTCTTTTATCACTTCTTCACGCATAAATTTTTCAGGGGATGCTTGCAAAACTAGTTTACCATTTTTTAAGGCGACAATTTCTTCAGAATAGCAACTTGCACAATTTATATCATGGACAACAATAATGATTGTTTTTTTTGTTTCATCAACAATATTTCTTAGGTTTTTCATGATTGACGACGATTGTTTCATGTCAAGATTGTTGAGAGGCTCATCAAGCAAAATGTGGTCGGTGTCTTGTGCTAATATCATTGCAATAAAAACTCGTTGACGCTCTCCGCCGCTAAGTTGGTCAATATATTTATGTTGCATTGAAGTTATCATCATGTAGTCTAATGACTTATCAATAATTGCCTCATCTTCTTTTTTCAGCCTTCCTTTTGAATGCGGAAACCTTCCAAATGCAACTAACTCACGAACTGTTATTCTTATGTTATAAGAATTACTTTGACGAAGTGATGCCACTTTTTTGGCAATTTCGACATTTTTAAAATCTTTGATATTCTTGCCCTCAAACAAAATTTCGCCGCTGTCTTGTTTTAAAAAGCATGCCATGATGGATAAAAGCGTGGATTTTCCAGCACCATTTGCCCCGACAAGAGATGTGATTTGTCCAGTTTTGAACGAGAGTGAAACATCGTCTAGGACTGTTCTCGTTCCATATTTTTTTGTTATATTCTGAATTTCAAACATAGTTTTGCTCCGTAAAAAAAGTGATGTATTACAAAATAAAAAGTGAAAGGTGAAAAGTATTGTTAGGGAATTTTGTAGATTTTTTAAAATGAAAAATAACTTATCCTTACTTTTCACTTTTCACATTCTACTTTTCTTTCTTCCTGCTTCTTAGTAACAAGAATATAAAGTATATTCCGCCGAAGAAATTAATTATTATTGCGATATTAATGTTGATTGTGAACACTTCCCTCATAAAAAATTGTCCGACAACTAATGCGATTGCTCCTACTAAAATTGCGGCAGGGATAGTGTAGATATGTTTATATGATTTTATGAACTGATATGCTAGGTTTGCCGCAATTAACCCTAGGAACATAACAGTTCCGACAACAATAGTTGACACTGCAACTAGTGCCGCAACTGTTATCAAAATACGCAAACCGGCTATTTTGTGATTTACTCCAAGGCTTATTGCATTTTCTCTTCCTAGACTAATGACATCTAGTTTCCTTGCAGATGGTGCGAATCCTATGCCTAGTGCCGCAATTCCTCCAGATATTATCATCAATAGAATGTCTGGTTGAGTGAATGAAGCAAACATATCCGCCTGAATTGTCATAAATCTTTCTGGGTCTATTAGCCATTGCATGAAACTTGTGAGTGATGCAAAAAGAGTCGATAAAATTATTCCAACTAGCAAAAGAATGTAGACACCTTTTGAGCCTTTTGTTAAAAGAGGCAAGAAAATTAGAAGTGAGAAGATAACCATTGCGACAAAAGAGATGACAAAATTTCCTTCATTTGTTTCCAAAAATGCAATTGAGCCTGCAAAAGCAAAAAGCATAAAAGTTCTCAAAAACAAGTAGATGTTTTCAAAACCTAAGACTGCCGGAGTTAAGATTCTTGCCCCTGTCACTGTTTGAAAAACTACTGTTGAATACCCAACGCATATTGCAACTAATAAGATTGCTGCGAGCGTTAAGGACCTATGCAAAAGTTCATGCGGTTCGTCACCAATTCTCACAAAAAGAAAAAGAACAATGAATAATACTAAAATTCCAAAAAGTATTACTAAAACAAGCCATGGTCTTTTGCCAATAAATGCTTTAATTGCATTTATTCTTGCAAAAAACGGCGCTAAAAACGCTGTTATTATTTTAAAAATAGCGTTGATTTTTGAAAAAAATCGTCTAATTTTAGACTTCAACTTTTCTTCTTTTGGTGAAAATTCTTCTTCTTGAATTTCTGATAATTCATCTTTACTAAGCACTACCCTTCCTCCTTTTTAGTAATAATAGGACTAGAAACAAAACAGCACCTATCACACCGACTGTCAAACTAATCGGCACCTCAAAAGGAAACATAATAACACGAGACAAAATATCACAAATCAGTAAAAATATTGCTCCGACAAACATGGTGACAGGCAGTGAGCGTTTGATGTTGTCGCCCATATATATTGCGACTAAGTTTGGAATAACAAGCCCTAAAAATGGTATCATTCCAGCAACTAACAAAACAAGTGTTGAAATTATTGCAACAATAACAAGACCAATCATAACCGTTAGGCGATAATTAAGCCCTAGGTTTTTTGAAGCACTCTCTCCCATTCCTGCAAGCATGAACCAGTTTGCAAAAATGAATGAAATAACAACAAATGGAATAGCAATCAGTATCATCTCAAATTGACCCGAGAGCGTGAGAGCGAAACTGCCCATAAGCATTGTAACAAGTTGCTGAATGCCTTGGTCACTTTGAAGAGCAATAAGAGTTGCAACAGAACCTATGACACCGCCATAAATGATACCAATTAGCGGAATAAGAGCAGAACTCTTTACTTTTATTCTTTCGACAAAAAATATAAACAAAAGAGTAAGTCCGAGTGTCACAACAAATGCGAAAATACCTTGAACAACTAAACTTGTCATCGGCACTATCATGAATGCCAAAAGCATTCCAAGCCTTGCAGCATCAAGCGTTCCTGCCGTCATTGGAGAAACATACTTGTTGTTAGTGATAGTTTGCATAATAACGCCGCTAACACTCATTCCAACGCCAGCAACAATGACAGCAACTGTTCGGGGAATTCTGTGGTGAACAAAAACATTAACCGCATCCTCATTACCCCTTAAAAAGTCAAATATTGAAACATCAACAACGCCAATACTTAAAGATGCAATAACAAAAATCAAGAAAATTCCACCGAGTATAGGGAGAATAAATTTTAGTTGCTTGAGCCATGAAAGTTTTGGAGTTAGTTGTTTGTGATTTGTGGTTGTTAATTGGTGGTCTGTAACTGGTTGTTCGCGGTTGGCGATTGGATTAGGTTCAAGGTCAGTCATTTTTCGCTCACATGCAAAGAGAGAAGTGTCAGTGACTGCTTCTGTGGAGTTTTTTCCGCTGTCTATCAAACTATCAGTGACAACCTCTTCCCTGTCTAATTCAATTTTGTAATTTAATTGCTCCAAACTGTAAATCCTTGAAGTTAGTCTTTGCTAACTTCAATTTATTATAACACGCTCAAAAAATATCGTCAAGTGTTTTTTAGTTAGTTTTGGCTAACTTTTTAAAAAGTTTTTATAATCATTCAGTTGACACAACCGATGAGAGTGAGATTTTTTTAGCGATACCCTGCAGGAGCGAAGTCCTCTTCCGTCAATTAATAATAGTCGATATGAACAACTTTTGGTCAGGCGAGGCTTCCGTCCCTAAAGAAAATAATTCTTTTAATCACTTTAAAAGCAGTAGGTTGTGTCATATATAACACTTTTTACACAAAAAAGCAATCCCCATGCTATGTTCTGAATTGGTTATTCCGCTCCCCTATTTAGATGCCCTCTTGTGCTTTTATGTGATTTGTCGGATAGAGTTTTGAAATCAATTTCTTTTAGTTCTTTTTCTGTTAATGCACAAAAGTCAAAAAGCAGCGAGGCGTTTTTGAAAAATTTGTTTTCTTTCAATATCGGCATAGCATTAATCGGAATGTTGTGGTGCATGTTGAAATAGCAATTTTTTATCTTTGTTCTTTTGACAACAAAACTTGCTCCTTTATCGTCTTTTAGCGTGAAATCCTTTCCGCAACGGTAATTACATTTTTGATTATGCGGACAGTGGCACAAAGTCATAACGGCAGGCTTTCCAAAAGCATAGATTATGTCACAGTCAGAAAATTTTCTTTTTGCCTCTAACGATAGGATTCTTTGAAAATTAGGGTAGTTAAACTCATTGTTAATAATGTTGAGATGATTTCCGAGAATAATATTCTTTCCTTTCGTTAATTCAAATGCATAGAGGTTGTTGATAACATAACCGCAAACTAAATTTTTTGAGATAATATTTTCAAGGATTGTCATATCATGACCCCTTGCAACATTAGGAAGGTTAAGATAAGTTGGCAAGTTATACTTTTCTTTTGTTCTTTCGAGAAAATCTTTTATTATTCCATCATCAAATGAATTAGGGGCATAGATTATGCAGTCTGCATTATTTGGGGCATATTGAAGTTGGGAGAATGAGTTGACTTGGATTAGAGTTTTATAGAGGTTATCATGCTGAATATTGTGCGGGCGGTCACTGACCACCCCAGCAGTGTCTATCTGACATCCAAATACCAACTTCGTGTCACGGAGACAGGCACTCTGATTGAAGCAAGGGATTGCCTCAACCCTTTCGGGGCACTTCGTGTCAGTGAGATAGTCCCCGAGACACTTCGTTTCGATTACCTCTTGGACATTACGCGCCCCTGCAGTTTTATTGTCTTTATTTGCAATGTATGCCTCAGAAATCTTTGTTCGTTCAATTTTTGATGGCTGCATTTTCAGCCACTCATGACCTTTTTTAATATCACAAATTGTGTTTTTGCTTGAGTTGAAAAGATGAACATCCGTTCCGCCGCCTCTTAAGAGAATATTCTTAAAATCGTTTTCTTGCAAGGACTGTCCGTCCAAAATTTTGCGATATAATTTTGTCACTTTTTCAACATAGTCTAGTTTTCTCAATCGTCCTTCGATTTTAAAACTTGTTATTCCCGCATCAATCAGCGTTTGAATATGAGATGACATGTTGATGTCTTTTGTTGAAAGGTGGAAGCCTTTTGTGTTGTCACGAGCGAATTCTTTTCGGCATAGTTGCAAACATCTTCCCCTGTTTCCGCTTTGACGAGAGAGTAAACTTGACAAATAACAATTTCCGCTAAACGATACGCATAGTGCGCCGTGTGCAAAAAATTCCAGTTCAATATCACAATTTGCTTTAATATTTTTGATGTCAGCAAGTGTTGTTTCACGAGATAAAATTATTCTTTTTATGCCTAGTTTTTTTGCAGATAATGCTCCTTCAAGATTATGAATTCCCATTTGAGTGCTTGCGTGCAGTGTTAAATCTGGTAATTCTTCTCTTAGTCTTTTTACCAGCCCCAAATCGCAAACAATAACCGCATCAACATTTGCCTCATGCAACTCTTTTGCAGATTTAACTGCATCGTCCATTTCATTCGGATATATCAAAGTATTTAATGCAGCAAAAACTTTTGCGTTAAATGAATGAGCATATTCAATTACATTTTTCATTTCATCAAGCGAAAAATTAGTTGCTTTTGCTCTTGCACTAAAACGATTAAGACCGCAATACACAGCATTAGCACCGCTGTTGATTGCGGCTTTTAATGCATTTATATCCCCTGCCGGAGAAAGTAGTTCGATAATGTTTTCCATCTAAATCATTGTAACACTATAGACGCTGTTTAGTCAATCGTTTTGATAGTTTTAACCGCCAAATGAATTTGTAGGATTCATTAAAAACTATGATGGATAGTCCAACCAAAATGACTTTAACCCAATCGGCAAAATGCAGCGGTGTTGTTCCAAAGACCGGAGCGCCGAATTGGGTGATAATGACTTGCAGGGCGAGAGTGAATGTAAGAACGAGAAGAAGTATTTTGTTTTTGGAAAAGTATTTCAAAATACTGGTTTCACCCAGTTCCCTTGCGTTTAATGCGTTCATTAACTGAAGGACAACAAATGCGGTGAAAAGGAATGTCCTCTCTCTTTCGCTGTCTATTCCCATAAATCCTGTCAGTGCTTGCAGCATAATGAGAAAGGTTATGAAAAGACCGTTCAAAATTATTCTTGTCAGCATTGTTTTTGTTATTATGCTGTTGTTGCGGTTTTGAGGTTTTCGCTTCAATAGGTTGTCTTTTATCGGCTCTAGCCCGAGCGTTAAGGCAGGAGGACCATCCATTATGAGGTTTAGCCACAATAGTTGAAGAGCATTAAAGGGGGCGCTCCGTCCTATTAAAATAAACAAAACTGTCACTAAAACTGCCGAGAGATTGACAGTTAGTTGAAACATCATGAAGCGTTGAAAATTTTCATGAATCCCTCTTCCCCATTTAACACTTGTCACAATGGTTGAAAAACTATCATCAAGCAAAACGATGTCTGACGCCTCTTTTGAAACTTCTGTTCCTGTGATGCCCATTGCTATGCCTACATCAGCACTTTTTAATGCCGGGGCATCGTTTATGCCGTCTCCTGTAACGGCAACAGTTTCTCCTATTCTCTTAAGTGCTTTAACAACTCTTAATTTAGTAAGCGGGGTGCTTCTTGCAACAACTTTTATTTTGTGAAGATTTTTTTCAAGAGCGGCGTCCGACATGTTTTCTATTGCGCTTGCATGATAGACTTCATCGTCTGTTGTGATAATCCCCAGTTCATAGGCAATTGCCCGAGCGGTTAAAACATTGTCACCTGTCAATATTTTTACTTTCACCCCTGCGTTTCGACATTTACTGACAGCATCATAGACATCATCACGAATTGGGTCGCTAATGACTGCAAAGCCGTCGAATATCAATCCTTTTTCTAAAGATGTGCGGTTTTTTTCAAAATCGCATTTTTGGACTTTTCCATGTGCAAAAGCAATTACTCTTTTTGCACGACTTTGATAGTATTCAATTGCAGAGAGCAGTTTTTGTTTTTGATGTCCTGATATTTCACACAATCCGAGTATTATTTCAGGAGCGCCTTTTGAGTAGAGAGTGTTACTTCCGTCTTTTTCTTGGACAATAGTTGACATTCTTTTTGTGTCGGAAGAAAACGGATAGACAAAAAGTATTTTTGAATTTTCTCTGATACTGCTGTAAGAAATATTGCTCACACCTTCATGAGACACCAATAAAGCACATTCTGTGACATTCCCGATAAACTTTGGACTACTGAACTTATTCTCTATTCCCTGTTCCATGCCACCTAAATTAGCGGTTGAGTTTATTGCAATGTTTCGTTTGACAAATTCACATGATAAAAGCGATGCTTCGACCATTCCTTTCGGAGTGTAGAAATGAGAAGCCGTCATTTCGTTTTTGGTGAGCGTCCCTGTTTTATCACTGCATATGACACTTATTGCTCCAATAGTCTCGCATGCTACCATTTTTTTAACCAATGCTTTATGTTTCGCCATTTTTATGACATTGAGAGCAAGAGAAATTGCAACGATTGTCGGCAAGCCCTCCGGAACTGAGGCAACAATCAAGACAATACTTGTTATGAATATTTCTTGAACTGAATCAAACGACAATCCGCCTACTGATAAAAGGCGAATGAATTGCACAAAAAAAACAACAGCAGCGGCAATTGCTCCGCCGATTGCAACGACTTTTCCCAACTTGTCCAACTTTTGTTGAAGAGGAGTCAGTTCTTTTTCAACTTCACCGAGTGCCGAGGCAATTTGTCCTATTTGAGTGCTGTCTCCAACGCTTGTCACAATTGCGTCCGCCATACCTTCAAAAACGAATGTTCCGCTGTAGACCATGTTTTTTCTCTCGGCTAGCGGCAAGTTGTCATCTCCGATAAATTCGGCATCCTTTTTTATCGGCAAACTCTCACCTGTCAGCGAACTTTCATTAACTGTTAGTGAGACACTTCTTATAAGCCTTGCATCAACTACTATTTTATCGCCGCTTTCAATTTTGATAATGTCGCCTACGACAACTTCATTCATTGGAATTTTTTTTGCGATGCCTGCCCTTATGACTTGAACTAAAACATTATCGGTCATTTTTTTTAGAGCTGCAAAACTCTTCGCTTGTCTGCCTTCCATGAAAATTGTTATTCCGCAACTTAAGACAATCGCAACAAAAATTCCGATAACCTCAACAAACTCAAAACCTTCGCCTCTTGTCATGTTGATGATTTGCACCGCCAAAGTTATCCCTAATGCGATAAGAAGTATTATCATCATTGGTTCGGTCGCTGCTTTGTAGATGCGAAAAAATAAACTTTTAGGCTTTTTTTGCTTCAAAACATTTTTTCCATACTTTTTGATTGAATCGTTAACTTGTGAATTGCTAAGTCCTCGCTTTGTGTCGCTGCCTAGTTCATTAACAACGCTTTGGGCACTAATTTTATATGCTTCCATCACATAAAATCTATTCTTTTGCTTCAAACAAAATAACACATTCGACAAAACTCTACAAAGTTCAAACAACAAACCGTCTTCGACGGATTTGTCAGTTATCCCACATAATAATCTTGACTATATTTCCCGGAACATAAAAAACGATTGCCTGATCGACAATCGTTTCTTTTTGTTGTTTTCGATTAATTATTGTTTAGAAAAATGTTGCGCAATATACTCCTGTCATTATTATGCTTGCCATAAGTCCTATCGCACCAATAATAACGCCGATTGTTCCCAAAATTTTCCCCGGCTTTGAAAGTCGAACATCATTTCTTGTGCCGTTCATTCCCAATATGAGGGCAGGTATTGCAAGACCCAGTGCTATGATGTTGAACACAATACCGAATATAGTTAAAATCGGAATCCAAGCATAGATTATGCCGAGGAATGCAAAAACAACAGAAATTATACCCAAAATCATGCCGGTTGGATTTACTTTTCTTCGTGGTTTTTGTGCATGGGGCTGCTGTCCGTAATGTCCGTTTTGAGGACTGTAGTAATTTGCACCTTGACTGTCTCCCCAGTTTGCCTGCTGTTGCGGCGGTGGTTGTGTTTGCGGCGGCGGTGCTGCCGCTCCGCATGCCAAACAAAATCTGGCACCATCGGATATGCTGTATCCGCATTTATTACAATTCATAGTATTTTCTCCTTTGCGTCCATGACGCTCTTGTCACAATCATATTGCAAAAAATCTCTTTCATTAGTTGCTTTGTTTTTTTAGTTCCGGTTAGAAAGTCCAGTTTAAATTACAGGACACAAATATCATCATAGAAATGAAGCCAAAACACAAGGCTATTGTTCCGGTTGCAATTCCTCCGCCTGCACCCATAGATTTTTTTCTCACGCCGTTAGTTCCGCAAATTAATGCAATCAATCCAAAAACTATTGCAATTCCGCCAAAAATTACTCCAAACCAACTACGCTCCCCTAAAAGCGGCCAACTGAAAAACCCGGAGACAATACCGATTATGCCCAGAATTAGTCCCATTGCCGTTCCTCTGCTCCATGTTCTTTTTTCACGAGGCGGGGGTTGTTGAAAAACAGGCGGATGCCCATGCATAGGCATAGGTCTTTGGTTTCCCCATTGGGGTGATTGAGGTGGCTGTGGTTGCGGCGGCGGTGCCGCTGTTTCCTGTGGTGAAGGCGAGGTTGCTGCCGTTCCGCAAACTAAGCAAAAGCCTGCTCCGCCGGATAGTTCATATCCACATTTATTACAACTCATTAAGAAAGTCCTCCTTCTCTTTTCTTTTATTGTCTTTATTTACACTGAAATGGTTTCAGAATAATTTATAAATTTTTTTAAACTAAAAGCGCACAGCCTACTGCTCCTATACATGCTATGCATGAAATCATAAAGACGAGACCGACCGCTCCGAGCCCGAGTGCAACAGCACCCAAAACAATGCCCACAATAATGGCAGGATGTTTTCCATGCTCTCTTTTATTTTTGAGACCGATGATTAGCCCTGCAATACCAAGACCAAGCGTCATTATGCTCATCACAAGCCCAAACCATGAAATTGACCACCAAAACCAAACAGCGAGGGCACAGCCTGCAATTGAAAGAACAAAGCCAACAATCATTAAGGGAGTCCATTTTTTTGAACCGTTTCTTGGTTGCTGCGGGGACTGCGGGGGCTGTCCGTAAGGCTGTTGATGTTGACTGTGGTATTGCCCTTGATATTGTTGCCCATATTGCTGCTGTCCATACTGCCCTTGAGGCGGCGGCTGATAGTTATTGCCTTGAGGCGGTCTTTGCATAGGCTGCTGCATCTGTTGACCCACTGTCGTTCCGCACGCAACACAAAAAGAATTACCTCTTGGAATGTCAAATCCACATTTTTTGCATTTCATAAATAGTGTTTACCTCTCTTAAAAATGAATAGACTTGCCTTTTTAGTCTATTCAACCTAATATTAATAATAACACACTCGGAAGTTAATGTCAAGGTGTTTTGTGAACATTTTTATTAAATTTTGGTTAAAAAATGTTAAATTAAGTGAAAGATGAAAAGTAATATCAACTTATTTTTAGATATGGGTCATTTTTGCACAACCTAATTTTATTCAAAAAAACACCGGAAAGAGAGGTTGTAGAGGGGAACGATTATTAATCGCAAAAATTATAATTTAATTTCTATCAGATACCCAATATTAACAATCCTTTTCACCTTTCACTTTTATCATTTCACTTTATCAAATTAGTCTTGCCACATCGAAGAATGTTAAAATCAGCATTAATCCAAGCAGAAAAACTATTCCGACAAGATGGATAATCATCTCGACCTTTCTCTTTATTGGCTTTTTTCTGACCCATTCAATACCGGTGAAAATAATTTTTGAGCCGTCTAAGGCAGGCAGCGGCAACAGATTTACGATTGCAAGATTTGAGGCAATAAACGGAAGAAGCATCAAAATGTCTCTTGCGTTGTTGCTTGCAGCAGTCGTTGCAATACCGCTGACTATTCCGACAGGTCCTGATAATGCCGTCATTGGAATTTGACCTGTTATAAGATTTCCCAAAACAACTAATATTTGCCATGAGATTTGGAAAGTGAACGGAACACTGTAGAGAAGCGCTCTGAAAAATCCGACTCTTTCTGTGCCTGAAAGAGGAGTAAATCCAAAGCCATAAAATTCATTAACTAACACACCTTCGTTATTAAATGATTGAATGAGTCTGATTGTCACCTCTTCTTCTCTTTCAACTCCATCGTTTAAAAGTGTGAATACTAAAACTTCGCCGGATCTGTCTTCACTGACCCTTCCGACTCTTGAATGAAATGGATTGAGCATGTTTATTTCTCGTCCGTTAACTGCAATAATTCTGTCTCCTGCACGCAAATTATCATTATAATATTCGCCGTCAGGAGTTTGCATAAGAGCATAGACTGAAACAGTTTGCGCTCCGATGACTAGAATGAAGATGAACGAAAAAACAACAGCCGAAATAAAATTGAAAGCGGCTCCGCCCAAAAGGACAAGAATTCGTTTGTAGGGTTTTTGGTCGTTAAATTTTAGCGGTTTGTGATTGGTGGTTTGTGATTGGTGACTGTTAGAATTGTTTAGATTGTTTTTGACAGTATTTGTAGTGGACGCCGCCCTCGGCGTCCCGCTGCAGGTCACAGAAACACCTTCATTCGGGACGCCGAGGGCGGCGTCCCCTACAGTATTTTTGTTACTCTCTTCAAATGGGTCAGCACCTCCATCTCCCTGATTCTTTTTTTCATCTTCTTCTTCTCCGTCATAGAAAGCACAATAGCCGCCCAGCGGAAGGATACGAATTGAAAAATATTCACCGCTTTTCATTCTTTTGCGAAGAAGTGCGGGACCCATGCCGATGGCAAATTCGTTGATTTTGAACTTGAAAATTTTGCCCACTAAGTAGTGACCAAGTTCATGAATCGCAATCATTGCAAGAAGTATTGTTATTGCTAAGAGAATATAGAAGAACATAGTAAAATTTGTAAGGGCGGGCATTGACCGCCCGAACATTATCATTAATATATTGTGCGGGCGGTCAATGCCCGCCCCTGCAATTTGTTATTTCTTTGAACCAAAAATCGTGAATACTCAATAGTTGCTCAATGCTATTTACTTTTTCATTTGTTGCACTATTGACTGCATTAGACACTATATCTTGAATGTCTAAAAAGTTGATTTTTTTGTTAAGAAATAATTCGACTGCTGCTTCGTTCGCAGCATTTAGAACTGTTGGAAGAATGCCTCCCTCTTTCATGCAGTCTTTTGCCAATCGCGGCAAAACGAATGTTTCTTCATTAGGATGCATGAATGTTAAAGATTTGTTGAACTTGAGTTGTGAGGAAGGGATGTTCTCTCGCTCGGGATAGAATAGTGCTGTTGAGATTGGATATTCCATGCTGGGCGGATAAAGACAAGCGATTTGAGTGCCGTCAATATATTCAATGATGCCGTGAATAATGCTCTCAGGGTGAATGATGTAGTCGATATTAAATGTGTTAAACAACCATCTTGCCTCAATTATTTCAAGTCCTTTGTTCATTAGCGTTGAAGAGTCAACTGTTATTTTTTTTCCCATGCTCCAATTGGGATGCTTGCTTGCTTGCTTGGGGGTGATTTTTTTTAGTTGTTCTTTTGTTTTTCCGAAGAATGAGCCGCCGCTTGCTGTTAGAATTATTTTGGACACATTGCACCCGCTCCGTGTCATGGGGACAGGCACGCTGATTTCGGCAAGGGACTGTCCCTTCGGGGCACTTCTTGTCATCGAGTTAGTCCCAGATACACTCCGCTCCGCAGTGAATGACGAATGATGTGAATTGTTGTTAGAATTATTATTCAAAATATTCTCACAATCACTGTGCGTTGTGCGTTGTGTGTTGTGTGTTGCTCCCATTAAGCATTGCCAAATAGCGCTGTGTTCGCTGTCTAGGGGCAAAATTTCAACTCCTTTTTCATAGGCTAATCTCATTATTATTTCACCGCCAACTACTAATGCTTCTTTATTTGCCAGGAGGACTTGTTTTTTTGAATTGACTGCTGAATAGACACTTTGCATTCCTGCAATGCCAACTATCGCACATATGATAGTGTCGGCATTTGATAGTGCTGCTGCGGTGATTGCTGCTTTATCCCCTGTTTCGGTTATGAATTTGCCATATTTTATTTCAGCCTCTTTAGCGGATTTTTCGCAAGATAACCCAACAAATTCGGGATTAAATTCTTTTGTTTGCGAATGCAATAAATCATAATTGACATTCGCAGCCAGTCCGACAATCTTGAATTTGTTCGGGTTTCTTCTAATAATATTCAACACTGTCTCTCCGATAGAACCGGTTGAACCAAGAATAACTACATTCTTCATAATAAAAAAACAATGTAAGTGAAAGATAAAAGTTGAAAATGAAAAATGTTATTGAAGTCGATTTCTTTACTTTTTCATTTTTTACTTTTCACTTTAAAATAACAGTATCATAAAATAAACATAAATAAACACCCCGTTAATCATCATTCCGTCAATTCTGTCAAGGACACCTCCGTGACCCGGGAGCAAACTTGAAAAGTCTTTGATTTCAAATTTTCGTTTGATATAGGATGCGATGAGATCGCCCAGTTGCGTGCATAGCGAGCCGATACCGCCGAGGACTAAAAAATGCATTATGTTGAAGCCTGTTGTTTGAGATAGAAGAGGAGTTTCTAAGATATTAAAAAGTGAAAACAACATCACTATTGCCCCGGCAATAAGTCCTCCCAAGATACCGCCGAAAAATCCTGAAACTGTTTTTTTTGGGCTGATTTGTGGGACGAGTTTTGGACCTTTGAATGTCGAGCCGACTAAGTATGCAAAAGTATCGGATAAAGTTGAGACCAAAAAAAGGAGTAAAATTGCAGCAATATAGAAACGATAATCACCAAAAACTCCGATGTGAGATAGTCCCAGCATATATATTAGGGCGGCTTGAGGATATATTAAAACGAATATAGTGCCGACAAGCGATGATTTGTCCTTCTTTTTTGAAAAATTAGTGTAGATGACGACTGCCAAAATGTTGATTAGAACACTGACAAAAAATATACTGACTCCCCCTTGCAATCCTGCGACATAATTTAGAACATAGAACAAAACATAACCAACAATAACATTCAAAATGATGAAAATGAACAAGGGCTTCATGTCATTTTTAGTCAATACCTTTGTCATTTCATAACCGGCGGTGAGCATGAGAAGAAGAACAAACGCATCAAAAAAATACCTACTGACAAACACTGTCAGCATTAAAACTGCAATATAAACTGCAATTATTATTGATCCTGTTAATGCTCTTGTTCGCATAAAAATAAATTACAGTTTACAAATTACAGTGGACAAATTACAAATGATGATAAATTTAATTTGACCTTCTTTGTCCTTTGTCCACTGTAATTTGTAATTTTAAACTTTGCCAAATCGTCGTTGCCTTTTTCCGAACTCTTCAAGCACTTTGTCAAGTTCAGTTTCTGAAAAATCAGGCCAAAGAATGTCGAGGAAAAATAATTCAGAATAGGCTGCTTGATAGAGCATAAAGTTGCTAAGGCGTTTGTCTCCGCCTGTTCGAACTATTAGGTCCGGGGGAGGTATATTAGAGGTGTAGAGAAGTGAATAAAATTCTTCTTTTGTTATTTCATTAGGGAATTTTTTTGCAAGGTTTGCAGCCCTTAGTATTTCGTCTTGTGAGCCATAATTTAAGGCAATGTTTAGGACTTTGTTTTTGAAGTGTTTTGTTTTTTCTAAACTGTCGCCTATAATATCTTGAGTATCTTTTGGAAAGTAGTCTAAGTCGCCCATGAATTCAAGACGAATTTCATTTTCAATGAAGTTTTCTAACTCCTTTTTTAGATACTCTTTGACTAAAGAGACCAAATTTTTGATTTCATCTTCGGGTCTTTGTTTGTTTTCGGACGAAAAAGCATAGACAGAGATATGTTTTATTCCACGAGCATACACAGCCTCTGTCACCTCTTTAAGTGTTTCGACGCCTTTTTTATGCCCTAGTTTTCGAGGCATAAGGCGAGATTTCGCCCATCTGCCGTTACCGTCCATGATGAAAGCAATATGACTTATAGAAGATGTTTGTTTCTTTAAATCTTTGAGCATAGATAATTAAGTGAAAAGTGAAAGATGAAAATTGAAAAGTAATGTCTAATTATTTTTTTATATAATCAAAAATAATAAACTCTACAATACTTGTCTTTTTCGCTTTATTAAACTTGAAGTATGTCAACTTCCTTATCTTTATACAACTTATCAGCATTCTCAACAAACTTATCTAAGATTTTTTGGACTTCTTTTTCAGCAAAAACCACATCATCCTCTGTTAAGATGTTGTCTTTTTTGAAGTTTTTAATTGTGTCCATTATTGTTCTTCTTTCATTGCGAAGGATGACCTTTGTGTTTTCACATGAGGCTTTTAGTTGCTTGATAATATCTTTTCTTCTCTCTTCAGTTAGCGGCGGAAACGCAAGTCTGATGACTTTTCCGTCATCTTGCGGCGTGATGCCTAAATCAGAGGCTGCGATTGCTTTTGACACCTCTTTGAGTGCTGAAACATCATAGAGCGAAATAACAAGCATTCTCGGTTCCGGAACAGTGATGTTAGCCATTGAATTTAACGGTGTTGGAGTTCCCCAATAGTCAACAACGATTTTGTTGAGCATTGCCGGGTTCGCTCTTCCCGCTCGCACTTGGGCTAACTCATCTTTAAAATGGTCAACCGCTTTTGTTAACCTTTGTTCAAATTTTGTGAACTCTTCTTTTAATTGTGTAGACATAAAAAAATCTCCTGTTTGTCAACGCATAACGCACAATGCATAGCGCATAACGAAGGATAAAATTTAAATAAAATAATTCTAACAATCGTTATGCGTTATGCGTTATGCATTGTGCGTTAAGTTATTATAGTTCCTACCTTCTCCCCTCTTGCTGCTCTTACCAACGCTCCTTTTTCTTTCAGTCCGAAGGATATGATTGGAATGTTATTTTCCATACACATTGTGACACTTGTTAAGTCCATTAAGTTTAAGTTGTTTTTAATGACTTCCAAATATGTTGCTTTTTCAATCTTTTTTGCGTTAGGATTTTTTCTTGGGTCTGAACAATAGAGTGCGTCGATGTTTTTTGCCATCAAGAGAACATCGGCTTTTATCTCCGCCGCTCTTAATGCTGCACCGCTATCTGTAGTAAAATACGGATTACCTGTTCCGCATGCAAAAATAACCATGCGTTTTTTCTCAAAATGAGTAAGAGCGCGTCTCAAAATAAACGGCTCAGCAACCGCAGGCATAGAAAGTGCTGTCATTACTCTTGTTTGAACGCCTTTTTTCTCAATCGCATCTTGCAAAGCGAGCGCATTCATGACAGTTGCAAGCATCCCCATGTGGTCTGCTGTTGTTCTGTCCATTGCCTTGCCGTCACGACCTCGCCAAAAGTTTCCGCCGCCGACAACAACCGCAACTTCAATTCCCGAATTGTGAATTTCAACAAGTTGATTAACAACATGCTCAACCATAGATGGAGCAATACTATCCACCCCATCGGACAATGCTCCGCCGCTAATTTTGAGCAATACTCTTTTATATTTGCATTTCATTTTAAAGTTTTTCCTTTTGAAAAATTGTGCAGGCGACAGTTGCCGTCCTTACAGTAACTTTCTTACTCTTTACTCAACTTTGCAACAAATGGGGACATTGAAAATAGTCCCCATTTGTTTCTTTATGTTATATTTTATAATTTATTTAGACAATTTAGCAACTTCTTCGGCTAGATTATCGGTTTTCTTTTCTAGTCCTTCGCCCATGACAAGTCTCTCAAAGCGGACGATTTTAATATCCGCTGATTGTGATTTTGCAAGGTTTGTGACAACAGATGACACTGAATTTGACATATCTCTGACGAAAGGCTGCTCGACTAAGCAGATTTCAGCGAGTTGTTTTTTGTAGCGGCCTTTGACCATGCCTTCGATAACTTGCTCCGGCTTATCCTTGCTTTTCGGATCGTTCATTGCTTGGTTTTTGAGGATTTCCAACTCTTTTTCTTCAAACTCTTTCGGAATAACAGAACTATCAACATATTGAGGGTTAAACGCTGCAATATGCATTGCAACATCATTAGCAAGAGCAGTAAACTCTTTGTTTTTTGACAGGTCTTTACTCACTGCAAACTCAACCAAAATACCGATTTTTCCGCCGAGGTGGATATAACTTCCGATGAAGCCTTTTGATTCATAGCGGACAAAATGTCTTAGTGACATTTTTTCACCGATTTTAGCGGTTGCGTTGTTCAATAGGTCTTGAACTGTTGATTTTGATTTACCTTTTAGCGCAAGCAAAGCATCGTTATCTTTGGGGTTGTTTGCCGTGATAACATCGGCAATTTCCGCACACAGTGCTTGAAAGTCAGGCGACTTTGCGACAAAGTCACTTTCACAATTTATCTCAACAAGAGCCCCTGTTTTTCCGTCTTTTGAAACCGCCGCCCAAACAGCACCTTCCGATGCTATTCTTGAAGCCTTTTTTGCAGCAACTGCAACACCTTGTTCACGAAGGTATTCCTCCGCTTTTGTCATATCTCCGTTAACCTCTGTTAACGCTTTTTTACAATCCATCATGCCTGCACCTGTTTTTTCTCTTAGTGCTGCGACATCTTTTGCTGTGAAACTCATTTTTGTTAGTTCTCCTTAATTTTAGTAAATTTAGGGTGATTAGTAATTTGTGGTTAGTGATTAGTGAAGGAAAATTTATTTTAAAATTCAACATACACTAACCACAAATCACTAATCACCAACTTATATTTATGCATTGACTACTTCTTCCATCGTCACCACCTCATCCAATGAAATTGCTTCCATTTTTGGGGCGATGGGTTCTTTTTCAACAACTCTGCCTTCGGCTTCTCTTATTCTTTGAACAGCGTCAGCACCTTCTCTTGCTTCGATTACTGCGTCCGCCATTGCGCCTGCGATTAGTTTGACTGCTCTTATTGCATCGTCATTTCCGGGAATAACGAAATCAACTTCATCAGGGTCGCAGTTTGTGTCGACAATTCCGACAATAGGAATTTTTAAACTTCTTGCTTCTTTTATTGCAAGGTGTTCTTTTTTCGGGTCAACAACAAACAAAACACCCGGAAGCGTTCTCATGTCTTTGATGCCGCCAAGGTTTTCTTGCAACTTGTCTCTTTCCGCTTTTAATTTGATGACTTCTTTTTTCGGAAGCAATGCAAACTCACCCATTTTTTCCATTTGGTTGAGTTTGTTCATTCTTTCAATTCTTGAGCGGATTGTTGCAAAGTTTGTCAGTGTGCCGCCAAGCCAACGACTCTTGACATAGTATTGTCCGCATTTAATAGCCTCTTGAGCAATTGCCTCTTGGGCTTGTTTTTTAGTGCCTACAAATAACACTGACTTGCCTTGCTCGGCGATTTCTTTGACGAATTTATAAGCCTCGTCGATAAGTCCCACTGTTTTTTCGAGGTTGATGATATAGATATCATTTCTCGCAGTGTAGATATAGCGTTTCATTTTTGGGTTCCATTTTCTTGTCGGGTGTCCAAAATGCACGCCGGCCTCAAGCAATTGTTTCATCGAAACAACATGTTCCATAGTTTTTATCTCCTGTTTGTGGACTTCGCCACTTTTGTCTTGTCATGATGTTCGCATTAAAAATTTTACGAACACACAGATATCTGACAAGACACAGATTTTTTTGCATGCATAAAAATTGACACGCAAAAAGTCGTGAACAAAAAATTCACGACTTTCATTGTAGCACATTAAAAATTTTATTGCAAACGATTTTTAGGGGTTATTTTATATCTTTATTATCTGAATTATCTGATGTAATTTCTTGTTCTTTTTGTTCATATGGCTGTATTGGTGAAACATATTGATTTGGTTGCTGCATTGGCTGTTGGGACTGCATCGGCATATATGGTGCGTATCCCATGGATTGCAGTATTTTTGCTTGCTCTTCTCTCGCTGCTCTTTTATTCTCTTTTCCTCTTTTAACCAAAAACCTTATCAAGAAGAATAACGGAATTGCGATGAATGCAAGCGGAACAAGAACCGCCAAAACATATAAAAAGCCTGTTAAAATTGAGCGAATGACATTCCACACATTTTGAAACACTCGTCTGGTGTTAGACGGAGGCGGCTCGGGAGGAGCAGGAACATAATCACGAGTCATCAAATCGATGGTTAGCGTGCTGAAAAGGATTTGTTGGTTGAGGACATTTTGCTGAGTTGTCAGTTGATGAAGTCTTGTTTCTGTTTGGTTTATGCTTTGCTGAATTTGCACTCGCACTGCATGGCTCGTTGCATTTTCCATTTCTTCATTCAGCCAAGCAAGGTGTCTGATTTGTTCGTCAATTTCCGCCTGCCTGTTGCGGTGAGCAAGAGAAACATCTGTTGCCTCTAATTGTATGTTGGTGTTATAAAGTCCAAACCGGTCAACAAGATTATCGACAAAAACATGAACATATGTTGTCCTGACTCTTGCAACAAGTGTTGCACGGCCGTCTTGATAGAGTATTTCACGAGAATCGAACCACTCGCCTCTTTGCAAGTTTATGCTTGATGTTAAAAATCTGACGGCATAAGAAAAATTTTCTCTGTCGATAATTATGGAAATCTCACCGTTATAGACAACCATTCTGTCAAGTGTCGTCAACTCATTCTCATTCGGCTGAGTTGTTCCCGGCGGAGGCGTTCCTACACCCGTGTCATTGTCGGGAGAGGTTGAGCCCGGTCCGCCGCCTTGAGCAAAGTTGTTGTCGTCTCTGTCCCAATCACTTGCGGCACAACCAACAAAGACAAGCGCTAAAATCAGCATTATCAAAACCGGCAAAAATACCGCTTTCATTTTTGTTTTCATTTTTGCAATCCTCCTGTTTGAAAAACCAGACATTTGAAACTTTTCTTTAGTTTCTCTGCTGTTAATTAAGTTCTTCTATTATTAACACAATTCAAACAGTCATTTCGTTGCAAAAAATTTTAAATTTTTTCAGTTATTATTCGGATTCTCTATCTCTAATGTCAATTTGACCATTAATAAAAACAATTTCGTAGTTCGGAGCAACGAATGTGCCTTGTGAAATTGTTATCGGATAAACCGTTCCGACCGGACTGGTTGAGGATGCCTCAGTTTCAATCAAAAACGCACCATCAAATCTTTCACGATGGTCATCCGTTTTAAATCCGGATATGGTGTAGGTGATAACAGGTTTTTCTTCGCCGGCATACCACCAAGTGTCATTTATTGTCACTGTCAAAACTGCTCTTTTCACAGTCACTGTCAAAGGCACTTTTTCGACTTCATAGTCATAATAGTAGTAAATCTCTTCCTCTGAGCGATTGAACACTGCATAGTGAACATTGTCGCCGACATCACCAACCATCGCATCTTGATACCACTCCCACCCATTCGGCAACTCAACACTTGAGAGAACATCACCAAAAGTTGCTGTTAAGTTAGTTGGAATTTGCGAGGTGTCTTCATCTTCACGACAAGCAGTTAGCATAGCAATCGACATTAGTGCAATTGACATTGCAAAAACTATTGCTAAAAATAATTTAAGTTGTTTTTTCATTTTCATTTCTCCTTCAGTATATTATACCCTAAAAAGGGCAAAAAAGATTGGACTATAAGCCGAATTCTGTATTGGACGGTTATCTATCTAGGCGATATGTTGCCATATCGCTCATGCGACTAAGTCAGTAGCGGGCAGCGTTAAAAC
This sequence comes from Bacillota bacterium, assembly GCA_009779975.1. Lineage (GTDB taxonomy): Bacteria > Bacillota > Clostridia > Christensenellales > Pumilibacteraceae > WRAY01. Next base: position 9,445 of record WRAY01000005.1, on the reverse strand, counting down.
CTGACACATCTTGCACCGAGCGGGGTTTACAGAGCAGAGAATGTCGCCATTCTCCCGGTGAGCCCTTACCTCACCTTTCCACCTTTTCCTTGAATTTTCAAGGTAGTCTATTTCTGTTGCACTTTCCTTAGAGTCGCCTCCACTGGGATTTCTCCAGCGCCCTTACAGGCTGAGGAAAAGGTGCGTGATACGAACTGCAGGTGATACTTTTAACTCGTCGAGTGCTTTAATCAAAAATGTCACCTGCTGTCCGTCTGACACACCTTTTACACAGCCTGCTTGCCCTTTGGTGTTCGGACTTTCCTCGAGTTTTCACTCGCAACCATCTGTCCATCTTTTTTGTTAAAGATATTGTAACATATGAAAAAATATAAGTCAACTATTTTCAATAGTTTTGTCGGGTTTTGCTATTACATGAAATTCCTCAATAAACGGGTCGAAGACCCTTGTCAAGGGTTTGACAAGAAAAAAAATTTTCCGTATAATAGATGGGTTATGTGCCCGTAGCTCAGTTGGATAGAGCATCAGACTCCGACTCTGAAGGCCGTTGGTTCAAATCCAATCGGGCATACCAAATATAGTATATAAACACCATAAATAACACTATATATAGTGATTTGAAGAGTAGTTATGTTTTACCAAAAACTTGAACCAAATTTTTTATCGCCTTTTGCACCTATTATTTTATGGTGTTTTTGAGTTAATTTTGCATTGTTTCAAACAAATTGTGTGCTACCTTTCTTATGTGTCTTATATCGTTGTTTTTAAAATTTTGTTAAAAACTATTGACAAAGGCAAAAATTCATGGTATAGTTGACATATACTAATCTTAGGAATTAGAACTTATGGATAATTTACAAACATATAACATCAATGATTTTGCAAACATTGCTTCCGCAATCAAAGACGGTGCAAGTTTTTATATTCAAAACGACACTCAAAAAAGTATCGTTTTACCATATCCAGTTGAATATGATTTTACAAAAGAGGAGCGTTTGGATATCGATAAAAAAATTGCTAAGGGCAAAGATGATTTCAAAAATGGTCGGACTTATTCAATGCAAGAGACTTTTAGCAAGGTAAGAAGTGAAATACTGTCTGCAAAGGAGCAAAAAATTGTATGACCTTCAGCATTCACTTTTCGGAAGAAGCGTATTTAGATTTGCTAGATATTTTTGGTTATGTGGCTAAATATGATTTAAAAACAGCAGATGACTATTGCGACAAACTAGAAAAACATATATCGCTTTTGAGCATATTCCCCTACATAGGAAAAAAATATAATGAAGAGGAGCGATTTTTAGTCTTCGATAGAAAGTATTTGATATTTTATTCAGTCAATGAATTAACAAAACAGGTTGAAATTGTGACAATTGTTCATGGGAAAAAAGAAAAATTAAGAAAATAATATTTAAAAAAAACACTCGATGTCGGGTGTTTTTTCATTATTATTTATATATAGTGATAAACAATTCTATATCGCCCAGACCATTCTGCCGCTTCAACATAAGACACATGGTTTTTGACATGGTATGTTAATTGATTGAGGTTTGCTGTGCTTGGTTCGGCAAGCGTCAGGGTTATGTTTGCCCACACTTGAGTGCGAGGGTGGTTATATCGCAAAATTGCCAAAATTCCGCTGTGATTAAAATCGTTTAGACTAAATTGTTCATTGTCAAATTTAGCATTATACTCGGGTGCTATTGGAATAACAATTTCTATTCCAACTCCGCTCCCTAGCCCTGCTCCGGCACGAGGTCTGTAGTTAACAAACGAAAGTGTTTCAAGGTGGTCAATTAGTCTGTTTATGCCGTCCCAGCCACCCATGCTTCTATAATGGACTACTATAGTCCTGACAATATAATTACTGAACATTGAACCTCTTTCCCACCTTTCAAAACGAATTTCGCTGACAAGCGGTCCAAAGTCAGCCGGAGTGAAATCTTCATCTGCAACTCTGTCCATATATCGTTCATGTATTGATACTGTTAACCCGATTGGAGGAGAATAAACATCTCTGGTTATGATGCGATATTGTGTCACATTTTGAGCATGCTCTCTCTTAACTTGGGCTGATATATAAACATCAGTTATTGCAGCACCGCCGCCGCCAAAATCCAACCTGTTAATATTAAATATGATTGTGCTGCCTTCTACTTCCACATCTCTTAACCATACTGCAACACCTGTGTGCGGATGGACAAAGTGAATATAGAGTGAAATATTATTTCTTCCAAATATTACTTCATGCTCGTAATGATACAACCACCATGCTGTCCAATAATGACGAGTTCCGTACCAATAAGTAGGTTGCGCCCAAGGTCCTCCTCCGTAAGTATAGAGGTCGTTGTCGAAATACGCATAACGAGGAATATTAAATTCTCCCCCCATTCCAAAATTAGAATTTATTTGCTGAGTAAAAGGAATATCACTATAGGGCGGTCTAGGGTTTACTGTTTCACCGATATTGCCAAAAAATAGACGGCAGCCAACAAATGAAAAAATTGCTGTCACAATGAGTGCTATTGATAATATTATTGTCAAGTATCTTCGATACTTTTGTGTGAGATTACTAGTACAAACAACCTCCCCAACAAAGGGGTCGAAGACCCTTGTCAAGACTTTTTTCTTCATAGTTTTTAAAACCTCCTATTATAATAACAATTTGAAATGTGTTTTCGTTGCAATTTTTGAAAATTATTTTATAATAGAAGCAAACCAAGGGTTGGTTTGCGACAACCTCAAAAGGTATAAAACCCGACGCTTGCGTCGGAAGGAAACGCCGTAGGCGTTTCGGGTGCAGGGCTCGCCCTGCGGTTTATTACCTTTTATTTGAAAAACTCATCATATAAAACTTTTATTGCGTTTTCAAAGTTTTGGGTATCTACGGCGACTATTATATTTAGTTTTGAGGCGCCGTAGTTTATCATTCGTATGCGGATGTTATTTTTGGCAAGGGCTGAGGATACTCTTGCTATGGCGTTTATTTCTTCGCTGAGTGTGTGACCTACCACTGCAATTAAACTGATGTCTTGGACAATTTCGATATTATCGGGATTACATTCATTGATAATTCCTGCCACTACTCTATTGAGAATTGTTTTTTCAAGACCGTTTCCGTCAATGATTATTGAGAGGGTGTCAATTGAGCCCGGCATATGCTCAAACGAAACATTGTATTTTTCAAAAACGCTGAGTATTCTTCTTCCGAAACCTAACTCTTCGTTCATTAAACTCTTTTCAATATTTATACCAAGGAATTCTTTTTTGCCGGCAATACCTGTTACTGCTCTTTTCTTTCTTGAATATTTTCCTTCTTTGAATTTTTTTGTCGGAACGATGAAAGTTCCGTTGCCTTTTGGATTGAATGTGTTTCTAATATGGATTGGGATGTCTTCATGGCGAACCGGAAAAATGCTCATTGAGTGAAGAACGCTTGCCCCCATATATGATAACTCTCGCAACTCTTCATATGTCAGCATTTCAATCACCCCTGCGTCTTTTATTATCCTTGGGTCGCTAGCACAAAATCCGTCAACATCAGTGAAATTTTCATAGACTGATGCAGACACTGCTCTTGCAGCAATTGCACCTGTTATGTCTGAACCGCCTCTTGAAAAGGTTTTCACTTCGCCGTTCGGCAGTGCGCCATAAAAACCCGGAATGACCGCATTTTTGTGTTGTCTTAGTTTTTCGCCGCAAATTTCATTTGTTAATTCTGCATCAAAGTTTGAAAATGCGTCAAACTTGATAATATCTTTTGCATCAACAAAATCATAGTCCAATGCCTTTGCTAACAGCATAGCGGAAAGATGTTCGCCACGAGAAACTATATAATCAACAGACACACCATGTTTTATGTCGTTTGCAAAATAAACAAAATACTCATCAAGGTCAAACTTGATATTCAATGAATTAACTATTGCCGAAAACCTCTCTTTTACTCTTTCGAGCGGTTTTGCAAAGTTGTCTTTATTTTTGATAACATTCAAAAGTAAGTCAGTGACCTTTTCACAAGTTGCACTCACTCCCGGAGCAGAAACGACAATATAGTTTGCCTCTTTGTCGCTTTTAATAATGTCAATAACTTTTTTAATAGCGGCGCCATCAGCCATAGATGTGCCGCCGAATTTTAGAGTTTTCATGATAAATTATATGCCAAATAAGTAAAAAGTGAGAAGTGAAAGGTGAAAAGTGTTGTCAAAATATTTTTTATTAAATTCTATCTTCATATTTCATCTTTCACTTTTCACTTTAAAAAATTAGTCCTGTTGATAGCACCCACATTATTATGCTTGCTCCGATGGCAAGTAGTTTTAGTTCGATGTTTTTGATAAAAACAAACTTTAAGAATCGCTTAAACTTGCCCTCTTTTTTTTGAGTTGAGGACGCTTGGTATACTCCTGTTGAAGTGATCGAATATTCACCTGACTGAGTTATTGTTTTTGGATATGTTTTTGTTTTTTTATCGTGTGTTTTCATGATGTTAATTATGAATTATTATCACTTCCTCCTCTTTCTTGTTGCAACTACTTTTAACCCGAATACTTGCTCTAGTTTATCGGTCAGCATTGCACTGTCATAGTAACGAATGAGTTCGCCTCCTTGCGCTGTTGAAATGACGCCTGTTTCTTCACTGACTGTGATGCAAAAAACATTATAAGACTCACTCACACCAATTGCTGCCCTGTGACGAGTTCCCAACTCTTTGTCGAGAGTTGAACTCTGTGAAAGCGGCAAAAAGCAGCCCGCTGACAAAATCTTTGTGTGTTTTATGAACATTGCTCCGTCGTGAAGCGGAGACTGAGTATTAAAAATACTCTCAATAAGACCTGATGAAATTTTTGCTCCGAGACGAGTTCCGTTTTCAGCAAGGTGCATCGGAATGTCGTCCGGACAAATGACAATGAGAGCGCCTGTGTTTTTCTTTGCCATGTTTAGCGTTGCTTTGACGATTGCCTCACAAGCGCTTCTTAATTCCCTCTCGGGAATACCGCTTTCAAAAACCATTTCTTCATCCGGCGGAGAAGCAAGGCGATATATTCCCCTTCTCATCTCTTGCGGAAAAACAACGAGAACTAATATTAAAGCAATAATCGCCCATTGCGAAAAGACCGCTCCCAAAACACTAAAATTAAAAAGTGTGAAAACCAGAGCAACAATAACAAATAACAAAATGAATTTTATCAGCCTTGTTGAATTGTTCTTTTTCAAAAATGCAAACACTAAATACAACAATAGAGCGGTCACAACCATATCAATGATACTGACCACAAGATAACCCCCGCTAAGGCGATTTCTTAAATTATTCGCAAAGGTGTAGAAAAAGTTTTCAAACATTAATCGTATTATAGCAAAGAATAAAATTTGTTGCAAGTGTTTTTGACATTACATTTTAATATTGAAAGCGCTATTTTTAATGACAAGCAAACTCGTCACCTAGAAAATTTGCGAAGGTATTAGTGAAAGAAATGGGACGATGACACAAATGTTTAAACAATCGATTGCTTCGTCGTGCGGAATAATCTCTTCGCTTCTTGAAACTAATTTGATAGGAGAGTTTCTCATTTTAGTCATTGCGAGGAGTGCGGAGTTGTTGTCTTTTAACATATTTTGGTATTTGTGAGCAAAATATGAACAAATTCTTAAAAAAAAGTGAAATTTTTTTAAGAAAAGTTATTGAAAACGCTTGATTTATTTTGCGGGGTTGTGTTATACTATACACAAGTAGTAGAAGGTTACTGATATACTTTGGTAGCCAGAGGAAAAAACTATGGGAAAAAAGAATAAAAACAATCAAAATAACCTTCCTCAGATAGCACCACAGCAGTCAGAAATGCATCCTCCTCCGCATGGCGGGATGATGACTACTCATACCTATCAGCAAAACAGCCAAGTTATGTATCCTGCTCCCGGACCTCTTCCAAACCTGACATCATTAAGTCCTGAGCAGATGAATGTTGTGCAACTTGAAGAAGCATTAAGAGAAAGTCAAAATCCATCAATGAGACTAAGACGGCTAAGACACCCTATTAATGTCAGGAGTTGCTTTTTAAGTCTTTTGTTTATTACTCTTGCTCTTGTCGGCGTGACTATTTTTGTTATTTGGCTGATGGTCAATGTTTTTGATTTTGGCTATGTTTGGTATGATTTCACAACAGACCTCGGCATTCGGGACTTCTTTCGCAGTTTCGGCTCTTGGATAACAGGAAACGGTTGGAACGGTTGGCGTGAGGTCTATAACGGCAATGGATATGAAAACGGATATGCCGTTGTTCAAATGATAAATTACATAAGAAGTATTTTTTAACACACTTTAAAATGATATTTAACAAGTATCTTCGATACTCTGCAAAATCATTGAAAATGCTTAACAAGGGTTGACCAAATTGGTTGACCCTTGTTTGTTTTTTTGATATAATGATAGTGATTAGTAGTGATTAGTGAATGCCAAGTTTATTTTCTAACCGCTAATCACTAACCACTGACATATGAAGTTTTCTGAACTAAAAAAACACCTATCAAGCGAGGTTTTAAAAAGAGCGTATCTGCTCACCGGTGATGATGAGTATTTGTTTTTAAGTGCTTTGAAGTTTTTCAAAAACACTGTCACTATAATGCCCGAAATTAATATCAGTGTTCATGACGGAGCAAGTGATGCAAAAAAAATTCTTGAAGATTTGGAATCTGCTCCGTTTGCCTCACCTCACAGACTTGTCATTGTCAATGGTTTCAAGGGCGATTTTAAAGTGTTTGAAAAGTATTTGAAAGAACCTAATCCGTCCAGTGTTTTGGTTGTTTGTGCAAAGGAAGTGAAAGAGGCGCTAAAGAAGTTGCAAAACTATTTTGAAACAGTTGACTGTTCTCGTGTTGATGAGAGATTTATTCGGGCGTTTGTTAATAAGGTTTTGAGTGAGCATGGAACGAGTATTGAAGAAACAGCACTTAAATTATTGCTTGATTACACTAACCACTACATGTTCGCCATTTCAACTAATATTGAAAAGTTGGCGATGTTACGAATGAATTCCGTCATCACAATCCAAGACATAAAAGACAATGTCCCGGCAGGATATGATTTTAAAATATATGAACTCTCAGATGCAATTGCAAAAAGCGAGAGAGAGAAAATTTCCAACATCATTTTAAGTTTGTATGCTGAAAAAATGCCTAGTTCAACTTTGATGTCGCTTGTTTATTCGCATTTCAGGCGATTGTTATATTGTGCTGTCACAAGCGGAGGCGTCGGCGAATTGAGTAAAAATTTGGGGGTGAAAGAATTCGCTGTTTCAAAATATCTCGCTCAATCAAAGAAATACTCTGTTAAATCTCTCAAAGGAATTGTCGACAAATTCCACGAATTAGATTTTTCAATCAAAAGCGGCAAGATTGAGGCGGATATTGCTTTTGAATTGTTTGTGACAAATATTGTTTAAGTGAAAAATTAAAAGGTGTTGATGATATTTTTTTATTTGACATATGAGAAAAAATATCAAAATCGCAGGGGCGGTCATTCGCCCCTGCGATATTTTATTATATCGTTTATTGAAGTTAATTCGTGATTGTCGTTTAACATTGTGCGGGCGGCAGAGTGCCGCCCCTACGGTTTTTTGACGAGTTCTTTTTGACATATAATTTATTTATTTCAGGGGCGGTCAGTTTCATATTGTTCGGGATGCCGAGCGGGCGTCCCCTACGAGATTTTTATCATTTGATATTCAGAAAATTTATTGTAGGGGCGGCAACCTGCCGCCCTCACAATATAATGATAATATTTTTTTCTCTACTCCCTAAAAAAGACTTTCGAGATTCACTCCGTTTTCTCTTTTTAGTTCTTCCAAATAGTTGATGGTAACCAAAAGAGTGACGAAGGCATCTTCGGGATGGTTTATTCTGGTTTGTTCGGCAAGTGATGTCATTCTTTCATTTAAAAGGCGGACGACATTGTTGTTTGAAAACATTAAAACAACTCGTCTGCCTTTTTCCCAATGTTCTCTTGCTTTGTCTACTGCCTCGATTGCCTCAGGGCGGTCGATATTTTCTTCATCCAGTTGAAATTGAGCATGGACTACTTCGAGTTTTTCGATGAATTTATCATAAAATCTGTCGAGATGAATAAGTTCAAAAACTGCAACCCCGATGATGAGAGAGAATAATGCTAAGATGATGATAAGACGCTTCATATTTCAACGCATAACGCATAATGCATAACGAAGGATGATTTGTAATTTAATTTTACAATCATTGTTATGCGTTAAACTACCACTCCCCTCCTCTTATTCTTAATTTGCGAGTGAAGTCTTTGTCGTGTTTTGGGCTGACAAAAAGAACTCCGTCTTGACGAATGTCGGCATAGAGGATTTTTTTTGAATTTCTAAAGCCATGTTTAAGAAACGCTCCTTCGACCAGTTCTTTTGTGACGCCGCTTCGCCTTAAATTTTCTTCGTCCCAATAGCCGTCAACAAATAGCGGAATTGGCAAAAGGGCAGGCTTTGCCTCCATTGGGTCGGAGGGTTTCTCAATAATGCTGATTTTGCCGTTTGTTTCGACAATTGCATAGGCAATTGTGGATAAATCAGGATAGCCGCCTGTTTTTGTTGCTTCGACCAAGTCGTCCATGTTAAGGTTCATTTTTTTCAAGTTCTCATAGTTTATGCCGTCTTTATCAATTGCCAATATGCTTTTGCCTGCTAAGAGCCTTCTTGCTCTCATGCTTTTTCGTGAAACAAAACTAAGTATCACACTGAGCGTTGCAAGTGTTATTATCGGAATTATGCCGTAATAAAAAGGAATAAAAGGGTCGTTCATCGGAATGCAGGCAACTTCAGCGATAATCAGCGTTATCACCAATTCAAAGGGCTGCATCTCTCCGAGTTGCCTTTTGCCCATTATTCGCATCACAAACACTAAGAGAACAAATGTTATGATTGACTTTATAAAAACATTGAACATACTACTGATATGTTAGTAGTATGTTCAAGTTTTTTTTCATAATTCACGATGGTTTGGCTATTTTTGTTATTTGATAATTAATACAACTTTCCTCCGAACTCGTCTTCCAGTCCAACAAGATAATCAATTGAACATTGAAAGTGCAACGCAAGTTTGCACAAAGCGTCAAGATTTGGATTGTGATGATGAACTAACCAATTATTGAGAGTAGTTCTTGGTATTTTCGACAAAGAAGCAAGTTGAGCAATACTTAATCCATTTTCTTTTAATAAAGCAAGAATTCTATCTGCAAATATTTTATTAGGTTCTTTAGCCATAATTATATTATGACCAAATATGGTCTATAAATGCTTGACAGCCCAAATTTGGGCATGATATAATAAACCTATGAAAAACAGATTAACAGTAGGAAAACTTATAAAAGCGTTATCGGAGTATGACCCAGCAACAGTTGTTGCGGTTCAAAATAATGCTATTGTTTTCCCTCATGCAG
>WRAY01000004.1 GCA_009779975.1 Bacillota bacterium | reverse complement strand
ATATGTTTTTTTAATTTTTAATCACCTAATAAGTCGGGGCGTTTTTCTTTTGTTGTTATTTTTGATTGTTCGTTTCTCCATTTTTCGATGTTTGCGTGATGTCCTCCGAGCAGGATTTCGGGAACTTTTTGCCCCATGAATTCAAAGGGTCTTGTGTATTGAGGATATTCCAATAGGTTTGACGAAAAACTCTCGTCTTGGGAACTTTCTTCATTTCCCAAAACTCCCCCGATATGTCTTGACACCGCATCAACAAAAACCATTGCGGCAAGTTCTCCGCCCGTCAAAACAAAGTCGCCTATTGAAATTTCTTTGTCAATCATTAGGTCAATTATTCTTTGGTCAACCCCTTCATAGTGTCCGCACAAAAGAAGTATTTTGTCATGATTTTTAGATAAATCTTTTGAGAGTGAATGTTTTAAGACTTCGCCTTTTGGGGAAAGGTAAACCCTTAAATACTCATGATATGGGTCAACTGCTTGGATTGCATCAAAAATCGGCTGACAAGTCATCACCATACCAGCCCCGCCGCCATAAGGCTCATCATCAACTTTCCGATGCTTACACTTTGAATATGAGCGAATGTCAACAATGTCAATCTCAATCGCTCCGCATATTTGGGCACGACCAATAACGCTTTGCTTCAAAGGCGCAAACATATCCGGAAATATAGTTAAAATTTTAAATTTCATATTTTACCTTTTACTTCAATATATCACATTTATATTCGCCTGTTACACAGTCTTTTTTTGAGTAGTTGAAAAGGCGGTTTTTTTTGTCGAATGGGAAATATTCGATGCGGTAGTTTGCATTTTTTTCGAATTTAGAACGCATTTCAATTTCCAGTTGTTTGCTTCTTTGTTGCTCTATTGCCTCAGGAATCGGGGCTCTTGGATCGCAAAGAAGACAATCCAGTTTTATGAAATGTTTTGCTTTTTCGACGCTGCCATGAGTTGTTAGAAAGTCTAAAAGCAAGGTGTAGGCATTCTTTAGTGATGCATTTTTGTCTCCCTTAGCCTCACTAAATGTCTTTAAAAAAGCATATGGTGATGAAAAGAGTGAAAAACCATATTGAATTGAATTTTTAAACATGCCGGAATTGTGATATTTATCGATTGTTTTTTCTATTTTTTTTAAAGTGATAATGTCGCTATAGGGCATCGTTTTTGTTTGAATAACCTCATAGGGAGCAGCATGAGAGTAAATTGCACCAAAATCATTTTCACGAATATTTGTTCCTTTCAGCATTTTTAGAAAGCCCAATTGAATCATATTGGCATTTGTTGCAACACACTCATTAATAGCATGTGAGAGCGTTTCAATCGTTTCAAGCGGCATTCCGGCGATTAAGTCAACATGAATGTGGCAATTTTTAAATGTCGTTAGTTTTTTGATGTTTTTGAGAACCTTTTTTATGTCGGTCAATCGATTGATTGATTGCAGTGTTTCAATATTCAATGATTGAATTCCGATTTCAAACTGCACTCTTCCCTTCGGCATTTTTTGGATGATTGAAAATAACTCGTCATTAAAAAGGTCTGCTGCCGCCTCAAAATGAAAGGTTGCATCGGTTTTAAGAGAGAAAATAAATTCTAAAATTTCAACTGCTCTTTTTTGATTTGCATTAAAAGTTCTGTCGCAAAATTTGATAATTTTTGCTCCGTTTTTAACAAGAAGGTCAATATCATTTTTCACTCTCTCAATGGAAAGATATTCTACCCCCTTAGTTATCGACGACATACAATAAGAACATGAAAACAGACAACCTCTTGAAGTTTCAATATAAATTAATTGTTTTGATATATCGGGGATTTGGTTTTTCTTAAATGATGCAAAATATTCGGGCGTGTATGGTGAGGGGAAGTTTTCGAAATTTTTGGGGGTTGAAAAATTGTGCGTGCGGCAACACTCCGTCCCTAGAAGATATTCACAAAACTCAACTTCTCCGCCTTTTAGTATTTTATCGGCGAAGGGATAGTTATTTTCTTCGTCATGGGCAACTTCAGGACCGCCTAGTATAATTCGGATATTACTCTGCAATTTTTTAATAAGCGGGGCTATTTTTTTGATTAGTTCAATGTTCCAAATGTAGCATGAAAATGCGACGATGTCGGCATATTCAGAATAAATTTTTTCAACTATTTCATGCAAACCCTCATTAACGCTTGCCTCAACCACCGAAACTTTAAGTCCATGCTTAGTTGCATAAACTTTTAAACACCACGCACTGAGTTGTTTGTGGATATTTTTCGCACTGATTGAAACTATGACAGTCTTCATTTGTTAGTCTAAATCCCCTTTTTTGAAAGGAATTTCTTCGCAAAATATAATATTATTTGAAGCAGGAATTGTGTCTATTCCTATTTTAAAAATACGGCTTCTTTCGGGCAAAACAACAGTTGTGTTTCCGAATGATAGATTGATTTCAATGTCAATACTTGCTTGCACCACATCATCCCTTTCGCCCCATATCTCTAGAAAATCGTCAATTTCTTCTTGATCTAAATCCGCTGCCTCTAAAATATCTCGAATGTTAAATTCAATATCAAGAGTTAAACTCACTGTTGAAATATGAGTGTTAGAATGTCCTATGCTAAAAAAAGATATTTCAATAAAATTTTGTGCAATATCTAAAAATGAGAGAAATTCTCCGCCTTGCATTGATGAAAGCAGCATACCTATCAAATCTTGTGACCCGTCATTAAGGATTGACAGCGCTTCATCAGTCGCTGTCAAACGGCTTCCGACTTGAGTAAAATTTGCAAGATTTTTTAATTCGCTGATGAACTCATTAAATATAAACGCTGCATAGTCACCTTCTTCACCAATTCCGAGCATCATAGTTGCTCCTAGAGGATGAGATGCCCCATCTGGCGCAGAAACTGCTTCGCCGATAAAATAGCCGTCACCAACCGGCTCAATATAGACAAGATAGTTGTTATATAATGTTGCAAAAACATTATTCATGTCATCAATGCTGTTATTCAGCATATCTATCATGTCTCTAAATCCCAACAGGTTTGCCATTGCAAGAAAGAAAGGGTCTCTCATCATACCATCAAAAAGAGAGTTAAGTGCAAAACTTTGCCTGAGCGAATTGCCTTCACCATGAATTCCATGTGTTCCAAGATTAAAACTCGATAAGTCCATCCCAAAAGTACTCATAACTCCAAGAACCATCTCAATCATTGCCCCAATTCCGCCATCTTCGCCATCAAGCATCACAGAGATTAAAAGCGGCAAAATATCCTCTAAATCATCCATTCTTAGTGTTTCGGTCATAATTAGTGAATAGTTTGTGCTTTGATTGTCAAAAGCGAATTCGGAAACGGTTCTATTGACTATTTCATTCCATTCATCTTGTGTTGCAACGGGAAGCGCTTCATAATCCCTAACTCTGTTAAAACGAAAAGAATCGCTAAAGTTGCTCTCAAGATAAGCGTTGGTTGCTCTTGCTTGAACTCTTATGATATTTTCACCATAAATTAGATGCTGAACATGGTCATTAAGCCTTAGTTGATTTACTGAAACAGTAACTTCATGCCCGTTTATTGAAACAGTATAGCCATTTATTGCCCTGGCATCACCGCCCCAAAACAAAATATTGTTCAGTTTTTCAAAATTAATTGGAGTATTGAGCCTTTCCGTCGGAACTGTTTCTTCACCGCCGTTTCTGCACGATACAATAGACACCACGCTGAAAATAAGCATGAGAGAAAGCATTAGCAATAATATTTTTTTTAGATTTTTTTTCATAAGTTCTCCTAAAATTATATTTATAGAGGTGCTAAATGTTCGTAATGCGAGCAAATTTACGAAGATTTTTTAGGATAAAATTATCGGCATGACACAGTCATTACTAGCGGTATTGACAAGGAATGAAGATAGTTTTAGGCAAAAAAGATTGTAAATTTACCGCATAGACATTTATGCCGTCATGAACTTTTAGCACCCCCATATTTAGTATATGATAAAATTATGGCATATAAAGCAAATTATGTCAACAAATATATCGAAGAAATTTAAAATCCCTCCAATATAAATAGAGGGATTAAAAAATAAAAGATATAAAACTAACTCTTCATTTGCGTTATGCATTATTAAAAAACTATTCCAAACTCACTATATAATAATACAACGGTTGACCGCCGAAGTGAATGTCTACTTCACAATCAGTATATTTTTTTGCTATTTCTTCAGCAACTAGTTGAGCCTCTTCTTCTTTGACATCGTTTCCAAAATAAAGCGTTACCATGCTGACATCTTCATTCATCATTTTGTCGATGAGTTCTTTGGTGACAAAATCAACTTTGTCGCCTTTTGAAACAATCGAACTTTGACATAGTCCGATAATGTCACCTTTTTTCAAATCAAGATTGTCTATACTTGTTTCTCTCACCGCATAAGTCACTGCTCCTGCTTTCACTGACCCGAGTGCGTCTGTCATTGCTTCAAGGTTTTCTTCAGCACTTTTGTCGCCGTCAAATGCCAAAACTGCGCTCAATCCTTGCGGAACATCTTTTGACTCGATTATGTGAAGATTGCGTTTTGACAATGCTTTGGCTTGCTGGGCGGCAAGGATTATGTTTTTGTTGTTCGGGAAAACGAAAATATCTTTTGCTTTTACCTTATCACATGCTTTTGCGATGTCCTCGGCACTCGGATTCATCGTTTGACCGCCTTCAACAACAAAATCAACCGTCAAATCTTTGAATATATCCGCTAAACCTTGCCCTGCGCAAATTGCCACCATTCCAAATGGTTTTAAGTTTTCTTGTTTTTTGCCGACAAGTTCACGATTTTGTTCAAGCATGTTGTCGATTTTTATTTTGTCGACCTCGCCTAGTTCCAATGCATAAGTCAGTGCAATCCCAGGTTCATTAGTGTGGACATGGACTTTTACAAATTGTAAATCTCCGATAACCAAAACGCTATCGCCGATAGTTTCAAGATGATCTCTCAGCCTATCGATATTTGCCTCGGTTGTCTTTTTCTTTATGTTGACGATTTGGAACTCAGTGCAGTATGCGAATTCAATATCAGCCAAATCAGAGAAGTCAAAATGAGCGCCTTCACTGAATTTTTCGCTAAATTCAGCAGATACTGTGTCATCAAAACTAAGGTTGACATCCTCAATTCCCAATAAAATGTTGTAAAAACCTCTAAAGAGAATTAAAACTCCGCGCCCTCCTGCATCTATTACCCCTGCTTTTTTCAAAACCGGCAGCATATCAGGCGTTTTTTTGAGCATTTCTTCGCCGTCAATGATTATTTTGTCTAAAAATTCAGGAAATTCAATACTCTTTTTTGCGTGAATTTTTGCACTATCAGCTAGCGCCTTGATGATAGTTAGCATCGTTCCCTCTTTTGGGTTTGTCACCGCTTTATAGGCAATATCAGAACCATTTGCCAAACTTTTTGCAAATGCTTTGATGTTGATTTCTTTGGCTGAAGCAAGACCATTTGCAATTCCTTTGATGATTTGAGACAGGATTACCCCGCTGTTTCCTCTTGCGCCGCGAAGAGCGCCTTTGCTCATAGCACCGCATATCTCTTCAACACCATTCGACGGACATGCTGCGACTTCTTTTGCACAACTCATCATGGTCAGCGACATGTTAGTTCCTGTGTCGCCGTCAGGAACAGGAAAAACATTCAGTGCGTCTACATGGTCTTTATTGATGTCTATCAACTTTGCTGAGTTGATAATCATCTTTCTTAAGAGCGCTCCTGATAATTTATCTAATTTTTCAACTTTTGTTTTATCTATTTTTTGAGTTGTTTGACTCATAATACTCCTTAACCGGTGGTTGATGACCGGTGATTAGTGGTGGTTGACAAAATAAATTCAACTTTCACCGACCGCCAATCACAAATCACTAACCACTAAAATTTTAAACTTTCACGCCGGCAACAAAGACATTCACTGTTTGAACGCTCATGCCTGTGAATTTTTCAACGCCGTATCTTATGCCCTTTTTAAGTGACTGAGCAACAGCGTCTATGCTCACGCCATATTTTACTATGACAAATAAATCAATAGAAACCTTGTCCCCGTCAGTTCGAACTTTCACCCCACGAGAAATTCTTTTTTTGTTCATCAAATTCAAAAGATTTAAGCCGTCTTTTTTTCTTGAAACAAGGTCAACAATACCATAACAATCAATTGCCAAGAGTCCTGCCACTTGAGCAATAGCGTCACAGTTAATTGTTATTTTTCCATATGCATTTGCCGTGCTAACTGCCATAAGTGTGTTCTCCTTTTTACTTTAGTATATGTATTGTATAATTAATTTTAACTCAATTTAGACGATTTTGCAACTATTTGAACACAAGATATAAAAAAATTCATAAAATTAGAGCAAAAAATGTTGATTTTTCATTAAAATTAGGTGTTAAAAACACTTGTCAAAAATATTTTAATGTGGTAGAATTGATAGGTTGTGTTTCAAAAGAACACTTTCCCTAAGGAAAATCGGAGGTAAAAAAACTATGGCAAGAGAATGTGCTGTGTGTCTAAAAAGAAGAGCGAGCGGAAACAATGTTTCCCACTCTAACCGCAAAACAAGGCGTTCATTCGGCGTTAACTTAAAAAAAGTCAGCGTTGAACTTGACGGTGTTGAAAAGAAAGAATATCTTTGCACTCGTTGCATGAGAACAGCAAATAAAGACTAATTTATTAAGTGAAAAGCGAAAGGTTAAAAGTTAAAAAATGTTTTTATAGAATTCTAAAAAATATCTAACCTTATTTTTCACCTTTCAATTTTCCATGTTCACTTAAATAATTGCTTGTCCAAATCAAAAAAGACCGCAAAATATTGACGGTCTTTTTTCTTTTTTTCTATGTAAGCCTCCTAACGATGCGGTCTTGGGCGATGATGAGACGGGCGGTGATGATGGTGATGTCCTCTTCTCGGTCTGCTATCTTTCACAAACAGCCTAAAAAACGGCCTAAAGCATCTCGGCACTCTAACACAAACTATTTTCATAATAACTATATATGCCGCTGATTAGTAGTTGGTGAATGGTTCAGCGGTTGGCAGTTGTTCTTACCTCTTACTACTAACCTCTAACCACCGATCACTTACCGCTAACCGCCGATTTTAATTTTTCTATTGTTGCTTTTGGGTCTGGGCTTGAAAAAACTGTGTTGCCGGCAACAAGAACGGCTGCCCCTGCTGATATAATTTGTTTTGCGTTTTCTTCTGTGACTCCACCATCAATTTCAATAAGAATTGACGGATTTTCTTTGTCTGCCAACTCCCTTAATTCTTTCAGTCTTGACAAGGATTTTTCAATAAATTTTTGACCGCCAAAACCGGGATAAACACTCATTAGAAGAACCATGTCACAATATTGCAGCACACCTTTTAGGACATTGACTTCAGTATCCGGACTGATAACAGCACCCGATTTTACTTTGCACTCCCTTATTCTTTTTAATGTCGGGACTAGTTCCTTTGTCGCCTCATAATGAATAGTGAGATAATCTGCCCCCGCTTTTATGAAGTGTTCAACATACCGCTCAGGCTTTTCAATCATCAAATGGACATCAAGAGGCAATGCAGTTATTTTGCGAATGTCAGCAACCATTTTTGGACCGAATGTGATGTTGGGGACAAATAGTCCGTCCATAACATCACAATGAATAAGGTCAGCCCCCGCCTTTTCCATACGCAAAATTTCTTCTCCTATTTTAGAAAAGTCAGCGGACAAGATTGAAGGTGCGATAAAAATGTTTTTCATAAGTTTGTTTCCTTTTGTTTTTGTTAAAATTTAAATCTTAGAACTAAAACTTGTAGGTGTCGTTACCCACGACATCCCGCCTTAATCTCTTTCGCCTACGGGATGCCGTTGGCGGCTTTCCCTACAATTATGTTGTTAATTTTATGCGGGTTCGCGTGGCTCACACCTACAGTTTATTTTCATTTTACTGCAAGGGTGAACATTGCGAACCCAAAAAGAAATAATCAATATTTCTTTATTGATTTCAACTCCATAAAAAAGTGGACATAGCGTGCATAGCGGTCATAGTTGATTTTTTCACAATCGACCATTTTTTTTATTTCACAGTCCGGCTCGGTTGTGTGAGTGCATGATGAAAATTTGCATTTGTCGGCATAACGAGTGAATTCAGGATAATAGGTTTTTAGGTCATAATGTTCAATATCATGAATATCGAGATTATAAAAACCGGGAGTGTCGATAATATAGGTGTTTTTTTTCAATCTGATTAGTTGTGATTTTGTTGTTGTGTTCTTTCCTTTTTGACCTTTTTGAGATAGTTCTCCGACAATTAATATCTCATTTTTTCTTAAAGAGTTGATTAGTGAGGATTTTCCGACAGCAGACTGCCCGGCGAGTGCTGAGAGTTTGCCTTTGAGTGTTTTTTCCAATTCTTCTACTTCCCCATTTTTTGCACTTGTTGAAATAATTTTTTTGACAACGAATGAATACTCAGTTTTAATTTCCTCAAACAACTCAGGGTCAATGTCAGTTTTGTTAACACAAACAACAACTTTCAAATTTTGCCGCATTGCGTTAATAATAAGTTTGTCAATAAGAAAAAAATCGGGTCTAGGGAGCGGTGCAATGATTGCAACCAATTGGTCAACATTTGAAACAAGCGGGCGAATTAAACTATTTTGACGAGGTTCAACTTCTTCAATAATTTTCTCAAAAAGATTTACTTTCACTAAATCCCCAACAACAATATTTTTGTTGTCCTTAATTTTTTTCCGACTTGCACACAACAAAAACTCCCCGTCAACATCAACGATAAAACGGTCGCTTTCACATTTAATTACTCTGTATAAGTTATTTTTTGTCATTTAGTTCAAGTTATTTACCATGGCCATGAAGCAAATCTTAAAACGCTGTCAATGCCATAAAAAAATGTGAATTTACTTTTTTCTTCTTCTCCCAAAATTAAAGTTATAACAAGTTCATTATCAAAGATTTTGCTTTTTTCAAACACGAATTCAACCCTTCCTTTATAATCATCAAAATGAACCTCTTTATATGAACAATCTTTCTTCCCATTACGCTCAACTTCAAAGGCAAAAGAGTTTTTTTCAAATCCTGATCCCATAGCGGTTATAACAATCCCTTGATTGTTGAAAACCTCAACGCTTTCGCCTCGCCAATTTTCAATAATAAAATTGTTCTTTTCGTTCTCTTTCATTTTTCTATATCAAATTGATACGACATTACCCTATAAATTGCATTTAATACTTTAATTAAGTATACTCTATTTTTGCTGCTTTCGCAAGTAAAATAATACCTTTATCTCATATCTAAAAAGTGAAGCGAGATTTTTACCGCCTCGACTTGATTATTATCATATTTATTAGGTTTTTTCTTTGCTATGTCACGCATTATTTTAACTTCTTAATAAAATGCACGATGTTTTTAGACTTACTCATCCCTAAGCCTTTTGTGTGAAATTCTATTGATGACTTGTTTTTGGCATAAGCATCCGAACCAAGTTCTCTTGCCCCTTGCTTAAATGACCATGCTTCAAGCATAGAACAAAGTTTTTTTGCAATCCCTTGCTTTCGATATGCAGGCAAAACAAAAAGACTTTCAATATATCCTACTTTCGGGTCACGGTATTGCTCGCTCCCTTCCACATAGTCAGTCCGTATCACTCCGTGAACATAGGCGACAATCTTATCCAAATCGCACGCAACGAAAAAGACCCCTTTATTAAGAAAATAAGGAAATTCCTGCACAGATTCTTCATAAGTCAACTCGCCCTTTTGGTTATTGGGATTATGAAGTCTCACCATAAGATGTGCAACTTGCTCTAAATCATCAATTGCCGCTTTTCTGAATGTTATCATGCGTGTGCCCTTGTCCTTAAAATTCATAATCCACCGCAACTGAACTTTCTCTGATTGCGTGCATAATTTTTTTGACAGGTTGATGCACGGGGTGTTCTTGGTAATATTCCAATGCCGCACGGTCAGTATGCGTAGTAATCAAAGCAATGTCATAACTTCTCTCACTGTTTAAGAAGTCCTCACCAGTTTCTAAGTCGATGAGTCCTTCAATTTTGCCTTTCATGCTGTTAAGCGCTTCAAGTGCCTTTGTCCTATCCTTTTGGTCTTTTAGTTTGAATAGCACAATGTGTTTTACCATTATTCTTTCTCCTCTAGCATCCAGCCGTGGTCGCCGTGATAAATCATTTGTTTTGTCATGCCGCCGTCAATAGCAATATCTTGCCCTGTGATAAAGCCTGCTTTGTCACTGCAAAGGAACATCACCATTTCGGCAATATCCTCTGGCTTACCAACTCTGCCAACTGGATGTTGGGTTGCGTCTGCACCAGTGTAGATTGTGTCGGTTGTGCCAATCCAACCGGGGCTGATTGTGTTTACTCGGACTCTGCCTGAGAAAGTTGACGCTAGTGCATGAGTGAGTGCGGATATTCCGCCTTTTGCTGCCGTGTAAGATTCTGTGTTTGGTTGGCTCATATTCGCACGAGTTGATGAAATGTTTATTATTACTGCACCCTTTGCAAAATGCTTATCAAATAGTTTTGCTAAATAAAACGGCGCTGTCACTCCCACTCGCATAGCACTCTCAAAATCTTCATAACTGCAATCACTCAATCCTTTGTTTGCAGGCGGTGCGTTATTGATGAGATAATCCACCTTGCCATGCTCTTTAATAACTTTGTCTGCAAAATTTTCTAGTGTTGCTTTGCCTCCGACATCTCCAACAAAATAATCGTTAGGAGCAATGTCTATCACACATACTTTAGCACCTTGTGCCTTAAACGCTTCCGCAATCGCCTTACCAATTCCTCTCTCCCCGCCTGTTATTACCGCCACTTTATTTTTCATCATTTTGCCTCCTCTTCTAAAAGCGGCTTTAGAATATTATATAACTTCTCATTATCCGCAATGTAACTGCCGTGGTTTTCTTTTGGAATGATGACCAGTTTTGCATTTTTGGCATTATCAACAACCGCTTGCGAGTCGGCTAGGTTTACTATGTCTTCTTCGCCATATAAGACAACTGTTGGGATTGTGATTGCTTTTAGTTCCTCTGCTTTGATATTGGGCTGAGTTAGCATTAGTCTCATTTTGTCGCCGAATTTTGTGCAACAGGTAAAGCAATACACTAACCTAGTCAAAAATCTGTATTTTCTGTGGATGCCTTTTGGCGTCAAATTTATGCCTGCCGGGAATATCTTGCCAAGCAAATCAGGGTGCTTCATGGCAATTTTTAACGCAATAATACCGCCGTCCGAAAATCCGAAAAGTATAGGCTTGACCATTTTTTCATGCTCAATAAGGCAGACAATATCCTCAGCCATTTCATCATAATTTAGTCGCTTAACTAAGTCGCTTTTGCCATGGCTGCGGCTATCGGGCAAGTATACTGTATAGTTTTTGAAGAGTTTTGGACAATCCTTAAAAAACTGATTGCTGCCCATATTGCCATGCACAAAAATTAGCGACGCCCCTTCGCCACTTTTTGTGCAAGAAATGTTAACGCCATTGCTGTCAAAACTTAGAGTTTTTTCTCTCAAGCAATATGGCAAATTACCTGCCGCCTTGTGCTTAGCACGGCAAGTTTCGCAATTACTATTATTCTCGCATTCCTTCTTAGGACAGGGACAATCTGAAGTTTTTAACTCCATACTCTCACCCCCGCAACAAACTTATGCTTGCCGTTGTCCTCTCCCACAAAATCGAATTCGACATTCATTCCTTCCGATGTTGCAGCAACAAAAAGGTGTGCAATCGCTATCCCCAAATCAATATTACGCATATCGCCTATTATCATGTCAAGCGGGTTTTTAGAGTTCTTTAGATAAAAGTTGTATTTATCTTCCACTTTCTCAATTAGCCACGGCTGTCTGTTAACCGCACTCGGAGCAACCCTCACCGCTTCAATCAGATTATCCGCTTCTGCACCGCCTTCAATAATATCCTCAACTGCTTTTCGCTTAAAGTCCGCCGGATACTCTCTTTTCTCATCAACCTTTGGCATCCCAGCCATCATAGTAATAAAACAATCCAAACCGTCTACACTTTTGAATTCCTTCTTCGGTTTTTTCATCCCCCACCAGCAAGTCGCAATTCCTTGTGCTTGCAAATGCAAATCTAAAAGTTGTCCAATAAAACCTACATTCTCCAATGCAAGCAACTTGTCCTCACTATAAAAACCAATGCAATACTTAGCCTTTTTGTTTTTGACTTCATGGTTCTCCAAAACCCTGACTGACACCTTAATGTCAGACAGCAGCGCCTGCAAGCCAAAAGCCTCAACTAAATCGCCGCCGTTCTCCAAAATATCAACAACGGCGTCGCTATAACTTCTTGTTGACTTTCTTGTATAAATGGTCTCTGCCAATTGTTTGTAATCTAATTTCATTTTCTTTTCTCCTTTATTCACACAATATTTATTGTGCCTTTTTTTTCTTGCAGACTGTTTGATACCAGTTCTAAGCCTAACACATATCTGTCTTCTATTTTCATCTCAAACTTTATTCCAAAAGTTGATGCCGGCACGAAACCGAATTTGCCGTAGTATATTGGATTGCCGCATAGGAATACCGCTTTATAGGATAAGTCTCTGGCGATACTGAGTGCTTTAATGATTAAACTTGCACCTATGCCCTTTTTGTGGTGTGCTGGCAGAACGCTGACTGGACTTAGCAATAAAACCGGTGTTTGCTCACTGCCTTTGATGGTGGTTTTTGTGAGCATGATGTGACCGATTATTTTATCGCCAAGGACTGCGACTAGGGCGAGTTCGGGAATATAGTTTTTGCCAT
Organism: Bacillota bacterium; assembly: GCA_009779975.1. Taxonomy (GTDB): domain Bacteria; phylum Bacillota; class Clostridia; order Christensenellales; family Pumilibacteraceae; genus WRAY01. The sequence goes on along the minus strand of WRAY01000004.1, from coordinate 80,841 downwards.
TGCGCAAGTTAAAAACATAATCTTGTTCATCACCGTCTGCGTGTTCGGCGACAGCGAACGCTGCTTTGGTTAGTTCGTATATTTCGTGAAAATCCTCCTGTTGTTCAAAGCGGATTGAATAATCGTCTTGAAGTCTGCCGCCGTCATGCCAATCGCCAATGAGTTTTCCAACATGCGTGGCATCAATGAATTTTTGCAGACGCTTTTCGTATATGGCGTTGTCATAGTCGAAATAGGATTGAATATTGTCAATTCTTACTCTTTTGTAGGTTTCCGGCAATAATAAATAATTGTGCCAAAGTTGCGAGTCAGATTGCAAATGTGTCAGCACTTCGGGGATAACAGCAAAAATTCTGTTAGGCAAGACCTTTCTGCCTTCGTCTGTCATCAGCCCCAACCGCTCTAGCCTTGCCACCCTTAAAATGTTTAGCTCAGTCCAGTTGCTTTTTTTGGTGCGATGCGAGAAGCGTTGATATCCTTGCTTACTTGTGCTGTCTATCCAACCAAAACAAAGGGCTTCTTCGACTGCGTCTAAATAATCAATGCCTTCGCCCGCTTTTGCACTGCCCCACATTCCTCTAGATACTTTTACCCAGCAGAATTTTTCGGTTGTGCTATTTGCTACCAGCCACTCCCGCCACTCTTGACGGGTTTTAACTTTTGCGATGTTTGTTATTTCCATTGTTATGATTAATCAATAATAATCTCAAAAGACTCTGCACAATGACTACTCAATATAAACAATTCAAAATTTTGCCTTTTCAAGTCTGCCATATGTTTGGGATCAGGATGTCCATGCGTATTTGTTTTCCCAGCGGTAATAAAGGCTATGGAATTATCAAAAGTAAAACCACATTTTTGATTATTATGAAATTTTAATAAATTCTTAGATTTTATACCTCTTATATTTGGCGGAATCATTCCACTGCAATGATGAGGAGCAAGAATATACTTAAAATCTCTCCCTACTATTTCTTTTGGAAAAACTCTATAACTAGCATCACCAGGAAATAGAAAGTTCGTATTTTTACCTTTGATCTCATAAATTAATCCAAAGTCATTTCTTATATCACCGCTATATTCTCCAGAATATATATCAAGGCAACTGCTACCAATCACATGATCTCTTGGGTTCGTTTTTGTATCAATGAGACAAATTTTTTTTCTTTGCAGTAAATACAAACATAATCTCAATGATGCATCGCTAGCATCAGGATTGTTTGTTGGGTCTGGAGCAAGCCAATATGCATCATACAAACTTCTTGCTCTGTTTCTTTTTACATTATTGCGAAAATGTTCATGCTCACAAACACCTAGAAAATGATCCAAGCACCAATGTGTAAGAAAAACAAAATCTGCATTTTTTTTACTTATTTTTCTCTTATATATTAAATTAGATTTTTTTAATTCGCTATCACATCCGCATGTCGGATAGCCAATATCAATAAATGCTGACACATACTTGTTGAATTGAATGTGCGTGCTGTTTGCCTGCCCTATATTATAAAGTGTTGCTATTGAAGAAGACCCATATGGATATCCGCAAAAATATTTGCCATGACCAAGAATTACGCTTCCTTTCTTTTTCTCTATCTCAATTTGCTTACGATAATCTATTTTTGAAATAACCATTGGCGCTTGCTTTATCAATTTTACTTTTACACTTTGCCATTTTACAGGAGATGCAGCAAAAAAAACTTTACCGAATATAAACTCTTCATCTTCAGCATAATTTTCCTTTCTTTCTGCTGATATAATTTTCAACTCATACCAACCATTCTCCTTCCCATAAAATGAACGAGTGAACCCCTCAAATTCGTATACAAAATAGATAGGTTCTACTCTATTTTCACTTGTTTCCCAATTCTCAATATTGTTAAATATCTGCTTCTCATATCTGATAATTGCATCGTTATATAAAGAAATTGAAACACCCCTGCTAGATCTCTGTCCTTCCAACTTGTCTACAATTTCCGTAAATTTAACGAGTCCATAAATGGATTGATTCCAATCAAAAAAACCTAATTTTTCTTTAAATTGATTGTATCTCTCTTCGTTCATACTTTGCTCCTTTTGTAAAAATTTATATTAGCAACAGCCTTCGTTGCAGCAGTAACTTGTAGGCTCAACTTTGGCGATGTCCTTCACCATGTCGATGGCAGAGCCGCAGCACTCTTTGGCGCAGAGTCCGCATTCGATGCATTTGTCGTAGTCGATAATTATGCGACCGTATGGAGTGCCGCCGCAAGAATACAGGTCATCGCCGCAAACCGCATCATCTCCGCAGCAACCGCTTTCGGTGCAAGTCAAAGGAACTATGCCTTCTCGGTTTGGGTCGTTGCAGTTGCAATTTAGCACCTTGTCCAAAATCGGCTCATCAACCTCTATGTAATAAATTGCCTCAGTCGGACAGCATTTTATTGCTGTGCAAACGCTTTGGCTTGCATAGCAGTTTTTTAGTCGGACATATGGTTTCATTTGTTTTCCTCCTCGAATCTCTCTTTTAGAAATTCGTAATATGCTTTTACTGATTTGCCGCCTTTGTTTCTTTTGCACGCTAAATGGTTGCTTTTGAGGGTTTGGCACTATTAGACTCCATGATATATGTTCATTTTCAAGACTGATTGAGTATATTATAACACATTTTGCTTTTTCAACGCAAATGAAAAAAAGCCCCAAAACCATTTTGGCTTTGAAGCGTTCTTAAATTAATCGGAGATTTTCTATCTTTGCGGTGGTTTTTTGGGATTTTGATTGGGATGTCTTTGTGTGTGTGGAGATTTCATATTGAGATTTTGAGGATTTTTACCTTGTTTTCGGGGTGAATTGGTTTGAGGTCTTTGAGAGTGCGGCTTGTGCCCGTAGTTTTTGCCTGAGCCTTGGGGCAGCTGAGGAGTTGCATATTGTTGTCTGTGGGGTGAATTATTGTGTCCATATCCCATAGGCTTATAGAGCAGTTGCTGTCTTGGTGAAATATGGGTATAGTGTCCGTAATTCGGATAGCCGCCCGCATATGTTGTATAGGCGAGTGACTGCCTGTAGGCTTGCTCTCTCGCCTCGTTTTCTTTCCTTTTTCTGTTTTTGTTTATGCTTCTGATAACCAGTAAAATAACAATTAGTCCTGTCAGCATCATCATAAATATGACGGCAGCGCCGGCAATTAGAAGAATTCCCCACCATTCCATCGTTGCTCTCGGGGGTATTATCGGAGGCGGGGGCGGAATAATTTGAACAATCGAAATATTTGAAAGTACCGAGTCTTGATGTCCGGCACCGCCAATTGCTCTGACACTTATGTTATGAGTTCCTTCGCTTAGCCCCAGCCTGTTAATACTAATCGTCGTTGTGTATGCGGGCAAAACTTGCCGCCTTGCTCCGTCAACATAAACTGCATAGCCGCTTGCTCCCTCAACCCTGTCCCAACTTATAATATTTAATTCGCTTTGCACTTGTACAGAAGGTGCAATTAGATCAAAAGCAACTGATTTTATTAACGGCACAGAATGCACGGATTCAAAAAATCCAACTCTGTCACTGACAGCACGGATAGTAACGGAGTTTTGTCCGCCCGCTAAATTTAAACTGCTGATGCTGACAAACGGAGAAACTGTGGCGGTTTGCATAATTCCGTTAACAAACACTTGATAACCCGTTGCATTCAAAACGCTGTTCCATCTTATTGTTCCGTTATTGTTATTAACGGCAAGGTTTAACGGCGCCGCAAGGATTGTTCCCAAAAGATATTGTCTTGCTGTGCTTAAGACTGAGTCAAAATAATACACCGTGTCAGATGCTGCTCTTACCTGAACGGTATGAATTCCAAAACCTAACCCAAGCGTCCTTAAATCAAACGAGGTTTGACTTATTCTGTCCGAAGTTCTTCTTGCCGCATTAACATAGACAAAATATCCATCCGCATTTGCAACCGAATTCCAGTTGATAATATCCCCTTCAATAGTTACACTCGGAGCAAATAACCTTATCCCCACTATAAAATCCACTCTTTCGCTAAGATCGGAGTTATGAATATACACAGCCGGATTTATTGCCGTTACCTGAACAAAATTCATGCCGGCACTGAGCGTTAACTGCCCCATATTTATTCTTAGTGCCGCAGTCGGATTATTTGTCACCCGAATGCTGTTTATGTAAACATGGTAACCGGTTGCGTGTGCCACTGCATTCCATGATATAACTCTGTTTTCCTCGTCAACGCTGACAACCGGTGCTGCAAGAGTGGTTGAAACTGTAAAACTTAACGCATTGCTTAAAACGGAATTGTGAATATAGGACGCTGGATTTACGGCACGCACTTGGATGTTGCGGACACCCGGAGAAAGACTTAAAGAATTCAAATTTACGCTTAAAGCAGTTACCATATTTCCGCCTAATCTCACTCCTCCGGCATAGATATAATAACCCGACGCATTTTCAATTGCATTCCAACTCAAAATTCCGCTTTGATTGATGCTGATAAGCGGAGATGTCAGTGTCACAAAACGGGTAAAACTAACCGCAGTGCTTAATGCCGAATCCGCAACATATGCTGCGGGATTAACCGCTCTTACTTGAATCTGATTTACACCGATATTAAGGCTCAAAGTTGTGATATTAAACGAAGTTGCTGTTATGGGATTATCAGTCGCTCTCACATTGTTAATATAAATGTGATAGCCCGCTGCTAAAGACACCGCACTGAATGACAGTATTCCGCTTGTTTGATTAATTGAGATATTTTGCGGAGCGGATAAAATAGCGTTAACAGTTACGCTGACAACATCTGACAGCACACTGTCAATGATATATAACGCAGGGTTAACCGCTCTTACGGAAAGATGTGAAACACCGACACTAAGGTTAAGACTTGATATATGAATATTTGTCTGAGTAATCATTGCGGTTGTCCGTCTTGTTCCGTTAACATAAACGAGATAGCCTGCCGCACCGCCCACGGCATTCCAAGAGAGAATTTGAGTGTTTTGATTATATAAAACACCGCTAGGTGTCGTCAATGTTCCCGCAACAATAAAACTTGCCGCACCGCTTAGCGGACTGTCGTCAAAATAAACCGCAGAACTTATTGCTTTGATTTGAACGCTATGAATGCCGATAGGCAAAGAAAGTGAGGTTAGATTAAAATTTGTTTGACCGACAGGATTTGTTGTTCTGCGGGTATTGTTAACATAAATGTGATAGCCGGTTGCGCCGTAAACAGTATTCCATGTCACAACACCGCTGTCCGCATTAACGCTGACATTAAGAGGTACCGGCAGCACCCCGACAACAATAAAAGCCGCTGCATTACTTAATGAACTGTCATCAAGATATGCCGCTGCTGAAACCGCACGGATTTGAATGTTATGAGAGCCGACGGGCAGCAGCAACGGAATTAAGTTAAAATTCGTTTGATTAACAGGATTTGTTGTTCTGCGGGTATTGTTAACATAAATGTGATAACCGGCTGCATTAGTTACCGCATTCCAACTAACCAAGCCTGCCGCTTGGTTAACAATAACATTTTGCGGAGCAGTTAATACATGCATGGACATAAAACTAACCGCCGAACTAAGGACTGAGTCGTTAACATAAACCGCAGTGCTAACTGCACGGACTTGAATACTATGAACGCCGGCGTTAAGTCCTATTGAACTTAAAATAAAGTTTAGGGTTGTTATCGGCGAAGTTGTGTGTCTTAAACCATTGATATAAATATGATAACCGGTTGCTCTTGCCGACGCATTAAATGTCAGAATGCCCGTCTCGCTGATTGATAAACCGATTGGGGCAAGAAGTGTTGTGAAAATTGTAAAATTCTGTCCCGCAGTCAAATTTGAGTCCAGAACATAAGAAACACTGCTTACCGCTCTTATCTGAATGTTATGGACTCCGGGCGCTAAACTAAGCGTTGTTAAATTGAAATTTGTTACGGTAACAGCGATTGTTGTCCGCCTCTCTCCGTTAACATAGATGTGATAACCTGTTGCATGATTTGATGCATTCCAGTTCACAACTCCGGATGATTGATTAATGTTTACTCCGGCGGGTGAAGCAAGAGTTCTGTTTATTGTAAAATTAACTGCAGCACTTAAAATTGAGTCGAAAACATAAACTGCCGTGCTCACCGCCCTCACTTGAACGGAATGAATTCCGTAGTCCAGAGAAAGTGTGATTAGGTTAAATGACACTCCGGTGACGGCGATTGCTGTCCGCCGCTCTCCGCAGGCATATATATGATAGCCCGTTGCTCTCGTCACTGCCCCCCAAGACAGCACTCCCGCATCACTGATTGTTAAATTTCCCGCAGCAGAAAGTGTTGTGAAAACCGTGAAATTCTGCCCTGCGCTAAGTGCACTGTCATGAAAAGCAAGGCTCGGATTAATCGCTCTCAATTGAATATTGTGAATACCCGGATTTAAACCGAGCGTTGTCAAGTTAAAATTCGTTGCGGTAACGGGATTTGTTGTTTGCCGAACTCCGCCGGTATAAACATGATAACCTGTTGCATTTGTCACAGAATTCCAACTCATAACACCTGTTTCTTGATTAATACTGACAGATGGAGCGGAAATGGTTTGTCTTGTGTCGGGAAGTCTAAATATTATGTAGACTGTTTGAGATGCGAATAACTGCCTGTCGTTTGTATTATTTTGACGCAATGCCAAAGTAAACCTTAGATATTGAAAACCATGCCGTCTTGCTCCCTCGGGAACATTTATCGTAATACTGGTCATAAGTCTCAGATCACCGTAGTTCACCCCGATATTGCCAAACGATATATTACCGGTACCGTTGGCAGGAATATATGCCCAAGGACCTTCCGGATGTGCCTCAAAACGAGGTGTATCTGCTGAGTTTTGTGCCGTCATAAAAGATGAGGCATTAACCGTATATGATGAACCCGGCTGTATCGGGTCTCTTATCCACATTGTAAGCGGTGACGAATTGGCATTTCCTGCCCCAAAATGATTAAAATTCCACTGATTAAAAGGCGAAGCAAAATCAGGTTCCGTTGTTGTTCCCGCCCGTCCGACTCTGTAGCCCGCCATGCTGTTATATCTATGATTTGAGATTGCTGTGCCGTTTGTCCAGCCGTTATTTGTCCATGTGCCGTCGGCGGTTGTTATTTGAAACCTCACCCATGACTCTTGACCCAAGTTGTTTTGAATTCTCGTCCAAAAATTTTGTCCCGCAACCCGCCTGTTAACGGTCACGGTCATATTAAAAATATTTCCGCTCCAAGATAAAAATGTGTTTGCCGATTGATTAACATCAGGAGCAATTGCACTTCCCAAAACAAACATTTGATTTCCAAGTCCGCCGACAAAGGCTATGTCGTGAATCCTGTTTGCGTTAGCGGTTGGGTTCAAAACATTCAAATTTGCAAATTGCCTGTTCGGCTGTCCCGAATGGGCGCTTGCCGCAAATGTTATGGTTGAGCCCCGTTGAATGTTTTGAAAATGAGGGGGCACTTGATTGAACGGGTGCTTGAGTTGAAAAATCGTTGGTTATAAATGTGACATTTAAAATTCTTGCAATTTCCGGAGCACGGGCTGCCGTTCCGCCGCTTGCAAAATGCTGTCCGATAAAAAACCTGTCTGCGCCGATATTTGCTACAACCGGACCGCCGCTGTCGCCGCCGGCGCTTGAATATGAACTTCTTATTATGTTGTTAAAATAAACAACTCCTCCCAAAGCACCAAAATTAACATTAGCGGAGCCTACTCTCTCCGTTATTGTTCCGTTAGTTATTCCGGTTGTTCCGCCGATTTGGGAAACCGATTGTCCGACAACAATATGATTTTCTCCGCCTGTTCTGACATTAGTAAATGTGGTAGTGCCTGCTTTTACGCCTGTTATCGGTCCTCTTCTGATGTTGGGAGTATGACCCCATATTCCTTGAACCTCATACGGAACAAAAGCAGAGTCAATTACCGCAATTTGACCTCTTTCGCTTGTTCCCATCCAAGTAGTGCCGTTATGCACTCTGTTTCCAAGACCGTTCGTCACATGAAAAGCGGTAACTATACCATGCCTTCCCGTAACATTACAAGTTGCATTAATAGTTACTGTTCCTCTATATCCCGATTCAAATATGTCATCTCCGCCAAAAACGGCATTTCGTGATTGAGGTCTCTCGTATTCGTCAACTTCGTCAATCGACTGCGGCTTACTTTCTCCGTCGGGGTCAATATCAAAATAAAGTGAGGTTGTGCTGTATAAACCACTGTCTTTTAAAGTATTTCTGACAAGAGTAACTAAACTTTCGTTTCTTAATGTAATTCTGACAATATTATAATTTTCTCTTATACCCGAACTGAAAATACCGTATTCAGTTTGCATTAAAGAATTAATAACACTATGAATTTCCAAAAGGTGATTAAATGAGTATGTAAACGCTTGATAACGAACAGAGTTGTTAAATGACTGCATAGAACTTCTTGTTAAACCTTGCGCTCGGATGTGTGAATAAGTCATTGCAATATTCAAAATACCGTCACTGTCAATAAACATCCCCGCAAATTCATCGGTATATCTGTTTTCAAAAGATAACTCTTCTTCACCCGCCGCCGCATTAAATGCTTGCGGCTTTTGAACCCTGAAAGGTGCCATTGCATAATCAAGCACTGCCGTACTATTTTCCGAGTTAATCAAAAACTCCGCACAAATCTCATCCCCTTCATATGCTGAAAAACTTCCGCTCTCACGAGTAAAAGCAATAGAAAAGACAGCACTTAAAATAAGCACCAAAAACAATAGAACAGTTACAATTTTCTTTATATCACACCGAAATTTATACATAAGGATATTATAGTATATAAAATCCGCAGCCACAAGTCAAGCAAATAAACAACAATATGTTAATAATTTGTCAACAAACATCTTTTTAAAATCAGCAATTTCACGACTTGCCGCCAATCGTTCCAGACGGTTTTCAAATAATTGCAACAAAAATTCGTTTGTCCGTGTTAGATTATCATTTGCTTTAAGTTTGTCAATATGAGTCTCTAAGAATGATATATGATTATTAAATAGAAAAAAGTGCGTGATAAGTCATACATACTTTAACGCATTTGCCCATTGGTCACCGCCTTCACTCTATAAAGAACAATCTCTTTTATTAGGTCATATGGTATTGCTTTGTATGGGAATTGCACCACGCCTTTTGCAGTTTTGTAGGCAGTTAGTTTGTCCGCAAATGTTTCTATTCCATCCGGCAACGGGTAAAAGCCTAAGTGAGTTTTTGCTGTGTGGAAATAAACTATCACATCTTTACCGATTAAATAAGCAGGCATGCGAAAACTAATTTTCTCTTCTGCCTGTGGCACGCATTCTTTAATCAGCGTGCGCATTTTTTCAATAACCGCCTTATGCTCATCATCTTGCATTGCGACATATTCTTCAATTGTAGTTGCTTTGTTCATTATTATATCACGCCCTCTGTCTCTTCCCAGTCCACAAACAGCATATAGCGCTTTGTTGTAAATTGCAGAATGACATAATTTGGGTCAGTTGCGCCCGCCGGAAAATGTTCCGCCAGCCCATCATACCATATCGCCTTTTTGGTTGCTTCATCGGTTAAAATCTCAATTTCACCTACAAGCGTTATGCTGTGTTCTCCTGTGCCATAATGAACAGAGGCTTTTGAGTTATCTTTTGCACGCTTATACTTGTTGCTCTCCGCACCTGTTCCAAACCAAATCTGCTTTATGCCGTCCGACTTTGCAGCCGTCAAAACAGACGCCGTTGGATAGCCCTCGTGGTCTAACAAAACCAGCGAACAATATTCGCCGTTAAATGTGCCGTTTTTGACTGTTTGAGAAGCGATAATCTCCTCTGCTCTTTTGATTGCTTTTTTGTTCATAATTTTAATTCTCCTGTTTGCGGACGATTATAATTCGTCCTTCAATTTTGTCATAGCCTTGCTTGATGGTCATATTTATCGTATTGTTTGATATTCACTATGCCGCTTCCTCTTTAATTTTCAAAAGAATCTTTACATCCTCTAGGTCGCTGTCATTTTTAACATAAACAAAAAATGAATAACCCATAGCGCAAAAATCAGCATCCGCAATTTCTTTTCTTGCCTTATTTGATATAGATGATTCCATTGCGGTTTTAACCGCTTTTTCGCCTAAAACAAACGCTATAATAAAATGCTTCTCGCAAGGCACAAAATAAAACAGCGTGCGTTTTGCTTTTCTAAACACCAACGACCAGCCGGACTTTTTGGTGTACATTTTCCATTCGCTGATAATTCCACTATAATTTTCAGCGACATGTTTTTTTAGATTGTTCCACAAAGGAATCGTTTCTGCGATTGCCGTTTCAACCATGCTGTCATCCGGCATAATCGCCTTGTTGTCAAAAATACTTGTTGCCATTAATTTTCTCCTTTTCGCTTTAACAACTTGTTTTGTTGCTAAACTATCTTAATTACCCAATCATCAAGCACCAGCTCAAGCCATACTTATCTATAAGGTCGCAAGAATGGCTTGTCCATGGGGTGGATTGTAATGGATGAATCAAATTTATTGCATTCTCTTTTAGCAGATTGTATGCTTTTTCTATCTTTGCAATATCCTCTTTGTCATAGCGAACACACATTTGCATTATATTGCCTGTGTTTACTTCACCTTCGATAGCCGAAATGCCTTTGCGCTCTGCCACCCAAAATGATACGCCCCTAGAAAGCCCTAACTCGCACAAACTATATGTGCCGTCTTTATTTTTAAAAGACTCTTTGATTGCAGCGTCAAAAACTTTTTGATAGTAAATGACCGCTTCATCTATACCGTCCACATAAGTAAACATTTGTAGTTTCATTTATTATTTCTCCTTCTTGTGTGCCGTTATTATCGTGTGGCTGTGTGCGTTGACTGTTATTATAGCATCAATTGTGACCGCATACCAGTTTTTGCCTTTGCGGACTATTTCGTTTGCTTGCATTATTTGCTGTTTGCAATAAACCACTACATCGCAGTCTTGCAAATTTAGATTGCGTTTTATTCTTTCAACGCCCAATGGGGTTGTGTGAAGTTTTTCTAGATTGATACTCATTATTTAGTTTTATAAGTTTTTTAATGCACTCCCTTCGTAATTGGCAAATAAATCTATTGCCTCATGAAGCATATTTTTTGCTATTACTAATTTTGTGTAATAATAATTAGTCCACTCATTCATGTCAACTAATCTACTAAGTGTTGCGTGCTTCTTCATGTATAGTCTTTCTTCTTTTACAACATCATGAGTAAGCCAATTGCGTAGATTAATAATCTTGCGAAGAGTTATCATTTGCTTTTTGCTAAATGTTCTAGTTTCTTCAATTTCTTTCAACAGCATGCCAATTGGAGCTTCTTTTTTGTCTTTTTTAGGTAAATGTTTACGAATTAGCATCTCCAATTCCTGATAACTTCTGCCAATTAGACTAATTATCTCATTTGCGTATTTATAATCAGCTCTCAACCGTTTTAAGTCATTTAGTGTTGCACTAAAAACCATCTCACTGTACGATGTGTCTAGTTCGTCAACCCAAATTTCAATATGCTTTTTAAACTTTTGATGTAACCTAATCTTTTCTATTTCTTCTGTAAGACTACTAATCTGTTCAGAATTAGATCTGTATTCAGATAATTCTTTCTCAGTAGGATTTGGCTTAAGTAGCCCCTGAATTTTTGACTTACATTCACTTAGAGCTATCTCTTTCAATTCTCTTTGCTCAGCATATATTGTTGCTTTTGTTTTTTTCATTCATTTCCTCCAATTTAATAGTCTTTTTGACTGTGTAGCATCTAACTTTGCAACTCATTAGATTTATGAACGAATAAAACTTTTCTGCAAGTTTGCCTCCCCCGCCGCTGTTTTCAAAATTCTTGGCATCCTCCATCGTTTCCCAGTTCAAAAGGTCTACCCAAGTGTCTGCACCTTTTAGTTGTTTCCATGAAATAAAGCCCTTTTGTTTAGAGATATACTCTTTTCCCAAGACTTCACTTATCGCTAGAAAATCTATCTCATCAACATTCTTTTTTAACTTATATTCGCAAGTCCAAACTGCGTTTTTCATACTAGTTGTTTCCTCCTGTCAATTCAAATTCCAGTGTGCCTCGCTCTTGTCCGTTGACTATAAGCGTTACGGCATGAGCGCCTAGATAATGTTTGCGGGTGCTGTGATCTGCTAAGGCATGTTTTCTTGTGTAGGTTTTTGTTTGACCTTCCTTTAACGGTATTTCGGATATTTGAAAAACTTTACGGCTTTGTTTGCCGCTATGTTTCATATAATCAATGCCGTATTCTAGCCTTGCCTTGGTGTTGTTTTTTGCTTTGATGACAAATGAAAATGTTATATCACAGCCAAGTGCAATGCTGCTAGAATTTATCGCGAAATCACTAACCTCTACCGCATCGGCATTGCCAAGACCAAAAATCGACAGTGCATCGGCATTACTCTTTTTGAGCAGCGTTCTTAGTCCGTGCTTAATAATCCAGTTTGTTTTCTCGTCAGTGCCATACCACCGCTTTGCAATCTCTATTACTAATTCAGGGTGCGTTTTTGAAATATCGTTTAGGTTATTGGCAACGCTTTTTCTGACATATAATGATGGGTCAACTTTTAGTTGTTCTAATATCGGGAAAATCGGTGATGGGTTTTTTTTGTATTTTGGTAATCCTATCCCCCATGGCAATGCAGGACGACAGCCCTCGCTAGAGAGCCTCCGCAAATGCTCATTGTCGCTTTTACTCCATTCACGCATTTGAGCCATCATCTTTTTTTCGTTAGAAATAATAAACGGTCTTACCGCAAACTCGGCTGAGAAATGCTCCGTGAATCGCCCTAGTGCAGCAATAGACACAACCCAATGCTGTTCATCTTGTCCGTATATAATAACAAACTCAGGAAAACTAAACGCCGCAAAGCCTTGATAAATTTTAACAACTTTATCAATAACAGCGATTGCATCCTCATATTTAGACGGCAAAAAATCACCTAGAGTCTTGCTAATTTTGCGCCCCCTTGCCATAAGTTCTAACTCATCCCAAGTGTCGCCCATTGTATCTAGCACAAATTCTTCTGCATCAAACTCAGCATAGACTGATTTTATTGCCTCGGCAAACTCTTTTAGTGCCGCCAGACTTAACATATTTTTTATCGGTTCAGGCATAACGATATGATTATACTACATTTTTAAATCAAAAATCAAGCAGAATAACGCCTATTCAAATCGGTGATTTTCATTTTGATTTTTCATAAGTTAAATAATATGATGAAAGTGTATCATCATAATAACCCTCTTCTATTAGTTCCAAACAAAAGTTTAGGTATCTATTCGCAAATTCTTCAATTTTCCAATCCCATAATTCATGATTTTCAATTTCAACATCTCCATGTGAATCTGTAAAATAAAAAATAACTTTTTTAATATTAGGCAAGTTTGCTATATCAGTCATAATATTCTGAAGATCTTTTAAGCGTACATGCAAACTGTCAAAAGCATACACCCATTCTTTTTTCTTAATATCTTTTCTAATAAATAGACCACCGATATCATCTGTATAAACCCTTTTTGAAACTTTTGAGAATTGCTGTTGCTGCTCTATCCCAATTTCGTCCGGACAAAAATAATCCATATCACTGGTACACCATTCTTCTTCATTATTTTGTAGGTTTTTCGGTTTCCATGCACTGCACATTATCTCAAAACTAATTTCATTTTTATTTAATTTGAGCACATCTCTCCCATATCTACTTGCTGGACTGAAAGACTTATCTTTGCTAAACCTAACGCTAATTCCCTCACTGGAAAAAAAGTTTTTAGGCACAACAATATGCTCATTTTTATCAAATTTTATTATTCCCCATATTACTAGCCAATTCATTATTCTATTCTCCTTTTGTTATTTTGCCCGACGAATTTACCTCTTAGTTGTCCGCAGGCTCCTTCTATGTCGCTTCCTGCTGATTTGCGGATTGTGGCACTGACGGAAAGGGATTTTAGTTTTTCTAAGAATCGTTCACCTTCTCGGGTGTTTAAGCCTTTTAGGGATTTGTTGTGGGTGGAGTTGAGCATTATTAGATTGAAGTGGCATGGGAGTGATTTGGCTATTTTTTGGATTCGGAGGGTGTCGAAGTGGTTGGTATTGATGTCTTTTATTAGAAGGTATTCAAAGACTACTCGTCTGCCTGATTTTTCAAAGTAATATTTAGTTGCGTCTAGCAACTCTTTAAGTGTATGTTTTTTTGCAATCGGCATTAGTTCTTGACGAATTTCATCGGTCGTTGCATGGAGCGATATGCTCAAGATTACGCCCGCATCATCGTCTGCTAACTGCTTAATTTTGTCGGGCAGTCCGCAAGTTGAAAGTGAAATTGAACGCTTTGATATATTTAATCCATTTTCATCTGTCATTAAAGAAATGGCTTTTAGGGTGTTGTCATAGTTATCAAGAGGTTCACCGCTGCCCATTAAAACTATATTTGAGATTTTGGCGATATTATTTGCAACCACAACTTGTCCATAGATTTCGCCCACAGTTAGGTTTCTGACTAGTCCATGATAACCGCTGGCACAAAATGAACATCTCATAGCACAGCCTACTTGGGTTGAAACGCATAAGGTGTTGCCATATGACTGTTTCATCAAAACACCTTCGACTGTGTCGCCCCGTTCCATGGCATGGGGACAGGGGTCTTGACCGCTTTTCTGCGAATTCGACAGCGGGCGGACGAGGGCATCAGTCTCTACAGTGTCATCGAGCCAATCCTCATGACACTTTACTGCTGACTGTTTATGAAATTCATAGAGGAATTTTTGGGTGCCGTCTTTTGATGTTAGGGTTTTAATGATTTTTAGGGGGATATCGTTATATTCTTCTTTTAATTTGTCACGAAATGATTTCGGAATATCTGTCATTTCATCAAATGATTTTCCGAGTGACAGCCATTTGAAAAGTTGTTTTGCACGATAGGTTGGCTCATTAAGTGAGGTGCAAGTTTCTTTTAGTTCGGTTAAACTATGGTCTGTTAAATTTTTCTTCATTAGGACCTGCCTCCTAATATATCTCCGGATTTAATTAAACTGCCATTTAAAAAATCTTTTATATGCATTGCTTTTTTGCCTTCAAGTTGCAGTGCTTTCACATTTATCGTCTCATCGCTGCAACCAATTAACATAGTGTCGCAAGTTGCAGCAACTTGTCCGGACTTTAAAGGCAAATCAAATTCATACTCATCGCATGAATGAATTTTTAGCATTTTACCGTTCAAAAATGTGTATGCTCTTAATGCTTGAACCTTTCGTGCTACCTCAAAGGCTGTTTTAGAAAAGTCGATTAATCCGTCTTCTTTTGTTATTTTTTGTGTGTAAGTTGCTTTTTCTTCGTCTTGAGGTATTCGTATTAAAGTTCCGTTTTCAATGTCAGAAAGAGTTTCAATTAATGCCTCAGCACCTAATTGTGCAAGGATTTGAGAAAGACTGTGAGAGGTTGTGCTCCAATCAATTTTAGTTTCTTTTTGTTTTAAAATATCGCCGGCATCCATTTTTAAAACAGTCTGCATAGTTGTGACGCCTGTTTTAAAATCACCGTTTAAAATAGCACTTTGAATTGGTGATGCCCCGCGATACTTTGGAAGCAGTGATGCGTGGACATTGATGACGCCATGAGGCGCTATATTCAAAAACTCCTTAGAAAGCATTTGACCAAATGCAACTGTTATCATTATATCGGGAGCAAGTCTTTTTATTTCATCAATTCCCTCTTTTGAAACATTATCAAATTGAAAAATTTTTAGGTTATGCTCTTTTGCTAGTTTTTTGACAGCAGTTTCAATTGAATTTCCTTTTCTGTCTAATGCTTTATCTTTTTGAGAAATAACTGCCAGTATTTCATGATGAGATTTGATTAATTCTTTTAACGACGGCAAGGCGAATTCGGGAGTGCCGAGAAATACTATTTTCATGTTTGTTCCCCCTTGCTACTTAATTCAGAACTATTGTTTTTATTGTTCGATCTTGCATTGCTTGCCCCTGCATTTTCTTCACTAGAAGTTGTCAGCACCTCAGTCCCTTCAATTACTTTTCTTTTGTTTTTTAATTTTTTTTCCATTCTTTCGGTCAACTCGGTGTCAATTTTGTCAGTGTAGAGAATGCCGTTCAGGTGATCCATTTCGTGGCAAACAGCGACAGCAAAGCGGTCATAGGCTGTTAGTTCAAAACCTTCGCCATGCCTGTCATAGGCTTGGATTATGACCTTTCTCGGGCGTTTGACATAGGCATGTTGATTGGGTATGCTAAGGCATCCTTCCTCGTCACTTTGCATTCCTTTTTCAAAAATTATCTTAGGGTTAACAAATTCATAAAAATCTTTTCCGTCAAGACTTATGACAAACGCTCTCCTCAAAATACCGACTTGAGGAGCGGCTAAACCGACACCGTTTGCTTTTAGCATAGTATCAGTCAAATCATCTAATAAAGCAAAAAGTTTTTCGTCAAACACTTCTACTTCTCTTGAAATGCGTCTGAGTGTTTCCAAATTGTCGCTTGTTTTTAATATTTCTCTAAGAGCCATAATTACAAATTACAAACTACAATTTACAAATAAGGTCAAATTAATTTTATCAATATTTGTAAATTGTGGTTTATTAAGACAAATTTTGTGGGTTAATTTCACTAAAAACTGCTACCCCTTTTTTCTTAGTCTCGTTTATTATATCATAAATCTTTAGTGAAATACTATCAAAATTGCTAACAATTCTAAATAAAATTTGCATTCGAAATTTATTTTGAATTCTTTTTACCGGCGAACGCATTGCGGCAAGATAAACTATATCGAATTTGTGTTCTCGTTGGATTAGTTTTGACTTTTCAAAAATTTCTTTTAAGACTTCCATGGCATCTGTTTCGTTTTCGGAAGAAATTAAAAGACGCATAATTGTTGAAAACGGCGGAAATTTTGCGATTTCACGAAGGTTTATTTCCTTTTCAAAAAAGGCTTCATAGTCATACTTGAGTGCGAATTTGTAGACATAGTGCTGAGGAGTATATGTTTGAAGAATAACTCTTCCGACTTTCTCTTCCCTCCCTGCTCGCCCCGATACTTGAGTAACAAGTTGATAGGTTCGCTCAAATGAACGAAAATCATTAAGGTGCAAACTCATGTCCGCATCAACTATTCCGACCAAAGTGACATCCGGAAAGTCATGACCTTTTGCTATCATTTGAGTGCCGACTATTATGTCGGCTTCTCGTTTTTTAAATTGTGATAAAATTTTTTCATGGGCATCTTTAGATTGAGTTGTGTCATTGTCCATTCTCAAAACAACCTTTTCGGGAAACATTTTTTGCAGTTTCTCTGCAATTTGCTGAGTTCCTGAAAAGCCCCGTTTAATGTGAGGCGAAGAACATTCGGTGCATTTATTTAAGTTAGTGAAACGATTATCACAGTAGTGGCATTTTAAAACATTTTCTTCTTGATGATAAACCAGTGAAACATCACAGGCGGAGCATTTAGCAACGAAACCGCAACTTCTACACATTATATATGACGAATATCCCCGACGGTTGATAAAAACTATTGCTTGATTGTTTTGTTTCATGCATTCGTTTAACTCATAAGTTAATGCTCTTGAAAAAACATCAGTGTTACCCTCATAGATTTCTTTGCACATGTTGACGACATTGATTGAAGGCATTTGTCTTTCATTCACTCGTTTTGTCATTTTGATAAGTTGAAATTCGCCTTGTTTTGCTTTGCAGTAAGATTCAATTGAAGGCGTTGCACTTCCTAATATTAGGTTGCAATTGTTTTGTTTCGCCCGAAAGTTTGCCACATCAAGCGTTGAATAGCGCGGATTAGTTTCGGATATATAGGAACTATCATGCTCTTCATCAATGATGATTAGTCCCAGATTTTTTAAAGGAGCAAAAATCGCACTTCTTGCCCCAATAGCGACTAACGCATCCCCATCACGAAGTCTGCACCATTCGTCAAATCTCTCACCTGCCGATAGCCCTGAGTGCAAAATCGCAACTTTATCAGAAAAAATTGCTCTGAAATTTGAAAGAACCTGTGGTGTTAATGATATTTCTGGAACAAGCATTATTGCGGTTTTACCAAGTGTTAAAAAGTGGGAAATCGCCCGCATATAAACTTCGGTTTTACCCGAGCCTGTGACCCCGTGGAGGAGGAAGGTGGTTGATGCTCGATGGTCGGAATTAAATGAGGCGAATGATAAATGAGGCGAATTGTTGTTAGAATTTTTTTGACTTTTTGCAGGGGACGGCGCCCACGCTGTCCCGCTGTCTGTCATGGAACAACTCTCATTCGGGACGGCGTGGGCGCCGTCCCCTACATTTTCTTCACCTTTATTCTGCATTCTGCATTCTGCATTCTGCATTATTATTTTATTCAGTGCTTCTTCCTGCTCTTCAGTTAAGATTAATTTTTTCGCTTCGTCAACTCTATGGACATATGGTGTTCTCTTGACTGTTTTATCGGTCGAAATGACTATTCCGCGAGATATGAGGTTTCTTAGGGCGGAGGCTGAAAATGTTTTGTTCATTTCAGTTAAACTAACACTTCCCTCTTTTTTTAAATGGGAAAAAACTTCAAATTGAGAAACTGCTGAAGATTTTATGAATTGTGTTGGGTCTTGATTAATGAAATCTTCACTTATGCTAACGAACTGCTTTTTTAACTCTTTCACTCTTCCTTGTCTCATTTGAGAAGGTATAAAAAGGCGAAGAACATCAACTAAGCGAAGATTGTATTTTTTTCTCATTTCGTGCGAGAGAAGGAACAACTCTTCTGTTATCACAGGCATGTCGTCAATGACAGAAATTATTTCTTTTATTTTTTCTTTATCAAATTCGGTCTCATTTTTAATGTCAACAACATATCCCTCAATTGTTTGATTGCCAAAAGGAACAAGCACTCTGTGTCCCTTTTTCACATCATGAGTGCCTGTAGAATATTCAAATATTTTATCAACATTAGAGTTGGATATATCTACTATTACGCTTAGAAACATTTTTGCAATTCACAGTTAATTGTTATTTCAATTTTATTATTTCATCTAAAATAATATCTGCTAATTCGGTTTTGGTCATTTTTTTTAGGTCTTTTTGGGATGTTTTTGTGATTATTGTTGCGATGTTTGTCTCGCTGTTAAAACCTGCACCCTCTTTTGTTATGTCGTTTGCAACTACCATATCGGCGTTCTTTTTTATCAATTTTGCTTTTGCGTTTTCAATGAGGTTTTCAGTTTCCGCTGCAAAAATGATTAGTTTTTTCTTGCCTTTCTTTTTAGAGATTTCGCTTGCAACATCAACAGTTTTCTCTAAATTAAGAGTTAGTTTTTCTTGCTTAATTTTGTTTTTTTGAAAAGCAATAGTGTAATCGCCTATTGCAGCAGGCTTAATAATTATATCTGCATCTTGCAATTTTGCCATTGCAACATCAAATATTTCTTGGGTCGTTTCAACTTTTATCGGATTAAATTCTGATGAGTCTACGCTTGATTTTCCTTCTATTAAAATGACTTTTGCTCCTCTTTTTTTTGCAGACTTAGCAAGTGCTAATCCCATTTTTCCGCTTGAATTGTTTGTTAAAAAGCGGACCGGATCTATTTTTGCGATTGTTGCACCCGATATGATTAGAACGGTTTTTCCAAGGTAATCGTTTTTTATATTATGCGGAATCCCTACAAGGTTGACAACCTCTGAGTTTGCATTGAGCAAAACCGAAGTGTCCACTTGACAAGTTGTTATTATTTGTTTTACTATGTCCTCTACTTTCGCAAGTTTTCCATCACCTATGTCACCGCAGGCTAACATTCCTTTTTGGGTTTCAACTATTTTCACTCCTCTGTCTTTTAGCGTTTGAATATTCTTTTGAGTTGCCGGATGATTTAGCATTGCACTGTTCATTGCAGGAGCAATGATAATAGGACATGTAAATGCCAGGGCTGTTGTTGTTAAAAAGTCGTCCGCAATACCACAAGCAAATTTTGCAATAAAGTTTGCGGTTGCAGGAGCAACAACAAAAATGTCTGCTCTTTTTGCGAGTGAGATGTGTTCAACTTCAAAGTTGATGTTTTTTTCAAAACTCTCTGTTGTTACCTTGTTGTTTGTCAGTGTTTCAAATGTTCTTGGTGTGATTAGTTCACACGCATTTTTTGTCATCACAACATGAATATCAGCACCCTCTTTTTTCAAGAAACTGACTAAATCACACGCTTTGTAGGCGGCAATGGAACTTGTTACGCCAAGAACTATTGTTTTGTTTTTCAAAAGCATACCATATCCGACGGATTTACTGCTCCTTTGCGTCCACGACGCTTTTGTTATGAATATTATGGTCAATTAGATATCCCCACAATTTTAGCAGAAATTGCGGGGATAGTCAACTTATTTTCAATAGTTTTATTGGGTTTTACTAGTTCAAGACTGATTTACTCTTGAATCACTTCTCATCAAAATGCCGAATACCGATTAGTGTCCGTTATTTTCGCTATCCACAATTGTTAGTGTTGCGAACGCTATGTTGAAATTGTTTCTCACTTCTATTGTGAACGAGCCTACTCCAAGGCGATTCAATAGTGTTGGTGAAATTGTGAAACCTATCAAATAATATGCTTCTGACGGAACTTCCATTGGGATTGGAATTTCACGAGTGTCTAAGATTGGCAAGAATGCGGACAAAATTCTTAAAATATCATCCGGCAAAGGAATGTCAAGATCGTTGAGGAAAGGTATGACAGCAACAGGGAATCTTGCGTCCACCCTGTTTCCTGAACCATCTTCCGGCAAATAGAACGAAACAAGTGAACGACCGAAGAAAATGTCATCTCTGGTTGCTTGATAGAGAATTTGCCCTCTCTCATTTCTAATTGCAAATATGCTTCCCTCTCCTGAGAATGTAGACTGACTAAAATCATCACTATCCAAAAACGATATTGTCGGAAGAGTGATTAATCTTTCCAAAATTAAGAGCAGCGGCTCAACAAAAAGTGTCGGGTCATCGGGCAGGTTGTCTGTTTCAATAACAATTATCATCAAATGGATTGAAACGACAACTTCCGGCGGCAGATTAAACTCGTCTAGCGCTCGCCTTAGCATATCAGCAAGCGGCGTTAAATCTTCGGGTCTTTCTCCTTCGCCGATTAGATATAACATGATATTCAAAGAAAAGTCAATATCTTGCGGAACATCAACATGTTCACGCAATAGGTCTATGAGGTCAATGAGAAGTCTTAGGTCATTTGGAATAACATTATCAAAAACAAACAACGCAACAGCCTCAATAAGGGCATTGATTTCATTCGGCAAATCAAGATGTTCTTTCAGTAAATCAACCAAGTCAAATAAAAACTCAGTATCGTTTGGAAGAGTTCCGTTTTCAATGAACGAAATCAAAACTACTGCTAAGTTGTCAAACTCTTCGATTAGGTCAAAGTGTTCTCGGATTGAATTTAGTTTATCAATAACAGTGTCAAACTCAATTTCTTCGATTTCAAAAATCGTGATGACTATGCCGACAAACTCTTCCGCATATTCAGGCAAAAATCCGCTGTTATAGATAAAATCAAGGAGTGTTAATAATAGTGACGGAGTGAATTCAGCAGGCAGATGTTGAATTGTTTCTTCAAACCAACCTCTAATATCAAGGTCAACTCTTTCAAATAAATCTAAAACATCAATGTTTATTATATCAACAAATCTTCTTATATGCCCTAGTGCAACTTCGGCAAAATCAATAATGTCTTCTCTTAAAATTTCCAGAAGTTCTATTGCTTCTTCAACGCTTAAATCGCCTTGCTCAATTCTTGCGATATAGTCAAGCAGAGTTGCCAGTCTTTCAGGAAGTTCAATGCCCCCTAATTCTAAAAGCGGAAGAATGTCAGCAATGCTGTTAATGTCATCAAGCGATTTATCAAACAAATATGCTGCTTCTGAAAAATCAAGTCTTGCACCGCCTTCGCTCAAATTAGAAAGGTCGACAACTAGATTGTCCTCAACAAAATTAGGGGCTCTGTCAACCCAATCATCATGATTTGCGTTGAATATCCACAATTGCTGGTGAGCGACAACAGATGTTCTTGCACTATGCAAACTTGAAAAAATCCAAATTCTATAAGACCTTCCCGCAACAACTCCTGCTTCAAAAATTGCGGCGGCAGGAATTACAAACCTTGTGCTGCCATGGAGAAAACTCTCAACTCTGAATCCTTCAACATCAGTGACTCTCACTATTTGTTCCCTTGCTTCAATTTCGCAAGCGGTGTCAGCAAAACTCACTCCAAAAATATTGTCGCCGACATGGTTAAGCAGTTCCACATGAACTTCATTAAAATGCCTGTGACCGGGTGCAATGTTGACAAATGACTGATACATTCCGATTGCAAAATTGAAAGGTGTTGTTATTGCATTCGTTGCAAAGAAAAATTCGCTTCGCTCCTCAATTATCATGAGATTTGTTGCCAGTGACAGTCCTCTTGTGTTGGTGATAAGAACTTCAGCATTTGTTCCGGCGGCATATCTCTCGCCCAAAATTTCACGAACAACTGAATTCCAGACGATTATGGTTGAGTTATCTATGGTGAATTGAGTGCTGGTTAAGGTTGTGTTGTCAATACTTATTGAAATTCCGCTCATATCAATCGGCCCGATGAGATGCATGATGAACGGCGGAGTATTGTCTGTTAAAACAATTGCCATGGCTTCAACGCCGATAGACGGTCTTTGAACCTGTTGTCTTATGCTGAGCGTCATGAAGTTTGTCTGAACTTCCAGTCTGTTTTCACCGTCTCTTAATTGCATTCCTGCAAACCTCAACACTCCGTCATCAAAAATAAACTCAATCGGACGATTTTGAGGGAACATCTCATCTCCCATCAAATTGATATTGATAATGATGTCACTTTCAGGAAGGTTGAACGGCATCTCAATATATCTGTTATCTTCACTAAACCCAATAGTTCCTGGAACGACATTCGGAATAACTCCGCCCATTGTGCCTTGAAAAATGATACTAAATCTTGAAACAGGCTCTCTTGAGCGAGAAGCAATGTTCATCAAATCAAATGTGAATAATCCAAAACCATCTACGCCTGCTGCAATTAAGTCTTCGATTCTAACAGTAATTGAATTGGTCAATTCACAAAAATCTTCCAAAGAACTGACTGCTGTTCCGTTCAACTCAATTCTGTGTCCCGCCAGCGACACATCAGTTGCACTGTGGAGTGTCCACTCGCCGGTTGAGTTTAATCCGTTGTCAAGGTTTATAATACTTCTTGAAACGATTGTCGGGATGCGTGTTCCTGCCGGCACCATTTCCGCAATTCTTGCGTTGATGCTTGCTGTGTTCATCTCGCTGACTCTGATGAGTCCAATACCCGGATCTGCAATCAATGGAGACTGCAGCATGATAATGTCAAAGCGTTGGTTAAGTCCTCTTGGCGGCATTGCGCCGATTGAGCGAGTGTGGTCAGAAACTAATCCTATTGCCCGCTCTGTTGCCGGAGCAAGGATTGAATTTTCAAATGTGAAATAGTTGTTTTTTTGCTGACCTTCGTCTGTCACGACAATGACAGGAATATTAACTAAAAATACGCCGTGCTGTTGATGGTATTGAGCCCTGTAAGTGTTTGCCCAACTTCTCCAGTTTCCGCCGTGAGTGTGTCCTCTGTCGTCAATGTTTGGGATACCTTGCCCAAGATTGTTAGTGAATACTCTGTTAAGAAGCGGCGGTATCATGCCGTTAATACTCTGTCCTGCTATTCTTGCTCTTCCCTCATGGCTTGGGTCTGTCATTTCAGGGAATTGAATATCGTTGCTTCTTAGCCAAGTGAAGAAATGGTTTTCGTTGCCTTCTATGCTGATATGAGAGCCTGATTGTGACGGCATTGTAAGTAGTGGAGACACTGAAATATCATGGAAAATATTATTTCTTGTCACAATAAAATTTCCAAAATTTCCGCCGTTTGGATTTGGATGAATCGGCTGATAATTTTCGGGATACGGAATTCCGTCACTGTTTCTTCTGACTGAGAGTGAATTCGCTCTCGGAGCATTTCGAACTGCATATCCGTTTTCAGGGTCTGCCATGCCTATGCCTGCTCCATATGACTGCCCTAGAATAGCAGTGAAACCACCGAACCTTAGGACATTAGTGTCAACTCGTATCGGGTTGTTGACATTCGGGGCAAAGCCTGCACCGACTAGGGTCAAGCCTTTTTCAATGATGCTGTTTTGAATTGTTATGCCTTCAATGTAGAGCCCATCATGAAAAATTCCGTCATTGTGGGCACGCCCCAAAGAGAAATCTCTTGTTTGTCCCAAAAGAAATGAAGTTCCGAGAACTCCGATTTTGTTGTATTGATTAAGACGGATTGCCGTCGGTCCTTGAGGAATATTTTCACCCGTTAAAGTAATGTTATCTAAAACAGAGTTATTTGCTAAGAGATAGAAAATAAATATGTCGCCCCAACCATAACCGGGGAAAAATCTTCTGCCTTCAAAGCCCAAACTGTCGTGTCCTTGCAAACAATCATATGGTTCAACAAGCCCTCTCATTGAGTGGGTGTTGCGATAGACCCCTTCTTCACTTCGAGTGTAAGGCGTTGCGTCAAGGTGAAAGCCGTTTCCGTGAACATCACCGAAAAACCATGTGCCTTCTGCCCATGTTTCCATTCTTCCGTTCATCTCGGTTGCTTCCGCTCTGTCACGAGATGTTGAGCGAATGACAATATTATGAAATCTGAATGCGGGAGACCAGTGACGAAACTCATCAAAAAACGCTCCGTCATCACGATAGCCCTCCCATGATTGAACGCCTCCGGGGGTTGCATCAAGATAGTGCGTTGGGGTTGGGGTTAATGTTGTATTAAAATGACTGCTGAGAAGTCCGTTGGGGTTGCTGTTCGGAACAAGGTAGTGTCCAAGAGTTCTCCCAATCGCTTCTGCTCCTCTTAATTGGGTTGTGCCGTCTCTTCTTGTTTGGAATTGTCCTCCTCCCAAATAAACACCGTCACTAATATAAGTATATCTTGCAAGCCTTTCAAGAAGTTTTATTTCCTCAAAATTGTGGACATTGACAGCGTCAACAATCTCATAAACGAATTCGTATCTTGGCCTAAAACCCGGTCTCACAGCACCTGCGGACTCGGCAACAACTCTGACAATTCCATCTCTTAGAAAATTGACTGTCACAAACCTTGGATTTAGCGGATCGTGAACAACTCTTGCAATATTGTTTTGTGAATATACTTGACGCACAAAATTTCCATGGGCATCCATCTCTTCGAGCCAAACTTCAATGTTTGGAACCCCCCGATATGACCATGTCAATTCAAACGAACTGGACGAGTTTTGAAACTCAACATCCCGCCATGTTCCGTCTATCCAATTTCCGGAATTGTCAAAGTGTCCCGGGGTTGCATCTCCGCTTGAAGGCATAACAATGTCACGAAGTCCAAACACTCTGTTTCTTGCAATACCTCTTGAGGTGTAGTTAATATGACCATGTTTTGAAGATGAAATATGGGTTAATTCGTCCGTTAGCAAACTTGTCACATTGACAGTGTAGGAAAGTTGAACCGGACCGTCTGAGCCAAAAACCGTTGCAACAAGTGTTGTTGACGCTCGTCTTTGAGTGTAGTGGGCGGGAATCAGATTAATGCGATAGACCACCTCTTCTCCAACCGCTTCACCTTCTTCGTTTCTCAAAACTCGTGTGTGAAGATTTGCGACAGAATGATTTTCAATCGTGCTGAGTCCGACTCCCCACTCATATCTGAAATCAGGGTCATCAGATATGATAGAAGGCAAGACAAACTCTTGATAAGGCGACTCAAAAATCCTGTTTGAATTTGTTCTTGAAAGTAAATACGAATAGTTGTCATCACCTCTGCACGCACTAAGCATGACAACAGGAAGTGTCATCACCAAAGCAATTAATAATATTATAATTTTTTTTAGATGTTTTTTCATGATTATTTGTGGTGATTAGTGATTGGTGGTTGGTGATTGGCGGAAGAAAAATAAATTCCTGCATTATCCATTAATCACCAACAACTAACCGCTACATTATCACTATATTGACAACAATCTCAAAATTTGAGTTTAGGAAGTTTGTTGTTATTCTTATTTCCATTTCGCCTGTGCCAAGAACTTCTGCAAACCCATCGCCTGTTATTCTCAAGATGTTGTTGTTGCTTGAACTAAATGTCAATGACGCCAAAAACTGTTCTCTTAAAGGATTGATAACATACAACAAATCAAACGGAGCAACATTGAAACCTCGTTCTAAAATTGCAGCGATTGGAATTACATATTCTAATTCATATGGTATGAAATTTCTTTCAATTATTAATTGGTTTTCAAAATCAATGCTGACAAAATCACCTGCGTTTTCCAGTCCGAACTCTTCCCAGTCACGCCCTATTCCCTCTCTGAACAAATCTCCGTCAAAGCCGAAATAATCAAATCTTGTTCCATCAACATCAATGATGATGAAAACTGAAAAGAATCTTGTTGCTCCGTCGACAACCACTATTTCAATCCCCTCTCTCGGGTCGGTTGAGCGCATGTTTTGAAGGACAACTATGTTTCCTTGTTCATTAATTTGGACAACCTCGGGGTTTGAGATTTCAAACAAAGAAAAGTTTAGCGAGGCTTCAGCGGGATAGATAACAAAGTATCTTGCAAATTCAATTTCCTCACCTGGAGAAACAATTAGTATTAGATTGTTTGTTCCATATTGCTCATGCCACGGCGAATGCTTTTGAGGACTATCTTCAAAAATTGCCCTGTTGATTTCCACGCTTTCTACCGGAACAACCATTTGCCTGCGACCAACAACCCCTGCGATGGCAAAGACCAACACAACGATGATGACAGGAAGTATGAATAAGAATAGTAGAATTGTTTTTTTCATTGTCTATATCTTCAAATAAGTAGTAACTAGAACTACAAACAAAAGAACTCGTCCTTGTAGGGGACGCCGCCCTCGGCGTCCCGTAATAATATCGTCTGCTTTTTTTCGGGACGCCGAGGGCGGCGTCCCCTACAATTATTTTCAACTATTGTTCTAATCTATAATATCTTTTCGGACCGTCAACAAACAACAGTGCTGCAAAGGTGCCGCCAAAAACAATTGAGAATATAAGAAGGAATATTCTGAAACCTTGTCTTGAAATGTCGACAATATTAATGTCGAATGCGGCAAGAAGCGCTACTGCACCAAAGCCCAAACCAATAATAGTTCCCAGTAATATGATGAAATTGGCATGTCCTGTTGCTTTTGTTAATTCTCCTGTTCCTATTTGATTGCACAGCGGTTTTCGCAAATCAATATAGGTTCCCAAACATATATAGCCTATTGCCATAAAGGTTGTGATGACCAAAAGGACTAAAACATCTGTTCCTTGAAGTCCTGCTATATACATGCTGCCTCCTCCTATGTTGCGATGAGTTATCATGCTGAGGAGAACTCCGACCAAAGTTGTCGCAAAAATCGGAACAAAAACAATGCCTGCTTTTATGAACAACTGTTTTCGGAATGAGACAGGAATAAGTTTTGTGTGATAGATGTTGTGACCTTCCCGTGATATGTTTGATGCCGCAAAAGCAGATGCAAGCGGAATTAGAACGATGGAAATTAAAAGTGTTATTTCAAAGCCCATATCGCCAGCCATGCTTGCTTGACCATATTCTGCCAAAGAGTGAAAAGCCGCATAGTTTGCAACACGGTTTGAAAAGAAAATAAGAAGCGGAGTAATTGCAACGATTAGAAGGAATTGGAAAGTGTAGTTTGAGGAGCGGAAGATATTACGGCTGTCTTTTCCCAAAACTGCGGTCGAGGAATTAAGTCCGTTATACTTTCCTTTCGCCGAAAAACCTGACATCGTCCCATGCTCTTCCATGTAGAATTTTTTGTATTTGAGATTTGCGATATAAAACGCACCGGTGAGTAGAATGGCAGACGCAGCAATAACAACTGCAAACCATCCAAAGAATGAACCGGCACCGCCGCTTACCATGAACGCAAATAGTTGTGCCGGAAACAAGTATCTTGATATGTTTTGAATTTGTCCGGCATTATTTTGAAGAGTGTCTGCAAAGCCGTCATAGGCAATAGCATGAACCATTCCTTGAACAACCTGCATGTAAAGAATAATTCCTCCAACTAACGCTCCCAAATAAACCAAAATAGTGATAACCGTTCTTTGTTTTAAAAATTGAACAAGTTTTATTATCGGAAACAACAAGAGTATTGTCAAAAAGAACGGAAATACAGGAACGAAAATAATAAATAGAGGAATTGCAAAAACAAAGAACCACCACGCCATAGAAGCCACTGCACCATATGCAATAAGAAGCGGTCCTAATATAACAAGAGTAAACAGCAATTCAAATGAATAGGCAACTAATAATTTTGAGATAAAAATTTGACGAGATGATAATGGAAGTTTTAATAACAATTCCCTGTCGTTATTTATGTCGAGAACTTTGATTAGAAGAGGGATTAGAAACAGCGTTTGAATCGCCATAAAAGCGGCAAGAGTGAATGTCAAAAATTCATTAAGCAAATCAACACCGCCTTCAATAATGGTGAATTGATTTGAAAGCATGTAGTAAACTGCAATAAGTCCGCCCATAAGGACAGACGCAACCGCTATGATGATTAACCATTTTAGGGCTGTTCTGGCAGGGCTTTTTTCGCGAGCAATTCTCGCACCTGCCCTGAATTGAAGTTTTATTAATGTCCAGATTGTATCCATAGGTTGGTAGTCAATGGTTGGCGGTCGATGGCTAATGGTTGGCGGTTAAAAAATTTAACATTCACCGACCACTAGTTCATTTCCATTTGCGCAAAGACTTCTTCTCTTATTTTTTTCTGCATTGCTTTTCCGGCTTTTCTTTTGCCCATTTTTTTGGCGAGTTCTTCTTCTTGCTTAAGCAAGTCTGCCCTAACTTTGTCGATTTCTTTACTGGCTTCTTTTGTTAATCTCATGAACTCGTCTTCTAAACTAATTCCTTTCTTTTGATATTCTTTTAAATCAATCAAGGCAATAACAGTTCCGCCGTGAATGATTAGGGCTCTGTCACAAAGTTTTTCGACAGTGTCTAGGTTGTGGGAAGAAAAGATGACGGAATTGCCGCTTTCAGCATATTCCTTCATGTAGTTTTTAACATCTAGAATCGATTGAGGGTCAAGTCCTACCATAGGCTCATCCAATATCCAAAGTTTCGGTTCATGAATTAATGCCCCGATGATTGATATTTTTTGTTTCATGCCATGTGAATACGACATTATTTGATTGTTTATTGCATTTTTAAGGTTGAATTTTTCAACAAGAGTATCGAAGCGTTTTTGATATTCTTCCACAGGAACTTTGTAGATACTTGCGATATAACTAATGTATTCACTGCCTGTCAACTTGTCATAGACCGCATGATTGTCAGGAACAAAACCAAAACTGCGTTTTGCATCAAACGGCTCTTCTTTTATGTCATGACCGCAAACTTCAATTTTGCCGGCAGTGAAAGGAATAATGCCCGTTATGCATTTGATAGTCGTTGACTTCCCTGCACCGTTAACACCAAGAAATCCAAAAATCTCGCCCTCTTTGACCTCAAAGGAGACATTTCTTGCTGATATGTATTTTGCATTTTTATAAACCTTAAAAAGGTTTTTAACTTTTAACATAGTTTTTTTAAAAGTAAAAAGTAAATGTTGAAAAGTGAAAAATATTGCCGAATTATTTTGTCGATTTGTATAGAATCAAACCTTACTTTTCATTTTCATCTTTCACATTTCACTTATTCCTTCTCCCTACTATACTTTAGTATACTCTTTAAGTTGTTTTTAAAATCTATAAAATTCAAATTTCTCACTCTTTCGACAAAATTTTACCTGTTAATATTAATTATATATAAAAAAAATATATAATGCAAGTCAAAAACTATAGAGAACGGAAAAAAGAATATTTTTTCTTTAATTTTCTCTTATTGTGCAGCAACTAAGCAATAAACGAAAATAGGTCGTTGGTTATTTTTAGCCAACTAACCTATTTTCTTTTTTTCACTCTTGATATTTTTTTAAAAATTCATCTATTGTTTGGTCATAGTCTTCGGGTTGGTTTATGCGGACATGGGAGTGTCTGCCTTTTGGGAAGATGCGGATTTCTTTGTCATGCGAGGAACATGCATCAAATAATTGTTTGTTTTTTTCCGGCGTGCAATAGATATCTTCTTTGCTGTAGATAAAAAGTGTCGGGATATCCAGATTGGCGATTTCTTTTAAAGGTATTTTTTTTAACAATCTTGCCCCGGTTGCTAAATATAGATAGAAAAATATCAACTGGACAAAAGGAAAAACCGGTTTTTTTCTTTCTTTGTGATGCCGAGAAAAAATTTCAAAATAACTTGAATATGTTCCGTCGAGAACAACTTTTTTGATGAGCCTGCTGTTTTCGTCATTTTTTGCTTTCATTTCACTATAGGCATATATTGCGTTTGCGGCTCCGATGCATATGCCGTGAATTACAAAAGAGTTAATAAAATATTTGTCTTTGACCAGTTCTATCCACTTGATAACATCACGATATTCCAAAACACCAGCAGTGACGAATTTTCCGTCGCTCAAGCCATGTGCACGAGTATCTATTACCAAAATATTATAGTCGTTTTTTGCGTAAACTTCTGCAAAATAATATGAATATAAAAGCGACTCTGTCCTTCCTTGAATGATAACAGCACATTTGTCAAATCCAAAATTGATGTATTGACCATATAAATTTAAGTTATCGTTAACGATATGCAAATCATCCGTAATGTCACTAAACTGCTCTGCCCACAAAGTTCCCTCATCAAACATCTTTCTGGGAGCAGCCATTTTTTCTTCGGTCGAAGCATGAAATTTGTGAACGGAGTATTCCCTTTTGCGAGGTTTTTTCGGACTTCTGTAGAGAGTTTTTCTAAAAATAATAAAAGCAGTTAAACATATCAAAAACAGCCCGGCAAACACCATAAATCCGAGAGCAGTTCCAAGAATTATCCATCCTGTTTGAGAGAGAGTGCTTGTTAAATTCATCATTTGTTATTTTAGTGATTGGCGATTGATGTTTAGTGGTTGGATAAGTTTAATTTATTAAACACCAATCACCATCCCCTACTTCATTCCTTTCATTAGTGAATCCATGATTTCTCTTTCATTCTTCAAGTCTGTTATCGGAGTTCCAAAGTAGTAGGCGGCAACAAGTCCGGGACCTGCGTTTATTCCTGTTGCGGGATAGATGTCGGAAAGAATTACTTCTTTGGGGGCAATATGTTCTTCAATGAGCGCTTTTAAGACTCTCGCTTGCTCGCCTCTTTGAGAATTTGCAACTATGATTATTTGCTCTTTCGGGTTAACTATTGTGTTTTTGATGTATTCAATAATCACTTTATAGGCTCTTTCATGCCCTTTTCCTTTTATTTTACCAATAACGCTGACCATTCCGTCCGCATCAAAATCTCCGAGAGTTTTAATTTTTATCAGTGTTCCTAAAAACGCTTTTGCGTTTGAAATTCGTCCTTTTGAGGCAACAAAGAACAAGTCATCCATTGTCCCCATTTGGTGGATTGTATGTTTGATTAATTCAAGTTCTTTAGCGTTTTCCTCAATTGACATTCCCTCTTTTCTTAACTGACATGCTTTTAAAATTAGTTGCCCAACTCCAACCGAATATTTTTTTGAGTCAATTACTAAAACTTTTCTATCGGGGTATTTCTCCTCAAGAAGTTTTGCAGCGTTTAACATAAGATTGTAGGACACGCTGAGTTTTGACGAGATTGAAATCATCAAAAGGTCTTTACCATTTTGCAAGAATTGTTCGCCATAACGGACAATTTCACCAACGCTTGCAGGGGCAGTTTTATATTTTTTTGAGTTTGCCTTTAGATGAGTGTAGAATTCTTCAGAAGGCATATAACTCCAGTCAAGAGTTGAAATAATCTCACTACCGTCAGGAATTGTCATGTGACCTTTGATATAGCCGTCAACTCCAAATCTTTTTCTGACATTCTCGCTCAAGTCGCATGTGATATCGCCGATTATTGCATAAGAGTAGTCTGATTTTTGCTGCTCAGCCATATCGTCAATTTTTGTTTCAATAAATCCGCCGAAACTTTTGAATTCGTCTAAAACGCTTTGTGAATCATTGGTGTGAATATGAACTTTCAAAATTCCGCCGTTTTCAGCGATAACGATTGAGTCGCCTTTGTCTTTGAGCAAATCAACAATCTCTTCTCTGTCATAGGATTTTTCCAATTTCAAAGTAAACTCGGTGCAATAGCGGAATTTCAACTCCTCCCTAGTTATTTTTTTGACTTTTGAGGGTGCTTGTGAATATGACGGAAGCGTTGCCCCCCCTAAGTTGTTACCATAAATCCCTTTTCTGATTCCGTCAAAAATCAAATAAAAACCAGCCGCTCCGCTGTCGACTACTCCGTTTTCACGAAGGACTTTCAGCATTGCGGTTGTTTGCTGTAAACTTGAATAAATTTCAGCAGAAAAGATGTCAAAGAAATTTTCAAAAGATGTATCTTTGTCAATTCTGGTTTTTGTTTTTTTCGCACTTTCAAGCATAACGGTCAAGATTGTTCCCTCAACCGGCTTTAAGAGCGCTTTATAGGCTGCATCATAAGCATCCATGAGCGCATCACATAACTCTAGTGCGGAGATATTGTCCTTGCCTTTTATTGATTCATAAAGACCAAAGCAATACTGCGACAAAATCAGCCCAGAATTACCTCGCGAACCTAAGAGCATTCCTTCAACAAAAGATGAAAAAACTTTAGAAAAAGATGCACTTCCAACCATTGCGTTAATGCCCGCTTCGAAAGTTCTTTTCATGTTTGTTCCGGTGTCGCCGTCAGACACCGGAAAGACATTAATATCGTTGAGGTATTCAACGCTGTTGCACAAGTTATGAAAGCCGCTTATCAATAAGCCTCTTAATAAAACTCCGTCAATTTTCATTCCAATTCTCATTTGATTTCTCCGTTCTTAAGAAATGCATAATTAATAATGCATATCATAGTTGTTGTTATTTTTTTGTTTTTATTTTTTCAATTAAATCAAAGTATTCATTCTCAAACTTATCCATTGTTTTTCTTGTTAGTTGCATGAATGCGTCAACCGGTTTTTCGCCTGTTCTTTCACTTTCTTCTTTTGCTATCTCCGGGGTTATCGGATTTCCGACATAGATATGAGTTCTTTTGAATAATTTCAATCGCCCGATATATGTTGGGTATATGGGAGCATTTGCATTAAACGCCATTAAAAAAAGTCCTGATTTGAATGGGAGCATTTTGCCGCCTGTTGTGTTCACTCCGCCCTCAGGCATTGCACAAATCACTCTTTCAAGTTCAAAATAATCCTTTACTTTTTCAAACGGCGAGGCTAGGTTGTCAACATCGGGTCCAATACGAATTGCCCCGACATTCCTAGTATACCACGCCCAAAGCGATTTTTTTCTGTCAAAAAAAACTTTCGTGACAAGCGGAAAAATATTTCTTTGAAACCATATCAAATACATCAAAAAGCCGTCTATCGAGTAATTATTGTGATTGCAAACAACCATTGCTCTTTTTTCTATTTCCGGCTTTTTTTTAAGTCCTTCTTCATAGTGATATTTCGGAGGAATAACAAACCATATAAGCAAAAGAAAGATTTTTGCAAGTAAAAGCAAAATTCGACTATATCTTGTTGATTTTTTATTTTTTTTGTTTTCGCTCATGGAGAAGAAATAAGAAAAGGTGCAAAAATCTTATAAGTCCCCTCCTTACACCTTACTTTTATTATTTTACCATGTTAGAAAATTTTAAGCAAACAATTTAAAGTCTGTTTATAATAATCTCCCAGTATTAATTGTATTATAATATACCTTAGTATATCTGTCAATCGAAACAAATCAGTTGCTCTTAAAAATTTTTAAATACTACCAATAAATGTAATTAATTCTCAATGTTTTTGACATTAAATAACAAATTTATTTAAATGTTTGAAATATCCAATATCCGCTTATCATCATCTATTTTTACTAGGATATAACAAAAAACCACACTAAATATAGCATGGTTTTTTAAAATGGAGCGGAAGACGAGGGTCGAACTCGCGACCTATGCCTTGGCAAGGCATCGCTCTACCACTGAGCTACTTCCGCATGGTCAATTTGAAGCAATCAAATTAAATAGGTGAATAAGTTAGCGGCATTAAGTATCCTCTCATTTATTCACTTATTCAATCTTTCACTTTTTTGCTGTCGATATATGAATGTCGACACATTGGTGGAGTAAGTAATTCATTATTTACGAACAAAAAGATTTGCCAGCACTCCATCGACTAGCCACCTTTTGCAAGGGTTTGGTGGGAGCAGACGGGCTCGAACCGCCGACCCCCTGCTTGTAAGGCAGATGCTCTCCCAACTGAGCTATGCTCCCACACCAAATTGCTTAATTATTCTAGCACAAAATACTTATGAAATCAAGTAAAAAACGCCTCTATTTTTATATTTTTGAAAAATTTTGTTTTAATCAAATTTTAGACAGTTTATGCGAGAAGCATTTTTCCTTGCTTGTAAAAGCAAAAATGCGATGATATCAAAATGTATACTTTGCAAAATATTTCGTAATTCGATTATGAACAAGCAAGAAGATTGTTCGCAACTCTCACTCCACGGCTTTTATAACCATATTCTTTGCGTTGAGGTTTAATACATTTTATCTTCTTGATTTTAAAATTTCATCGACTATTCGTTTGTTTTCAGAAAGAGCAACATCACCCATTCTGTTGTTGCCTAGCATCCATTTTAGGGCAACATTTGCTTGCTGCTGCTGTTTAATCACTTCAATGCAAAATTCTGCCAGTGTTTTACTGTCAAACTGCTCAAAGAATTCTTTTGAAAAGACTTCTTTTCCGGCTTGTTCAAGCGTTATGAATTCAAGTTCGTTTTCCATAGTTAAAAGTGTGTTTAAAAAAATAAATACGGGACGCCGTTGGCGGCGTCCCCTACATTTATTATTTTGCGGAATGTCCGTAGACATTTATTTATTTCTCATCAACTTCAATGCCTTTCAATAAACTTGCGAAAGGATTGTTGTCTGCTCCGCCGTCGCTGTATTCGACAGATTCAGCCGACTTTCCTTTTGCCGCTCTTTTAGGTTTTCCGTCAGCACTGTCTGCTGCCATATCAACACCTTCCGGAGCCTCGGTTGCCGCTTTTATGCTGAGGCTGATTTTTTTAGTGTGGGGTTCAATGTTTGTTATGCAAACATCAACTTCTTGTCCTGCTTTTAGAACTTCGTTGATGCTTTTGACAAAGTTGTGTGATGCCTCGGACACATGAACAAGTCCTTCAATTTCAGGAGCAATTTCAACGAATGCTCCGAATGGGAGAACGCTTTTTACTTTGCCTTTGCAGATTGTGCCGATTGGGTTTTCTTCCAAAAACTTTTCAAACGGGTGTTTTTGAAGCAGTTTGTAGGACAGTGCTACTCGTCCTCTTGCTCTGTCAACACTCGTTACTAAAAAGTCATAGGTTTCATTTAGTTTCAAAACATCGCTGGCACTTTTGATATGTTTCCAAGAAAGGTCTGCGATATGGGCAAGACAGTCAAAATCATTAACTGAAACGAATGCTCCGAAATTAGTTATGCGTTTTACAACACCCGAGACAATAACATCAGGTTGGACATGCTTAAAAAACTCGTCCTCTCTTTCTTTTCTCTCAGCGGCTAAAACTTTCTTTTGAGATGCGATAATTCTTTTTTTCGCATCATCAATTTCAACAACAGTCAGTCGAAGAGGCTTTCCGACAAAGGGCTTCAAGTCTTTGACAAAGTTTTCTTTCACTTGAGATGCCGGAACAAAAACAGTGTAGTTCCCTAGTTTTGCAAGTAGTCCTCCTTTGGTTTCACTCTCACAAACAACCTCAAAAACTTCGCCCCCACGAATACTCTCAACAGTCTCATCACCCATTTTTTGCTCTTGAACTTTTTTGCTCGAGAGAAGAACGCAGCCGCTGTCGGGGTCGTTCTTTGAAGTGATTACTGCCTCAATTTCCATGCCTTGCGGATAGTTCTCAGGATTATAGGCTTCAACTGTGACATCGTCTTTTCTGATAAAGCCGTCTTTTTTTCCGCCGATGCTGAGTTTAATGCCGTCGTTGTTTGCAAAAATTACAGTGCCAACAATGCGTTTGCCCTCTTTGTAGTTGACAAATGAATCCTCAATGCCATCTAGAAACTCTTTGTTTTGAGATTCCTCAAACTTTTTCACCATTACTTTCTGTGCCTCCGACACCAACTCTTTCGGGGTTGATGCCCCCGCCGCAATACCAATATTGAGCGGTGTTTTATTGTTTTTTATTTTTTTTAAATTCTCAAGTTTTTGCGTGATTTTACTAAAGTCGCAAATACTTTCAATGAAAAACGAGTCTTTGCAATATCTTTGAGAAAGGTTAAATAACTTTGTTGTGTTGGAACTTTTTTTTGAACCGATCACTAATATTATGTCATTTTTCTTTGCCAAATTTTCTGCTTCACACTGTCTTTCATGTGTAGTATAGCAAATTGTGTCGAATTGTTCAACTAATTTATACACCTTAGAGGAAATTTTTTTCTTTATATTTTCAAATTCTTCCCTGTCAAATGTCGTTTGGACAACAAAACATAATTTTTCATGCTCGTTTAGCGGCGTTAAATCGGATTTTTTGTCGATTATGGTGAAATTCTTCTTCTCACAATACCCTGCAATTCCAATAACTTCGGGATGGTCGTGCTGACCGATTATCACAATATGATAGTTATTTAAAGAGTATTCTTTAACAATTTGATGAATTTTTTTGACAAACTTGCAAGTTGCATCAACTACATTAAAACCTCTCTTTATCATCTCTTCTTCAACAGATTTTGCAATTCCGTGCGAACGAATAATAACAGTGTCGCCGCTTTTTATAGTATCTAAATCTTGCGCTGCATTTATGCCTTTTTCTTTGAGTGAATTTGTTACCAACTCATTATGAATAAGATTGCCAAATGAAAAAACTTTACCCTCGCTTTTTTCAAGAGTTTCAAGGGCTATATTAACTGCGTTTTGCACCCCAAAGCAAAACCCCGCATTTTTAGCAATTGTTATTATTGGTTTCATTTTGAA
This sequence comes from Bacillota bacterium, assembly GCA_009779975.1. Lineage (GTDB taxonomy): Bacteria > Bacillota > Clostridia > Christensenellales > Pumilibacteraceae > WRAY01. The sequence continues at coordinate 43,647 of WRAY01000004.1, read as the reverse complement.
TTTTATTGTGCGGACGGGAGATTCCCACCCTCTTTTGTCTCAAAGACACCCCATCTCTAACCATTGTTTTCTGCTAACAATGGGTGTGTCTATCAGACATCAATCCCCCCCTACAGTTTTTTCTTTTTCTTTCAAAAACTCAATAGTTTTTTTTGCTTCTTCTTTTTGATTTGCTAGCAGTTTTGAATTTTTATGTATTTTCATTTTGAGTGTATATTCTTTCTTTTTATAGCGATAATGCATTACCACACTCCAAACAAAAAACAAATTAGAAATTGCGATACCAGTTATATTTTCAAATATAATATTATATGTCTTTTTAATGTTTTTGGCAGTGTAGATATTTTCAATTTTTTGTTCATGAATTTTCAATCCTTCTTTGCTGACTGACATAATGGCAAACACATTTTTGATTTCATTATCGCCGCCACTATGAAAAGCAGCGCCACCAGCATTAAAATCACCGCCAGTCGCAATAGCTGCTGCGACAATAGCAACATTTCCCGCTGTGTTAAGCAAAAACTCTGCATCATTAGGTTTGTGAAAAACCTCTCTTAAAAAACTTATTTGCACAACAGAAATATTATCATCATTCAAATCACCATGTGCTTTAACGACATCTTTAATTTCATCATCATAATATTTCTTCATGTTTTTTACCTTTTTTAACTATACTGTGCGGGCGGCAGAATGCCGCCCCTACATTTGTTTTAATTTCTCCAAACAAGTGTGAATTGTTGCCAGTGCAAATTGTCACATGTACTCCTGACTGGGAATAACCCTATACCACTAAACGATTTATTTTTTATTTAAGTTTTTCATTAGTTTTAGTTTTCATATTCTTTCAAACATTTAGTTCACACCATTGCACTCTATGTCGACTTTTTTTAGTTTTTCTTGAACTTCTTTAGTAGAAGCACCTGTTACTGTGAAGTGTCCCATTTTGCGTCCTTTTTTTGTGTCTATCTTGCCATAGATGTGGGCGTTGACACCCTCAATTTCATAACCTTTTTCAATGCCGACAAATTGTGCTTTTCCGTCATCGTGACCAATAACATTTTTCATTATGCATGCAGGGACTATCATTTCTGTTGAGCCTAACGGAAGACCGCAAATTGCTCTGATATGATTTTCAAACTGGCTTGTTCTGCATGCTTCAATTGTGTAGTGTCCGGAGTTGTGAACTCTGGGGGCAACTTCGTTGACTGAAACCTCGCCTTTTTTTTCATTATAGAAAAGTTCAACACAAAATGTTCCGACGCCGCTAAAGCAATTCAAAGTTCTAACAGCAATTTCCCCTATTTTTTTTCTCATTGTTTCAGACACATTGGCAGGGACTGTTGTTGTGTCTAATATACTGTTTTCATGAACATTTTCGGAAATCGGATAGACAACTATTTTTCCGTCTCTTCCCCTTGTTGCAATGACTGAAACCTCTTTTTCAAAATCAGCCAGTTCTTCAATCATTAAAGGATGCTTTAGTTGATTGAAACCAACTTCAATATCCTCTCTGGATTTCACATGATAATTCCCTTTTCCGTCATAGCCGCCTTTTCGAGATTTAAGGAAAAACGGTTTTTTGTGTTTGTCATAGTAGGCATAAATTTCTTCTAATCTGTTCACTTCTTCAAATTTTGGGACAGGTATTTTCTGATTTTCAAGCACTTGTTTTTGCACTAATTTGTCTTGAATTAATTTTAAAGTTATTGCCGATGGAAAAACATTTTTACTTCCCTTAATTGAGGAGTCTGATATTTCAGATAAAATACCGGCATCAATATGTTCAAATTCATAAGTGATGACATCGCTTTTTTTTGCGAGTTCTTTGTATTTTTCTTTATTGGAAAATGGTGCGACAATTAAATCGTTTTTGTCGATATATTGAGATGCAGGACAGTCCGCACTTGGATCAAGGACAACAACACGAAGCCCTAGCCTTTTTGCATAGGGTATCATCATCATACCTAGTTGTCCGCCGCCTACTATTCCGATTGTTTTAATTTGATTTATCATAAGTTTAATATTTCCTCTAATTGTTTTTATGCTTCGCTAGATTCTTCACTTCGTTCAGAATGACAACAGAAAACTAACTAGCACCTGAAAAATCTAGACAATTATATTAACCAATCTGTCCTTGATTATTATTATTTTTTTTGGTTTTGCACCAGCGATTGCCTCAATTACCTTTTCATCCGAAATGGCGATTTTTTCTATTTCCTCGTTTGTCGCAGTTGTTGGAATTAGGATTTTTGATTTAATTTTTGAGTTGATTTGAACGGCTAGTTCTGTTTCAAATTTGACTAGGGATTGTTCGTCGTGAACAGGATATGGGTGTTTGAATATACTCTCTTCCCAGTTGTCACCGCACATCATTTGATGCAACTCTTCTGCAATATGCGGAGCAAACGGAGCAAGTAGTTTTATTAGTGTTTGGTTTGCTTCGTTCACTAACATTAAACTTGTGTTTTGTTCAATATGCTTGTAGATTGCGTTGACCAACTCCATAATCCTTGCAATTGCAGTGTTGAATGAAAGTTTTTCCAAATCCTCGTTAACATGTTTTATTGCATAGTGAACAGCATAGTTTAAGTCAAAGTTAAATTCAAGTGTTGCAAAGGGTGTTTCTTTTATTGATGCGGAAACCTTTTCAACAAGGCGATAAACTCGCTCTAAGAATTTTTTCAACGCTAATATTCCGTCATCATTCCATGCTCCGCCTTCAATAAACGAAAAACCAAACATCAAATACATTCTGAAAATATCGCTCCCATGCTCATCAACATACAAATCAGGATTGACAACATTGCCACGCGATTTCGACATTTTCATGCCGTCTTTGCCAAGTATTAAGCCTTGATGAACAAGCGAGGTGAACGGCTCGTCAAAATTGAGATACCCCATGTCACGGAGAGATTTTGTTATGAAACGAGAATATAATAGGTGCATGCAAGCATGCTCCGCTCCGCCGATATATTTGTCAACAGGCAGCATTGAAGCGATTTTCTTTTTGTCAAACGGTTCTTTTTTGTTGTTAGCGTCAGGATAGCGAAGATAATACCAACTTGAACAAACAAAAGTGTCCAGAGTATCGCTTTCTCTTTTTGCACTCTTTTTGCATTTTGGGCATTTAGTGTTTATGAACTCTTCGCACTTTGATAAAGGATTGACACCGTCTTTTGTGAAAACGACATTATAGGGCAATTTTACAGGCAAGTCTGATGCAGGAACCGGAACAATTCCGCATTTGTCACAGTGGATAATCGGAATAGGCGCTCCCCAATATCTTTGGCGAGAAACCGACCAATCACGAAGACGATAATTTGTTTTTGTTTGACCTAGCCCTTTCTTTTCAAGGTCTTTTAGGATTTGTCTGATTGCTTTGTTGCTCTCGAGTCCTGAGTAGGTGCCACTGTTGATGAGGGTTCCTTTTTCGATAAAGGGTATATTGTGGTCAGTGGTCGGTGATCGGTGATCGGTGATGGTCAAATTATTTTTACTATCCAACTGACCACCAGCCCCTACGATTACTTCTTTTATCGGCAAATCATACTTCTTCGCAAATTCAAAGTCTCTTTCGTCATGAGCAGGGACTGCCATTACTGCACCTGTTCCATAGTTCATCAGACAATAATCGGCAATATATATCGGCAATTTCTCGCCATTCACAGGGCTTAGGCAATACGCCCCTGTGAAAACACCTGTTTTTTCTTTTGTCGTTTGGCGGTCAATGTCACTGATTTTTAGGGTCTTTTTGACATATTCTTCAACTTCTTTTTTATGCTCCTTTGTTGTTATCTTTTCAACCAAAGGATGCTCAGGCGCAAGAACAACATAAGACACTCCAAAAATAGTGTCTGTTCTTGTTGTGAAAACTTTTATTTTAGCATCTGTTTTTGACATATCAGAAGCATCAGACAAAACAAATGAAATTTCACCTCCTGTTGACTTTCCTATCCAGTTTTTTTGCATAGCAACCGTCTTGCTTGGCCAGTCTAGGGTATCTAGTTTTTCTAAGAGTTCTTCTGCGTATTTTGTGATTGAGAAAAACCATTGGGTCATTTCTCGCTTTTCTACATCTGATGAGCATCTTTCACATTTGTTATCGATGACTTGCTCGTTTGCAATTACTGTTGCGCATGATATGCAAAAATTGACCGGTGCAAGTTTTTGATAGGCTAGTCCCTTTTCATATAACTTCAAAAACAGCCATTGAGTGAACTTGTAGTATTCGGGCGAACTCGTCTCTAAATAGGATGAAGGCTCATACATTGCCCCTATTCCCTTTAGTTGCTTTTGCATTGTTTTTATATTTCTGTCTGTTGAGTCTTGCGGATGTGTGCCTGTTTTTATTGCAAAATTCTCTGCCGGCAATCCGAAACTGTCAAACCCCATCGGAGCAAAGACCTCATGTCCTTGCATTTTTTTGAACCTTGAAAATGTATCGGCAGGAGCATAATTATACCAATGTCCTAGATGTAAATTAGATGCCGATGGATATGAGAACATAACAAGAGAATAATATTTCTTGTCAATATTTTTCACATCAAATTTGTTGAGACCCTCTTTGTCCCAATAGTCGTTCCATTTTTTATCTAATGATTTAAAATCTATCATAAAATTATTATAGCATGTTTTTTTAGTCATTGCAACTAACTAACACTCATTATTATATTGTGCGGGGGAACGATTTCCATAAGGCACACCTGAAGTTAGCGGAAAGATTTAAAAAACGAGTGTGTTTGACGCAAAAGGTGCGTGCCTTATAAACAATAAGCCCCTCACACGATTCTATTTTGTCGTGTGATATTCGGGGGAATGAAATTGTAGGGGCGAGTAACGCGAGCCCGATTAAATTATCATTATTATGTTATCTATATTCGGGTTCGCGTTGCTCACCCCTACAGTTTTGTTGGTTCGTTTATGGAAGTTCGTAGTAATCGTTTCACATTGTGCAGACGGTCACTGACCACCCCCGTAGTCCAAATACCCACTTCGTGTCACGAGGACAGGCACTCTGATTGAGGCAAGGGATTGCCTCAACCCCTTCGGGGCACTTCGTGTCAGTGAGTCAGTCCCCGTGACACTTCGTTTCGATTCCCTCTTGGACATTACACCCCTACGATTTATTTTTGTTAAATATCTTAGAATCGCCCGCACTTCATTCGCTTGACAACAACCTAAAATAATAATATACTAAAATTATATGATAGGCATAATCGGTGCAATGGAGATTGAGATAAACGGACTTGTGAAAGAACTTGCGGATGCAAAGGCAAAAAAAATTGCCTCGCTTGTTTTTTACGAGGGCAAATTGAGCGGAAAAACCGTTGTTATTGTTAAAAGCGGGATTGGCAAGGTTGCGGCGGCGGCGGCGACTGCGATTTTGCTAAATACATATTCTGACATTGAATTTGTCATTAATCTTGGGATTTGCGGAGGCTTGAAAAAGGGAGCAAGACAAGGCGATGTTATTGTTGCGGACAAGAGCGTTCAGCATGACTATGACCTCTCGCCTGTCGGAGAGCCTGTCGGATTAGTTGCAGGATACACAGATGTTTTTTTTGCTCACGATAAAGATTTAATTAAAAAAATTAAAGGATTTAGAAAAGGCAGAATCGGAGAATTAAATGAGCCGGTTTATCACTTTGGAGCAGTTGCCTCGGGCGATCAGTTTATTAGTGACAACGAAAAAGTAAAATATCTGCAAGAGACATTTTCGGCGATTGCTGTTGACATGGAAACAGCAGCGATTGCCCAAGTTTGCAATTTGTTTGAAGTCAAATTTTTGTGTTTGAGAACTGTTTCCGACAAGGCTGATGATGAGGCAACAATTTCATGTGAAGAGTTTGGAGAGATGGCCGCAAAACGCTCGATTGAGATAGTTAAGGAAATAATAGTTAAATGAAAAGTGATGTCATAGCACTTTTTCTCTTCCTTGACAGAAAAATAACTCAACATCACTTTTGCTTTTTACCTCTTACTTTTTACTTCAATTAAACATCTTTCTCCCTTTCCTTTTCAACCCTTTCTTGAATCAAAACATAGGTGTTGTTTTTTAGTTCTTCGATGGCTTTTGTTTCGGTTAGTTCTTTGTTTGAATATATTGGTTCAAAAAAATGCATTGTGGCACGATATTTTTTCCTGCCATTTTTTTTGTTGATAATACGAAAACACATCGCTATCGGGAGTATCGGAACATTGTTTTGAACAGCAAATCGAAATGCTCCGCTTTTGAACGGGCGAGTGCTTCGATAGTATTCCCAAGGTGTTACTTCCGGAAAAAATGTCACAAGTTGATTTAGTTCCAGTCTTTCATTAATAACCTCTTTAAACACTCTCATGTTTGCAAGGTCTTGAGGGAATGGGATAACGCTTAGTTTTCTTGTTGCAACTACTTCAGGAACCGTTACCCAACATCTTCGAGGAAGCGATTGAAATATCAAAGACGGTCCGTCGATTGAATAGTTTGAGTGATTCATCACAACAACTGCACCCTTTCCCTTTATCTTTTTCAGTGCCTTTCTGTTTTCGATTTTCAAACGATACTTTGCTTTGATAAAAGGTGAAAAAATCAAAAACGAAAGAAAAACAAGAATTTTCCCAAAGAAAAGCCTCAAAGGATTTTTGTTGAAAATATCCTTTTTTGTCTTTAGTTGCTTTCGCCTTTTTCTTTGAGGATTGCTAAAATTTTTTTCACTAAATCTTTCAATCCTTTTTATTCCGTCACTGTCAATTATCATTTAGATTTGTCCGTCTGCCCAGTCAGAATACTCAACTGAAATATATTCTATTTTTTTCGCAACGATTTGCGGAAGTTTGTAAGGGTGATGTTTTTTGATAAATTCTTCACACTTTTCAAAAAGTGATGAACAAGTTGTCATTGCAAGTCTATATTCCTTGTGAGAACAATTTTTTTCCTCAAAACTATACCAACTCATAATCTCACTCATTTGAACGCACGCAACAAGTTTTGCATCCAAAATACCTTTAACAAAACATTCCGCATCTTCCCTGTTTTTAAAAGTTGTTGTTATTTCAATATATTGTTTCATTTCATTTATCATCTTAACTTATTTAACACTCTTTGTCAAGTGTTTTCAACACTCTTGTCGTAGAGTGCTATTACATGTAACCATCCCAACAAAGGGGTACGAAGACCCTTGTCAAGGGTTTTCATCTTTTATGTTGGGCTCTACTTAACCTCACTATGTCTAGATCCACAATCAGTTCCTAATCTCTCAAATATACCGATTATCCTCTCAATACACTGATAGTCGCTTAGTTTATCGTCTTTGATAATTTCTCTGATTTGACTTAGTGCGACATAACAGCCATCAGCAAACATTTTCGCATAGTCTTTTTTGGATATGCTTATTTTTACTTTGATTTGCTCATTTTCAAGTATCCTTATTAACATTTCTTTTGCAAAGTTCATTATATAATTATACTCAAAGGTTCTTGTAATTACAAGTATTTTGGAATGGTTACTTGATATAATTTAATTAATATATGGATATTTTCCGCAAAAGACTACGAGAATTGCGTTTTGAAAGAGACCTAAAACAAACCGATATCGCCAAAGTAATGAATGTTGTTTTTGGAACAATCAGTAATTGGGAAAGAGGTCTTAGTTCTCCAAACATAGAAGAACTAAAACGGTTAGCCGATTTTTTCGATGTTTCCGCCGACTATCTTTTGGGCAGAACAGATAATTATTAGAACAAAAGGGTATTAACTTTGAAAAAAAGTTAATACCCTTTTAAACTGTTTCGGTTTTTTTCAGGGTTTATTTTCTGTCTGTTTAGAATAAATTTGTTTTCCCATCCCCTATCATGTCTGCTCCCGCAGTCCGCTCAAGTCGTTCAAATATACAAACTATCCGCTCAATGCACTGATAGTGCTTAGTTTGTCGTCTTTGATGATTTCCCTGATTTGACTTAGCGCAACATAACAGCCATCAGCAAACATTTTCGCATAGTCTTTTTTGGATATGCTTATTTTTACTTTGATTTGCTCATTTTCAAGTATCTTTATTAACATCTCTTTTGCAAAGTTCATTTTATAGGTATCCTCTTATTTTTAATTTAACAAAAAATTAGGAAGATGTCAAACAATTTGCAGTGCAATAACTGCTTTGTTGAAATTGTTTATATATCTGCTATAATAATGCTGTGGGAACAAAGCAAATCTTTAGTGAACGATTAGTGGAATTAAGAAAAGAAAAAGGTCTAACTCAACGACAATTAGGCAAAGAAACTTCTATTCACTATGCCGTCATTGGAAATTGGGAAACTGGAAAATATAGTCCTAATATTGAATCACTATCTATTATTGCTAAATATTTTGATGTCCCATCGGATTATTTAATTGGTCTTATAGATGATTATTAAAACAAAAGGGTATTAACTTTTTTTCAAAAGTTAATACCCTTTTAAATTATTATGATTTTTTAGGAATTATTTTCTGCCTGTCAAGCGTGAACGAAGTTTGTCAAGAACTAGTTGGTTTGCTATTCTTCTGACTTGGTCGGTTTGCTCATTCATTGCAATAGTTGTGAATTCTTGCGGCAAGATGTCACGAACAATTTCATCAACTTTTGCTTTTGGAACGCCGCCATCGCCTAGTTGTTGAACCAGTTGTTCCATTATTAGTTTGTTGGCAACTTGCTTTGCAAGACGAGATGCTATTTCCAATTCGTCATTCGACAAAGTTGCTCTCTCCCCTGTTGTTCTTTTTCTTTCGGGAATAACACCTAGTTCCTCCGTCTTTTTGTCTCCTTTGAAGCCTTGGCTTTCCGACTCGATTTTGTTAATCAATTCTTCTGCCGACATTTCTTGTTGGAAGAAAGCGTGTTCTTCTTCATGGCGCTCTTCGTGGAAAAATTGTGAAAATGATGACTCTTCATCTTTCGGTTTTACTGTTTTTGTTTTTTTCGCCGGCGGCTTTGGTTTTGGCTTTGGAGGCTGTTTTGCCGGCGGAGTTTTTTCAATAGTTTCAGGCGCTATCTCAACAGGTTCTTTTTCAGTTTTAATTTCCGGTTGAGGCTGCTTTTTTGCTGTTGCTCCTTTTGCGGATGATGACTTTTTGCTTGATGACTGTTTTGAACTTGATTGTGCTTTTTTGCTGGTTGCTGATTTTTTAGACTCTGATGACTGAACTTTGTTTTCAATTGTTTCATATCTGTTGAAAATATTTTCAGTTATGTTAGATTCATTTCTGACGATGCCTGCAATGCTGTTTAACTCTGATTTCAAATCGCTTACCGCACGAGAAAGAGATTTTTCGTTGATGACACTGCTTTTTGTTTCTCTGTCCGAAATATGAGTCAGTGATGAATTGAGGCGAGAGATTTCTGACAAGATTAACCTTCTTTCTTCGCTGTCTTTTTCATTTGAAACTTCGTTATAGATTTTTGAGAGTGCGTCAAGAATAGTTGCGTTGTCGACAACTGCACCGCTCGCCGCTGTCAACTCCTCTCTCATTTTAACAAGTTCTCCCTCAAAGTTAGGAACTTGAGGCATTTCATCTCTCAAAATTGACGGAAGTGATGCAACAATCTCATCTCTGAGATTTGCCATCTCTTTTGCCATGCGGACGGTTGATAACTCGTTAATATATTGATTTTGACGCTCTAAAAGCCTTGCCATCTCAGCCATGAAACTAACACTTGTTGAGTCCGCCTCTCTTTGAGCAAGCATTTCCGTTTTTAAATCTGTTATTTGAGAAAGAATTTCGTCATTGTTGTTTGCTGCTTTTGGCTGATCCGATTTTAGAGTTGCGACTTCATCTCTAAGAGCAAAAATACCTTCTTTCAGTTCGTTAAATAACTGCGTATTTTGCTCTGTTTCAACGACTTGCACTTGAGGCTGCTCTATTTTTAAGAGTGCTATTTCTTCTCTTAGTGCAAACAAACCGTCACGAAGTTCATTGAATATTTCGTTATTTTGTTGAACTGCCGCAGTGTCAGCAACCTCTGCCCTTTCAACTTTTAAAGAAGTGATTTCGTCTTTTATTGCACGGAACTCTTCCAAGACGGCAAAGTATTGCTCGCTTGGCTCAACAACAACTTGGGGGGCAATCGGGTCGGGAATATTTCTTAATTCAAACAATTCTTCTCTTAGCGACTTAAATTCACTTGCGATGTCCACTTGTTCGCCTGTCTCTTCTTGAGCGGCAAGAGGCGCAACTCTCAATTCATTTATTTCATCTCTTAGAACTCTGAATTCTGCGATTAGTTCTTCATGCTTTGAAATGTCGTCTTGATAAGAATTGCCTTCCAATTCATAGGCTGACCTTTCTTCTTTTTCTTTCAAAGAATTAATCTGTTCACGAATAATAGTAAACTCATCACGCAAAATATTTAAAATTTCTTGCGGTTCAGTTTCAGTTGAAAATTCTTTTATTTCGCCTAGAATATCATTTTTTAATTCAACAAAAATTGCAGGGTCTATTGCCGAGGAAATGCCAAACTCTTTCAATTCGTTGATGTCGCCTTTTAATTCATTTTTGAAGAGATTTAATTCCTCTGTCAAAATATCTTCATTGGACGGTTTTTTCAATTCTTGACGAGTTTCATAGAGTTCGTCTTTGAATGCTTGGAATTCTTCTCTTAGCGTCAATACTTCTTTAATTACGCTAAAATCAGGCTCTTCTTTTATTGATTGAATATCACCTCTGACACCTAAGATTTCATCTCTTATTAGGCGAAGGTCATCGAATAACGGAACATCTTCTTTTTCAACAGTCTCATTTCTCAAAAGTCCTTGAATTTCGCTTATCATTTCATCACGCAGATTTCTCAACTCTAAGAGGACTTCATTACCGGAAGAAATAGAGACTGCTTCTTCTCTTTCATCTTGCATCAAAGCGTTACCCAGTTGAAGGTCATTGAGTTGTGATTTTATTAATTCAAGGTCTTCTCTTATTGTTTCGGACAAAGGCTGCAAGTAGTGACTGCTCTCTTCTTCGCCGATGTCGTTTGTCACTCCTGTATTTTTTTCAAATAGTGCTTCGAGTTGTCGTTTGATTAACTCTAGGTCTTCTTTTAATTCGTCACTAAGAGCGATTGTTTGAAGTGTTGATTGTGCTGCTGCATTCCCCTCGTTTTCACCATCTTGCTCGTCAGTTAGCGTGAGTATGCGAGAAAGTTGAATGTCGCTGAGTTGGCTTTTGATAAACTCCAACTCGTCTCTCAATTCCGACGATATTGCTTGCGGATAAGTTTCTTCTTCTTCTTTGTTTGCAAGCGCTTTTTTTATTGCATCAAGTTCGTCAAGAACAACATCTAAAGCATTTGTTGAAATGCTTTGTTCATTAACAACAAACTCTTCGCCTTCTTCTGTCACTCTCTCATTGCTCACTGCTTCATCGGACAGAGATTGTGACCTTGTTCTGCGGAGTAGAATTTCTTTTATTTCCTCAATTTCACTAAAGACAGGATTATCAAGAAGTTCCGCTTTCAACAGTGCAAACTCTTCCAAAAGAATGGTAAGATTTTCATCTGCAACGGGCATTTGAGTTTCAAGCAAAATACCCTCTTCATTCTCAATAGGAGCATTATGACTGTCTCTGAAAAGTTGCAACTCGTCACGAAGCGAAACAATTTCTTGCAAAACTTGGTTTATTTCACCGCTCGTCAAACTTTCGCCGTCTTTTGAAATAACGCCGTCTGTCACGCCTTTTACTTCACCATGATAGACACTCAATTCACTTCTGAGGTCTGCAATTAGTGCCAAGTCATCTTTAAGAGTGCCTAGTTCACTTTTTAGACTCTCGATTTCTTTTATTACATCGTGCTGCTCAAGTATTAGAGTTGCTTTGAATTCGTCACGAATAGCGGACAGTTCTTCAACCAAATTGTTGCTGTCTTGGTTTATGAGACGATCAGTAATTTGCCTTAGTTCGTCATGAATCATTCCCAATTCTTCGTTGGTAAATGTTGCAGCTAAATCTATGTCATCATCTGTTGTGTTTGCTTCAACTTGGTTTCTCAAATAAGCAAGGTCATCCAAAATCTTGCTCATGTCACCGTCAACACTGGGAGTTGCACCGAGTTTTTCTTTGATGTCACTAAGTGAAGTTAAGATAAATTGAATATTGTCAACATCGGTGTCGGGAGAACCATAAAGAACGGAGGAGAGTTTGTCATTAACTTCACTCAAAGCACTTCTTAGACCCTCGTCTTGAACAACGGTTTTTTCACCGTCAGCGTTCTCAACTTCGACAAATGAACCTTTTATTGCTTGAATTTCGGATATAACTTTTTCAAAACCCGAGCGGACTTTTTCAAAATTGTCGTTTGTTACTTCGCAATTTTTGTTGATGATGTCGATATGCTCTTGGTTGTTTTGAACTGAAGATTTCAAAAATTCAATGTCCGCAAACAACTCTTCAATTTTTTTGTGGGTGTCGATATAGGTGTTATGAGCCACTGCAAGAGTGTGTTTTAAGTCGCCTATGTCGTCTTTTGTTACAGTGTCTGGGTTGTCTTGAGTTAGAATATCAAGTTTGAAATTTTGAACTTCAGCGTGCAAATCTTCCACTCTTTGACGCACCGCAACAACTTCGGTCAACACTTCGCCATGAGGCATAGTGTCAATTTTTTCATGCAGCGCATTGTATTCTTCTTTTATTGTTTGAGCAAGAGGAGTTATCTCATCACGAGATGCAAGGTGATAGATATCATTTTTGATGTCGATTATTTGCTCGACAACAGGCGATAAATCAACATCTTTTCCTTCCAAAGCATTGCATTGATTTTTGATGTCATCTATTGATTTTTGCAATTCATAGATTCTTTCTTTCTCTATCCCAAGATTAGAAAGTGACAAAACAGTCCCTTGCAGTGCATCAATTTTGTTCAGCGTCTCTTCTTCTTGAGAGCAAATTTTGTCTACTTTTTCGTTAGTGTCTTCAATTTTTTGAACATCAGGAAGTTGCGAAATAACGCTTAAAATAATGTCTTCAAGCGAGGTGACTTTGTCTTGAATAGCAACTTCTTGCTCAAAAATTTTGTCGACTTTTTGGTTTAGGTTGTTTTCTTGTTCATAGATTCTGTCGATTTTTTCATTTAGATAAGTTTCAGATTCAACAATTCTGTCCAGTTTTTCACTCAACTGCGAAGTTGAAATTTCATTTTTTGAAGAAACTTCATGAACAGCATTCTCTCTTAATTCATCAATTCTTTCAATAATCGGATATAACTCTTCTTTTTGAGAAATTTTGATTTCTTCAATTTTTTCAAGTATCGGAGAAAGATCCAGTGTCGCCGGCTCTCCCTCGTCATCAAGAGTTGCAATAGGAGTTGAGAATTTCAATTCTTCAATTTTTTGAAGGACTTCTCTCATTTGCTCGTCTTGACTTGGTGATGATGATGCGACCAAATTATTCAGCAAAATCTCATCGAGTTTCTGCATGACCGGACCTAAGTCGGTTTCTTGGTTTAAGAAAAGTTTTAATTCCTCAATTCTGTCAATGACAGAAGAGAGGTCAACATGAACAGACTCAGGGTCAACTTTAATGCTTGAATTTGAAAATGCTCTGACCTCTTGAGCAACTTCTTCAATTCTTTCAAGAACCGCTTCATTTGAGAATGTTTTTTCAATCTCGTCAAGTTTTGCCAAAACTTCTTCGTTGTTAGGAATAGAAATATGCGCCCAAATTGCATCAAGTCTTGTGATTACTTCATTGACATCAAAGTTTGCCGTTGAAATAATTCCTTGCAAATCATTTAGTTTGTCAACAACTTCTCTGTCTGACAATACCAGTGCGGTCACTTCATCGATTTTTGTCAAAATCGGAGAATAATCCGCTTCTTTCAAAGGAGTTGCAAAAAGTGCTCTTATTTCATCAAGCCTTAAAAGAACCGGTCTTAAATCAACATTGCCTTGCGGCATTGTTTTTATTTCGTTTCTCAACGCTTCTACTGTTTCAAACATCGAAGGAAGTTTTGCTGCAATATGCTGAATTTCAACAATTTTGGCACTGAGAGCACCATGCTCAATTCCAACTTCTCTTTTTAGTTCTTCCACTTTTTTTTGCAAATCATGCGCGGTCTCTTTGTCCGCAAGTTCGGACAATTTTTTCTTCAGTTCAATCAAGACAGCATGCAGTTTGTTCTCATACATATTAGGACGCCCTCCTTCCTCTCTTTGAGGCGGCGGTGATTGGTTGTTGTAGTGATTTTGCGGCGGCGGCGGCGGATTGGATGCTAACTCATCAAAACGGTCTTGTAATCGTCTTATTTCGTTGACAAGCATATCCTCATTTCTACGATGTTCACTCAAAAGTTGCCCACGCAGTTTTTCAACTTCTGCGTGAGTGTTTTGTGCTCCTTGCTGGCGTGTCAAATCATCTCTTAATCTTGACAACTCGTTGTAGATGTTCAAATCATTTGACGGTGGCGGCGGTGGTGGCGGTGGTGACATGATAACAGTTGGATGAGGATGATATTGCGGCGGCATGGGCTGACCCGGACGAGCAAGCGAAGCATTGCGTTTGATGTCATCAATTTCATCAAGCACTTGCTCAAACCTTTCGTCATAATGGTCTTCGTCATACCCATCTTCTTCAGGGTAGTCCTCATCATCGTACTCCTCTTCTTCGTCGTAGTACTCATCTTCATCATCGTATTCGTCGTCGTATTCCTCTTCGTCGTCGTATTCTTCATACTCTTCGTCAACAGGAACATCAACATATTCGTCGCGTTCGATAATTTCTTCTTCGTATTCTTCGTAATTGTTATCTTTTGGCATAACTCTTCCTCTCGTGTGTGTGTGCTTTTAGTGATATATAGTATTACTCACAGTATAGTATACCACATATTTTTATTTAATTCAAGCCTCTTTCTCATATTTTCATAAAATATTTTTTTCATTTTTTGTTCAACACTAGTTAATCATTAAAATTTTCAATGCACAACGCCCAATAATTGTGCGTTGTGCATTGTGCGTTTTTCGTTAATAAATTAGTATCTTTCCCTTCTTTCTCTTTGTTGAGGCGGAGGCAGATAGGCTTGTTGTTGATAATGAACTTCTCTTTCTTTTTGGGCTATCCTGTCGTTAAGCCTTCTTATTTCCATGTTGAGCATATCTTCATTTCTTTGATGATCTCTTGACATGTCATATTGAAGTCTTGCTACTTCGGTGTGAGTGACAAACGCATTGTTCTGCCTTGTCAAATCATCCCTTATTCTGCCCAATTCATTATACATGTTTATCTCATTCGGAGACGGTCCATAGTATTGAGGATATGGCATATATGGCATCATAAAAGGCATGCCCATGCCCATGTAGGGGTATGGCTGATGATAGGGATAAGGCTGAGCGTTATGAGATAGTTGGGCTCTAAGTTGCCTTAGTTCCTCAAAGATTTGCTCAAACCTGTCTTCGTTTTCGTCGTAGTATTCATCGTCATACTCATCTTCGTCGTCGTAGTATTCATCGTCATCATACTCGTCATCGTCATAGTCATCATCATAGTCGTCCTCGTCGTATTCTTCGATTTCCTCATCAACAGGAACATCGACATACTCATCTCTCTCTATGATTTCTTCTTCGTATTCTTCGTAGTTTTCATTTTTTGCCATAATGACACCTCATTTGTCGGCGACCGGTGATTTGTGGTTAGTGATTGGTGAGTTGATAAAACAAATCAACTTTCAACAATCACTAACCACTAATCACCAATCACTGCCAACTATCTTCTTGGTTTTGCTGACCCCGGTCTTACCGGCCTTGCCCCGGGTCTTGCCGGTCTTGCTCCCGGTCTTTTTGCCGCTCCGGGTCTTCTTGCTGCTCCTGCTTTTGAACCGGGTCTTCTTGCCGCCCCAGGTCTTGCCGGTCTTGTTCCCGGTCTTACCGGCCTTGCCCCGGGTCTTGCCGGTCTTGTTCCCGGTCTTGTTTTTGAACCGGGTTTTGGGCGTCCGCCAGCGGAAGCAGGGCGAGGAACTTTCTTGACATTCTTTTTGCCGCTCGGCACTTCACGATGGATTTTGTTGACTCGTTCTACGACCTTTTTAGTGTATTTTTTCTCATAAGGCTTAGAATCTTTTTCAACTAACTTTTCTTTTTCAACAACTCTTTCAACAACTTCTTTTTCTTTGTTCGCAAGTTCGTTGTATTTTGCTCGTTCTGCCGCAAGTTGAGCATCAGCAATTGAGCGTTCAATCAAGAGTGCTAAATCAAGATTAGTCTTTTCCTCGTCATCAAAACGCATTTGAGTGTTGACAAAATCTTCTTTTAAGTCAAGTCCTTCTTTTTCGGTTTTGATGTCTTTTAGTTTTTCTCGTTTGGTGAGAATTTCATGCTTTCTTCTTGCTATTTTGTCAGAGTCAGTTGCAGAAGGCGCACCGGCAACAATGCCTTGCTCACGAGCAAGTTTTGCAGCCTCTTCTTCTGCTTCACGACGCAATTTCGCAGCCTCAACCTCAGCCTCACGCATCATTTTTGCAGCCTCGCCTTCAGCATCAAGCATTGTCTTTTTTGCGTCCAGTTCTGCTTGCTGACGAGATATTTCAGCATCTTTCTCTACTTGCTGACGAGCCATCTCGGCTTCTCGTTCTGCTTTGCGAATTGCTTCAGCCTCTGTCAATGCCTCTTCTTCTTCCAGTCCTGCTATTCTTAAAGCACGCTGTTCTGCTTTTAGTTTCTCTTCTTCTCTTTCGGTTGCAAGTGCCGCTTCACGAACTTTCAACTCTCTCTCACGAAGTTCAGCCTCTCTTTCAGCCTCGGCAAGTCTTTCTTTGCGGAGTTGCTCTTCTCTCTCTTTTGCAAGTTTGATAGCCTCATAGTCCGCTCTTGCTTTGTCGGCTTCTCGTTGAGCATCTTTTGCTCTTTCTTCAAGTTTTTCACGATTTGCATCAGTTGCCCTTTCTGCTTCAAGCGCTGCTTTGTGGGCTTGAAGAGCAGTAAGCCTTGCATAGTGTTCGGCTTTTTCAACTTCGTCTGTTGCTCTGTTGTAGCGAGATCTTGCTTCTTCGATTTCTTGACCCAGTCTTTCTTGAGAAACTATGCCGCTTCCTGATGGAATGAAGGTTGCTTGTGAGTCCTCAGAAGATTTTTGAAGAGCCATTTTGTAATCCTCTTCAGCGTTGTCGAGCGCTCTTTTCGCATTTTCCATCCGCTCTTCAGCATCTTTCAACTTCTCGTCAAGTTCTGCCTTTTTCTCAAGGTTTTTCTTGATGCCTTCTTCTCGTTTTTCTTCCGCTTCTCTTTGCTTTTGCTCAAGTTGCTCTGCAAGTTCCATGCGTTTTAGCATTAAATCAAGTTTTTCTTCTTCAGTCGCATTCTCCATTTCAGCATCTATCATTTCAAGTTGATTTTTTAATGCTTCCGCTTCTTCTTCAATAATTTTTAACTGTTCATTCAAAGCGTTTTGAGCCGCTGCCAACTCGTCATCAATATCGGCGATGAGTTTTTCATATTTTCTTTGGCTTTCTTCAAAGGCAACCTTTGCCCTTTCAAGTTCTTCTTTGGCAACTCTTGAAGCATTTTCTGCCGCAACAACTTTGAGCGCTTCATCTTCAAGCCGAACAACAGTTTCATAGGGAACTTTGTTTTTGATAACAAAGTCATTAGACTGTCTGACACCGGCCGTCAACTCTCTTTCTTTGTCTTTCTTGACTTTGCTTAGTCTTTCGAGTTCTCTGTCGATGTCTTTGATTTGATTGTTTTTCGCTTCAATTTGAGCGTTGATTGCCGCTATTTCTTCAGGGTCAGTAGTTGACAGAAGTTTTGTTTGAAGGCGAGAAATCTCATCTCTTGCTTCACCTTTCTTTTCAGTTAAGTCAGCGATTTTTTTGTTTGCTTCAGACAAATCTCTGTCCACTCTTGCGACAGATTCAAGCATAGTGTATAACTGTCCGTTAATCCTTGCTTCTTTTGCCGCCTTTGCCGCCTTCTCTGCTTTTTTAAGTTCTCTTTCCGCAACAACGAGAGCGGTCTGTGCTGCTGCAATATCTTTTTTGTTCTGTTCTTGAACTTTCTTCAACTCTTCAAGTATCGGTTCACATTCATTGAGTTCATTCGCAATTTGGTCTCTTTTCTTTTTGGCATTGCCAAGTTGCTCTTCAACGATTTCTCTTTCTTTGATATACTTCTCTCTTTCTTTACCTCTTGAAGATGCAATCAGGACATCCAAATCAGCAGACTTTTCAGTCAAACTTCTTATGTCATCATCAAGTTGACCCAATTCGTCTTGCTTTGCTTTGACCATGTTTTCATAGTTTGCAACCGCTTCATCAATTTTTTCATCTCTTTTTGCAAGTTCAGCAAGAATTTTTTGCTGCCTTTTGAGTTCTCTTTGAGCCTCGTTGAATGCCGTATCTTCAGGCATCATTTCGTCAAAGACAAGTCTTTCTTCGCCAAACTCATCAACTATCATTTGAGGCGATGAAGAGGTAGTGTCTTTTTCAAATTCTTCTTCAGAAACAGTTGGGGCAAGAGGGTCAAATCCAAGAATATGGATAATCGCCGTCGTGCTTGAACCCATTACACCGCTATTTTGGTTTTCTCCGAACATAATTGCCTCCCTTTCGGCTTCAAGTTGTTTTTCGCTTTTGCACGCTTCATCAACAGGCACGCCTGCTTTGATGAGTTCTCTGATACGGTTCTTTTCTTTTTCCAACTCTCTGTCTTGCAAATCTCTTGATTTTTCAAAAGAGCGTTCTGTCATGCCGCGAGGTGCGTATTTTTCTTTATAGATTCTCTCTAGGAGTTCTTCGTCAGTTATTGGAATATAGATGTCTTCCATGCGTGTGTGTGCATAACTGTTGATTGGCTGTTGATAACCATAGCCATGACTATGCCCATGAGAAACTCCGGACGACAGCATTTGAGTGTCGGTTGTTGTTGTCGTGCCTGATGCCGGATGCTGTCCGCCGGCGCCTATCCTGTAAATATTAGTATTATGAGTTACATCATAGTTGTGAGATGAGTTTGACATATCTCTTGATACTGCCGGATTCAGTTGAACATGAGAATGAGTTGTTTGAGTCATTCGCCTTTGTGCTTGAGCCGCGGCAATCGTTTGATTGAGTTTGACCAAATATGCACTTTGCGGCACTACTGCCTCTTGCTCTTCCCTTCTTGCTCTCATCAATCCTCTTAAGAACAAGAAAACAAAGAATAAAATCAATAGCAGGATGATAACAGCGAGTAAAACAATATATAGCACTCGTTGCCAAGATTGTAATCCTGCCCACCAGTTGTTGTAGCCAAAGTTGACAACAATCGTCCCGGGAGCACGAATTGTTCTTCCTTCCATGTTTGTGAAGACAAAAGTAGCCTCCACAGATTCGCCGTCAACAGCATTTCTGAAACTTATTGTTCTGTGATTTCTGATAACTTGAGCAGTGATGCTATAAGCGTCGTCAATCTCAACAGAGTCAAGCCTGTAGTTTCTTCTGACAAACTCTGCCAGCGGAGTAATTCCTGAAACATCCATGTCTATGCTGCTTCTATAGACGGTTATACGGTCAACTGAATGAATTCCATAGACTTGGAAATTCACAGTGTAGAGGTTAGAAGGACGAGAAATACTTCCGCTTCCTTCATCAACTCTTGGAAAAACAATACGAAATCTGACAGGAGCAGGCCCTTCAATAAGATTGAGGTCAACTTCAACCGGGTCTGCTGAACTGACTAGAATAAACTCTTCGCCGAACGCATCAAGATATGGTCCGCTGATTTCAATTCGTGAATAAGCGCCGTCATCATCACTTGGCGCTTCCCATGGATTTACATCACAAAATCTTGCATCTTCAATACCATAGAACACAACCAAAGACCTGACATAAACTCTTGTTTGCCAAAAAGAACGGCCCGGCAAATTTGGATTGTCTGTTGGGTTTGAGAAAGTGTGATTAGGGTCGCTTCTTTCAATTCCGGCATTAAGTCTTGTTGCCACTCTAAAAGGATTTAGCGCACTAGGAACTGTTTGCTGAATAAACCTTATCAAATATTTGGCTGTGAACGAGCCTATTCCGTCAAAGTTCATGACAATTTCCATAACATGAATATTGCGGAAATTTTCAGAAAACCAAAGATCTTCTCTGTTGTCACCTGCAACTGATAAAACACTGTTGTTGAGGTTGAAACCCATATATAGTGAAGGCGTTCCGTCTGCTCTGAATTGCGAAGAAACATCGACAAATTCATTAGTGTTGTTCGGAGCGGGACCTCCGAAGAAATATTGGTTGTTGAATGAACGCATTCTTACTGCTGTCACTCTCAATCCTTGCAAACTGCTGATTTGCCTTGAAGGAGATGAAACTCCGCCCTCTAGTATTTGGTCAACGAAGCCGGCTTCATTGAAATCTTCAAAAAGATTACGATTTAACAGCCTTTGATTAAAGTCAAATGAAAAACTCTCAAAATTACGAACAGGGATTGTGTAAAGAGATGACCCTACCGAGTGTCCGACATAAAAATTTGTGATTTCAAAAGCATTCGTTACTTCTATGTGCAAGTAGTGCGCTCTGCGATTGCTTCCTGCTCCAACCAAAATTCTTGCTGTTGCGCTGTCAATTCTGCGATGAGCAGTGATAGTGAAATGACCATTAGTTGAATCGCCTGTCGGAACTATACTGAAAAAATTTCCAAAAGTGTTATAAACTTGAAGAGTACCGGTGCTGCAGTTTTCAAAAACCCCAACTTCAACCCCCAAAGCATCATTGTCAGTAAAAAGGCTGCTGGTTAAAGTCCTTTCCCTAAACCGTGCAGGATTGATACCTGCTCCGTTATTATAAATAACAGAACCGGGCACAAAAGATGAACCTCTCACAGATTCAACATCAGGATTTGCAACTCCGTTGATGTTCAACACAATATTCCAAACGGTAACATTTGCATCGGGTGTTGATATTTCACCGCTCGCAGTTGCATTTATTGCCCTGTTGTTATTAAAGACAATGGAAAATGATAGCGCTATCAAAACACTTATGAGCGCTGCAAACGCCGCTATCAGTATATTTCGTTTTATTGAAAATTGTTTTGTTTTCATAATGACACCTTTTTTCAATGCATAGTGCATAACGCATAACGCATAATGAAAGACAGAATTTTTTTTAATTCACAATACATAGTGCACAATGCTAAGTATAGAATATTTTAATATTAATTCTAACAATCATTGTGCATTATGCGTTGTGCGTTGACTATTCTATGATTGGCTCGCTTTCTACTTCTATCATTGGTTCTGAGCCTAGTTTTTCTTTAATTTGCTGCTCAATTTGTTCTCTTGTTAACTCCGCTCTGTAGGGGCTGCCCTGCGTTGTATCCATATCCATTCCGCTGTTTGCCCATGGATCGTCCATTGGCTGCTGCATTGTCTCAGTTTGCATTGCAGTCACTTGAGCCCTTTTTGCCGCCAATTCTTCTTTTAGTTCTTCAATTGAACGCTTGCCGCCTTTTTTCTTCTTTTTTGTTCCTTTTTCGGCTTTTTGAGCGTTAATAGTCGTCAGTGTTATTCCCGCCTCGAGTTCTTTTTCTTCTCTAAGTTTGGTATACATTTTTTGATACCTCGGGTCGTCCATGTTCATTCTGGCTTTGACAACATTCGCTTGAGTGTGGGTTTCTTTATTGTGAACTTTGTCACGCATTTTGATAATCATTTGGTTTTTCGCAACAATTCGTCTTTGTCGAGCGCGTTTTGTCCAGTATACCAAAAGACTGATGAGGAAGAATATAAACACTATGATAACAAGCGACAATGCTGTTATCCACAAGATATTGACATATTGCTGTCTTGTTAGGTCAACGAGAATGTCAACAACTTCGACATTGAACAAAACATTAAATGCTTGACCGTTTGTGTCGTGAATAATCAGCGCAAAAACTGGCAATTCTTCTCCTGTCAAAGGCGTGTCTCCAACTTTAGTCGGCCACAACCCATAGAAGGTTATTTCTGTTCCGTCGCTGTTCAGATTGTAGTCAAAAAAATATCTGCCTCTTTGATTTAGGTAATTTTCTGCATACCTTGCTCTCATTATTCTTGGGTTGTAGCCAAAGAATGTGTCTAATCCGTATTCAGCGTTGTCGAAAAGTCCGTTTACTCCAAAAGCGCCATGAGATAACAAACTATAAGTTCTGGGGTTATTTGTTCCGGAGAGCCTGACTGTATAGATGTCTCCGTCGACTATCAAATGCCTTGTTATCGGCGAAAGAATAGCATAGACAAAGAAGTTGTCAGTGCGAAGTCCAAAAACGCCTTCAATGCTGACCGTTCCGGCAAAACTAAACATTATCCTTGTTTCAATTTGATTAAGAGACGGCCTTATGTCAATTCTGGTGCGAGCGCCGTCATAGCGGATTTCTTGGATAAACAGCGGCCATTGGGTTCTTGGAACTGTCACCCATGGAGCAGTCGCACCTTCTCTTGTTTGAATTTCAAAGCCTTGTTCGTTTTCACCGAAATTTCTGTTGTGGCTTAGTCCGGTGAACTGAACTCCCGGATTTCCGTCTTCTATTGCTCTTGCCAAGTTGTAGTGGTCAATGTGGGTGTGACCTGTGATGTGAATAGTTCTGTAGAGGACATCAACTTCAACAAGTATCGTGAATGTGTCTACTATTTGTGTCCAAAACGATTGTGAAAGTCCCGGAATATATAATCCATAGGTCACTTCAACAAATGCTCTGCCGTTTCTGTGGGCTGAAAAATAAATAGCCTCGGCAGTTTGTGTTTGAACAGGATTTCCATAGTAGTCCAAAACTTCTTGATGAACAATTGACGGAGTTGCGACTGTGCTGTCACTTACTGTGATGCTCAAAACTCTCAGTCTTTGTTGAGAATAACTGTCCATATTCAGTCTGCCGCCTATCCCTGTAAGATTAATTAGCCTGTCTCCGTCCTCTCTGACAACATGCAAATTGCTCACATCGCTGCGTCTTACGAACAAAGGCGGAGTCACAACTCTTATTGTGAATCTCACTGTCAGCGTTTCGGTGCTGCCATAAAAAGGAACAAACTGTCCATCAGCATAAGTAAAACGCATTATGTTAAGAACAAAGGTGACATCGGGTATTTGACCGTTAATGTTATTTATCTGAGCAAATGAAGTGAATGTGAATGAAGTGTTCGACAAACTAATATCCATATGGTTTCTGGTCGAATTTCTGATATTTTCTTCAAAAGCCCCAAAAGAACTGTTATTGTTATTAAATGCAAATCTGACAAGAGTGTT
Organism: Bacillota bacterium; assembly: GCA_009779975.1. Taxonomy (GTDB): domain Bacteria; phylum Bacillota; class Clostridia; order Christensenellales; family Pumilibacteraceae; genus WRAY01. The sequence continues at coordinate 20,468 of WRAY01000004.1, read as the reverse complement.
GTCGTTTTGTCCGGCAATTGCTCCGACCAAATGACTTAGTTCAACCGTTTGCTCACGACCGACAACTGCATCAATTCTCACAGTCACATCGTTATCTCCTTCAACACCTCTGACAAGGTTTGCTTGAGAGTCTCCTGCGATGTTTTGACCGTTTACTCCGACAGCGTCAACGCTTATGTTCGGAACATTTCTGAAGTTTCCTGCTAGGCGAAGTGATGCTTGAGAGTGAACGGTGATATGAGGAAGAGGAGCAAGTCCGACAGGTCTCGGTTCAGTTATAACAGGAATATTCATAGCCCCGGGCATTACTGAAGGCAGTCTTCCTGTGCTTTCCATTAAAAGAGCGTTGAACCTGTGGGCATTTGAGTTTTGCAAAGGTGTTGTTCTTTCAACAGGAGTGAACTCAGGCAGTGCAAGGTTGTTGAAAAGATATGTCACTGAATTTGTTCCGACAGTGTTAGGTCTTGCTGAGAAAATCAAAACTTGATAATGCAAAACCAAAGTGCCGATTGGAACACCGCCCGGAACAAAGTTTTGTTCCGTTATGAAACTGATGTTGAAAAAACCGTATCTGTTGTTAAACTCACGGAAAAATTCTCCATAAGACACATTAAGGAAATTAGCAAAGTCAGTTATCATTTGAGAAGTTGTGAGTATTTCATTCAAGTCAACTCTCAACTGAACAGTGCGGACTAGTTGGCGAACAGGGCTGTTTAGGTCATCTGCTATTGATGAAGGAAGCATCACTAAATCTGCGTCAATGTCACTAATCATATATGAATAGATATTGTTGAACTGCTGCTGCGCTCTGTTGTCTCCCAGAGTGTAGGCAAGTTGGTCTGACCTGTTTAGTCCGTTTTGCCAAGTTGCAACTGACAATGGAGTAGCATTTGGTATTATACCGACTGCGTTTCTTTCAAGTCCCGTGTAGGTTCTTGAAGGGAAACCTTCATCTGCACGATATGCTGCCAGATTGAAATTAGGAAGAACGGTTGCTTGGGTGTGAACACCTCCTGCAATGCCGGCAATTCTTCCGCTCAAAGTGTTGAAACCGCCTGTTACATCGTGGACTGCAACTGAATAGTGTCTGCCATAAGTCACATTTGGGTCAAGAAGCGGAACTCTTGAGTTTCCGTCAATAAAGTTTCCGTCATCTGTTAAAAACTCATCGTTCCAAACAACATCAAAAGGAGTGTTGCCGATGTAGATATCCAAAACAACAGGTCTTGCTTCATAGACAATCAGGTCAACGTCATCAAAGCCCATTGCTGCAATATTGTCAACTCTGCCAATCCAAAACACAAGTCTTATTATTTCGTTTTGAGTTGATTGATTTGGAGTTATATCAAAATTTAAAATTCGATTTGTTGAGCCTCCCAAAGGGTTAATGTTAATTGAAAAAAATTGATTATTAAAAGGATTAAGAGGCATTCTCTCTCCCAATTGATTTGCATTGCCTCCTTTCAAAAACATGCCGAATTGTCCAATCGGAACAAGCGGTTGAATTGGATTGTTGGCATCAATTTCTGTCACATTCAAATCAATAGCATTAAAAGGCACATGATTTGTCATTGAAGGAGCGGTTAGCAATCTATAGGCATGACCGAGTTTACTTTCTTCATAGTCACTAAATCTGCCGGAACTTAGTCCGTATCTTTCCGCACCAAAACCCAATCTTGTTAAGTCATGAGGTGAAATACCGTTTCCCGGAGTTAAATATCCAATATGAACTCTAACGGCATTATCAGTTGCAATCTCGCCCAAACTGCGGCCGATGTTGTCCTCACAAGTGACATTAACTCTAAAGTCAGCTCTTAGTGCATTTGACAATCCTGTTGTTTGCCAACCGGTAAGAGTGCCTTCGTTTTCATCTTGGAAGTCAGCGATTGCACGAGCAACAAAAAATCCTGTGACGCCATTATATTCAAAGTCATATTCCCATTGAATACGAAACATAACGCCTTGAGAAGAGATGGCAAAAAGATTGTTGCCATATCCTGAAGTTATTGTTGAAATTTGATGATTAGGTGATAGTCTGAAATTGTGAAAATGAACTGCTCCGCCGGAAAACGCCGGCATGTTGCCGGTGCTGTCTCCGTCTCTGTTCCATGCCCAAACTTGAAGTCCGTCATTTCTAAGTGCCGCAGAAATATGCGCCTCGTCAGAACGGTCATACAAAATTGAGTTCATGCTCAAACGGTTAGTGACATTGTTGAATACGCCCCTTCCTTCTTGACTTGGAGAATCCCCGTAACTATGACCCCAATTCCATGGATCGCTGGTTCCGTCCCCTAGCAACATATCTCCTCCTCGTCTGAACAAAGTGTCATATGCCTCTCTGTTTCCTGTTCCGGGAACAAAGAAATCATCTGATAACAAAACATTGCTGCCTAGCGGCACTTGTCCTGCGACAACTTGTCTTGCGTTAAAAGCGTTCGGCAAGCCTGTGAATGAAGTTTGATTTGCAGGAACATGCCCGGAAGATACTCTATGGCCAAGATTATAGTCTGTTCCGAAAAAGCGGACATTGTTAGTTGAATCTATAAAATAAACTATGCCGTTTCCAAGGGCAACATTCGCAGAGGTGTTGTTTTGCATACGCAGTCTTGCGTCAGCAAAATCTTGGTCTGCCCTGCCCGCAAAGAAAGGAACTGCCGGATTAGTTGAACGAACAGCAACGCCTGTTGTTTGGAAATCACTGAATAGTGCATTTCTGATTGCCACCGGATTGTCCGGTCTGCGGCGAAAGCCTGATTGACGATATGTTCCAAAATCATAAGACAATGGATTGTCGTCAAAGTCCCAATGCAAGTAATAATCACCTGCCGCCCCGTCAAAAGTCATTAAAATATCTTGACCGTTTGCATTTATTAACGGGAAAAATCCTTGATTGAAATTTCCATAGAGCGTGTGACCCGGATTATGGGAAGTGTTGCGTTCAAAAAACGCTCCTGCTCCCGCACCCAAAGGAATACCTTGAGCGCCAAAATAAGGAATATGGTAATTGCGTCCTTGAATTGAAAGAGCGTTTCCGTTGATATGGGCAAGATAACCTGCTCCTGCAATAACGCTACCGCCCATTACTCCCAAGTGAGACACCGGTGTGCCTGCACTCCATGGCTGAGGACGGAATGTGTCATCAGGTATTTGCATATAAGTCAAATTGCCCCAAGCGGCAAATTGACCGTCATGGCGCTGAACAACAAAGTTATCCGTTCCGCCCCAAATGCTGACAGCACGACGAGCGCGGGCACCAATGTCATTTTCCATATTGTTGTTGTCTATTGCAATTCCAAATGTATCACTTCCGCTGGCATGTCTTCCAGCTGCATCAAAATATCTAAAAGTTCTAAAGTCAATTAAATCAGGAACAAAAAATGAAGGCTGACTCATTGGGAAGTATTCATTAATACCGCCGACTAAACCTTCTCCGGGAGTTTCTCTGCTCTCACTTCGCGCTAAAACATTTCTGTGAAGCAATCCGCTTTGCCAAGGAAGATGCAGTCCCCTTTCCATAACTTCTGTTTCTACCCCCATGTTTGGAACATCAATTCCCCAAGTGTAGACAAAACCTCTGTCAGTGACAAATGCTGCCGCTGTTCTTGTTGCTGCGATTTGAACAATTCTGTCGTTTGTTATTGTGTTAACCGAACCGATTGCCAAGCCTCCGTATGAACTTGGACTTGAACGCATTTCTCTAAAGTTAACAGGAATTCTTGTTGGTATGCCCGGATAAAAATCACCTAATGTGTAGTTCCACATTCTTCTTGTGTATTCAAATTCATCGTCTCCTGAAAATATATGATTAATGTTTTGATTAAATGTTGTTTGCTCTCTTGTTAAACTCCAGCCATATAACTCACCGTCAATGGTCAGTCCGATTGCAAAATCTTCGCCTGCTTCAACTTGAACAAAAATCAAACGATTTTCAGCCGCTTCTGTTTGGATAAATCCAACACTAAAATTGCCCATTGTGAAAATAGACATAACAACAAATAACGCAATAAAACAAAATAGCGCTAACCTTCGTTTTTTATTGTGGATGAAAGATGATTTTGTGTTCATAGTTTTTTTCCTTGTTTTGGTGGCAGTTGGTGATTAGTGGTTGGTGATTAGTGGTTAGTTAAATTTTTTTGTCAAAAAAATTTTCTCCTTACCCAATCAACATTAACTAACCACAAACCACTATAAATAAACATACAGTTATATGTAATTTGTGCATATAAAGATTTAATAATGCTTTGTTTAGTGTTTAATTTAAATATATTAACAATCGTTCATAATTATTCACACTTTGTTCACATATTTGTGAGTTCTCCCACTACACACATAGCCACATTATATAACAAAATTCTACACAAGTCAATGATTTTTTACATGTTTTCATAAAAAACTTAAAACTTTTTAAACAAATTGTGAACAAAAAATGTAGTTTTTGTGCGTTTTTTGCCATATTTTGTTAAATAATTTTTTGGAGTTCATTTTTTAACAAATTTTTAATGGGGATTTATCCATGCACAACATATATCGTATTGACTCGTTATTTGATAATGGGTTCGGCTATCCTAAACTTTGTTCGTCAGACAAGCGTCCCCCCCATTAAACAATATTTTTATTGCGAGATATTCAAAAGACATAAAAAAAAATGGGCAGTTAGCGACCGCCGGAATGGAAGTTTTTTTGATAATGAATATTTTTTCAAGATGCAGTCAGCAGAGTTCTGCCACTATATTTTTTGAAGCATGACAGAATACTGTAGGAGCAATTATTAATATTCGCACAATGTTATTCGATTATCACACATAACATATCAAAGCAAGTAAAAGTTTGTTGGTTCATTTTTTGAGAAAGTGGGTTCGTAGTTGTCGTTTCAAATTGTGCGGGCGGTCACTAAGACAGCCCCCACAGTTATCTTGACGAATTCTTTTCATGCAAGGCGACACTACTATCCCATCCATACAAGATTTGAGACACGACAAAGTCAGGTAAGTCTATACGGCGTGATATTAGGGGCGGACACTCCGCCTCCGATAGTTCCTCCGGGGTTTGAACCCCACATGAAAAGATGTCCTAGATTATCAATTGCCAGATTATGAGAATAGCCTGCACTGAAAGTGTTCACTATTGTTCCTTGGGCAAATGCCGACATAACAGGAACTGCACTTGTTTCAAATTGACCGTTACCAAGTCTTCCGCTTCCATTTTGCCCCCATGCCCAAAGGTTGCCGTTATTGTCGATTGCCATTGTGTGTTGATGCCCTGCACCAATTGAAACAATTCTGACTTCCTCTTCACCGACAGCAATTCTGACTCGTTTAGGAGCATAACGATTTCTTGTGAAGTCCGGAACATTTCTTGTGTTGGAAGGATTGCACGAGCATCTTATGACACACTCTTCCCCACACTCTCCTGCTTCATCACAACAATTGTCTGCACATCCGCATACTATTGGACATTCCATTTCTTGCTCACATCTGCATGGATACCAATTGCAAGAAGGCTCAGCCCAATAATCTTGAACTCCCAGTTGCGCTCCGCTGTTAGTTCCCCATGCCCAAACATTGCCATCGCTGTCGAGGGCTGCACTGTGAGTGCTGCCTGTTCCGATGTCAATAAATTCTGTTCCCTCTTTTATTCTTTGCGGAGCATTAATATCGTCTCTGTTTCTTGAAGATGTCAACAATTCACTCGGCATCAAGTAGTTAAGATATTCCGCCCCCGTCCCTGCTTGACCGTTAAAATTGTTTCCCCAACCCCAAAGCCCTCCGGTGCTGTCAAGAGCCAAACTATGTGTTCCGCCGGCACTGACGGCAATAAATGTCACATTCGGCACTGCCAATCTAATAGGAATTGTTTGCCTTGAAACAACTCCGCTACCGCTGCCTATTCCAAGTTGACCATTGCTGTTTCTTCCCCATGTCCAAATATTCCCGCCTCTGTCTATTGCTAAAGAAAAATGAAGTCCTGCACTGACAGAAGAAAATTGTGTTCCCTCAATAATACGAACAGGGTTTGCGCGATTTCTTAAAGTCCTATCGCCGACTTGACCATAGGCGTTGTTTCCCCATGCAAACAAATTTCCATCTCTGTCAATCGCCAGACTATGATTGCCGCCAACTGAAATATCTCCGCCTCTGAAATCTTCTCCGCTTAATATATTAGAAAAACCTGTGCTGTATCTGACTGAAGCACAACCTGAACCACGATAGACAACATTCCGCCATTCCCACAAATTGCCTTCAGTGTCAATTGCCAAACTATGCCCCCACGAATGAGTCCCTGCTGCAACACTAGAAAATCTAACCCCTTCGATATTCGAAGAGTTTCCACAGCCAACAAACGGAACAAAAACCATCATAAGACTGAGTGTCAAAATAATTGCAATAATCTTTCTCTTCATTATTTTTATTTTCCTCTTTTAAAGTGTTTGATATAACCCTTACTTTAATAAGTATAATTGTTGTTATTCGATTTGTCAAGGGTTTCAGTCAGAAAAATTTTTGTTTTTTAAGGAAGCGCTGATTAATCAACATTTCCTTAAAACAAATAATATGTCTTGTTTTGTCGAGTTTTGTTTTTTTGATATTTTTGTTTTGTTATTTGATATAATGTGAGTAAATAGAGACATGAGCATATGTCACTAGAAACTTAGGAGGAATTTAAACATAATGGCAACCCAAAAGAAAGACTACTCAGAGTTGAAAAAGCGAGCACTGCTAGCAAAACATAGACTAAAAATCGGCTATTGGCAGCAAGTGCATGAGAAAAAAAGTTCTGAGTTGACAAAAGAAAACGGAAACACAATAATGGAAAAACTCATCAAAGATGAAATCAAGGAAAAGTTTGAGAGAGAAATGAACAAGGAGTTGGGCAACAAACAAGTTCTGAAAGAAGAGGAATTTTTTGAAAAAGTTCGCAAAATTCTCGATGATGACGAAGATTCAATCAATCCGATTGGAAAATTGATTGAACACGATGTCTATGACAAACTGGACGATGACAACAAACAACGCTATATTTTAGAGTTATCAAAAAAGTTTCGAGAAATGAGTGCAAGATATAATAAAGAGTTATCTAGATATAGAATGTAAATAAGTGAAATTTGAAAAGTAAGAAGTGAAAGATATTGATAAATTAAAAGTGCAGTCAATTTTTTGTTGTTGACCGCACTTTTTATTTTTAATTTTTTACTTAAAATTTTGCCAAAGCAAAATTTTAGCCGCCTTTCGCATTGCGTTTTCTTGCCGCTTCTGCCTTTTTCTTTCTTCTGACAGACGGTTTTTCATAGTGTTCTTTGCGGCGCATATCGCCCATAATATTGTCTTTTTGGCATTTGCGTTTGAAGCGTTTTAGCGCGCCTTCCAAACTTTCGTTTTCGCCAACTTTAATTTGTGACATTCTTTTTTCACCGCCTTTACTCTTAATGAGCCTTTATTTTGCTAATATAGTATATGACATTTTTTAAATTTCTGCAAGCGTTTAATTATGGTATTCTAAAGAATTTTTAAAGTCAATATAAAAATCTCTTAGGGAGTTATTAAGTATCGCCGCTTTTACTCTTTTGGTCAAATTAATTAGATAGTGAATGTTGTGGATGCTAAGAAGTCTTGCGCCTAGAATTTCATCGACATTAAGAAGATGACGGATATAGGCTTTTGAGTAACTACGGCAAGCATAGCAGTCGCACTTTTCATCAACGGGAGTATGATCGTTTTTAAATTCTGCGTTGCGAATAGTTAATCGCCCTAAACTAGTCATGGCAGCACCAAATCGTGCCATACGAGTCGGAAGAACACAGTCAAACATATCAATTCCCCGCATTATTGCTTCGACTATGCAGTCAGGCGAACCGACACCCATTAAATAATGCGGCATGTTTTGAGGGTAATGCGGTGCAAGAGTGTCAAGCATTTTGAACATTTCGTCTTTCGGCTCTCCCACCGACAATCCGCCGACTGCTATTCCGCATTTTGCATATGAAATGGTTTCTTTGATTGAAAGTTCTCTAAGGTCAGAAAACATATTTCCTTGAACAATCGGAAACAAAATTTGATTTTTGTTTTTGTGAGATTTTTCACATCGTGCGAGCCAGTCAATTGTTCGGCGAACTGCTTTTTCGGCATATGAATGAGTTGCCCCATATTCACTGCATTCATCAAACGCCATGATAATGTCAGCCCCTAAATCACTTTGGATTTGAGTTGCACTCTCGGGAGTAAAATGATGAGATGAGCCGTCAATATGAGAATTAAAAGTCACTCCGTCATCAGTAATTTTATTCAATTTCGCAAGCGAAAAAACTTGGAAACCGCCGCTGTCCGTTAGTATGGGCTTTGACCAATTCATAAACTTGTGAAGTCCGCCTGCGTTTTTCACAATCTCTGTTCCGGGCCGCATGTAAAGGTGATAAGTGTTTGATAAAAGTATTTGAGAACCGGTTGTCTCAACGTCCTCAACTGAAAGCCCCTTAACAGTTGCTTGTGTTCCGACAGGCATAAAAACAGGCGTCTCAATAATACCGTGCGGCGTCCGAAACTCTCCAACTCTTGCACCAGTTTGAGTACAAATATGTTTTAGTTTAAATGAAAAATTAGTCATTACTATTTTTTTATATTGTGCGGGCGGTCAATGCCCGCCCCTACATTCAATTTAACTTCTCCGAAAATATGTGCTTTGTCTTTAGCGCAAATTGTAATAAAATATGCACCTTCTTGGGAGTAATCAAATTGTTGCAGACGATTTGATTTTCTGACATTTAGTTTTTCGTTTTTTGTTTCCATTTTATTTTACAAAAACAAAGAAGCATCGCCGAAACTGAAAAATCTGTATTTTTCTTTGACTGCGTGGTTATAGATTTCCAGGGTTTTTTCTCGGGTTGAAAAAGCGGAAACTAGCATGATAAGGGTGCTTTCAGGGAGATGGAAATTGGTAATCAATGCGTCAACCGCTTTAAATTTATAGGGCGGATAAATATATATTCCCGTGAAACCGTTTTTTGCCGAGAGTGTTCCGTCGTTGTTTGCAACACTTTCTAAGACTCGGACAGAAGTTGTTCCAAGTGCTATTACTTTTTTGCCGTTTTGTTTGGCTTTATTAATTTTTTCAACAGCATCTTCGGTTATTTCAAAGTATTCTTCGTGCATTTTGTGGTCTTCGACTTTGTCGGTTTTTACCGGCAAAAATGTTCCCAGTCCGACATGCAAAAGAACTTCAACAAAATTAACGCCCTTGTCACGGAGTTTCTGCATTAGTTCGGGAGTAAAATGCAGTCCGGCGGTAGGTGCCGCTGCACTTCCCTCTTGATTTGAATAGACCGTTTGATAGCGTTCTTTATTTTCCAGTTTCTTTGTGATATAAGGCGGCAATGGCATTTGACCGACTTCAGAGAGTGCCGCTTCGAATGCTCCGTCATAGATGAATTTGACTTTTCGCTCGCCGTCGGGCAACTCTTCCAAAACTTCTGCTTTTAGTTTTTCGCTGAATGTGAAAACATCGCCTGTCTTTACTCTTTTTGCAGGCTTTGAAAGAATGTGCCATGTGTCCATTGTAATGCGTTTGTGGAGAAGAAATTCAACATGAGCGCCTGTTTTCTCACTAGATTTAGCACACTCTCGAGCAGTCTGTTCCTCTTTGGAAATCCCGACAAAAGACACTCGTGTCCCGAAAATGCGGGCAGGAAGAACTCTTGTTGTGTTTATGACTAACGCATCTCCCTCATTAAGATAGTCCACAATATCATAGAAATGCCTGTCCTCAATTTTATCGGTTTTACGATTATAAACCAAAAGACGAGAGTGGTCTCTCGGCTCAATAGGAGTTTGGGCAATTAGTTCCTTTGGAAGGTGGTAGTTAAAATCAGATTTGTTCATTGAGTATCCTTTAAAATTACAAATTACAAATGTTGATAAATTAAATTGTCCTTCTTTGTCCTTTGTCCACTGTAATTTGTAATTTATTTTTCCATGTCATCAAATGTTATTTGAGCGTTGCCTTTTGGAGTAATTCCCAGATGTTTATAGGCGAGCATTGTCGCAACCCTTCCTCTTGGGGTTTTGGCGATGAAGCCCAGTTGCATAAGATATGGTTCAACAACATCTTCAAGCGTTCCTGAGTCCTCGTTGATTGAGGATGAGAGAGTGTCTAAGCCGACGGGACCGCCGTTAAATTTTTCGATGATTGTTTTTAAAAAAGTTCTGTCGATTGTGTCAAGTCCGATTTCATCAACATCCAAAAGGCTCAAGGCATGCTTTGCAATTTCCAAATCAAGAACCCCCTTCCCTTTAACTTGGGCGAAATCTCTTACTCTTTTTAGAATTCGATTGGCAATTCTCGGAGTTCCGCGGCATCTTGACGAGAGTTCAAGACATGCGTCATCGTTCATTTCAAGTCCTAGGATTGAACTTGAGCGGCGAAGTATTTGAGAGAGTTCTTCTTTGTTATACATCTCAAGCCGGCATACTATTCCGAACCTGTCACGAAGAGGTCCTGTCAAAAGTCCTGCTCTTGTTGTTGCACTAACCAGCGTGAAGCGAGGCAAAGCCAATCTCATGCTTCTTGCAGCAGGTCCTTTTCCGATGATAATGTCAAGAGAAAAATCTTCAAGCGCAGGATACAAAACTTCTTCGACCGCCCTAGATAGTCCGTGAATCTCGTCAATAAATAAAACATCGCCCTCATTTAGGTTTGTTAAGATTGAAACAAGGTCAGCAGCCCTTTCGATTGCAGGACCGCTTGTTATCCTAAATGCTGCCCCCATTTCGTTCGCAATGATGTGAGCAAGAGTTGTTTTGCCAAGACCCGGAGGACCATATAGCAAAACATGGTCAAGAGGCTCACCTCTTCCTTTTGCCGCCTCAATGAAAACTTTTAGGTTCGACTTTAACATCTCTTGACCAACATAATGTTCAAGAGACTTTGGACGAAGTGAGTTTTCCAACTCAGCATCGGTTGTTTTTTTTGAGGGGGTGATGAAACGATTTTCCATATTGACGATTAATAATTAGTGGATTTGTAGGGGCGGGCATTGACCGCCCGTTTTGTTTGTTTTATAGTTTTGTTTCGGGCGGGCATTGACCGCCCCCCGTAGTGTCTATCTGACATCCAAATACCCACTTCATGTCACGGGGACAGGCACTCTGATTGAGGCAAGGGATTGCCTCAACCCCTTCGGGGCACTTCGTGTCAGTGAGTCAGTCCCCGTGACATTTTTACGCTATCGCTAGATCCTTCGCTTCGCTCAGGATGACACAAAATTAAAAAGCGAGTCATTCTGAACGAAGTGAAGAATCTAGCCGAAGGCGTATATAATTTGACCTCACTTTTTACTTCTTTTTTTAGCCTTTCAAGACTTTCATGATGAGTTCTTCTGTTGTTGCTCCTTCAACAAAGTGTTTAGCAATTGATCTAATTGCGTCGGACTTTGAGTAGCCTAAAGAGATGAGTGCAATTACTGCCTCATCGTCGGTGTCTATGTTTTGTTGAGTTAATCTCTCAGGCAATACAGTTTTAAATTCGTCCGATATTTTGTCTTTCAACTCCAGAACAATTCTTTCCGCTGTTTTTTTTCCTATGCCTTTAATTCGGGAAATGTTGGTTGTGTCACCGAATGTTACGAATTTTGATAAGTCCGCAACCGACATTGATGAGAGGACATTGACGGCAACTTTTGCACCGATCCCTGAAATTGAAATAAGGCGGAGAAACATGTTTTTTTCTTGGATTGAAGAAAAACCAAAAAGAGAAATGTCGTCTTGTGTGACACGGGTGTGAGTGAAAATTTTTGCATTGTCACCCACTGAGTAAGATGTCAAACATGAACCTGTGCAAAAGACCTCATAGCCGACACCATTGACATCGATTATGAGAGAGTTTTCTGAGATATTGGCGATTGTGCCGTTAAGTAAGGATATCATAATAAATAAAATTACAAAATAAAAGGTAATAAACCGCAGGGCAAGCCCTACACCCGAAACGCCTTCGGCGTTTCCTTCCGACGCAAGCGTCGGGGCTTTATACCTTTTGAGGTTGTCGCAAACCAACCTTTGGTTTGCTTCTATTATAAATAAATTACAAATTACAGTGGACAGAGAACAAATGTTAATTATTTAATTTGTCCTTATTTGTCCTTTGTCCACTGTCCTTTGTAATTTAAAAATATCGTTTCGAGTAGTCATTCGTGTTTGCATGGCATATTGCAACAGCAAGGGCATCAGCGGCATCGTCCGGACGAGGGATACACTCTAGTCCTAGTATTGCTTTTGTCATGAATTGGATTTGGTGTTTGTCGGCTCTGCCGTTTCCGGTTAGTGCCTGCTTTACTTGAAGGGGGGTGTATTCAAAGAGGTTTCCGCATGCTTTTATTGCACACACTGCGACAACTCCCCTTGCTTGAGCAACTTGAATTCCTGTTTTCACATTTTTAGCGAAAAATAATTCTTCCAAAGCGACTGCATCGGGTTTGTGTTTTGCGAGCAGTTTAGTGATTTTTTCATCAATCATCGCAAGCCGCACAGGCAAACTCTCGTCCTTTGGAGTTGTCACAACACCATATTCAATCGGGACAAGTGAGTTTGTCTCTTTTTTTATCACCCCGAAGCCAAGAGTTGCATAACCGGGATCAATTCCGAGAATTATCATAAAATTTTAGGTAAGGAGTAAAAAGTAAAATGCTATGCAATATAAAAACAAATGGTTGTGATTTTCATTTTAAAAGCATTTGCAAGGGTGACAATGCGTATCTAAATAATTCAACAATATATTGTTATTTTTTTCGGGTTCGCGTTGCTCACCCCGTCAAGTAATTTTTTTGGCACACCTAAATACCCACTCCATGTCATGGGGACAGGCACCTTGATTGAAAAATGCAAGATTTTTCAACCCCTTCGGGGCACTATCGTGTCAAGGAGTCAGTCCCCATGACAGTTTTGTTGGTTCGTTATTTGATGGTGGTTCGTGAACAACAAGCAACATTGTGCGGGCGGTCACTGACCCGCCCCCGTAGTGTCTGGCTGATATCCGAATTACCCACTTCATGTCACGGGGACAGACACTCTGATTGAGGCAAGGGATTGCCTCAACCCCTTCGGGGCTCTTCGTGTCAGTGAGTCAGTCCCCGTGACAGTTTTGTTGGTTCGTTATTTGATGGTGGTTCGTGAACAACGAATAACATTGTGCGGGCGGCAGAATGCCGCCCCTACAGTTTTTCGTCCGACATATCCGATTTCAACACGCTTTTGCTAACTTCATTTAGGTATGCCTTATAAACAATAAGCCCCCCCCCTCTATATTATTTTATTCCTACCCCAATTTCTTTTAGTTTTTTGCAATTGTAGTCAATGAGAGTTAAAAGGTTGTCAAAGATTTTCTTGGCATCGCTTTTTTCGCTTATTCGGCGATGTTCTCCTAAGAGAGTGTTGTCGGAGTGGAGATAGAAGTTGCGTTTTTCAAAGTATTCGGAATAAAGTGCTGACATAACTTCGTTGTAGACTAAACTATCGATTTTTTTGCGATATCCGAATTTGAGAGTATACGAGCCGTCATCGTTCTTTTCATAACCTTGTCCTATCATTTTGACATTGATGTCTTTTACTTGCTGCAAATCATAGATAAGCCTTTCCAGTCCGCGATAAGGCGAAACGAGAAGACCTGAGTAGTCACTAAGTCTTGTCAGTTCGCTGTGGATGTCGATAAGGGCGAATGTAAATTCTTTTTTTGATTGCTCACTAAGATAGTCAAATGCGTTTGGAATTAGGCGCTTTAGTTTCTTTTCAATGTTTGTTGCAGACTGGGTTGGTGGTTTTGGTTTTGGCGGCTGGTGATTGGTGGTTGGTGGTTGGTGGTTGATAATTTTTTTATTCGGGCGGTCAGTGTCCGTCCCTGCACCTCTGCCATCCTCTGTCCATTCATCTTCGCTTGATTGCTTTTGCTGAATATAAGATGAAACGGCGGTTTTGTAGTCAGTGCCTTTATAGACTATTAGTTGAATCTCTTTAAAGAGGTCGGATGCCTTTCCTTGGATTTGGAGTGACTTGTTTTTCACAGCGTATCTTAAGTAGATGCGGTTTTTTTTGTTGTCACTGATAGTGTAGGAAGTTGCGTCTTGGGTTGCATAGTCAACTCGAACAAAAACACCTTTTAACAACTTGATTTTATCAAGCGCTGAGTTGAGTTTTTCGGGAGGATAATTTTTTAGTGAAAAGCCGTTTTTATATTCGGGAGTGTTTTGGGCAGTTGGCGGTTGGTGATCTGCTGTTTTTTGAGCAGTGTTTGTGACTAGCATTGTCCGCCCGTTGTTCGTTGCGGCACTAACAGGCGGTCGGATATTGCCAACACCTATGGGTTTGCTGTCGTTTCTTTTTTTCGGTGTTGTTAATCCCACTCCCTTAACAACTTCTGTTGGATTGTTGCCAAGGTTTTCTTTGTCGCAGAGGATTGTTTTTTTTGATACTACTATTTCCTTTGTTGATTTAAAAGGTGTTTGAGGGAGAGTTGACTTTTTCTCTTGAGGGAAACTTTGAGGTTTTTTCTGAGGAAGGGTTGGCTTTTTTTCTTGCGGAAGAGTTGATTTGTGATGAGTTGGAAGATTTTCAAGGAGTTCAAGTTTTGGTTTGAATTTTTCGATTATCATCTCACTTGCCGTGAGGGTTAAAAGGCGTGCTTTTGTGTCGAAAACTATGCTCAACTTTCCTTCTTTAGAGGTGTAGCCAAAGCGATCGAAGTGGCTCTTTTCGTCATGCGAAAAGTGGACAAGCCTTTTGAATTCGCTTGCCTTTTCGACAGTGTTTATGAATGCGGATAATTTCTCACTAGAGAAATCTTTGATTGTTAGTGTTATGTTCATGGTTTTTAGCGCATGACGAAAAATAAAATATTTAAAATTAATTCAGAGCGTGCTGAATAATAATGACAAAATGAGATAACTCGTAATTGCGAGGTTTTGTGGAGTAGTTAGATGAGAGAGAACTAGGGAGTTGCCCCGCAAAGTAGAAACAATCAGTTATGACAGCGGAGAGAATGATTTTCTTTCAACTCTCTTAACCGGATTGCTTCAAATTTGCAATAATGCTCCCCCGCCTTTCACAACTAATATCTTTGCAAATTCTCGCAATGACGCAAAACAAAAAATCATTTTTATATCAAATTTTAGTACTGCTTTAATTAATTCAATCGTTATGCGTTCGTTGCTGCAAACAACAATTAAAGCGGTTCAATAAGGCAGAACCGCTTTAAGAGTTTTGAATTTAATGTTATTCTGTTTCTTTTTCAGTTTCTGTTACTTTTGCTTTCGGAACTTCTTTAACTTTTCTGTATCGAACGAAATAAAGAAGAACACCGGCAATTAGAAGCGAACCAACAATGATTAGGACAACTTGAAGAACACGAAGCGGTCCTCCGCCTGAAGGTCCATCTCCGGTAACAGTGATTGTTCTTCTTATATAAGAACGGTTGCCGTGACGGTCGATTGCGGTGTATTCAACAACAAAGTTACCTGTTTCATTGATTTCAAACGGATTTTCTTCATCAGCACTTACTCTTGTTAAGAAATCAGTGTCTGTCGTAATTGTTGAAAAATCATAAATATGGTTACCCGCAGGAGAGATTAATCTTCTTGTGATAGTTATTTCTTCATCATCATCACCGATAATTTCCAAAGGCAAGAACCTGAATTCATTTCCTTGTCTGAGACCTTGGTGAGTTCCGACAATATTGAAGTGAGGAGGAGTGATTGCTCCGACTCTGATGTTGAAAGATTGTCTTACTTCAGGCAAACTTCCGACTGTTGCAATATAAGTGATAGTGAATTCACCGTTTTCAGTCGGCTCGAATGAGAATGAATTTCCACGATGTCTGACGGCTTGAGAGCGTTCCAGTTCTTCGCTTGTTGCAGAGCGAACTCCGTCAACAACTCTGTAGCCATGAAGAGTATCGCCGACTCTGTAGAGATTTTCCCAAACCCCTTCTTGAACAATAAGAGGACTGATGCTGCTTTGATGATTGATTTCAACTCTTATATCAAGCGCATTCACATGTTCAGCGTGAGCAACGATTTGAGGAAGAACAACTCTGTGGTTGATGAAATCGTCTGTTTCATAGTTTCTCAAGTCATCTCCCGACCTGTCACGAACGATAACATAGTTGTAGGTCGGCATAGCGCCTTGCAATGCAAAGACAAGATTTCCTGTCTCGGTTGCAGTGAACTCGTCTGTCAGCCCAAGTCTGCGCCATCCGGCGTGACCCGGTCTAACTTCATGAGGCAAATCACCATGAAGAGCCGCTCTGTAGCCGGTTGTGATACGCATTGTTCTTGTCGCAGAAAGAGCAGTAAGTTCCAGTCCCATGAGGCTGAAGTGTCCTGCGTCTTTGAATTCTCTGACGATATAAGGCTCAATACTATCGTCGTAGAATTCACTAAAAGGTGCTCTTTCATGCAAAAGCCTATAAGTCACATGAATATATCCTGTTCTTGGAAGTCCCGGAGAAGAATGCCCTACGATAGGGGGAGTTCCGTTTCCATTAGCACCGACATGGAATCTAAACACTTGAACTTTGCTTCTTCCGGTGATGTCAAATGCACGAGCAGTCAAAGTGTATTCACCGTCGGCACCGGGAGTGAAAGCAATGTTTTCAACAACTACTGTTGCTGTTGTGTTTGGGTCATCAGCAGGACCTGTTCTTCTTGTCCAAGTTGTGAAATCAAAAGGAATAGGTCTGTCACTGCCGTCTTGACGCAGAACAAGTTCAAAGCCGTTAAAGTTTCTGTAGTCAAACGAAGTTCCGGTGTTAAACTCAAGTCTTCCAAGTTCTGCCTGTTGTCTCACAGGGAACGATGGATAATCAACAGGGTCTTGATAGTAGTAGTTAAAGCCGCTATAGTCAATGTCAAGGTCAACTGCCGCTTGAACTCTGCCTGCCATGACAAATTCAATTGTTGTTCCATGATCTCTGTCTTCCATGACACCGGCACTATTGCGAGATCTGTTGTTGCCCCAAATTGCAGTGTTTCCAACGCTGTCAGCAACCATTGCAACAACTCTCATTTGATAAACACCGTTAAGTGAAACAGGAACTCTGTTTGCATAGTTTCTGGCATAGCCTCTTGGCCAATACCACAAGTAGTTTTGAGAAAGTTCAATGTTTGCTCCGTTTTCAAGAACAAGATTGATATCATAGTGAATTCTATGAACACCACGACCGACATAAACTCTTTCTCTTGTTCCGACAGGATTTCCGTTGTTGTCTTGGAAAACAACCCCATAGACAATGTTCAATCTGTCGTCGTTGTCAACGATTAGAGCATTCGGCAATTGATGAGAAACTGCCTCATCAGTTAAGAACACAAGTCTTTCTGTTGAGAACTCTTCAATACTGGGCACTTGAGTGTCTGTCCATGTTTCATGAAGGACGATGTCATAGGTTCGTGTTGTGATGTTTGGTTGAATGTCTCTTGCTTGGAAAGTTAAGACATATCTTCCGGCAGGGGCACGAACTGAAGCGTCGGCTTGATTTGGACGATACCAATCGAAGTTGAAATCAAAACCGTCATCAGTGAAATACATCCAGTTAATGTGACCGGGATTAACCCAACCGTTTGTTGCGTGTTGTGCTTGGAATTGAACTCTTGCGTCTGTTCCGACATCATATCTGTTGTAGGTTTCGTTCCAAATTCTGTGATTGATATTGTTGATTGTCAAGATGTTTCTGTTGTTGACAGTGTCTCTGATTGTGAAAGAAACAATCGGTCTTGTCCCTAGGACATTGTCGACATAGTGAGGGAAAGGAATTCTGATTGTTCTGTCGGTTGGACTTAATGCAACATGTCTGACAAGTGCATTTTGGTCAGGGTTTGCAACCAAAACATTGTGTCCCCAGTTTCTTGGAATCATGTGTTCATCAATATGATAAAGAAGCGGAGCAGTTCTGTCACGAACTTCAATAGTTCTTGTGATTGTTGCACTTGTTCTTCCTTGGTCATTGATTGCGGTGAATTCAACTCTGTAGGTTCCGTTTGTTGACGGATAGAAATACATATGGTGAACATTGTCAAACTCAATAATATCTGTTAAAACAGGAGTGCGGTTTGGATCTGTTCCGGTATAGAGAAGGTTGCCGTTATTATCTCTCGCTTGATTTCCGCCTTCGTTAAAACCATGTCTGTTGACATAAGAAGGAAATCTGACAGGATTGTTGCTTGGGTCAAACACACGAACTTGGATGAAAACTCTGTCATCAAAAGTGTCAGTTCCGGTTGCTGCCGGAAGAGTGACTCTTGTGTTGATTGAAGCATGAACAGGAACTGCTCCTACTGAAAGCGAGGGATTGCTGTCATTTTCAAAGCCGTGTTGAACTCGAACTGTGAATTGCTGAGTGAAAACTCTGCCGACAGGTTGTCCGTTCTCAGCACGAAGTCTTGCAACATATTCAACTATTCTTGTTCCTGCTTGAGCGTTTTCATAATACTCAGGCAAGTTCCCGTCAACACGAGGAATCGGGCGGCCGTTGATGCGGATTTCCAAATCATAGTCAACGCCTTCAGTCAAGCGAATAAATTCGTCACCTTGCCTAGTTCCTCTGAAATAGAGGTTTGCTCTTGCCAAAGAGATGTCATCGCCATGTGCTAAAAACGATGGAATTGCAGCACCTCCATGCGCAATTCTCAACTCATAGTCACCTTCGGCGCTAACACGAACGCTAAAGTCAAAAGCCTCATCTCCGGCAGAAAAACGAACATTATAGACACCTGTCATTGTTGCAAAAAAGCCCCAATCATAGTGACGAACATCACTTACTGTTTCTCTGTATTGTCTTGAAAGCAGTGCAGTTTCTGCGTTTGGCGCAGTGACTGTGACATTAGCAACTTCCGCAAGGTCAAGAGTATTCGCAGTAGACTCCACTCCAATAGGAACAAAACTTCCAAGAGCGGCTGTTTGTTGAATGGTCAATTCATTTGGAGTAATAACTGTTGCCCCAAAATTCGGAGCGGGGTCTGCCATAGCCAAAACACCGCCTCCAACAAGCAAGCCTATTGCTAACACCATGGTCAGCATCAATGCTATCATTTGCCTAATTCTTTTCATTTGATTTATCTCTCCTTTATCTTGAGCACTAGGTACTCTTTTGGTGTTTTTTTCTAGTTTTTTGCACTAAAACAACACCATTGCATTATAAGATTAATTACAATCATAGACTAGTGTAGTATTTTACACAATTTATGTCAACTAAAATAACATATAAAATAACATAAATTTTTGAAAATTTCTAAACTAGTTTTTTCAACACATAACGCATAATGCGTTGAATATTATTCAACAGTCAACGCTCAATGAAAGAAATTGTTAGAAATAACTTTTCGGTTCATTGTGCGTTGTTGCTGAATAAAAGTATTATGAGTAAATGGGAAAAAAAATATGTAAAAAAAATTCAACGCATAACGCTAAACGCACACCGCATAATGAATGTTAGAATTTAGTAAAAACAATTTGACTGTCGTTATGCGTTATGTGATATGCATTTATGCGTTAAGATTATATATATAGTTCAATCCTTTCAAAGTCAATGCCCTGTCGACAACATCAATAATATTGGTGTGCCCTTTTATTACTTCGCTTAGGCCTCCCGTTGCAACGACTTTTGCACGCCCTCCTAACTCTTGTTTCATTCTCATTATGATGCTCTCGACCATTCCGCAAAAACCATAGATGACGCCTGCCTGCATGTTTGAAATTGTTGTTTTATTGATGATTGTTGCTGGGGGTGAGAGTTCAATTTTTGGAAGTTTGGCGGCGGCAGTCGAGAGACCGTCAGCACACGATTTGAGACCGATACTGATTGCTCCGCCTAAAAACTCTCCTTTCTCACTGATTGCGTTGAAAGTTGTTGCCGTTCCGCAATCAACTGTTATTAAGGGAACGAGGGAATTTAATGAGAAATTATGGTTGTTTTGATTTTTTTTAGATGCGGTCAATGACCGCCCGCTGTTTTGTTCCGAACCCAACAGCGAGCGCGCCCCTACAGAAAATCCATATAAATTATATGCTGCAACTGCCCCTACTAAACGGTCAGTTCCTAATTCTCTTGGGTTGTCGTAGTGAATTTTCATTCCGGTTTTTACTCCGGCACCCACTATAAATGGTTTTATGTCGAGATTGTGGGAAATAAGATTTTCAATAGTGTAGTTAAGATTGGGGTTCACTGAAGAAATTATTGCACCTTTCACTTCCCGAACATCAATTCCCCTTCCTCTTAAAATATCTTTTGATAATGCCCAATACTCGTCACTTGTTTTGTTTGCAAGTGCCGCTACTTTGAAACTCTCGATAAGTTCGTTATCTTTAAAAACACCCGCTTTGATGTTGGTGTTGCCTATGTCGATGGTTAGTATCATTGGTTGGTGGTTGGTGGTTGGTGGTTGGTGGTTGGTGGTTGGTGGTTGGTGGTTGGTGGTTGGTGGTTGGTGGTTGGTGGTTGGTGGT
>WRAY01000003.1 GCA_009779975.1 Bacillota bacterium | reverse complement strand
TCTCTGTCGACTATCTAACAGGCAACTCAAAGCACAAAGACATTGACGAAAAATTGAAAATCCAATTACTTCAACAGATATTAAAATAAAGAGGTTAAAGCATTTTTGCTCTAACCTCTTTGTCTTTTTTATTCAGTTGTGATTTTTAAAACAAATTATTGTCCTGCAAGTTTATAAACTATAAGTTGATTTAAACTCACACCTTCGTGTTGAGCCTGAACAATTAAATCTTTATGCAAAGTCTTTGGCACTCTTACTAAAATTTTGCCATTAAACTCTATGTCTTCTAAAGTCTTGTAGTCTCTATCTTTGCGAGACTTAATTTTGGATATCATTTTGATATCCTCTGCATCTGGCTCTACTTCTGGAATTTTATCAAATAACATTATGAATACCTCCTGTATTTTATATTTGTTCGTGTATTTATTTCTTCAATTAGTATTTGCTCTAACTCTTTATCATATGTGAATATTATCCGATATTGTTCAATTTTTAGACGATAATAATTAGTTCCTTTAAGTTTTACTATGTCACCTGAAGCGGTAAGTAATCCATTACACGCTTTAATAAGTTTGTCAGAAACATTATCTGGAACTTTATTCAAATATTTTTGCGGTTGTTTATTGAATAATATCTTTAGCATACTAACATAATATCACATATAATATCACTTGTCAACACTTTTTCCATAAGTTTTTTTATTTTTTTTATGGTTAAATTTTTTGTTTCCTCTGGCTCCGGGTATGGGAACTTTTTTTGTTAACACTTGTCAAAAATATTTGTAAAAGGCGGAAAAAAAATTTGTTCCAAATTTGAACTTCGTTCTTGTTTTTCCGATCCAGTGGGTAGACCTTTTACAAATATTTTTGCAAGTGTTTTATTTTTATTGTTCCCATACCCGATGAGCCGACGGAAAATGTTCCCTCCCCTCAAAGCCTCGAGAAAATATTTAAAGAGGTTTTGAGGGGGGAAGTTTTTCTTCTTCTCAAAGAACAAAATTAATTTTTAAGGTGTAGCCAATAACGGCAACTGCTCACGCCGGCAGTAAAGGAGTTTTTATGGAAAAAAGAAGATGTTTTACAGCGGGCTTAATTTATAATTTTTGCAATAAGCATATGGAGCTGCAAAGTCCGCCATCAACAAGAGCAACTTGGAGAGTTAAGATTGATTTTGAAATCGGTAGCAGGACTGAACCGACTGAGGAAGAGTTGGTACAAATCACAGAATTTATCAAACAAGGCTGCACTGGCGGTGAGTTTGAAAGCGAGGAATAGAATATGAAAAAATCAAAATATTGGAGTGGTTGGCAAAAAAACGCCAACAAAAAACAGGTTAATAAGTTTATTCAACTTGTGCGCAAAAATCAAGAAATTGATAAACAGGATGGGTATCAACTATGTTTCTATCGTGAAAATGAGTGGTCTGTTTATCTTGCTGTTTATGACGGAAAATTGACATGGACATTATCAAAGCACGACAAGGAATCTGACGGAACTTATGATGAGTATTGGGATAATGTCTATGATATTGATTTTGATGATGACAAACACATAGCTGTTTACACTTCGCAAGATCTAAAAGAATTAGCAAAAATAGCGTTGCAAAAATCAATCAATGAATATCAAGGTCGATAAAATTGCACTTTGATACAAAAATATCAATCAAGAAGTTAACACATATGAAAGGTTATTATGTCGGCACAGACGGCTATTTGCCATTATACACTGAAATAGAAATTCTCGGGGATTTGTATGATAACGATGATGAGAGTTGTGTTCTCGTGAGATTACCGGATGGCAGACAAGAATATTTTCCTAAAGTCCAAGTTATGGATGAAGAGAATCAAGATGAATTTGGAGAAAATGATGACGAAGATGACGACGACGAATAAAAGTTTAGGAGAACAAAATGTTTAATAAAGAGTTTTATCCCACACCGCCTCATTTGATTAATAAAATGGTGGCGGGATTAAATGTGGAATTGATTAATGCCATTTTAGAACCAAGTGCCGGCAAAGGTGATATTATAGATGCTTTGAAACAGTATTTTAAAAACAACGGCTATAGAAGAAATAAAGAAGTTAACATAGATTGCATCGAGATTGAGCCGGAACTGCAACTTATCTTGAAAGGCAAAAATAACCGAGTAGTCCATGATGACTTTCTTGCATACAGCACTTTCAAGCGCTATTACTCATATAATGTTTCAAGCAAGTTGGAAGACATCACAAAAGTTTTTGACTATTGGTGTGATTGTCTATTGTTTTATTTTGGTCTCTTGCCTTTTGCGAAACTTACGCTCATTGCTGTCGCATCGCAATTGCATTGCCTCAACTCCTACCGCTTGAGCCTCAGTAAATTCAGCATCTATCCAGTTGCCTTTTAGTCTCTTCTTGGCAAATACCTCTGCTCTGATGAATCTGCCTGTGTCCGTGTTGTACTTGAAATGTACTGTTGTCATTATAAAATCCTCCTAAGATTTCGTTTTGGGTGAAATCGGAGCAAGGATTTTAGTGCATAACGAAAAAAAGCCCGCTCCGTCTAAACTGACGGAACGGGCTTGTCTACCTATTGAGATTACTTTTCCACGGCAAATGAAAAATGCTAGATAGACCAATGGTTTCCATCGGTTTATCTAGCAAGGGTTCAATCGCTACTTAGCCTTTCTTCGTTCCCAGACATTTCAAAGTCTCTCGACAATCGCCGTTTTTATTACGAGCGCAAATTCTGGTTTAGTAACTAAGCCTCATGATTGTTGGACTAGCTCTCTTCTCATGGTAGGGAAACACCTAGCGAAAGGCGGAATGTGCCATGAGCGCAATATTAAATTATGGGGTGTTGTATATTTTGACGCTAGATTTCTAGCGGACAAAATCAATAAAGTGAGTGGGGCTTGTCTAGCCTCCACTAGGTTTGACTTTGGGAACTAAGCTACTAATGGCAATATCCTCTGCCATCTCTTCCATGCTCAGTTTGCCATCTTTGTTAGTTCTGGCTCTCAGCTTAGCTCCGCAATAGCGACATTTAACTATCGCCCTGCTTGATGTCTCTAAAATGACATCTTGTTCTTTTTTGCATTTTAAACAAACTAGGTCTCTCATAAATTTTTCTTATTTTACTCCCTCCTAAAGAGTCATCGCAGGTCTTTTAGCACCTTTATCGCTATTCCTTGTATTCTGCAATCGCTGACTATAATGTCCTCGTGCTTTTGGTTTTCTGGTCTTAATATCACTTTTCTTTTTTTGGGGTCTCTATAAAACCTCTTGAGGGTGTTTTCGCCCTCATCGGTTAGTGCCACCACTATTTCGCCCTCATGGGCTTCTTGCTGTTCTTTGACTAGCACCAAGTCGCCATCATCTATTCCTGCATCTATCATGCTGTCGCCTGACGCTTTAAGAAAGAAAAAGTTTCCTCTACCTAGTAGCTCAGTCGATATGCTAATGTAGCTATCTATGTTTTCTTCTGCTAGTGCTGGTGTGCCACAAGCAATAGTGCCTACAACGGGAATCGATTTAACTCCTGATTTGGCTTTGCTTATTTTGTCGGTGCTTACGCCTCGGTACTTTCCATCTGCATAATCTATTACCCCCTCTTCACGCATCCAACCCATATAGCGGGCTAGTGTCCCCTTTGGCATCCCTATCCTATCCCCTATCTCTCGGGTACTTGGTGGACGACCTGTCTCAAAGAACAGTTCGTCTATCGCCTTTTCAATCTCGGCGTATTTATCTTTATTCCTAACTCTCATAGTTTTGGCTTTCCCTTTTGTGGAGCAATCTGCCCCATTATAATAACATAGATTAAAACCCCGAGTCAAACGATTTTTGTATATTTTGAAAAATTTTTTTCGCAAATTTTGTCGACAACAAAAAACCGCCCACCAATTTCTCGGTGAGCGGTCTTGTTATCTAGTTTTCTTTTATCTCAAATGAAGTTCCTTTTGGCTTAATGCAAATGCTTGTTTTCTTGTTTGGCTTGCCCTTGCAGGTTATTACTAAATTCTCAAAGCCGTTTTCTCTAGCGACAAAGTTATGATATTCTTTTGCCCATCTTGCCTTTGCTTGCAGACTCAGCCTCCTATCTATCTTCTCCTTTACCGCCTCGTCCTCTAGTTTGCTTTGGTCAATGCCTTTTAATGTGCAAGCAATCTCTATCAGTTCGATTACCAGCTTTCTATGTGCCACTAGGTTCTCTTGCAAAAATTGCTCACGAAAGCCTGAATGTAATTTTTTAGTCTCATCGGCTACAATGGACTTCTCTCCAAACTCTTTTTCTGCCTTTTTTATTACCTCTTGCGAATCTACCGCTAGCCCGCTCTTGGGGTCAAACAGCCACAAGTAATTTATGCAGTAGACTTTATCAGCATCCATATAAACTAGGCTTTTCACTAACTCTTGAAAAAGTTGAATCATGTCGGCATCTTTTACAGCCAAAATTCTCTCTTCCATCTGCAATGCCGTGCCTGCATATTGCTGTATCATCAGGTAAATATTTACTAAGTCATCAGTTGTTGGCTCTTTGTTTTCTGCATATTTTATTGCTGCATCAACAAAGTCTTGCCTTGCTTGCTCCGCACCAGTCAGCGGTGGCAAATAAATCGCTGCGTCCAAAAAAATGCTATTTATTATGGGCGGCAATATTTTTATCGCTTTGACAACTTCCTCTGGGTCTTCTGCCGCTAACTCAGACAGTTTTTTGGTAGAAATAAACTCTAGGTATTTCAGCAGCTTTTCATCATGCGGTCGTATCGGCTTTTTAGGAATATCGTCCCAAACAACTTTGTCTATTATTATCTTAGGATGCCGATTCGCCTCCTCCATCTCTACTGCTCTTACTAACCCTTCGCCAAAAACAAATTCATCACTAATGGCAATATCGCCTTTTACTACTGCTCCTCTTACAAAAAAGCCTTGGTGCATAAATTGAATTTGCAGCTCTCTTACTTGCTCTAAGAAAAATATAATCTTTTGCGATGTCGCCTCCTCGGTGCTTACCGCCATAACAATATTGTCCGAAAAAACTCTCCTCTTGACTTCGGAAGTGTTGCCAAAAATTGAGGTCAATAAGCCATTGAAAATGCCGACCCTATTCTTAGCAAAATTGAATCCATTATAAACCCTGTCCAATGTACCTTGTGGATCTTTGGCTACTTGGCTCTTGTATCCTAGAATATCAAAGTAGGCTATGTAGCACTCTTTCAACTCTGGCTTTTCAATATTGACTACCCCCGCTCCCGTGAAGGCATCCTCTAGCATTTTCTTTAAATCCATTTTGCCTCCGTCTCATTCTTAAAACAATCCGCACCCTTGCTCTTTGAAATACTCTATCTTTTCCTCTAGTGCCTCAATAGTCGTATCTAGATAACTCGCCAAGCATACTAGGCAAAAAAACTTGGTTATTTTTCTGCCTAACAACTTTTGGCAAATACCTATTTCATTTTTTTCGATATTTTGCTTGTCGCACATCGAACAATTTTTTACCTTTGCACTCATTGCTTCACCTTGATGTCAGGGACATCTTTGCCGCCGTATTCCTTAGGGTCAATCAAGCCCATATGATATTTAATAATTGCCCTCATCTCTATTGCTGGCCCTAAGCAATAGGTATTAAACTCCTCTAAGTCAATGTCACTAACCTCTCTAATATGCGGCATTAGCAATTTAGTAAATGCTGTTGCTATCCTAATAATGGCTTCGGAGTCTCGCCTATCGGCTTTTTTAGGAATGTCCAAAACCCCCTCTACGATTAGCCTATAAGATGCGTCATCTCTAAGCATATTTAGGATTGAGGTGAAATACTCTGAATTTAATCCGAAACCTTTCATTGCTAGGCTATCATTCATTCTTGGAATATCCCAACCCTTTATAAATCCGTGTAATCTATCTAAAAATGCACTTTCTTTAAACAATGACGGTAGCTCATGAAGCATCGTTGGGTCGTATTCATTCATCCTATCTTTTAAGATATTCCCTAAGAACACTATTCCGCAATCACTACTACCTTGAAATGCATCACCTTGGTACTCGCCGAATTCCATATATGTCTTGAATGCACTTGCTAGGTCTTTAGCATCATGTAGCGTGAGCGTCTGGATTTCATCAAAAGCAACAAAGTCATTATAAAAAATAATGCCCGGCTCTTCTTTCGACTTGTTATAAAAAACTCTCGCTCTTGATATTGTGCCACCGCCTACTATTGAGCCATATTTACCGATGTTTCCAAAGACATAGCTTTTACCAGTTCCTTTAGGTGCTAGCTCTATAAGATTTACCCTTTTCTCTACAAATGGTAATAGCCTTGAAAGCATTGTGGTTTTATGAATTTTTTCATCGTAACCCTCTGGATTGTAGTCGATTGCCCCAAGCAAAACATTGATCCACTCCTCCGTTGTAAAATGTCGTCTTGCATTTTTAAACTCATTAAGGTCAATCGTATATGGTTGGAATTTTTTAAAACTTTTTAGGGTTATCTTACCTTTCTTCGCTTCTCCTTTTTGAGTTTCATCGCCCGGCAAATAACCCAGCTCTACTATACCCCAAATGTCTTCAACTCCTAACAAATCGTCTTTATAATCATCCCACATGTGTTGGGTGATTTTTGTCTCCTTATCCAAAAGTGCATAATCTGGCAAGTTAAAAGTTATCTCGCCCGTGTGGATGGATATGTTTGTGGTGATGCGAGTTAAGAGCTTCACTTGTTGAAAATCATTAACGATTCTATTTACTATCTTCTTGAACTCCTTTGGCTTTGGCAAATGTGCGCTAATAAATTCAGTTGCCGCTTTCTTTGCCTCTTCATCAAAATAGCCCTCGTCATTTTGAAAACGTTTGACAATCCAATCCCTTAAAAATGAAGGGATTGAAAGAGCCTTAAAAAAGTTGCTCTGCGACAAGTCTTTATAAACGACCATGTCGGCGAAATGTTCTCTAAGTTTTATAACTGTATTGTCCATTGGTTCTCCTTAAATACCCATGTCAGCTTCTTTAGCTAAACTGCTTTCTATTTTAATATAGCTTACTCCTACCTCTTGGTTGTCGACAAAAATTATCGCCTCATAATCCCCAACCTTTTCTATAGGCAAATTAAACTCGTATGAGCTGCCTTTCACCAATATCGGTGTTACCACTTTCTCATTTACTCTTATAAAGACTTCCTGATTCTCTAAAGATAATGCAAGCGTAAACTTTTCTAATGTACCTTGCTTAAGTTTTAGTGTTTTCTTTTTAGGGCTAAATGTAATATCTATCTTTTGTTCTAATTCAAAAACTGCTACAGGTACAATTATTTCCTCAAGCGTTGCTCCACCATGCACTTCGACTCCGCGTGTTTTGCCACCCTTTATAAAGTCATAGTTCGTTACGCAATGAAAGCCGTTTTCATCAGCGGTCAGCTGTGAATGCTTTGATTGGTCAACCACGCCCAATGGAGCAAATCTCATGTCTGCATCGCCATTCTTTTCTATTGCTATCGCCTTTGTGCTGTTTTTATAAACTAGTGCCAATCTTGATGCCCCGTGGTCTGAAACCAGTGCATAACTTGAAACAGTTCCGCTCTTTATTTGTGTGGCTATCCACTTCACGAGTTCATCAATAACCTCTAGCTCTCTTGTCAAATAAATTGGTGTAGCTACTTTTTCAAATCGCTCATTAACAGCCTTTGCATGCTTAATATCGTCAAGCTTATCATCTTTCGTACTAAAACCGCTTGCTACCAAAAAATCCTTGTTGTAATATGTGGTTGTAGGTAATCCCACTCTAACTGGACTAATTTTAACTTTCAAGCCATGAGCCTTAGCTCTGCATTTAATGAAAGCTGCGTATTCTATGCCTAATGCATCTAACCATAATTTGCCGACATTTTTACTTGGCAAACTGTTGACCACCGAGTGAATCGTGTCAAACAGACCATACGATTTCTCTTCTGCTACCCTGTCAACTCTTGCTATAAAAACATCATCAATTGAGTTTAGCAGTTTATAATATTTGTATCCTGCACCATTGAAATACTCATCTAGTATCTGATTGCCAAAAACATAATCTGCCAAGTATTCATGCAATATAGGATAGCCCACTTTTAGAATATTTGCAAGCTCTCTAATCGCTGGTTTGCTTTCGCTAATCCACTCAATAATTCCCTCTCGTTCAACTTGAGATAAGTCAGTTAAATAATGCACCCTCTCGCCATCTTTAGCTCTCACTAATCTAAAATAAGCTAATGTGTGTTCATCACTTTTTATTCTACATATATAATCTTTTCTCTCAGCATAAAACTCTTTGAATTTGGAATCGCCTTTTTCTAGTTCAAGCAGATAATTATAGATATTGTTCACGAACTCCTTTGTGCTGCTTGCTGCGTCTGCGGCACGCTTAATATAACAGTCCGCAACAGCTTTCGCCGAGATGAAACACAACCATTTGTCATTTTCTTCAAGTTCGCTCCAGTTTTTAATCTTAGATTTGATTTCTGTCAGTTTTAGCAGTTTTCCTTTTTGCTCATGCAACCAATCCCACTGCTCTTGGTCTCCCCATCGTTCTTCAATAAACTGTAGCCCTGTCTTTAATTTTTCAAAACCACTTTTCTCGTTTTTCACTAACCAAAATTTCTCAAATGCTTGAGGCTTGTTCTTCGGTGAATAAACTGCTGCTTCGTGAATGCCTTTATCCTCTAATTGTTCAAAAAAACTTTTAAGTGAACCCAGCACCCCCTTTGTTTTTGTGGCTACCATCGTAATAACTGGTAAACTTGCCGTATTGCCACTATCTACGCAAATTATATTAGGACTGATGCGCGGGTCATTAAACTTCTCAAAAACCTTTTCAAGCCCATAAGAAACAAATACAATTCCGCTTTGATTGCGTCCGTATTTATTGAGCTGTTCAATTATGCCATACGCTCCTTTTCTAAAAGCAAAAAACGAAAACAAGCCTAACGCAACTGTATTTCTACTTACATTTTTCAACCTTTCCTCAATTGCAGGCAAATCTGGCATGTCGTTTTTATTCGAGAAAAAACTAGACAATCTAACCACATCCAATGTACTCAATGCGGTCTGCAATTCAAGAAGATCCTCTTGCGATTCTGCATTCACAAAAAGCACTTTGCCTTTTAGGTCTTTTTTGACCCTTTCAATTGCCGATTTAATGTCTAGCTTTATCATCTATCTATTCCTCGTCTAACACCGAAACCCCAACTTCAATGTTTTCCTCAATAAGTTTTTTAAGATACTTTTTCAGTTCTGCCAAATCGCTAAAACTTTCTATTTTAGATACTGCTTTTTTAGCACCATTAGTTGCGTAGCTCTTGCTCGCTAATTTTATAATTTCCTCTCGAACTTCCACATCCTCACTCCATTGGTATGGTTCAATACCAACTTTTTGCAAATGATCTCTGACTTCGTTTGGGGTTACGACGCCTTTATATTTGCCAATAATTCTTTCAGTAAATTTGATTTCTACCATTCTTCTGTCTGAAACAATACTCCACCATGAGGCTTTTTGCAAATATGCCAACGCATTATCAATTTGCACTTTGCTCGGTATTGACTCATCAAAGACTGCAAAAACTTCTTTTGCACTTGCTTTTTCTTGTGCAGGAATACATGCAAGTATTGGTGTGCGGTTAACATTAGACCATTCTCTTGGCGAATTGTGTCCTGAATTCTGCTTAAATAACTCTCTTAATTTTTGGCTACCTAATCCCGCTTTAAAGTCATCTATGGCTTTTAAACAATGAGCGTTGAAACTCTCTTTCGACTCTTCTAGTTTGCCAGCAGAAAGCCCCATAAATAATGCTGTCGCTTGGCTTTCACTAAACCCCTTTAGTGTCTCCAAAATCTCCTCAATGCTAACTCCTATTAGTAATGAATTTATATGAAAATACCTGCCCTCTATCTCGAATAAATTATTCCGCAAGATTCGCTTTAGGTGTTCTTCACTTTCATAATCAAATTCCACTTGATTTAACCTTGCAACTACATCAGCTATCTCTAGTGCTTCAAGCCTAACTCCGCTTTTGAAGTGTTCGCCTATAAAGTCAATTACCTTTTTCTCTTTGATTGCTATTTTATTAATGTCGATTGTCACTTCAACTTCCCTAGCATCCATAGAAGAATCACCCTCTATGTAGCTGACCTCAATGCTGTCGTATGAAATATCACAATAATCCATCAGCTCTTTACAAATTCCCACCGAATTGTCCGCACTCCAATTTAAGCAAACCCAAAAATCTCTTTCTTCGCAAACAGTTTTTGCATAATCAACTGATTCCTCGCCAAATCCAAAAATAACCCTTTTCGATTTCGAGTAAGTAAAGTCTGTAAGGTCTATATCTATTCCCTCACTAAATATGATTCTTGCCAATTTCCTTAGCACCTGCTTCCAACTACTAATAGGAATAACTTTGTCCTCGGTCTTTGAAAAGCCTTGAATTTTAATACTAAATGGTTTTGTAAACTCCAACGACTCAAGATTACCCCAATCCAAAATCTTAGCACTCCCGACTGCTCTTTCTTTTTTAGAAGAGCGGCGACTAACTTTTCCGTGAGTTGTGTCAGTAACCACCATGCCACGATTGTTGATGTAATTCAGGAATTGATTCATTGCTGCGCTGTATTGATTATGTGCGGTTATATTTGCTGCCTTAAATCTTTCATCACTTGAAACGGCTGCAATGAAATAAAATATGCCTTTAGTATCGGTCTCTTTCTTTTGAGCCTCAGCCCATTGCTCAGAGAAATTCCTAACAACCCAACCCATATTGCTTTTGTAGCTTTGTGCAGTTCCCTCGGCTTTGCTGGATGCCAATAAAAATCTCTTAAACTCCTCTGCCACGGCATCGTTCCACTCAAGCGCAGTTGTCTGACTATCTTCTTTTCGCTTGTCGTCAGCATCGGCTAAAGCATATAGTTGCTCGCCCATCACGACCCCTGCTAATCTAAATGATTTGCTAGGAAACATCCCTTGACGAGATGGCAACTCCACCCCCTCGCAACGAGAACGAATTTCGCTTGCCAAAACTCCTAGCGGCTGAGCTGCCTTAAAAACATACAGGTTTTGCTTTACGATTATCTCGTAGATTTGCTTTATCGTGCGAGGCTGGCTTTGTTTCAGCACCTCAATTGCCGCCTCTGATATTGTCCTGCCCCTTGACTCTATTTGCGAACTGCTCTCTTCCGTATCTTCAGCTACTTCTACGCTTAACTCGAACCTCCCACTCTCAACATCTTTCAAAAACTGTGTGTAATAATTACCAACTTTATCGAATGCCTTGTATGTCTGCTTATCGATCATGCGGAATACTTTATCTCCAGCCAGCTTAGCTCTAAGTTGATTAAATAACTTCCAATCAGTAATGGCAAAAATTCCCGTTGGCGACTTCACAAAAGCTTGCAATGTGTTTTTTTCAGCAGAATACTTTGAAACTTTATCTATGATTGCAACACAAAAACTAGGCGTAAAATTCTTTACTCCTTTGGCTTTCAACCATGATTCAAATTCTGTCGCCATGTTCGCCATCTTTTGTTTAGTTGCCTCCTCTACTGCAGCTTTCCTTAATCCAAGCATCGACTTCTTCAATATAAAATCGCCACTGCTTTCCTATTTTGCGTGCAGGAAGCCCTTCCTTTTGAACAAGCTCAAGAACTTTCTCTCTGCTTAATTGTAAATACTCAGTCATCTCGGCTAAGGTATAAAGTCTTTGTTTTGCTTCGCCCATGGAAACCTCCAAATATAATTATAGCATATTTTGTCGATAAAGCAAACTATTTTATATACTTCTTTCTATATTTGCACCCATCATAGTATATTTTTGTGGATTTGTGCTGATTTGTGAAAAGGCTCACAAACGCTCAACATGGCGAAGTTTATGTATGTACTATCCTTTTCCTAGTGTGAGGCAACAAATGCGACAAAGCCTGAACAGGGCGGTTAAAGATGCGTGTGGTGGTTTGAGTTGTGGGTGGGATTGTAAAAGTGATTGAATATGGGCTAAATTTGCCCGAAAAAGTTCAAATCCTAACGGACGCAGATGTTGTATTTTGAGCATTTTTTGGGGGTTGGCGGCGGTGTCGCTTTATTCTCATATTTTGTCCGCTCTGCTGTTTGATTTTTGAATTTTTCATAAAATCTTACAGACCCCCTGAAATACAAAAAACAGCCCTATTGGACTGCTTTTCGATGGACTTCACTACGACAATAGTGAAGTCATAGGTGGCGGATAGAAGAGGATTTGAACCTCCGGATGCTTTCACATCGCACGCTTTCCAAGCGTGTGCCTTAGACCACTCGACCATCTATCCTTGTTTTTTTATTATAATATAGTTTTGAAATAATGTCAATAAAAATAGAGGTTGTTTTAAAAATTGTATGGGCGAGTGATAAATTGCAGAAAAATGCGGGACGCTGAGGGCGCATCCCTATAGATAAGATTTAGAACAATTTTGGTCTCTTTTGAGATATTTTTGTAGGGGATGCTATTGGGCGTCCCGAAAAATGAGCGTTCTGCAGATTGACACCTTCTTGGACGAAGTGATTTTGACCTTGCATTTTTTTGCTGTTAATTTATTAATATAGGGTATCCAATCATACAACCTAATGGATATAGACGACAATTTATGGCAATAGCATATATATGAGCGGCAGAATGCCGCCCATACAATCAACCCCTGTTCATCATATTTTTAGATATAAGCAGGTTGCGTAATACCCATATCATTAATTTTGATACGGAAAAACCACTTTTGAATATTCTTCAAAGATTTCTTCGATTATTTCTTTGCATGATTGCTCATATTTAACTAGTCCTGCGATTTGACCTGCCATGAAACTGCCTTCTAAAAGGTTGCCTTCTTGAGCGGCTTTTCTTAATGCTCCGCCGCCTAATTTGAAAATTTCCTCGTCAGTTATGTCGGGGTTGTTTTCAATTTTTGTGAACTCTCTTGCAAAAGCAGTTTTGAAACCTCTAACGGGATGCCCTGTTCTTCTGCCTGTGACCATTGTTTCAATGTCTTTTGCTTTGATAACAAGGTCTTTGTAGTTTTGATGAATATTACACTCAGAAGCGACTAGGAAGCGAGTCCCGACTTGAATACCGACAGCACCCAGTGCAAATGCCGCCGCAACTCCCCTGCCATCTGCAATACCGCCCGCCGCAATAACAGGAATCGAAACAGCGTCAACAATCTGAGGAACAAGCACCATTGTCGTCAACTCGCCGATATGACCGCCTGCCTCACAACCTTCGCAGACAACAGCATGAGCGCCTGCCCGCTCAACAAGGCGTGCAAACGAAACGCTAGGAACAAGCGGAATAACTTTTATTCCTGCGTCTATCCATGACTTCATATATTTCAAAGGATTACCTGCTCCTGTTGTTATGACTTTCACGCCTTCTGTGATGACAAGGCGTGCAACTTCTTCAGCATGAGGGCTTGCAAGCATTATATTGACAGCAAACGGTTTGTCCGTCAATTTCTTCGCCTTTTCAATTTCCTTCTTTAACTGCTCGGCACTGGAATTCATGCCGGCAACTATCCCTAAGCCACCGGCATTAGAAACCGCCGCCGCCAACTCAGCATCCGAAATCCAAGCCATTGCCCCCTGAAAAATCGGGTATTTAATGCCTAGTGATTTGCAAATTGGATTGTTTTTAAAATTATCTTTTTTCATGTTTTTCTCCATAGTATGTCTAGTATACTTAGTTTATTTGATGTTTTTTGAGATACATCTATCACCAAGATGATTCCAAAGAATTTGTTTTAATTCCTCAACACTTCCCGTTACTATATCTTTTTTTGGAAAGATTATGTCAGTGCTTGCATTTGAAAGTTGCAAAATAAAATACGAATTTGTTTCAATTGCCTTAAAGAACAAGGAATATTCATATTCTGCTGTGACATGACTTTCGCTAGATGTTGCCTCTCTAAAAATCTTATTTTCTTCAAAGCGATAATAAATTTGATTTCCTATCGCAAAAATTCGTGCAGATTTATATGCTGATTTGTGAGCAAGATAAAATCTTAGGAATCTTATGGGACAAACAAG
Organism: Bacillota bacterium; assembly: GCA_009779975.1. Taxonomy (GTDB): domain Bacteria; phylum Bacillota; class Clostridia; order Christensenellales; family Pumilibacteraceae; genus WRAY01. Next base: position 85,112 of record WRAY01000003.1, on the reverse strand, counting down.
CAATAACAAAAATGCAATAACAAACAATACAACAACAAACATTTCGTAGAAATCAAAAATGGCTGCGAGAACAATCCCGACAATTGACACTGCCGCAAAACAAAGAGAAAGAATTGCGAAAATTCTGTGTGGTTTGGAATTTATTCTAAAAAGATATTTATGAGTTTCTTCCCCTATTGTTGTTTTTACTTCAATCATATTTGCCTCCTTACATTGCATGACAAAGTTCAAATAAATATATTATTTTTTCTTTGTTTTAACGGTAATTTTGTCGTTTTTAAAATCAATCAAAGCGGTGTCGCCTTCTTTTATTGTTCCGTCTAGGATGTTTTCGGCGATAGCGTCATCAATGGTTTGTTCGATTGCTCGTCTTAGCGGTCTTGCACCATACTCAACATCATAGCCTTTTTCGATGATGTGATTCATTGCTTCTTTTGATAGTTGAAGTTTGATGTTTTTCTCGCCAAGATTTTTTTCGGTTTTTCGTAGTAGGTTGATGGCTATTTTTTTGATGTCGTCTTTTGAGAGGTGTTTGAAAATTGTTACTGCATCAACACGATTTATGAACTCTGGACGAAATTTGTTTTTAAGCGCTCTCATCAAAATGTCTTTTGTTGCCTCTTCTTCTTTTTTTGAAACATCGTCACTCGTTGCAAAACCGAGTGAACTCTTTTTGAATTTCAAATCGCTCACTCCGACATTACTCGTCATGATGATGAGGCAATTTTTGAAAGAAACTTTTCTTCCTTGTGAATCAGTCAATCTTCCGTCATCAAGAATTTGGAGTAGTGCATTAAAAATATCGGGGTGACCTTTTTCAATTTCGTCAAACAAAACAACTGAATAGGGCTTTCTTCTCACTTGCTCCGTTAATTGCCCTCCCTCATCAAAGCCGATATATCCGGGGGGCGCTCCGATTAGTTTTGAAACCGAATGGGCTTCCATGTATTCACTCATGTCAAGACGAATGATTGCACTTTCGTCATCAAATAACGCCTCGGTCAACGCTTTTGTCAATTCGGTTTTTCCGACACCTGTCGGTCCTAAGAATATGAATGAGCCGATTGGGCGGTTCGGGTCTTTTAGCCCTGCTCTTGCTCTTCGGATTGCTTTTGAAATATTGACAACTGCCTCATCTTGACCAATAACTCTTTCTTTCAAGATTTCTTCCAAGTTGATGAGTCTTTGACTTTCGGTTTCTGTCAATCTTGTCAGAGGAATTTTTGTCCATTTTGCGACAATTTGAGCAATGTCCTCACTCGTTATTTCACCAAATTCCCTCTCGGAACTCTTTGACCAATTCAGTTTTATTTGTTCAATTTTTTGAAGTATTTTATTGCCCTCGTCTCGAAGTTTGCCTGCTTTTGAAAAATCCTCAGATAATATCGCCTCTTGTTTTTTTGCGGCAATTTCGTTGTGCTTTTCTTCTAATTCTTTTATGCTTGGGGGAACAGTGTAGGAATTGACTTTTGCTCTTGACATCGCTTCATCAATAAGGTCAATTGCTTTGTCGGGCAAGAACCTGTCCATAATATAGCGGTCTGAGAGTTTTGCTGCCGCCTCTAACGCTTCATCTGTCACCTTAACTTTGTGGAACGCTTCATAATTTTCTCGGATTCCATGAAGTATTTTTATTGTTTCTTCAACTGAAGGAGGAGCAACAGTTATTGGCTGAAACCGCCTTTCCAACCCTTTGTCTTTTTCAATGAACTTTCGATATTCATCTGTTGTTGTTGCCCCGATTGTTTGCAACTCACCTCTTGCCAGATATGGTTTCAAAATGTCGGCAGGAGTCACTTCCCCCTCTTTTGAACCTGCTTGCGCAAGAGTGTGCAACTCATCAATAAAGACAATAATATTTTTTTGGCTCATGATAAGGTCAATGGCATTTTTTAATTTTTCTTCGAGCGCTCCTCGATATTTAGTTCCTGCAACCAGCGCTCCTATTTCAAGCGTGAAAATAATTTTGTCTTTTAATAAATCCGGAACTCTTCCCTCAACAATTGCAAGCGAAAGTCCTTCAATAACAGCACTTTTTCCAACCCCGGGCTCACCAATCAGAACAGGATTGTTTTTTGTTTTTCTGCAAAGTATTTGAATAATTCTTTCAATTTCTTCGCTTCTCCCGATAACCGGGTCAATTTTTCCCTCCATCGCTTTTTGAGTGAGATCTTGCCCTAAGTCCTTGAGTTGTGCCGGAAGAGGCTTAATTCCACGACCGGTAGTGTCAGCCGCTGCATTAGCAGAGCGGGCTTGATTTTTTATTTGTTCAGACAAATCGTGCATGTCCGCTTTGTAGTGTCCTCGCAAAATATGCCATGCAATAGACGCTCCGTCTTGCAACATGCAATAAAACAGATGTTCTGTTGTCACCTGAGTGACACCTGTTGCCCTTGCAAGTTGTCCTGCATGAGAAAACATTTGTTTGACCTTTGCAGTAAAGTCAATGTCACCCAAAATTTCGACACCTTCATGCTCTTTGTAGAATTCTTGAAGCCCTTCTTTTGTCACACCTATATCACGCAAAATTTTTGATGAAAAGGATTTTCCCTCCATCAAAAGACCATATAATAAATGCTCCGTCCCTATTTCCGGATTGGAATATTTTTTTGCTATTTGATGCGCCAAATCCAGCGCCTTTTTCAAACTTTCTGTTACTGAATATTGCATTTTTTCTGTTTTAGCCTCCTGTTTTATTAACTATCTTTTGGGTTCATACTGCCAATTCTGATTTGTTATGTCACGCATACTACAATGTTTTTGATTGTTTTATCACCTTTTTGTGATTTGACTTAGCACCTTTGCAACATAACTTGCCCTGTAGTTATCTCTTTCATCAGTGTCCAAATTCTTGCCGGAAAGACTTGATATGCTGTAGGATTGAGCATTGACCAAAAGTGTGTCAAGTCTTTCAATATTGTTTGTTTTTATAAAATCATAGTAAATTCCCAATTTGACGAGAGCAAACAATTCCATAAATTCGCTTGATGTCAAAGAATAAGCATTTGTCAAAACCCCGTATGCCCTCCAAATCTTGTCTTTCAACTCGCTTGGTGAAGTTTTGTAGAGACTGTCTCTCGCTCTGTATTCCGCTTCTATCACATGCCCGCAACTTGCCTCAACTGCCTCTATTATTTGTTCAGATGTTAATCCTAGTGTCTTTTGATTTGAAAGTTGAAAAATATAGCCGGACGCCGAACTCCCCTCACCATAGACCCCGCGGATTGCCATATTGAGCCTTGCAATAGCGTTTAGACATTTTTCAAGATTATTAAAAATAGCAAGTCCCGGTAAAAACATCATAACCGATGAACGCATTCCCGTTCCAATATTGGTTGGACATGCAGTAATGTAGCCTAGTTTTTTTGAATAAGCAAACTTCATTTTTTTTGACAACAAATTATCAACGATACGAAGATTTTCATGTGCATCCGCAAGCGAAAATCCCCTTTCAATGCATTGAAGCCTAATGTGGTCTTCCTCGTTGACCAAAATGCTGACATTTTCTCTTTCATTGATTATTGCCGACCCTGTTTGAGCATTGAATATCAAGTCTTCACTTATCAAGTGTTTTTCTTTTAGAACATGAGCATCAATTTCACTTATATCTTTCATTCGATATAACAAATAAGTGTCGCTTGAGCCAAGCGCTTCATAGACCTTTCGAGGCAGCATGTTTGCACTTGCAAGGTCAAGTTTAGACGCAAAATTCAGCCCTTCAATATTTCTTGCGAGCCTGATTCTGCTTGATAGAACAATGTCATTTAGATTGTTTCTTTTCATTTTTTCTATTTTTTCGCAGTATGCGTGGCATACTATTCATAATTTTATTCAATTTCCTTAATTTTATCTCTCAGCACCGCCGCTTCTTCATAGTTCTCTTCTTTTATTGCATACTCTAATTCTCTTTTTAATCTTTGGTATTCATTGAGTTGAGGAAAGTCATCGGTTTCTAAAACACTCCTTGAAACGGGGGCATCCTCAACATGACCTAATGAACCTTGTACTTGCTGAATTATCGGTAAAATTAAATCTTGCATATCCGAATAACATTTTGCACAACCCAAAAAACCGCTTTGCAAAAATTCATCACTTGTTGTCCCGCAATGAGAGCAGACATTTCTTGTGTTTTTTGACGGAGTTCCTAAAAAGTTTTTAAATCCGGAAAATATGCTTGCAATATCTCCAAACATTCCAACAGACATTTTTTCATGACAAAGCCCACACAAATGTTTTTGAGTGGTTTGACCATTCACTTTTTTTATTGTGTGGTAGGTCGCTTTATTCACTTTGCAGTTATCACATTGCATATTTTAAATCCTGGTTTAATTGTAGGGGCAGGAACCTCCTACCTACATTAAAAACACACATTATTAAACAGCGCTCATTCAAACGGGAGGCTTCGTCCCTACATTTTTTTTGCGGTTGATTTTTTAAAATCCCATTCGAAACAATCTATTTGTAAATGCTAATTTCAATTCCTGCTTCATTTAATAGTTTGCTTGAAAATTTGTCCGGATAGTCATCTTTAAATACTATTCTTTTAATCCCTGAATTTATTATCATCCTTGTGCAAATTCCGCATGGCTGGTGAGTGCAATATAAAGTCGCATCTTTTATGCTAATGCCTGTTCTCGCCGCTTGAACTATTGCATTTTGTTCAGCATGAGTTGCATAACAATATTCTTGCCTTGTTCCGCTCTCCACATTCTCTTTTGTTCTTATGCATTCTTTTCTTTGGATACAACTCTCAATTCCGCTTGATGCACCATTATAGCCTGTTGTTAGTATTCGCTTATCCAAAACGATGACCGCACCGACTTGACGGCGAATACAACTCGACCATGACGCAACAAGTTGTGCCATATCCATAAATCTTTTATCCCATTTTTGATTATTTTTATCCATGTTTTATGCTTTTCCTTAAGTATTATGTCAGACATAGTTTATAAAAAACTATTACTATTTTTGGTTAATGACTATTTTCACATGCACTTTTTTGCCTTTGTGAAGAACAAATTCAGGAGTTTTTGTCATTGTGTTTAAAGGAGTGTCAACCTTTGAAACTTTTTCAGAGTTGACTTTTACGCCTCCGCCTTCGATTAGTCTGCGTGCCTCACTTCTGCTTGAAGCAAGCCCTGCCATGACCAACAAATCAGGCATCAGCAAGTCCAACTGTCCTGCAATTTTAATAGTCGGCATACTCTCCATATTTCCGCTAAATGCCGCTACAGCCTCATTTTGGGCTTTCCCTGCTTTTTCTTTCCCATGAATTAGTGCTGTCACCTCATAGGCTAATCGTTTTTTTGCATCGTTTATGTTGCCTTTTAATAGTTCATTTATTTCAACATTTTCTAAAAATGTCAACAAATTCAGACATTCTCTGACCTTCACATCTTCAACATTTCTAAAATATTGATAAAACTCATATGGCGTTGTTTTTCTCTCATCAAGCCAAAGCGCTCCTTTTTGAGTTTTGCCCATTTTTTCGCCGTTGGAAGTTTCTAAAAGTGCAAAAGTAAGTGCGAATGCAGACTTCCTTTTTAGCCTTCTTATGAGGTCTGCCCCTTCTAAAATGTTGCTCCATTGGTCATTTCCCCCAACTTGCAGAGAGCACCCATATTTTTCAAAGAGCATCAAAAAGTCATATGCTTGCATAAGCATATAATTAAATTCAAGAAAACTAAGTCCTGTTTTAAGCCTTGAGCGAAAACACTCCGCAGCAAGCATCCTATTAACTGAAAAATGAGATCCGATGTCACGCAAAAAATCAATATAGTTTAAATTTGTCAGCCAATCCGCATTGTCAACAACAATCGCCGCATTCTTTCCATCAAAACTAACAAATTTTGAAAGTTGCATTTTAAACAAATCGGCATTTCTTTTGATGGTTTCTTTGTCCATCAAATTTCTCATATCGTTGCGGTTTGATGGGTCACCAACCATTGCGGTTCCGCCGCCAACTAAAACAATCGGCGTGTGCCCTGCTCTTTGCATGTGAGCCATTGCCATGACAGGAATATAGTGCCCTATATGCAGACTGTCTGCTGTCGGATCAAACCCACAATAAAACGGAACGCCTTTTTCTCCCAAAAGCGCCCTTAATTCATCAGGGAAAGTGACTTGCTTGATAAAACCTCTTTCCATGAGTGTGTCAAATGCATTTTTCATGACTTAATTCTACAACAAAAAACAACTCCTGTCAACTATCTTCAATAGTTTTGCAAGAAATTACTAATCTTATCACTCCCCACCAATAATGTCAAAAAAACTATCAACACTTTTTACAAGAAAAATTCTGTTTTTATTCGTGCAATACTTCGCCATTTTTCAATTTACTTAAAGTGTTTAAAACTGTATTAATAGCGGAACTCTACTTACAGTTGTCGTGCCGTCACCTAGTTGTCCTTGCATATTAGAGCCCCATGTCCACAAATTTCCATGTTCGTCTATGACCAAAGTATGATTGTTTCCTGCAACGACAAAGACAACTGCGGCATCGTTAATTCTTCCACTCATATTTATTTGAACAGGTGCAGTTCTCCTAGTGATAGTATAGTCTCCCACTTGACCGCTTGAGTTCAGTCCCCATCCCCACAAGTCACCATGTTCGTCTATAATCAAACTATGTCCGCTCCCAGTTGCTATACCCCCCGATTGCTCATCGTTATTTAATCTAATCTTAACGCCAGTTTTTATTAAGACAGGCATGCTTACTCCAATAGATATGTTTTGGTTCTGTCCGTTGCCCAATCGACCATCAGAGTTGCATCCCCACGCCCATAAATTGCCATATATATCTATTGCTAATGCATTACGATTTCCTACCGACACTTCAACTATTTCATTGTTGTCCATATTTCCGTCTATGTTAATTCTGACTGGATAACTCCTGCTAAATAAAATTGGATTTTCTACAAAAGGAAGACCGTAGGTAATTCTCCCCCATTGCCATAGATTCCCATGCTCATCTATCGCTAAGCTAAATGTGGCTTCAGCCGCTATCGACCTAATCCTAGCATTATTCATTCTTCCTTCATAGTTAACTCTAAGCGGTGTTGTGCTGTTTGATAGTTCAGTGTTAGTTCGACCCACACCCAATTGACCCAAAGCGTTAATACCCCAAGACCATAAATTCCCATGCTCATCTATTGCCAAGCTATGACCGCTTCCTTGTGCTATGTATACTATATCAGCGTTATTCATTCTACCGCTTGTGTTTACTTGAACAGGCACATATCTTCGTATGGTAGTACCATCACCCAACTGACCATTCGCATTATTTCCCCAAGACCATAAATTTCCATGCTCATCTATCGCCATACTATGATTACCTCTTGCAACCACAAAAACGACTCTGACATTGTTCATTCTGCCACCTGTATTTATTTGAACAGGCGTATATCTTCGCATATTCGTGCCATCACCCAATTGACCTTGTGCATTAGATCCCCAGGCCCACAAGTTCCCTTGTGTATCTATTGCCAAACTATGATGCTCTCCTCCTGCAGCAACAACAAACCTAGGCGTGAGAATAATAGGACGATTTTCATAAAAATTACAATTGTCTCGCTGACAAGTTCGCATTTCTTCGCCATCCTCCGTTTCATTAGGAGGTCTCGTTTCCTTCCAAACTCCCATATCATGTCCGAGTGCATGTGTTTCAACAACCTCATCCTCATTGCAACAATCACGCTGACACGCTCTTGTTTTCAATCCGTCTTCTATACAACAAGCAACAGTAACAATAACCCATTCTTCCCAGTCATGTCCAAGAGCGTCTTGTTCACGAGTTTCGTAATGATTGCAACCGACATGATAACACTCCCTTCTATCAATTCCAGCCACAGTGCAAATAGGAGCAGAAATTTCAACCCATTCTCCCAAATTGTGACCAAGTGCATTCCGCCCAGTGCGAGTGTCAAAATGATCGCACCCCTCACGCTGACAAGTGCCTGATTCTATTCCCACAGATACACAAGTTGGAGCAAAAGATTCTGTCCATCCGCCCATATTATGCCCAAGTGCATTTTGTCCAGTGCGAGTTGTATAGTGACTACAACCAGCATTGGCACACTCTCTTCTTTCCCTTCCTGCCATAGTACAAGTAGGGGCAGAAATTTCAACCCATTCTCCCCACGATTCATGAATACAATCATCACCTGCAGAGTAGTCACAAGCCGTAATCATAAAAGTCGTTAAAGATGCCAATATAAGCACTACAATTGTTAATAAAATTTTCTTTTTCATTATATTCCTCCCAAAATATACTAATTTAAAATGCAATATATTGTATCATATTAAAAACATCTTGTCAATCGTTTTTTAGTATTTTTATTTGTATCTCGAGATTTTGTGTGTAGGCACTTTTGTAAGAAGTTGCTAATAATATGAAACTACATAATAATATATTAAGGATGCTTGTCAACTATTTTCAATAGTTTTGTGAGAGATTGCTAATACAATCCATCACCCCAACAAAGGGGTCAAAGACCCTTGTCAACAGTCTGCGACTGTTTTGTCGAGTTTTGATAATTATCAGCACTCACCGTCAAGAACAACAAAAATACTGGTTAACAATCTTTGATTGTTCTGTTGGAGAATGCTTGTTCAAATAAAATCAGTTAAGAGGGTCGTAGACTGTTGTCACACATCTTAGCAGATCTTCTCAATGAAATGATTTTTTAGGTTTTTTTCTTATTCAAAAAAGATATTAAACCCCGATGCCTGCATCGGGGTTTAATATCTTTATCTTTATTATTCAGTCAATTCTCCATTATTCTCAATCACTTCTCCAACAATCTCTGCCCCTTGGGTATCAGGCAAAGTTGTGTCTTTTGCATTGCTACTTTCTTTTTGAACGGTTAATTTGTCTTTGCCTCCTTTGAAGAACCAAAAATAATAAAACACTGCAACCGCACCGAGTTTAATAACTTCAATCACCATACCCGCAAAATTCGGTAGTCCCTGAGACCAAACATAATTATCCCCGCCTCCGCCAACACTACTGCCAATGTATCTAGCGGATGTAAACATACCCCAGAATGTTGTTCCATAGACTCTTACTCCATCTGAACCAATAATATATTCCGTTGCAGGAATTGCAGTAGAATATCCAATAACAGGAACATTCATCGCAGCAACTGCAAGAAGAATTAGCCAAGTTGAATATTGCACGGTTCCTGCGTTGAAAATATGCTTATTTGGTAAAAATGTTCCGACTATATAGATTATTGACGAAAGAACGACAACAAGATCAAGCCAGCCAAGATGAACCGATGGGAAAATAAAGTGAGGCAAAATCGCCCCGATAAGACCGACTAAAACCGAAAAGCCCAAAAATGATTTTGCAAAAATTTTGACTTTTTTATTTTGACTTCCGATAACAATTCTAAAAACAATATTTCTTAACAACGCAAAACCTGCAAGAATTATTCCCGTGAATTGCCCCAAGAAAATAAACATCACGAGCCAAGTTGATGCCCAAATAGCAAGCCAAGTGAATCGCTTTTGCTGATGTTTGAGGTCAAGCGCTTTTTTTTCTGCCTCACATGTCACCTTTTCACCAATTTTTGGCTTTGAGCCTATGAAAGCAAAAGTGTAGAACACTAAAGCCGCTGTGATAAGACCAAACACTTGCGATAGAATGTATGCCCACAACGGAATCGCCCCATAATACTGCGGAAAAATATCAATCATTTTTCTTGTCTCCTTTTGGAACACATGGTGTTCCCTAACAATAAAATTCAAATATGATTAAGCATATAGAATTTCTTTTTGATAATATTATTATAACACCATTAAAAAAATAAGACAAGCAATTTGACTTTATATGTTTGTTTATCATCTTTTTTTAAAACGCAATTTCATCAAAATAATCATTTTTTTGACAATATCTTCAAATTTTTAGAAATATAGTTTGAAAGCCTTACTAAAAAAATATTAAAAAATTTTTTTCAAAAAAACCATAAAACCCTTGACATCAAACTATAACATGTTATATAATATATTGGTTGTCTTAAATATGCAGACAACAAAACACTTTGCGGTTGTGGCGGAATGGCAGACGCGCTAGACTTAGGATCTAGTGTCGCAAGACGTGGGAGTTCAAGTCTCTTCAACCGCACCATCAAGACACGACAGAACGGAATGTGAATACCGTTCTGTTTTGTTATTTTATCCCCCTTTTATTGCTTGTTTTACATAAATCTTTTATTTATAGTTCGGGTTGCAAAGTGCCGTTTTGTTGTTTGGGATATGAACCTAGCAAAATATTACTTTTGGTTCACTTTTCTTTTCATTAGCCTTACTTTTAGTTTGATAGCCAAAACTTGATTTATTTTCAAATTAAGATTTAATCAAGTTTAATATTGAATTTAGTTGACTTTTATACACTTTTATAATATATTTAGGTTATGATAAACTTTGACGAAGAACTTGAAAAAGCAAAAAATGGTGACGGTGTTGCGGCTTATATAGTAGCCGCGTGTTATCTTGAGGGATTGTGTGGCGCTGAAGAAAGTATTAATCAATGCCTAAAATGGCGCAAAAGAGGCATTAAAATGAACAATAATGCTCTTCATATTTTTATCCGTTCCTATATTTATAGTGATAATCGAAAAAAGGCAAAAAAGTTTTTTGACCTATCTTTTGCTAAAGTTGAAGAAATGGCTAATCAAGGTGAAATGTGTTCCCAAAGTGCTATTGCAGATTATCATCAGTTGGGGTATATGGGCAATAGAATAGACTATGACAAAGCCGCAAACTTATATGAAAAATCAGCAGCGCAAGGATATCCTCATGCTCAATATTCTATAGGTCTTTTTTATCTTGAAGGTAAGGGTGTTAAACTAGATGTCAAAAAATCAATAGAATGGTTTGACAAAGCCATCGCTAATGGATGTAAAGACTCAATACTAGAAAGACAAAAGGCTGTGACCGCACTAAGAAGCAATGGTGTTGGTAGTTCGTCTGTCCCACAATCACAACAGCAACTAACAGAATTAAAGTGTTTGGCTTGTGGCGGAACAATTGAACTGCAAAACAATTTCAAAAAAGGGTTTTGCCTCTACTGCAACACAAAGTATGTTGCACATTAATATCAAAGTGGATTACTTTTCACTCGATAGGCCAACTTGATTAAGTGAAAATATTACTTTTAGTTTGGACTTTAAACTTGATTTAAAGATTTCAAGAATATCGTTCCACTTTTGGTTCGACCTCGCCATACAACTGCTCCCATTTGTCGTAACGAAAGGTAGGCATTTGGGAGCTTTTTTATTTATTAGTTATTTGTATGAGAAAGAACTTTTGAGTGGTCCGTATCATGCATTCGGTATTATAGAAAAAGTTGAACAATCAAAAGATTATGAAAAATATGAACCCGACAAGTATAATGTTATTAAATTTCCAGATAATTTGATTGATAAGTGGTTTCCTGAAATTTGGAATTTAAGTGTCTATTTTCATAAACTGTCTCGCCCCGAAAAAGGACTGGCAAGACATGGGATTACGCTAATTCCGCCGGAATCTTTGGATATGCTCTACAACATTGTTGATAAAAAGACTTTTTATGTTTATGAAACTAATATATTGAATGCTTTTGAACCTAAAACAAAACTTTTAGAAATGATATTAAAAGCTAGCGATGAAAAAAAGTTTATCATACACTTCGGTGTTTAGTTTTGAAAAAATAGACTTTTTGAATCATAAACACATAAAAAAAAACTTTGGCAGAACGGAAATGTGTTCTGCCAAAGTTTTTTTTATGGTCTTTAAATCATAAATGTCTAGTTGTTTTCAAACTCAGTTCTCAATTCGTTGAAAAGAGTTTCCCAGTTGCCGTTGAATGTTGCTTGGCTGCCTCCGCCGGATACTGGCAAAGCGTTAAAGTTGCTTATTGCTTGCGCCATATAACTCATGAAATGGTCACGGTAGTCTCCGCCAAAAGCGTTATAGAAAACAAGGTTAATATGCGCTCTTATCATATTGTTATAAGCAGCATAGAAATTTTCGCTCGCAACACCCCAACTGATACGCACCTCCAAATTAGTCCAAGTCAAAAACGCTTCCCTAGCACCGGCAACATTTTCAAAAATCAACACTATTTCTTCGCCGGTCAATCTAAAGAACGATTGTCTCATCCCGCCTGCGTGGTCTCTGAAAATGCCTGACGCTGTTGTGTAGCCGCTTGTGTATTGAAGACTAAATGCAATGAATGACAACGCTCGAATAAATATGAACGATTCATCTTCAAAAATTTCAGACGGAAATGTTTCCATATGAGTTCTCATATCCGCAAAATCCGAACCAAATCTAGTGTTCCATTGAGCGAGTAATGCCGAATTATCGCTTAGCATACTATATTCAAAATCAAGAGTAATCCAAAGATGCACAAACATTAATTGACTAACTCCTGTTTCAGACAATGCAAGATAGTGCATTCCTCTTTGGAATAGCAATTCAAGAGCATCCCAATGTGCGGGGTGTGATATTAAAGTTGTGTAAGCGATTAAAGCCTCACTATATCTTACTCCGAACATAGCGTTAAAATTCGCAAGTTCAGTCGAACTTAAACTGTCAATTAGCGGAAAAAATCCTTGCCTGAAGATGTTTAGTGTTCTTTGAAGATGAGATAACTGATATTCAACAGTCCATCTGTAGTTCCAAATGATTGCTTCGAATAAGAAAATGGATGCTTGGGCTGCCTCACGGGACATAGTCCTATAGGCATGTGATGCCAAAATGTCAAAAAACAAACCGTCAGCAGGCATTACATAAAAAATAGTATCTACTCCGTTGCCCCAAAAGAAAGTTATTACTTGAGACGGAGTTAACTCGTCAAATGCCTCTAACATGCGGTTAGTGTCGATAATAGCAGTCTCTGTTAACCAATAAACATTACCGTGAGACATTCGATTGACAACAACTCTTGAAAAAGATAAGACGAAATTTAAGAAGTATTCGTTTTCAAAGTCAGGGAAATTTGCAATAAACCAAGACCAAGTCATTGTCCTGTAGGCAACAAAATACTCAGTATAAAATTCATTCCATTCCGCTATCAAGTCTGCATTGCCGCTTTCTTCAATTAGTTCAATCTCTTCTAAAATTCTTGAATAATATAAGAAGAAATTAATTTCTCTGTTGTTTCTAAGGTGATTTAAACCGGTGTTCATAAAATCACCAATTCTCATTATTTCCACACTTACTCGATGTTCATCTCCATAAAACGCATCAACCAAATATTCAAACCTTTCTCCAAAGTTATATTCAAAAATAGCAAGATGAGCAGGAATTAGGTGACGATGATGGAGCATTGCATTCCACATATTATTATAAAACGCCCCCAGTGAGTTCTCTCTTCCTCCTAAATAAGCCCTATAGAAGAGTTCAGCAGTTAGGAACGCTCTAGTTGCTTGAATTGCTGTTGAAGGAATTGTTTCACTCAAAACATAGAAGGTAACAAAAATTTCTTCACGATAGAATTGGAAACTATTTAAACTGAATAGTTGAGCAATTTGTTCGTTGGTTACTTTTTCAAACAATTCTTCCATGCTGTTTATCCTTAACTCAAAAGCGTTGATACCATAAACATAAATACCTCTTGTTGTGAAATAGAAAACAGCCTCCGCCATTTCTCGAACTAACATATAACCATAAATCTGTGCTCCTCCGCTTAAATCTACAAAAATCGCAGGCATTGAAGAAGCAAAGTTTTGGAGTATTACACGGGCAAAAATAATATCGCTTAAATAAACTGCATTAACAAAGTCAATAAATTCTTGGTTGTCCCCTTCCAAAATAGCGTCAACTCTGTCTAAAAACGCAAACACAAAATGCAAATACAAAAGGTTATCGGTGTTTGGATTTCTGTTCATCAACTCTCTTGAAAGAGTCCTTAAAGATTCCCAGTCATAACCGTCGGGAGCAGGAAGGTTTAAAAAGTTATAGAAAGCATGAAGCGCTTCTCTTTCAGCATTCCAATACCTGTTGAACCTCGTTCTTTGAGTTGCGTTCATGTTGTCGTTAAATCTGTCGAGGAAGTTTTCGAATGAGTGAATGAATTGTGACCTTAGTTCATGAGTTGGTGCAAACTGATACATATCATGAAAAAATTGAGCGTTAAGCATAATTCGAAAAGCCTCAACAGGGTCGGCTAATCCTGAACCAAGTCCGAAACCGACATCAGAACCTGTTCCCTGTCCAAGGTTTCTGTAGTATCCGCCCAAATGCATCCCAAGTGCAAAGCCTGCGTTATTAAAAGCATTCAAGAGAGTATATCTTTGAGAAAGTGTCAGTTCAAAATACATTCTGCGAAGGTTGTTGGCATCTTGTTGATACTCAGGCATTCCAGCAGAATAAGTGTCATAAGTTATTCTAAATCTAGTGTTTGCGAGTAGTTGCATAAAAGCAAATATTTCTTCATCACTAAACACCTCAGGAAAATCATCATGAAACTGTCTTGCAAAATTCAAAATATTAGTCCAATGCCCTGGAGTGCCAAGTTGAACATTCCAAAGATTCATCCAACCTGCTGAATTAGAAAGAGTAATGTAGTGAAATTCCCGTTGCAAATATAAATAGCCATGGAAAAATGTTGTATGGTCATTTCTTTGAATAGCAGAAGTTGTCACATTTCTCATAAACACAATTGCTGCAAACTGAGCATGATAGTCAAGCGTTATTTGAACGGTGAAAGATAAAGTAAAATCCTGATAAATGACAACAACTCTTCCGGTTCCTCTGACAACAACATTATCAACTCCCGAAGTTGAAACAAAAACCAACTCGCTGAAATCAAATTCCGCACTGACTCCGCCAGCGGTCATTAAAATATCTCTTGTCGTGCCGTCTTGATTTAGCATCATCATTTTTCCGCCGGTTAAATCAATTTCTGAAACATCGTCATGATAAAAATATTCCCTCAACAACGGCAAATCAATAACATGAAGTCCAACCGCCGTCCATGCTGCAACTATTGTTATGTCTGTTGCAATAATTGTTGAAAAATCAAAAACAACACCGTTAACAAACCAATCAACAAAAACAAAATCCAGTCTTGTCGGGTCCACGGGTCTAGTTACTGTCTCGCCCTCAAAAACTGTTTGTGTTAAACTAAAATTCGGAATTGAACCGCCGGCAAGATCAAATGTTACCGTTGAATAGTCTAAAGGACTAAAATGAGCAACAAGAGTGATGTTTGAAATAATCGCACTTGAAAAATTAAAAGCAACGCCGTTTAGACGCCATTCGACAAAAACATGTCCTGTAAGCATTGGATTAGGTGTTGGAGCGGTTATAGTAGTTCCTTCAACTACTTGCTCCGTCAATTCAAAATCCGCTTCCCCATAATTTAAGTCAAATGTGACAGTTAAGTTTTCAAGCGGTCTATAATGAGCAACAAGCGTAATGTTTGATGTTATCGCACTTGAAAAATTAAATGCAACGCCGTTTAAGCGCCATTCGACAAAAACATGTCCTGTAAGCGTTGGATTAGGTGTTGGAGCGGTTATAGTAGTTCCTTCAACAACCTGTTCCGTCAATTCAAATGCCGCCTCTCCGCCATTTAAGTCAAATGTGACAGTGAAGTTTTCAAGCGGTCTATAATGAGCAACAAGAGTGATGTTTGAAGTTATTGCACTTGAAAAATTAAATGCAACGCCGTTTAGACGCCATTCAACAAAAACATGTCCTGCAAGCGTTGGATTAGGTGTTGGAGCGGTTATAGTAGTTCCTTCAACTACTTGCTCCGTCAATTCAAAAGCCGCTTCCCCGTAATTTAAGTCAAATGTGACTGTGAAATTCTCCAGTTGTCTGAAATGAGCAACAAGCGTAATGTTTGATGTTATCGGAGTCGAGAAATCAAATCTTGTTCCATCAAGACGCCACTCCACAAAAACATGGTTTGCAAGTGTCGGATTTTGTGCCGGAGATGAAATTGTCTCTCCGTCTTCAATTTCTTGAGTTAGTGCAAAAGCAGCCTGTCCGCCGTTCAAATCAAATGTGACAGTATGAACAGGTGTTACGCATGCCATGACTGCTAACGCAATAACAGCAACTATAAGTGTCATAAAAAGTATTTTTAATTTTTTCATTTTCGTTTTCTCCTTTTTAGGTAATTTTAATACTGCGAAACACAAGCGAGATATTTAATTTTCGCTTGTGTCCGCATTATCAACTTCAACTTAATCTTTATGGTAAAGGCGGAATTACCGGCGGTGTCGGAATTGTGTCTCCCATTCTAGCATCTGCGAAATTGTTCCAAACGCTGACAGTATTCCCTCCTGCTAATCCTGCTGTTCTGTAGACAGCAAGACTTCCGGCGGGAACATAAACTCTGGCGGTTGTGTTTCCGGTGAACGCAGTAAGAGCAGCAAGTCTTGTTACTCTGTCTTGATGCGGCAGTGCATCATTAGGATTCCATCTTAGCAGTTGAACCCATTGAAGATTAGGAGTTCCGTTGAAAGTATTTGCTTGAATAACTCCGACACCTCCCGGAATAACAATCGAGAAAATTCCTGATGCTTGGAATGCAGCAGACCCAATCGCAGCATTTGCTTGAGCGACAGTTGTGCCGCCAAGCGAGGAAGGAAGAACAACATTTTCTCTCCAAAGAGGAGTAGTGTGGAATGCACCATTTCCGATTGATATCAAAGAGGTTGCATTTGAAAAGTCAACTGTTCTAAGATTTGGCAAATCTCTGAATGCATCATTTCCGATTGATGTTACACTGCTTGGAATTGCAATTGATGTTAAATTTGGTATCGCTTGAAACGCATTAGTTCCGATTGTCAAAACGCTGTTTGGAATTACTATTGAAGCAATATTAGGCATAGCATTAAAAGCAAAGTTTCCAATAGAGGTAACATTATTAGGAATAGTGAGAGATGCTATCCCTGAGCGTTGGAACAACTGGTTTGGAATTGCTGTTAGCGCTGTCGGAAGAGTGATTGTTGAGAGCGAGGTAGTGTCAATAAATGCTCCGTTTCCTAATGTTGTTAAGGTGCTTGGAATAGTTATTGAATTTAATCTTCTCATTCCTTGGAAAGCATTATTTCCGATTGCCGTTAACGCTGAACTTGTTATGTTGATTGTTTGAATCATTGAATTTTCAAAAGCATTGTTTCCAATGGTTTGAATTGCCGGAAGATTGACTGTTCTTGCGTTTCCTGCGAGTCCTGCTCCCCAACTCACAGTATTACGGAAGGCATTGTTTCCGATAGTTTGAAGAGTGTTTGGAAGAGCGCCTGTTATATCCAATCTTCTGGCATTGTCAAACGCTCCGTCACGGATATGAAGAAGACCCGCTGCAAAAGTTGGGTTATTCAAACTTAGGTTGTTTCCGAAAGCCTCAACGCCGATTTCTTGAACCGAGGCAGGAATTCCGCCTGTTATGTTTTCAAGATTTCGGTTTTCCCAAAACATTCTTTGAGGAATTACGCTCACACGAGCGGCAACAGTCGGCGCATCTCCACCGGAGAAAGAAACCGTTCTGAGATTTCTATTAAAAGCAAATGCATAAGTTCCGAAATGCTCGGCATTTCCTTGGAGATTAACTGTTTCGAGATTGTTGTTATTAGCAAAAGCGTGATTTCCGATATGAGTAATGGTGTCAAAAATCATAAGGTCTTGCAAAAGAGTGATTGACCTTCCGATGTTTCTTCTTATTTCAACAAATGAACCATGCCTAAAACCTTCGTTTGCAATATGAGCAACAGGTCTAAGGTTATAAACTCTCGGAACAATGATATTCCTAAGGTGTCTGTATTCCTCTCTTAGAGCAACCGAATAGGCAACAATCGTTCCTTCTTCAATGACATCCTCACCATCCATGACTCTTCCTTCCCAAATAGGAGTGAACAACAAAGCGTGATATGTCGGAACAATCGGAACGAGGTTAGCAGGATTGTTGTCTGAGTTGTTATTAAAATTAGTAAAATGACTAAAATGCATTCTTGATGCGTAAGCACTCCAGTTTGCTTGAGTTCTTGTCCAATTCATTGCCGGAAATGTTCTGAACATTATAACATGAAGATTGTCTGAACCATAAAACAAATCAGCACCGGCCATGGTTGTTAATGAAGTTGTATCATTAATTCTTACTGCCCTGTCAACAAAAACTGCTTCAAGCGTTTCAATGTTTGCAAGCGCTCTTTCTCCGACAGTTTCAATATTTGCCCCTAGCCTTATTGTGACGAGTGCAGTTCCCTCAAATGCATAAGAACCTATTGTTACTATAGTTGACGGAAGAACAATATTTTCAAGATACTCAAGTCCTTGAAATGCGTTGTTTGCAACTGCAACAACATGCCTGCGATTATGAGTTCTTGGAATAATAATCTCTGTGACAGTGTTTGCAACTGTTCCGCTTGAGACAACATAGTTTTCACCATCTCTTGTGAAAGATAGTAGTGCAGTTGAATAGTCTTCAGTCCAAACTGCAACAAGTGTGACATCGTCATCAATGTTCCATGCAGAGAGCGATTCTCCGTTTTCGTCAGTTAAGCGAATTCCGTCATAGAACCAACCGAAAAATTCAATTCCGAATCCATAGTTAGTATTCCATTCAGCATAAGCAATTTCCCAGTCTGACATTTCAGGAAAATCGTCCCAATGAGGAGCGTCGGGTCTAGCGGGTGCAGAAAGAGTGAAATCTTCGCCGAAAGTTATGTCTTGATAATTTTCGCCGTAAGTTATTTCAAAAGTGTCTCTTGACCAAGCGGCATAGACAGTGATATTTCCAACAATAATAGTGTTTAGATTGAATGCAACAGTAGCCTCAGCATCCAAAAACCAGCCGACAAAAGAGTGACCTGTTCTTGAAATGTTTTGAGGAATTGCAACATTTAAGCCGTCTCTTACCTCTTCAATAATCGGAGCATCTCCGTTATTTAAAACAAACTCGACATCAAACGATTGAGTTGCAGTCCATCCTGCTGTTAGAGTTATGTTTGCAGTTATCGGCGTTGTGAAAACAAAAGGAGTTGCGCCATTATACCAATTAGTAAATTCATAACCTTCTCTTGACGGGTCAAAAGGTCTGGCGACCATGTTGCCGTCAACAACGCTGACTAAAGCAGGCGGAATGTTTTCGACACCAAAATTAAAAGTGACAGTAAAAATTTCGTCCGGTTCAGGACAAGTGTGACCATCAACCGGCATCCACCTTGCAAACAAAGTTCTGTTCGCTGTTATCGGAGTTGTGAAAATAAACACGGTTTCATGAGCAGCCTCAGTATACCAGTTTACAAAAACAAACCCTTCACGAGCGGGAGTAAAATTCGGAGCGGTTTCAGCGTCGGCAACACTGACTAAAACAGGGGTTCCGAATCCTAAGTTGAATGTGACAATATGTATTTCATCCGGCTCGGGACAAGTGTGGGTGTCCGCTGGCGTCCATCTTGCAAAGAGTGCTCTGTCTGCTGTTATCGGAGTTGTGAAAACAAACACGGTTTCATGAGTGGCTTCAGTATACCAATTTGCAAAAACAAACCCTTCACGAGCGGGTGTAAATCTTTCAACCCTCTCTCCATCGACAACACTCACTCTGAATGGCGTTGCACCGTCATAACTTAGATTAAATGTGACGGTATGAATTTCTTGACTCTCCTCTGTGCAGGCGGCAATCCCTATAACAGAAAGCACCATAACAAACATTAAAGCCAAAATCAATAGAAACTTTTTTTTCATTTTTTTGATCTCCTTTTTTTTATTTTTTGTTGTTTTTATTTTTTATATACAACTAATGTGTATACAAAAAATACTATCTTTTGATAGTGTTAGACTATCACTAGATAGTAATTTTGTAACATAAATCAAAGCATTTGTCAAGCGATTTTGCAAAAAAAGTTTTTTTATTTTTTTGTTAAACTTATTGACTTTTTTATTAATTTGTCGTATTCTTTAATTAAATAAGCACTCAACAAGGAAACACTTAAAATGATGAATCGTGAAGAATTAAACAATTTGATGGACTTATTAAATGAATATAACTATGTTCAAAGTAAACTCATCACTCAATTAAACAACTCTGAGCCAAAGTCGGGCTTAAGTTTTTATCAACGCCAGATTATGCTCTCTCTTCACTACTTAGGTCCATGCACTATTAGTGAACTATCAAAAATATCAAAAATCCCCTCTTCTAATGCATGCCGAGTGATAAACACTCTTATTCAAAAGGAGTTGTGCCAAAAACATAAAGAACCTAACAAAAGAGCGGTGTATTTGACAATGACTGAAAAGGGCAAAAAAACACTTGAAGAATATATGTATGCAAGAGGTTCAAAAGACCTTGAAGCATTTAATAAATACATTCCGGAAAAAGACCGGCAGGCATTGTTTGCATTATATAAACAACTAATAGAAATATGGTCAAAAATCCCCACTGATTTTGCAAAAGAACTTCTTTCCAAAAACCAATAATTTTTTCACATAAACTCGGTCATGTTTTTCCGGTATTTTTTCGGCATGAAATTCATTCTGCATTTTTCGTTTTTCCGCTCTTCAATTGCAACCGTGTTATAGAATAATTTCCATAGTTTTTGATAATCTTTTTCCTTTTCAGAAAGCAAAGGCATTTGATATTCTTCAATATGTTCCAAACGGATTTCTCCGTCCATGTAAATAAGTCCTGTTTTGTGGGTTTTGTCGTATATCAGAAATTTTTCATTTGGGTATCTTTCAACAAAATGATTTGAAATTAGCGGAAGGACTTGATTTTGAGGCTCAATAATACTCACTAACGCTCCGTCAATCTCAGAAAATCTCACGAACTGAATGAACCTTTGGCTATCGAGTGTCAAGAGATTTACGCCTTTTTGAATTTTTTCAAGGTATTTGTTAGTTAGTGCCCCTGTGACAACTTTTTTTACAGGGCACCAGCCTGTGTTTATTAGTTGAATAAATTTTCTTCCGCACTTAAAGCCCTCCTTCAAAAAATGAATGAGGGCTATTTCTTTTTCTTCAATATTCGCAAGATACGCAAGTTTTAGATATTTTAGTGCTTCATTGCCAATTTTTTTTGGAATTGCATTTAGTATTCTTTCCGCCTTTTCTTCATTTGTTTCAATGCCTTTCATTCTAAACATTGAAAAATCATCTGATTTTATTTGAATCGGCATTTCCCTTTTTTCAAAACTCTCAAAAATACATGATAGCATTCCATAAAAACTTCCGTCGTATCTACAACAAATATCGATATTTCTGAATTCATCTTTGTTCATCGTTACAATTGTCCGCTCAAAGCCATTAAGTTGTTTTCTTTTCTTTCAATGCCGCTAAACCCATCAAAAACAGACACTTGAACTCCTTGCTGAAAACCCAAAAATCTCTCCAGTGCTGCCTTTGACAAAAGCGAATTAATAATTCTGCTTTGATTAATTCTCATGTTTTCATGCGTTTTTCCGCTGCACACAATAAAATATTGCGCCCTTTTCAAAACCACTCCCAACTTTTTTAAATCTGCAAATGAAAGACGGCCGAATTTTCTTGCCGAGATTATTTTTTTTGCAGACAAAATTCCAATACCGGGAACCCTCAAGAGATTTTCATGAGTTGCATAATTTACATCAATGGGAAACTTTTCGGGATTATTTACTGCCCAGTTGCATTTTGGGTCAATGTATGGGTTGAGCATCGGGTTGTCTTCATTCAAAATTTCTCCGGCACTAAATCCATAGACACGCATTAGCCAATCCGCTTGATAGAGTCTGTTTTCTCGAAGCAGCGGAGGCTTTGTGTCAAGCGAAGGCAAGCGGGAACTTTCTACTATCGGTGTGTAGGCTGAATAGAAAACTCTTTTGAGTTTGTATTTGTCATATAGTCCCTCGGATAATTTTATTATTGAAAAATCCGTTTCGGGAGAAGCACCGACAATCATTTGGGTGCTTTGCCCTGCCGGCACGAATTTTGGAACACCTTTATAGACGGCAAGTTCTTTACTCTCGTTTAACCTCTCTTTGATGAATCCCATTGGTTTGAGGATTGATTCTTTTGATTTGTCGGGAGCAAGCGATAAAAGACTTTGAGATGACGGCAACTCAATATTGACGCTCATTCTGTCGACTAAAAGCCCCAGTTCATTGACTAAACCGTTGCCTGTTCCGGGAATTGCTTTTGCGTGAATATAGCCATAGAATTTATATTCTTCACGCAAAATTCTGATTGTCTCAATCATCAACTCAGTTGTGTTATTCGGCGATTTGATAACTCCGCTTGATAAAAACAATCCCTCAATATAATTTCTTTTGTAGAAATTAATTGTTAAGTCTGCAAGTTCTTTTGGAGTGAATGTTGCTCTTTTAACATCTTTTGAAGAACGATTTTGACAATAAGCACAATCATAAACACATTCGTTGCTCATTAAAACTTTTAGGAGCGAAATACATCGTCCATCTGAAGAAAAACTATGGCAAATTCCATGAGATCTTGCAGTCCCAATTCCCTCACCTTTTGGTGAAGTTCTGTCAACACCGCTCGAAGTGCAAGCAACATCATATTTTGCTGAATCAGTCAAAATTTTTAATTTTTCAAAAATATCCATTTCTTTGTGTTGAAGTTATTAATTGGTTTTTTATGCCACAATGAAGCCTCGTTTGCGATTATGAAAAACTATCGCCTCTTGATAAGCTTCAAATTGTCTTGTTTTCCAGATGCGCAAAAACTTGCTTTTGTATTTTACTTTAAATTTTCTCATTGCTATTCTCCTTTGACCTTATCTCATCAGTGCGGATTGGTCAATTTCCGCAGACCCCAAAAAAGGGTTTCGATTAAGTAAATTACAAATTACAGTGAACAAAGGACAAATGATGATAAATAAATTTGACCTTTTTTGTCCTTTGTCCACTGTAATTTGCAGTTACAAGTCTTTAATTACTTTTATCGCAATGCCTTGAATTTGACACTCTCTGACGAGAACATCTTCCATTTCGCTGTTTTCAGGACGCAGTCTTATCATCTTCAACTTGTCGTCCCGATAGAACCTCTTTAGTGTTGTTTCTCCGTCCTCAGTCAATGCAACAACAATTTGTCCGTCCCATGCATGTTCTTGTTGCTTTATTAACACCAAGTCGCCGTCATCAATCCCTGCTTCAATCATGCTCTCACCCGATGCCCTCAAAAAGAAGTATTGACCGCGACCTAAGAACTCTGTTGAAATAGAAATGTAACTATCAATATTTTCTTCGGCGAGTGCGGGCGTTCCGCATGCGATAGTTCCGACTATCGGGATTGGCTTGTGTCCGCATTTTGCCTTTCTGATGATATCGGTTGTTATGCCCCGATATTTGCCGTCATCATATTCAATAAGTCCGTCTTCTCTCAACCATCCCAAATAACGCATTAATGAACCGATAGGCATTCGGACAGCATCCCCTATTTCTCTGATACTGGGAATTTGTCCGCTGTCAAAAAACAAGTCATTGATAGCCTCGATTATTTCATTGTATTTTTCTTTGTTTCGAATTCTCATATTGATATTTTATCGATTTCACAATGTTTTTTATTGTTATTTTTCTTTTTGGAACACATTGCTCCATTATAATAACACATAACAAATGACCTGTCAACTGTTTTTTAAGGGTTTTTTAATATTTTTTTGTGAAATTTTTCAATGTGCGGGCGGCAGATTGCCGCCCCTACAGTTTTTTGACTAGTTCTTTTCAATACATATTTATTGCAGGTGCGGTGTTGCACATTTTCGGGCGGTCTAGAGCGGCGTCCCCTACAGTTATTTTGATGAGTGGTATTCAAGAGCGGGAATAAATTGTAGGGGCGAGCAGCGCGAGCCCGATTAGATTATCATTATTATGTTGTTCATTATTCGAGTTCGCTTTGCTCCCCCTACAGTTTTGTTGGTTCGTTATTTAGTGAGGTTTTTTCGTGGTTGTCGTTTCACTTTGTGCGGGCGGCAGGTTGCCGCCCCTACAGTTATTTTTACGAGTTCTTTTCATCACCAATCAGCAATCACTACCAAATAACCACAAACCACCAATCACTAACCACAAACCACCAATTACACCCAAAACAAAAAAGAACTGCCTTAATTTCTAAGACAGTTCCTTTTTTTGATAATTTTCACATGTTTTGCAACTTTTTCCTACAAACCGCCTAGGTCATCGTTGTAGTCATCCATTGCGGGCATGTCGTGAGCATTTGGGACATTGTGTTCAGTCACGGTTCTTGTTTCAGTGAAACGAGTTGTTGAGTGATGATTTCCTTGTCCTTGATTTAGCATCACAGACGGGTTTGCAGGCATTTCACCTCCGCCGTAGCCAAGCATAAAGTTAGGGTCAGTTTGAACAGGCGGCGGCAAGTAGCCATGGCTTTGATAGTAGGTGTGTTCTGAACTTGACGCTGCAAGCATGAGCATTTTTTCTTCCAACTCCAACTCAGCAACCAAAAGCGCTTCAACCTCTTCTCTGATACGGCGACGACGCCTTAAGACAGAAATTAGGATGATGAGGGCAATAAGCAGCAGTATCACAAAGATTAGGATAAAGACATATAGCCACACATTAGTTTGCATGCTTGCACCAATTCTTGCAAAGAAGTTTAGTTGAGGAAGGTCAAAGTTTTGAACGGTGATAACAGCAGTGTAGACACGGTTTGTGACATCAGTGTGCTCAATAGTGATTTGAGAAGCGCCTCTGCCATTGAAAGTTAACATGATTTCATTAGTTTCTTCCAAATGTGCCGCAGTGACAACCGCTCTTGTTCTTGATGAAACACCAAGGAATCTGACATAGTCATCTTCAGGGTCGCCGAATATCTCACTCGAGTGGAAGCGAATAACTCTGTTGTTCATTTCGCTTTCCATGATGATGAAAGTAGTGTTATTGAAATGAGGAAGTAAGAACGGTCTTAAGTTTATAACATTATTCAAAGTAAACCTTCTTTCAAAGGTGTAATTATGTCCTTGTCCTTCAATTCCAATAGTTGCATAAACGAACGCTGAGTTCCTTTCATTTCTTGCTTCAACATGCCAAACATCACCTTCTTCACCCAAAGCAACTCCCGTTTGATGCTCATTGTTTCTGTAGATACGAACCAGAGGAGTCGGTTCAGCAAGTCTTAACCCAAGAAGAGTGAAACCTTCACCAGAAGTTGCTGCATCGTTTGAGCCAACAGGTCCCATTTGGAAACTATGTGCCTCAACACCACCGCCATCATGGTCATTAGAAGTGTCAAATAATCTCTCAATGTCGATAAGAGTGCGCACCCTGTATGAAGCTTCAATGGTTCCAACAGTCGGAGAATACTCCGGTGAACGGGTAACATTGACAGTGAATTCCAATACAATGGTGTGGGCGTCCGGAGTTTCGTCATAGGTCGTTCCGTCACGGACTGCAACTCTGAATGATTGAGAACCGAACAATCCGTAGTTAACCCAGATTCTAAAGCCTTGCAGGTTATTGTTGTCCATCTCTACTTGAATTAGAGGAGAGGATGAAGGAAGACCTGTTGAAATGTAGCGGGCGCTTGCCACTTCATAGGTCAAAGTGATAGGGATAAGACGAATAGCAAATCTGTTGTCAACAGTGATTTCAGCATGGTCACTTGGGTTTCTGTCTGCAACATGGTCTAAGATATTGATGTTTCCAAATGCCACAAAAGAACCGGTTCCGCTGTCTTCGTTGCGTCCAAGAACATGGAGATTATTTCTTGGAGTGTTTCCGCTGATTGGGTCAAGAATTTGGACAGGAGCATCGTTTCCGATGACAACTCTGATTCTTAGAAGGTCAGTTTGAGCGCCGAATGAGTCTGCAATTCTGAGATATGTCACAGAAGTGTCTCCCCTGTTCCAATTGTCGCTGGCAAGGAGTTCAAGAACAGCGTTGTCAATTCTTGTCACTCTTGCTGTGAACATAGGTCTTGCAAGAACTCCGAGAGGATAGTTTCTGCTAAAATGTGTTAACGCTTGATTTTGACAAACTTCTGCCCAGTCAGGCGACACAAAACGAATGTAATCTCTTCCTAGTCCCCAGTCAACATCTCTGACAAAGTCAGCAAGGTTTAGTTGAGTTAGGACATTTGTTGTCAATGTGATATTCATTGTCAACACTCCCGCTTCTTCCGACAACGAAACATTGTTCGGAAGTCTGTGGATATAAGAAGTTGTGAATTCAGGAGCATGGTTGTTGATGACAACAGTGATATCAGCAGTTGCTGCCTCGCCTGAATTGTTCACGACAGATACTCTCATTTGAACATGAGTCGGAAGTCCCGCAAGCGTTGCAGTGATAGGCTTTCTGTTGATGTCAACTCTCAGACTATAGAAATCACCTTGTCTCACAGGACGAACAGTCAGATAGTTTTCCGCAAGTATTCTTGGAATAAATGATGAGAAAGGAACAACCGTTGCATGAGGAGGGTTCAACTTGAAGACATCAGTCACAGTCACAGTCACATTTTCAGGGTCAACAAAATCATTTCCGTCAAGAGCCCTGAAGAGCGCTTGGTCATTGACCATGTTGTGGTTAATGATTGGGAAATATCTGTGATCGGTGACATGTCCGCTGAATGTTGTGAACAAGCCGTCAGGAGTGAAGTTGCTGCCTGTGTTACCGATAGTTAAGAGCGGTGAGTTGCGAACACTAAAATTGAATATAGTGTTTCTTGTTCTGGTAGTAAATGTCATTCCGCCGTCATATGAACGGTTGAGGTCTTTTGAAATACTAATCCACAATTCAACTCCCATCACTTGACCGTTGATAATATTTGAGCCCATGCGGGGAACCATAACAATAGCAGGAACGCCGTCAATAACTCTGACATCAAATTCATTAATGTCGATATATCTCCAGACATGTGCGTTGCGGTTTGATGAGTTAGTGCTTGAACCGTTCCAAATAGTCAGACTGTTGCGATAAGCAATTCCTTCAGGAGTGTTATCGTTCCAAATTCTGTTCATGTCAGAAAGTTCATAGATTCTGTCCAAAACCAAACTTCCGTTAGGCATTTCGTTGAATCTGCGCATTGAAAGGATATTAACTGTGTAGGAAGAACTAATAGCACCAAAATCGTTATCAAAGAATATCGGAGCATTTCCTGTGAAAGCACAAACTGCTCCAGGGCGGCCGATAAGTTGGAAAAGAGACGGCACAATAGGGGTTGCAGGCCTGTAGGCAGGCGCTATGTGTCTGTTTTCATATTCAAAAACGCTTTTTACTTCAAAGTTTTGAATAGGTGAAACTCCGAATTCAGCAACTCTGATAAAGACTCTTAGTTCAATCAACAAGTAGCCAACCGTTATATCCGAAGGGTCCATAACCATCATGCGGATAGCAGTGAACGGTCTTGTTGTTGAGTTTGCTTCAAAGTTGTGGGCGTGAAGTCTGAAAGTGTTGTGGGAAAGCATTGTTATGCTGACAAAATCGCCTGTTGTTTGAGGGATAAAGTCAGAACTCGAAGAACCGCTGTGACGCATCATAAATCTTGAACCTGCCCCAATTCCGTCAAACAATCCGAAGAACATCAAAGGGGTGTCGCCTGTGTCAATGTCATATGCCATGTGGTAGAGGCTGAATTCAACATTATTGAACAAGTCAATTTCAGTTGTGAAGATGGCAAAGTCATTACCTGCAGATGCATAATACAATTCAATATCAGGATGAAGTTCTCTGTCGCTTGATGGTAGTATCGGGCGAGGAGGAGAAGAAACAACCGTAACATAGAATGTGAACGATGCCATTGAGTCCGCAACTTCGTCAAACACCACAAGAGTTATCGGAGTTCTTGGATGAGCGCCGTGTGCTTGGAAAGTTATTGCCGTCGGAGCCCCTCTTTGACCTTGAGTATTGGTTACTCTTTCAAGATACATGTAGTTGAAAGTCGAACGGTTAAACACTTGGTTGTCATAACTTAAGAAACCTGCTTGAGTGTTAAATCTTAGTGCCCAAGGAGTGTCGTCAGTAAAGACAGGCAAGAAGCCGAGGTGACGATTAGACGGGTCATTAGGTTCAAAGTTTCTGACAAACGGCATGTCAAGGTCATTATACGACCAACCGGCCATACTGGAATCACGACCTGCCATTTGATGAGGGAAACGATTGACTGAGTTTGAACCAATGCCGTCACTGAACACCAATTCGCCCGGTATCATGTTGCCAAATGGATCTGTTGCATAGCGTCCTGCGGCAATTGACGGGTCATTGTTGCGAGAATAAGGAGTGGTAAGAACTGTGAAACTGTCTCCGCTTCTCATGACAATTTCTTGTCCCGGCATTCTGAACTGTTCAGCCTCCGGACGAACCGTCGGAGGAGCGTTCATGAT
The DNA here is from genome assembly GCA_009779975.1 of Bacillota bacterium. GTDB lineage: Bacteria > Bacillota > Clostridia > Christensenellales > Pumilibacteraceae > WRAY01. The sequence goes on along the minus strand of WRAY01000003.1, from coordinate 56,842 downwards.
GATTATATTGAACAAAATTGTGTTGATAACGCCAAGGTTTTGTCCGTCACTGCTGGCATTGTCCAAAAATTGCATTCTGAACTGAGCAGAAGGCTCGTTTGGCCCTAAGACCGGAAGTCTGGCGTGTGCTTGGAATCTGATGAACTGGCTGCCAAGAGTGTATCTTGTCACAGGTCCTAGTTCCGGATTCACCGCACCGATTCCGCCGATTGGACCGGGGTTGTCACCGCTTGTTATATAGTAAGTGACCAGTGAATTGCCGATTGCAGGGTCAGGATTAACTCTTGGGTTAACCATAGGAACTCCGCTTAGAGAGTTTGCAGGCGTCACATTGCGAACATCAATTTGACCGACATAGTCAGTCGTCAACCTCTCAAGCATCGCAATCATAGGGTCAGAACCGGTGATGTTACGAACCATTTGACCGGTGTAGAGAGTTCTTTCGCCGTCAATAGCAGTGTGAATTCTTGTGTCTTCGTCAGCAAGGATGTCTGCAAGATTGATAGTTTGGCTGGTTTGTTCACCGGTTGCAAACATTCTGATAGTTTTGACATAAGCGTTATTGTTGATGATGTGTCCGCTTCCGCCGGTAGTCATTGTCATGTTGTTGACTCTTAGAGGAGTGTTTTCAATGAACACATTAACTTGAACGACATCAAAAGATGCATTCATAAAGCCTGAACCGTCAAAAGTGTCATAGGCAATAAGGGTTAGAGGGAAATAGAATCTGCCGTCAGAATGTCTGTTTAGTCCAAAGTTACGACGAACAAAATCGTTAATTCCTTGAGGAGTTGTGATAGCAGGGATTGCGTTTGCTAATTCATACTCCAAAATTTCCATGTTCAGAGCCGTTTTTCTTCTTGGTGTCAAGTTCAAAAGCGGCGTGTCAGCACCCGGAGTCAAAGAGAAGAATTCTTCCGCTCTCCAGTTTGGATTAAAGTCTGCAAAGTCACTTGAAGCAATAATGTCGTTGAGTTCAGCAACATTTGCCGCTCCGAAGAACTGGCTTCTCACTCTTTGTGCTTGGTCGGTGTTACCTCTTGCGAAGTTAATCAGTCTGCCTCTCTCACAGCATGAGCCTCTTGCAACTGAACCGCAGTCAATATGGTTGCAGCCATTCAAGTTAGACCAGTTGATTGCTCCGGCACTGAACATAGCAGTGTCACGGTATCTTAGTGCTTCAGTGTCATTTCTTGCAATAACAGGAGTAGCAGGAGTGTTGATATTGTCTCTGTCAGTAACTCTGAACATAACTCCGCCGGCAGTGTCAAGATGTCCGCCTGTCGGCAGCAAATCCCAACCGCCTGAAACAGTTGCATTTTGAGTTGAAAGCATAATAGGAGTTATGTTGTTTCCAACCCAAGTTGTTAGGTTTCCGGTTGCAGGACGAGAAGGATTTGCATTTAGTCCGTTCAAGTTTTGTCCGGCAGTTCCTCCGCCGATTTCAATAGCAGAGTTATCAACATGAACCGGGAACCTGACAGTAATTCTTGTTCCGGGAACTCTTTGATGGAAATTACCCGCTTGAAGAGTCCAGATAGCAAGGTCAACCGAAACATAAATGCGTTGGTTGGTTCTCATTCTGTTTTTGGTCATATTGAATTGCAGTCTGTCTTCAATAAACCAGCCTTCCGCTCTGTGAACACCGGGGGCTCCGTCCGCTCTGTCAATACCGGGACATACTACCCATCTGTTTTGAGGAGTTCCCGCCATATTTCTGTTGATATAACTCGGAGGCGCATTATCACCGGTGAAAATACGAGGATTTTGCAAACTAGTATTAAATCCGAATGTTACAAACGGATTGCGGTGAATATCCGCTCCGCTCCAAGAAGTTCCGAATCTTGCATCTTCAACTCTGAAGTTAGACAAAAGTTGAGTTGCATTTGAAGGTCCGAAGTTAACATTTCCTTGGTTGTTAGCGCTTGTTGTCATTTGATAGAAACCAATACCTCTTGTGTTAAGAGCAGGGTCTCTTTGCTGATCTTCAAACGAAGCAAGGAAAGAAAGAGGAATTTGAGCAAATCCGGCAGTCGGAACAGTAACGGGAGTGAAATAGAAACCGTCACTAAAGACATTAGTTGTGCCTTCCTCTTCAACAAAGTATTCTCCGTTAATTCCGAAATACGCAAAGTTGTTTCTTAATTCGTTTTCCGCTTGTGAAACACGAACTCTCAAAACTGAATGAATTGTGTTAATCGGAGCAGCATTGTTGTTAGCAGGAGTTCTCACTCCGCCTGCATGAGAAAAGTCAGGGCTGCCGATACCGCCGGTGAAACCGAGCGGGAAAGTTCCGCCATAAACAACAGCCTCATTTGCAGCAGTTAGTCTAAGGTTGACAATAACATCCCCTGTTCTTCCTTGAGTGCGGATAACAACCGCCCAATAAAGAGTGTGGAACACCGTAGGGCTTGGGTTCATAACTTGTTGGAACCCGCCACTGATTCTTTCAAACCATTGCAGTTCAATATGGTCATTTCCGTCTATGGTGAAGTTGCCCGGATTGTCAAAACCGGTTTCCGCATCATTGACTAAAGTTGCCCAAACAGCATTCGCCGGAGATGAGCCGCCGTCAGTGTTGCCAGCGCTTGTTGCATATGTCCTTCTGTGAGTCGGAGTAGTGTTTAGATTTAAACTTGCAGCAATAGGAATAACTCCGTGATTAGAGTCAGGATCCTGAGCGGCAGTGAAGAACAAATTCGGATTAGGTTGAGGTCTGTTTCTTGAGGTTAACCACAATCCAAGGTCATCGTCACTTGTGATGAATCTGTCTTGTCCGATAGTTCCTCTGCCTTCAACAACCCAATCTTGAACATCAGTGCCGAAAACACCCGGCAATCCGCTGTCAGTAGTTCTTGACCTGTCAATAACAGGAGGAGAGTCAATAACTTCAACTCTTATTCTCAAAAAGTCTGACGCCGGATACGGCCATGCTTGGTCAGTTGCTTCAAATTGAACATACAATCCGTATCTTAAACCGATTGTCGCACTTTCCGCAACAATATGAAGAACTTCCGCATGTCCGAGGTTCGCTCCCGTTCCTTGGTCAAGGAACGCTCTGACAAACGATTCTCCGTTTGGAAGAGAAATGAACGGACCGTTGAATCCTTGTCTTGTCATGATGCTGATAGAACCGGGAACAATTCTCGGCATATCATGACCGGGGTCAGGGTCAAACATCAATTGGTCAAAAGTAAACTCCATTCTGTTGTATCTGCCGGCAGTTTCAACACCGGCTGTCAAGAAGAAAATAGAATTTGCAATACCGGGGTGAAGTCTTGGAGGCGAGTTGTTAACTCTGACATAAATATAAACTTCAATAGTCGCCCCTACTCTGTCTCTGATTTGAATTCTTGCTTGAAGTCCGAACGAAGGGTTGTGACCGATTGCACTGATTTGCATATGGTCAAATGACGCCGCTCCGCCCTGAATTCTTTCAATGCTCGCAACACCTGTTCCGCTTTGAGAAAGGACTGCTCCGAAATAAAGCGTGTCAAGTCTCATGCTGCGGGTGTTCACGGCAGCAGTCGCAGTGTTAGACGCTCTTACTGAAATCTGACGATTAGCAGCATTTATTGCTTGCTGATGAGTCGCTGAATGAGCGCTTGAATTGTCTCTGGTGATAGGATTAGCCCTTGCCGCAGCGTGAGGGTGAGAATGAGGAAGGTTGTTCGCATCAATATCTCTTGCCAAATCCCAAGGAGTTATTACAAACTGATCCCCATGATAGATGTCAAATCTGAATCTTGGGATAGTTCCGACCATGTCTCTTGAATGAGCAAAGTTATCAAGCCCTGCTCCGACTTCGCCGATAGTTCCGACCGCTTGAGGTCCTCTGTTCGGAACAGCAATTTGTCCGCGGGAAATCCATCTTTGAGAAGCGGGAGGATTGTTAGTGTGTTCAAACGACCTTGTCAAGATAGTGTTAGCACCAAACTCAACAAAAACGCCCAAAGTGTTATCAAGAGTTGCTCTTCTTCCGGTTATTCTGAAACCTCTGATTACTGCAAGGTCAGTTCCGACAATAGGACGGACAAACTGTGAAGAGAAAAGATTGTTTCTCTCTGATTGCGGAAGCAAATCAAAGATTGACAAAAGAACAAAGAAATCAACAATCTCAACAGTATACCAATAGATATTTGATTGAAGTCCGTTGATTAACTCCATTGTGATAGTTCCGTCTCTGTGGTCAATTAAGAACGGGTCGGTTCTCATTGCCGCAAAAGGAGCAGAAACGCCAGATGGGAAAGCCGGATTTGCAACAAGAAGGTCATTTGTGTTGTTTGTCAGCGCAAATGAACGATTGTTAAGAGGAGCAACAACAGCGCTCGGGAAAGGCCATCCGCCGTCAGGCATTATCATCAAGTTATTGCTTGCACCAACTGGTCTCATACCAACACCAAAAGGAGTGATATAAGCAATGGGGTTGCCCTCAGCGTCAAACGATATTCTCGGGTCATTCGGGTCTCCCAAATCAATTGAGCCTCCAGGATCTCTGCAATCATCACAATCGCACGGATATTCAGTGCAATCACCGTTTCCGGTTCCCGGACCCGTGTCTGAAAGGTTGACTTGAACAAGAACAGGCATCCAAATTCCGCCGTCAGCAGTATCATTCGGACAGTTAATGCGAACAAGGATATAGAAATGTCCTCTTGTTCCGCCGATTCTGTTCGGGTCAAACAAGTTTCTTGACGCTGAATTTGCAGTTATTCTGAGAGTTGTTGTGTTAGTAAATTGCCATGTTATCCACGGAGGAGCAACTCCGTCAGGATTGACAGGGCTGGTGTGAGGTCTGACACGATGTTCATTCCCCGCAAAACCGGTTGGTCTGTTGAGTGCCTGACCGTTACACGCTTGAGCATTCGGAATTTGAGGTCCTGCGCTCGAAATATGAGTGCCTCTTCCGCCGAATATACTCCCCGCCCTCATGTTGCCGCCGATATAATCTCCTTCAGTGCTTCTTGGGAACCATTCATTTTGAGGAAGAACAACTCCGGCATCAGTGTTGAAAGTTCTTGCGGTTGATGAGTGTGCAAGCGCATTTATCGGAATGTCGACATGGCTCGGTCCGTTTGAACCGTCTCTTGAAAGGTTGACAAAAACATCGTTGACATCACCGGTGTTAGCGGGAATTGTTCCTGTGAACCTTGTGTCACCTCTGTAGAATGGTCTTACATTCCCTGTTCTGAAATCAACATGAACAGTTTGAGTTGCAAACTGCGTCCTGTTCAAATGAACTCCGCTCGGACCTGCATGACCGCCTGTTGCTCTTTCAATATTTCTTAGAGTGAAAGTCAGCCTGTGCCACTGAGTTGCCGCCGCAGGCTGAAGCGAAGTTATCGTCAAACTGTTGTAAGTTCCCGCAACAATTCCGCTCCCTGCCATTGTTCTTGAAAAGAACGGTGTAGCCGCTTGAACATCAGTGATAACAACTGCGTCAACAGCATCCGCATCAGTGAACAAGTTTGTCGCCGCAATAGTCAGCGTCGATTGAATAGGAATTGGGTTTGTCACCGTTATCGTTCTTGTTGCGCCCGTTGCGCCCGCATGGGTCACCGCATGACCGTTGATAGTCGCAGGACTCTGAGATGCCCAAGCATTATTGTTTGTTGAAATAACAATCGGCACCCTTATTTGGGTTGCATGATTGAGTGAATGTCTGATATAGACATATACCCGCCTGTTGACCGAATGAACATGAGCAGTAACCCTTAGTTCATTTGCGGCATGAACTCTTGCGGTCATCAAATTAGTTCCGATTGTTGCAGTTCCTGTTGGTCCTGCGAACAAAGTTCCGTTAAAAAATTGAACCGCTCCGCTAAGATTTGCAGATGCAACCTGATGAGAGCCGATTGAAAGTCCCGAGTGTTGCGCCCCGGCACCCGCCGCAGACTCAACTCCTCTTGTCAAAGTTCTTTGTTGAGTTGAAGCCTCAGCAACAGGAGTTAATAAATGCGCACTCATTCTGACAACTGTCCAAGAAATTGTTGTTGCAGTGTTTGCTCCGGCATGATGACCGTGCCATGCACCCGTTGCAATTCCGGCTCCTGCCGCAGTTCCCGCTTGACCGCCGTTACCGCCGCGTCCGCCTCCGGTTCCGCCGCCGCCGCCGCCGCCGCTGCGACGAGATTCAGTAATAGCTGGCTGGGCATTTTGTGCGTGTCTAACAGTTACATTAAAAAACCAACCACCTTGCGTGGGTCCATTCACTACAGCACCACACCCAGGTCTATTTGAAGAAACACTAGCAAAAGTCCAAGGCATAATATGCTGTTGCCTCCCATCTCTAACACAATTCAAACACGCCCTTCTCCCATGCATCGTTCCGCACCAAACTACATATCTATTACCTGACACTCCTATCGTTGTGCAAGACGAATGATTCCCACACCACCCCTGTGTAAAACCTCCGCCGTTACATACTCTTAACGAACCCTCAGAAAAAGTTCCGCAAGGGACTACTAAAGCCGTTTGTGCTGGTCTGGCAGGTTGCCCAGCTTGCCCAGTTTGAGTTCCGCCAGCACCGCCGCCGCCTGCGCCTGCGGCTCCGTTTCCGGTTGTTCCGGCAGTTGAATGTCCTGCTCCGCCGCCGCCGCCGGCAACAATGTTAATTCCGGTTCCGGTGATTTGAATTCCTTGACCGCCGGCTCCGGCTCCTGATCCGCCGCCTATTGCAGTTCTTGAAAGTGTCATAGTGCCGGTAGTAGTTGTTCTGTCAATATACATTCTCATGTGAGCGCCGTTTCCACCCGCATGAGTTCCTGCATTTGCTCCTCTTGCTCCAAAGACATTGATTTGATAAACAAATCCGCTCGTCAAAGCAAAACTTGCCGGGTTTCCGGTTGAAACAGTAACAGGATTTGACAAAAGACCTCTGTCCCCGCTCCATGCTCCGCTCGGAGATGATGAAATATCAAAACCGCCGCCGGTCATTGCCTCAATATGGTTTTCAACACAAGAGCATTCGCAAGGTCTTGAGCAAACAGGCTGCGGAGTGCAGCAATCTGAATTGACCGCTCCGCTTGAACAGCATCCGTTTGTGTTGTTTTGCGGAACATTAAATTTCGGTCCGCAGCAACCATCGGCTTTGCCGCTTGTTGTCTGTCTCATGAAACCTGTCATTTCGGCTGAACAACAGCCAAAAAGTGCGTCATCATCGCAACAATTAACGCAATCCGATTCATAGCAATCTTTGTTTGAACAAATGCCGTCATTGCAGCACTCTCTACCCCTTGGGTTAGCGCTGTTTTCGCATCCGCAATCATTCTCGCATTGAACATCTGTCAGTTCAACACAACAAACATTGCAGCAAGCATTGCCGCTTCCGGCAGTGCTTGTGAAACTATTGGGATTAATAGCAGCAATTCCGCCCAATACCATAAAGAGCGAAACAATCACTGTCATCCACAATTTTCTCATTTTTAATGTTTTCATCTGAAAACCTCCATTTTGTCACTACTAAGGACTTCAACGCATTTAATTAACACTTCATTCCTAATGATGACCTTTGTTCCTATCCTCACATGGATTTTAATGCCTTTGATTTCGCATCCAATTCCTCATGACGACTTCCTGTAGGGGCGGTCGTCCTCGGCCGCCCGAATTGGATTGACCTTAAACTTAACCTTCCCTGTAGCAGCAGTCATTGACCGCCCGCATTTTTTTGCCTTTTCTTTATAATATATATAATCCCTTTTACAGGTGACTATCAACTTGTATCCGTCACACAAACTCAACAACTTTTATTTCGCACTCAATTCCTCATGACGACTTCCTGTAGGGGCGGTCGCCTTCGGCCGCCCGAATTGACTTGACCTTAAACTTAACCTTCCCTGTAGCAGCAGTCATTGACCGCCCGCATTTTTTGCCTTTTCTTTATAATATATATAATCCCTTTTACAGGTGACTATCAACTTGTTGTTGTTTTCTTTTGGTGACAGGCGAACTCCCTGCATGAACTCTAACTCCGAACCAACTCGTCTTTGCGAGGTTTTGTGGAGCAGTCTGATGAAAGAACCCTGAGAGCGTTTCCGCAAAACCGAAGCAATCCGGTTATGAGAGTTGAAATATCAACTAACATCGCCCTGCCTCGTCAACCCATGCTCCCTTCTCAATTCTTGCAGCAATTTCTATTATCTCTAATACCTAATCCTATTCCCAATCTTTGCAAGCAACCCGAAGCAATCAGATTTTTTTTGTTTTTGTTTAGATATGTCATTTTGAATCCATTCGACTTCGCTTAAGAGCAATCTCCGTGAAGTATCCGGCAAAGCATCAAATCTTTTAAATTCTTCATCTCACTTAAAACAACATCAATTTTGCAGCGGACAAAATTTGCCCATGCAACTTGATATATTATATTATAACATATATTTTCACGGGATGACAACATTTTTCACATTTTATTAACAAATTCATGCCGTTTTTTAGTATTTTATACCCTCAAATCCTATATAACCCCTATTTTCGACATATTTATTCCATATTCTCACAGCACGCCATAGCATTTGTGTGAGAATTTCGTAACAATTTAGACATTTATCACAAAGGGTCAGAGCCCTTGGCAAGTAAAATTTCAATAAAAATATACAATAAAAATTGAGATGGTGCTAAATTTTCGTGATTTGTTGCAGAAAGGAAATCGTAGGGGCGAGCGTCGTCAACTGCCCGAAATTAGTCAATACTAACAAAGAACATTGACAGCAGAAACAGTCACGCCATAAACAGCCGACATCATTTTCTGTGTCAACCATATATTCTCATCCTCATATCGCATTTCAACGCTATCAGCACTATCCCCAATCGCTGCAACATAAGTCAAATACTCCGCTGCCGAACTACGAATACTTACTTCATTTTTATTTTTATTTTTCATGCTCTTTTAACATACCACAAATCAAAACAAAATGCAAGTAAAAAATTATTTATTTTATCACATACTACATTTATGAAAACATCTATAACATTTGGACTTGTATATATTCCTGTTGCGCTTAGCTTGTCGGCTAAAGTTGACGAGATTAGTTTTAATCAGTTGGATAAGAAAACAAAATCTAGGATTAGATATAATAAAACATGTGATGAGTGCGACGGCAAGAAAGTTGAAACGGACGATATTATTAAGGCTTATCAATATCAAAAAGATAAATATGTTGTTTTTGAGGAAGAGGATTTTGATAAGTTAAAACAAGAATCGGATAAGGATATAACTATTGATAATTTCGCAAATTTAGATGAGATTGATCCTGCATATTATGACAAGCATTATAATGTTGACCATGACGGCAATGAGAAAGGCTTTGCCCTCTTACTGCATTTATTAGAGAATGAAAATAAAGTTGCGGTTGCAAAATCAATTCTCGGCAACAAAGAGAAGTTGATTGTCCTTCGAGCAAAGTCCGGTAAAATGTTGCTCTCTACCCTTTTCTTTCATAATGAGTTAGTAGCAAGTAAGGCTAAAGAAATAACCGCTAAACCTACATCAAAAGAATTGGAACTTGGAAAAACATTATTGCAAAATATGATAGCGCCGTTTGAACCGGAGAAATATAAGGATGAGTATAAACAACGAGTTAAAGATGCTATTGAGAAAAAGATAGCCGGTAAGTTAATTAAAACTGAAAAGAAAGGGAAAGAAAAAACTGTGGCTGATTTAATGGAAGCGTTAACTCAGAGCGTGAAAGATGGACGATTTAAACCCTCTTCGAGGGATTTGCCTAAAACTAAATCTCATTTAAAACAACCCACACAAAAAAACGATAATTCACATGGAAGTAAAAAAACTAAAACCAATGCGATTTCATCGAGCAAAAAGTCTGTTCAGCAAAGAAGGCTGGCTGTTCGAGCTAAAGCTTGACGGCGGCAGGTGTTTAGCGCATATTGACAAAACAAGTACAGCTCTCATCAATAAACGAGGACTTGATGTGTCGAGAATTTATCCCGAAGTTCAACTTCAAAATGCCGTCAAGACGAATGCTGTTTTAGATGGCGAATTGGTTGTGCTAACAAACGGTGTCCCCGATTTTTATGCATAGCCTTGTTCTCATTCTAACAATAACACGGTATTCTCTGTTTGCAACAAGACCACTAAATGTTTGGCTTGAGGTTGTTGAAGTGTATGGTATTACCTCTTCGGTTGCTAAGCACAACAACTCAACGATTAATTCGTTCGACCGGAATACATAGTTTCCGTCAACTTGCGGTCTTAATCTTCTTTCTGTTGTTTCGCCTTCTTTCACCGCAATCCTTGTCATTATGTTGAGATTTAAATGTTGCGCAACATGTTCAGCAATCATTGATTGTGAAGTATTTGCTTTTAACAGTATAAAATACCTTTCTCCTTCCCTTGCATGAAATATCATTTCATCGCCTTCAAACGAGAATAAATGTGTGAGCATACTGCCCTGACTGTCTTGGTCATACCTGTAGACTTCTGCTTTTGCATTCGCACCGACACCAAAGTCTACTCTATGACTGCCGCTGAAAGTTGTTGCGAGCGCAAAGATATTATCAACTCCTTGCCTGACACTTGGAAACAACCTCTCCTTTTATTTTTTTAAATTTATCTAAGTTATCTCCTAATATACCAAGAATCTCCTATTGGCACTACTCTCCAAATATTTCCTTCAATATCAATTCCGTCACCCCTCCGTGTGAAAGAGGTGAACCGAACTTCATCTGAGACTTTTATCGGGCGATATTGCCAAACAAGTGTCCCACTCCATGTTCCATCGGGTATTCTTGTTTGACCTCCCCATCTCCATAGATATCCATTTGTATCTATTGCAAAACTTTCCCAACTGCCCGCAAACACATCTAAAAATTGATTGTTTTCAATTATATTTATTGGAATACGCAAATCTCTTGGGGAGTTCGGATGTCTTCCTAGTTGTCCTGCAAAGTTCCCCCCAAAACCCCACAAATTACCCTCAACATCTATTGCCAAAGTATATTGAAAACCTACGGAAACACGAGAAAATTTTGTGTCTTCAATGATTTTGCCAGGAATTCCTCTCAAAGTAATTGTAATAGTTTCTGGAAATGGTGTTATTTCTATAAGAGAAGGATCACCTAATTCTCCAGAAGTAGCCCTTCCCCAAGTCCACAGATATCCATAAACATCTATTGCCGCATTATGTGTATCTCCTGCATTAACTTGAGAAAATTGATTGCCTTTTGAAATATTAATTGGAATATACACATTTTCGTTAAAAGTACCATTTCCCAAATTTCCATACTTACCTCCTCCTCCAAATGCCCATAAAGTTCCATAGGTATCAATTGCAAAACTAACATCACTCCTTGTATCAGCCGTAGAAAAATGAGTTCCACTCATTATTTGAATCGGATAGGAAATTCTTTCAGTAGATTTCCCTAATCCCAATTGTCCTTTGTCGTTTTGCCCCCACCCCCATAAATTCCCATGGATATCTATTGCTAAGATATGGCTAAAACCACCCACAATTAAAGAAAATTTAACCTCTTCTTTAACTCTATTATAGTAATTATTTGAATCACGAACCCAAATTTGATTATTTAAATCAAGCAAATATGTTCTACTTCCAAGCGATGCAAAAGCCAAAATTGCATCTGGACGAAATCTTCCATTTTCTTCCTCTTTGCACCCCATCATCGGCAATGCAGAAGCAAAGACCAAGGCTGCGACCAATAAAATTTTTAAAATTGATTTTTTCATAATTAATTTATCTCCATTTTTTATTATATTATGTCACCGCACTTTTGTTCGGCATCTTAGATTATATCACAATAAATTTTCCCTGTCAATAGTTTTCAAAAAAAAATTTGTAGATTTTTAAAAAATTTGTGATGATTTCATAGTATACTTTTTGGTGCTTTGGGCAAATAATCAAAGCATGACAAAAAAACAATTTTCTGACAGATTAAAATTGTTGCGTGCAAACAGCAATGTGTCTCAATCAAAATTAAGCGATGAAGCCAAAATAACAAAACGGGTATATGAGTATTACGAGAATGAGAACGACCCTCGCACGCCGACTTGCAAAAATATTATTAAACTTGCAAATTATTTTAATTGCTCCATTGATTATTTGTTCTGTCAAACTGATAATCCAACAAGAAATCATTAATAAGATACTATAACACTTGTTTTTAAAAGAAGTTTATGTTATAATTTGAAGCATGAAAACTATTCAAACTAAAAATGGGATTGTGAAGATTTTTACTGATAATATTGAACAAGAGGCGCTTTTGCAGATTATGGAGGTTGCTAATTCTGTTTTGGGTGAAAATGCTGACATTCGGATAATGCCTGATGTTCATGTCGGGAAAGGCTGCACAATCGGCACTACGATGAAAATTAGTGACAAGGTTTGTCCTAATTTGGTTGGAGTTGACATTGGGTGCGGAGTGACATTGGTTGAGACTGATGTTGATTTTTCTAAAAATTTGGACAAACTTGATGAAGTTATTCGCCGAAATGTTCCTCATGGAAGAAATCATCACAACAAGCAAATGCTAGAAAAGGATTATTTTGAGAAAATGAAATGTTCAAAATTCCTCAAAAAAGACACTATTCATCTGGCTACCCTTTCATTAGGTTCACTCGGCGGCGGCAATCATTTTATTGAGGCTTATGACAATGGATATTTAGCGGTTCACAGCGGGTCAAGAAATATTGGTCTAACAGTTGCGGAATATTATCAAAGACTATCTGAACAGCATGTTCAAAAAACAGGCGTCAAAATTCCAAAACCACTCGCCTTTTTAGAAGGGCAAGATATGAAAGACTACCTTCACGACATAAATATCATGCAAAAGTTTGCAAGCGAAAACAGAGACAAAATGCTTGAAAAAATACTAATCGGTATGCGCGGACGAGTTAAAAATCGAATTGACAGCATTCACAACTATATTGAAATTGAAACAAAGATTTTGAGAAAGGGTGCGATTAGCGCAAAAAAAGGCGAAGAGTTGGTCATACCTTTGAATATGCGTGACGGAATGTTAGTTTGCAAAGGATTAGGAAACGAGGACTGGAATTTCTCTGCTCCGCATGGCGCAGGAAGAGTTTATTCGAGAAGTCAAGCAAAACAAAGACTCTCGCTTGATGAGTTTAAAAAAGAGATGAAAGGCATTTTTTCAACATGTGTCAATCAGCACACCCTAGATGAAGCACCCTCAGCCTACAAAAACATGCACAACATTTTACGAGAAATAAAAGATACCGTCACAGTCAGAGAAAGGTTAATTCCAATCTACAATTTCAAAGCAGGCGGAAAAGATTAGCGGATTTTTCAGAACACCTCCCTCCATCATCTATCTTACTATAAAACAAAAAAAAAACAAACAAACAAAAACGAGATAGTTTGATTAGTGTGAGCCCCCGATTATCGGACAAAGAAAAACTCCTATGTATAGTTATTCTATCATAGGAGTCTTTTTATGTCTACTGTCTAGGAGGCTGTTCAGATATGTCTCGTTGTTGATTTTGTTTTGTTGATTATGGACTCGTCCATGAAGAGCCTGTTTCAGAATTAATGATTATGAAGTTTGTCACGCTCACTCCGTTGATGGTCACAGTTACTGTCACAACCGCTGTGAAAGTCGTATCGTTAGCGTTTATAAGCCAGTTGTTAACTCCCGCTCCTGTTCCTCGTCTCGGTCTATTTCCTGCTGGAAATCCTGTCGCTGTTACTATATTCGTTGAAGAAAGCAGTGTCCATTCTACCGGATGCGGATTAGCCGCAGGGATTGCCATAATTGCTCCAACTTGGTCGCGAACAGTCGGCGTGATTGTTATTACGCTTGTCTCTGCATTATGAGATGAACTCAAACTAACAGTGGTGGCTTGCTGAACATCCCAGTTGTTCCCTTCAAAAACCACAAGACCTTGAATTCCTTCTACTGTAAGAGTGACAATAGCCATATACACTCCGCTGGTTCTTGCGGCATCGGTTATGTTGAACAGGAAGTTAATTCCGCTAAGTCTTGGTGCGGTTGCTCCGGGAGTTCTGACAACTCCATGATAGTTAACAATCGAGTAGTTTGAAAGAACTATACCTGTTATTCTGTTTGGTATCTCATCTCCGTTGATATCACGAGCAGTTGGAGTGACTGTGACAATATTTTGCTGCCCTCCAGTTCCCCTTTGTGCCGAAAGTCCGATTGATGCAATAGATATTTGACTATTAAAGTTTGTTCCTGCTCGATGAATTGAATGTGTTGTTTCAAGTCTTCGAGTTGCGGCAGTTGCACCATCAACAACAAACCTGTAACGCAAAACAATGTTAGCATTTATGTGATAGCAGTTTGCCGCACTTTGATTGTTTGTTACTATTCTGATTGTAATTGCAGCGAAATCTCCTGCCAGAATTGTGACATTAACGCTAGTGCCTGCAGTTGCTGCAACTCCGTTCACCGAAATACTTTCTATTCTGTTAGAATTAGTGAAACTCATGTTCAAGACTGCGTGAGAGAAGTTTGAAGCCCCGCTAGGAGTCAAAACAATATCAACAGTTCGACTGCTTGCACCAACATTTGCTCTTGTCATATTTCTGTTTTGAGAAACAGTAACCTCAGTGTTTTCCCCTGCTTGGCTTGGGAAAATTTGAATGTTTTGAAGCGGCATTGAAACTTGCCATTGTCTTCCGTGAATTGTGACATAAAGTGAAATGAAATTAATATTACTTGGCGGAACGCTTAAGGCAGTTATTGAAAATCCTGTTATTGCACTGCCGCTAAAAACATTAGAAATTCCAATGCTATTTGGGTTTGTTGTATTTAGGGCAATGTTTTCAATTTGATATCCGCCTAAATTCGCAAAAGTGAAATCCAATCTTTCTCCGACATGAAGCCTAAATCCGTTTGTAATTGCAGGATTTGCACCATGGATAAAAGCAAAACTGGCATTAACAGTTGGTGTCGGAACCGGTTTTCCTGTCATTACGATTTGGAAAATATTTCTAAAGTAGTGCGTGCCGTTTCGAATAAGGACAACCAATGTTGCTTCAATCACAGGTCTGTCAGCAAACAAACCTAAATCTGCTGTTATGGTTATGAGTGAGTTAGTTCTTGTGATAACAAGACGAACATTGCTGTCAATTTGAGTTAAACTGTCATAAATAACAGCATCAACAAATGTTATAGTCTCAGGAGCAGACAGTCCGCTCAACAAGAAGTTGGTTGAATTTAGTGCAAAAGATGTTCCTGACTGAACGCTAAGCACTTGCCCGTCTCTTGATGCATTCGGTGCGCTGTTATTTGGGTTGGCTGCATTCCTTGGAGTTCCTGTCAGTTCAAGATTATTTATATCCAAGAGTCTTGAATTATCAACATCCAACCCGCCAAACCTTCCGCCCAAAACTATACTAGCAGTTATTTCGGCAGGAGAATTTCGAGTTGTCGTAAGACTGAGTGCAGCACTAAATACAACTTGCGGAGAAATAGCACTAATTGAAGATACAGTTCCGAAATTTGAATTAATATTTGCAATTGCAATATCACTATTTTCAATATTCACCGCACCGTCAGAAGCATTCATAGAGCCTATAACGCTAACTGCTATGGTAAGTTCTTGTCCTAGTGTTAAACTGTTTCTTTCAACAAACTCTATTTCAATTCTCGGAAGAACGATTATTGTTATTGTTAAAGGAACTGAAATTGCTATTACTAAGTTATATGACACAACAACTGTTAATGATATTTCAAAGACACCTGCTCTGTTTGGAGTGAACGATATATAGCCGCCAATAGTGTTAATCATATTGTTGCTATTACCGCCTCCCGTCTCAGAGATAGAACTATTAACTCTTGTCACAAGACCTGCTCCGGCACCGCTTCCCAAGTTGAAGGAAATAAAATCATTGTTAAAAGGCAAGGTTGAATCCCTTTCACTAGGAGATAGTGTTATTGGAACAAGCCCCATATTTTCAACAACGAATGCTTCCTCTCTTGCACTGATATTTTGAGGAGGATGAACTTCTATTCTCATTGTCAATACAGATGACGCTAACACAGCAGTGCCATGAGGAGAACCTAGGTTTCTTGTCACTGTAATTCTAATTGATATTTCAAAAAGTCCCGGTGTCAAAGGAATGAACATTATGTTCGCATCTCTGGAGATAAGCATCTCAGCAGTGTTAGCACCGCTTCCTCTGATTTGAGTGATCTGCTCTATGCTAGCACTTGTTGTCAGTCCGACTCCTGCTCCAATTGCTCCAAAGTTAATGTTAATAAATGGATTAGCAAAAGATGGCAAGGCGATTATTCCAACAGGTGAAATTATCACAGGTGTTGCGCTCATTGGTATATCATAAACATAATTTTTGACAGTGGTTATTGACGGCGGTTGAACACTTATTCTGATTGTTAACACAGTTGATAACAGTTCTACAGTGCCGTATGGAAAGCCGATATTTCTTGTCACGGCAATTCTTAGAGATATTTCAAAAAGTCCCGGTGTCAAAGGAATGAACATTATGTTCGCATCTCTGGCAACAAGCATTTCGTTAATGTAGTCATTGTTCCCTCCGACTTGAATGATTTGTTCTATGCCGGCCGTCGTCGTCAACCCTGTCCCTGCTCCAATTGCTCCAAAGTTAATGTTAACAAATGGATTAGCAAAAGATGGCAAGGCGGTTATTCCAACAGGTGAAATTATCACAGGTGTTGCGCTCATTGGTATCGCATAAACATAATTTTTGACAGCAGTAATTGACGGCGGTTGAACACTTATTCTTATTCTAAGAATGGTTTCAAACAAATCCATATCGCCATATATCGCCATATTAATAGAAACCGCAACTCTTAGCAATATTTCATAGAAACCAACTCTTAACGGAACAAAAGATATAGTGCCTGCAAAATTATTTGCTATATAGTCCGTTAAAAGCATTCCTCTAGTGTCGCCTCCTCCGGTTTCGAGTATTGAAACAACAGATGCTTGCGTTGTCAATCCGTTGCCGCCACCTTCAAAGTTCACCATAACAAAACCACGAGCATTATTTTCATCCAGTCTAAGCCCGACATTTGTTGCACTAAGCACAATTTGCTCTGCGCTCATATATCTTGAATACACCGTTTCTCTTGCAGTAATTTGAGGAGCAAGAACTGTTATTACTAAAGTCACCTCCGGCGTGATATGCTGCCAAAAGCCTTGAGTTATGTCAAACGATAAAGTTATTGTGAAAACACCGGGTCTTAAGGGTCTGAAAACTATGTTTCCGCCGTTATTGAAGTTTAGCATTCCTTGAGTGATAACACCACCGACACTGGTTATGCCGCTGCGAGTTGGATTGACAACCATTTCAAAACCTTCTGCACCATATGCCCCGAAATTAACATCGACAAAATCTGTGCTGACAAAATTTGTCGTCGCTTGAGTTATTATTGATGATAAAATAGTGTGAGAAGTATTCCCCATGCGGAATTCATGATTAGCGTTCGCTGCAACGATTGACGGCGGAGAAACTTCTTCAATGATAATGGTGATGTCAATAGAGAAAGAATGTCCTTTGAATATTCCGCTATCAAATGTTCCAACGAATGTCAAAACAAATTCTCCGCCAAAATTCGCTCCTCTCGGAATAAAAACTATTATGTTGAAGTTTTCCAAAGAGGGCAAAACATCAATTCTAAAAATTGGATTATCACCTCTTCTAAAATAAATCTCATCATTGTCCGTTAAATTATAAGAACCAATCCTGTTAATAGAAACTCCGACATTACCAATTCCCGACACAATAGAGAACGGAACTTCGATATAGTCATTTATGTTTCCATTATATAAAGGCGGAGTTAAGTTAAAAGTCGGATTGCCGGTTAGTCCTGTTTCATCTGAATATACTTGAATATTCGGCGGGTCAACTAACAATCTCACAGTTGCAGGCATTGAAGCATAGAGCATGTTGTTATGAATTATTTGTGCCCAGAAAGAAACTGAGAAAGAAGTGTTAATCGGAGTAAACAAAGAATAGTCAATTGTTAGTATTGCGTAAATTCGATTGCTGCTAATTCTGGCTATCGACGAAAGATATTCATCACATGTTGTATTAGGTTCAAGAGATAGACATAAAGGACAAACCGCACATCTTCCCCATGTAAGGTCAAAACTTAGTATCGGGTGTGAAATGAAGAAATTAAGGCTTCTTAAATGAGCGTTTGTGAAAACAAAACCTGTTTCTGAAAAATCAATGATAGCAAGAACATTTTGTCTTGGAGCATCGCCAATAAGTTCATCACGACCATCAGTCAAAGAGAGCAAAGGTCTATTCATTTCAATAGTATCACCTCCGCCAAAATCTTGTGAGATGTTTATTAAGTCAAAATATGTCGGCATGTTGGCGGTGTTGTGAAGATAAACCGAAAGAACCTCTCTTGTTCCAAAATTCACACCAAAGATAGAAACTCTTAAAGAGAATATAAGATTAACATTAGACGCACCAACATCGGATGGCCATGTTACTCTGAATATGCTGTAGAGATAGTGGGCGTGGGTGTGAATTCTGTTGACTATTATGTTAGTATTTAGTCCTTGCGGGAGATTTGCTGTGAACTCAACTTCAACTTGCCCTCTCAAAGCATCGTTGCCCAAAATTCCGATAAGAGTAGAATTAGTTAAAGAATTAAGAGAAATTCTGAAATAACTTGTTCCTTGAACACTGATTGTCGGTCTAGTTGGTTGATCGGTCACCGGAGTGCCGTTCGGATTGTTCGGCGGAGTTCCAAGATGACCATGATAGTGATGAGCAGTAGTTCCATGATGAATATCACCAATTGAAGGCTCAACAACCAGCCTTAGCATTGAAGGCTCTCCAACAACTATTCTTTGTCCGCTGATAACGACACTCAGCGACATGTGGAAAAATCTGTTACTGTTGTTATAAATAAAAGGATTTAATCCGCTTTGCGGAATAAAAGTCAACCTGAAAACAAATTCCCCAGGCAGGTCTAAGTGATTAATGACAGGAGTTGCAATAATAAAATTTTCAGCCCCGCCGTCATCAGGAGTTATTTCCAACCTAGGAGTGTTGTCAGTTAAACTAAATGTGTCAAAACTGTTAGGCACTCCGATATTGCCAACAACAAAACGAACATAAATATTATTATGCGGAGTAACATTGAAATTGATATACGGAGTGTTTAGAGCATATTGAGTATCTGTTGCAGTTGTTCTTATGAATGGATTTCCTGCAACAGGAGACGAGCCAAAAGTCGGAATGACAGTCGGCTCAACTATCAAAATGTCAATATAACGAACAACAGTTCCAACACGAATTGTAATTCTTGTTCTAACCGATGCGTCTGCTATGTCCATAGTCAAGGTATTTGTGTATTCAATTCTTGTGACACGATTATTTGTTTCAATGTTCGGCAAATCAAATAGTCCGGTTATGACAAACGGTTCTGTCCTTGCAGGAGTTGTGAAACGAATGAAGCGGCTAAGGTTTAGAGCAAAACCTCTGACCAAAGTCAACTCAAGAGGTAGTTGTATGTGTTCTTCACCCACCAGAGAATTTATCTGTCCCGGTATTGCTGCAAGAGAGAGTATGTTGTTAACTCTGTCGTTTGAACTAACGCTTAACTGCAAGGTTCTCTCTGTTCCGGAAGCAATTCCAGCCATGTTGATTGGAACAATCGTAATAGTCATGATGAAGTCTATTGGATCATCAGGATTAACACTGAAAGTGAATGGAGTCGCATTTAATGGGTCATCAGTTGGACAAATGTTAAGATTTATTGTCACATGCGCACCTGCTGCACCATGATTTCTGTCTGCAAATTCTCCCGCAATATTCGTTGGAACTCTGCCGCGAATAAAAATATCTAAAGGTATTCCATACTCAGTCGTTCCAATGATAGATATATTTATCAAATTACTCGGCGTCGCTATTGTTGTAACTGTTGCCAAACCCGGAGTTGAATAAGTTATATTAGTAATAACATCCGGTTCAAAAATACTATTGTTTATGTTAAATCCAAACGGTATATTTCCGGTCACAACATCTCTTATTAAATTGTATGCTCCTGGTTGATTTGGAATGTTCTCCTGAAATTGGTCTAATGCCGACGCAATGAAACCAAAACTATCTACTGCTCGCTGATGCAATTGAATAGGAATAGTTCTTCTAGTGACGCCTGTTGCATGTTCCCACAAAACAACTAAATATCCATGATGGTTTTCGTCTTCTAAAGTAACCGGGATAGTCATGTCGTTTTCAACTAAAATACTGCGGGGGTTTTCTGCGCTTGGATAAATTCTCGCCCCCGGAATTGCAGTGATTATCCCATCCCTGTTTCGAGATACTTCCACTCTAAAGTTATTAAACACACCCAAAGTCGGCATTGCAAGGTTTAGGTTTTTAATAACGCCGATTTCAAAATGCGTATCGTTATCACGACCCACTGCTCCGGTTGTGTGAAGATTAATCCAAGTTAAGTGATTGTTTGAAGGTCCATAGACATTTCCGCTTCTTGAAACAATGCGGACATTTGCCAAGTCTGCTCTGATGACAATATTGATTTCCGTTCTGCGGAATGCCAGTTCTTCAACAAAATCAACATGACCTAATGTCATTTGACCGATACTTTCACGACGAGCAAATTGACTCTCAAACATATAAACATGAATAGTCCACTCTCCCGCTTGTCCGGTTGAGCGAACAATCAAGTTGCCTTGAGAATCGAAATCTATGCCAAAAGGTCTGTTAATATCATTTAGTCCGAAGAAGTCAGTGCCGGTTGTTCTGTTTCCGCCAAGGAAAACCTCGAACCTTAGTCTGTCTATGCTGCCTCTTGAACTCATGTCAGTATTTTGACCAACATTGATAAAACGCATTTGAGTGCCTTGCTGCAAAGAACCGGATGTCAAAATGTTTTCATTGTGACCATAAGATGTCATGTCAACAGTGATAGTTGACACAGTGCCGGCTCCGCCTAGTTCTGTGAAATTAAAAGCTTCGGCTTTTCTTGCAACATCAATTTGGAAATTGTGCTGATTTCTTATGCTTGGATTTCCGGCAGAGACAACATTGACATTTTCAAATTGAGCATGTTGTGAATGATTGTTTGTTATAATTAGTCTAAAAACTTCACTTGAACCAACTCCGCCTGTTCCGCTGTCAGACGGAATAAACTCTCCTCTAAAGCCAACAACATAAAGATAGATGTTGTCAGAAACACCTGAAAGAGATAACCTTTCCCGTCTTAAGAAATTAGTGCTTGAACTATAAACATAAGTCACTCTTGCTAAAATAGAAAAACTAGTATTATCTCCGCCTAAAACAAAAGGAATTAGAAAATCCGGACTGAAACGATTTCCTTCAACAATAATGCTGCTTGTTTCAGTTTGACCGGTAAAGAACAATTCAATGCTGTTTATTTCCAAAACACGGCTATACACTCTGACAATAAAAGGAACTTCAAATTCTCCGTGTCTAAAGTGAAAAGTTTCTGTAGTGTAGCCAAAATACCTTTCTGCCGAAGGTTGTCTTGAGATATTGAAACTTCTTATGTCCAAGGGAGAGATAGTGTGGTTAAAAGCGACATACGGATTGTTTGTCGGCTCATATATCACATCTCTTGGATTTACGGCAATACTTTCACGGTTTAAATTTGCTTCAAATGTTTGATGTCCCAGAACATGATTTCTGACAAATTGTCCATAATCAGAGAAACGAAAGACCCCTGACGGATGGAATGCAATGTTGTTATAATCACTGTTGTCTGAAATTGTTAATCTTTGATGAGCAACTCCGTCAAAAGCAACCGGTGTTGTGAAAGCGGCATTAAACAACCCGATACTGTCAAACAATCTTCTTGTCGAAACTGTTCTTCTGATTAGGTGGTGAGTGCTGATTTGAGCGGGAGTAAGACCTAGGTTTTCAAAAAGATAATTTCTTGCCCATGAGTTATCAAACGTCCAGTTATTGCTTGTTCCTGCTGTCGGAATAATCGGAAAAATCGAAAAGACAATATCAAAATTCAAAAGATTTATGCCATGGTCCACATAAATTTCCATAAGGTCTCTAAGCATAAAAAGTTGAGAATTTTGAACATCAAGCCTGAAGACAGCGTTTGCGTCATTATCATTTTCATTTAAAAAGAAACCGACTTGACCCGGCTCTATCTGCCAAGAAAATAACATTCTTGTTCCGGCAATAATATTAGTGAATATTTGTCCGTCAAAATTTGGTATTTGAACATTTCCAAACGAAACAAAATGCTGCGAATTTCCAACATGAGAACGGTCAAAATCTCCGCCTCTGGCAACTGAAATCTCGTGTGTTAATTCTGCAATATTCACCATATCTGCGAAAACAATCAAAAACGAGACCGTTTCATTTAATGAAGAACCGACAACTTGCAACTCAACAAGAAGTCTTGTTCCGCAGACATTATTCGGAATAACAAAATCAACAAGGTCATATATCGGCAGATGAAATCCGCTTCCCTGCTGTTGAATTCTAACTTGAACATTTTGAGGAATAAGGCGGTCATTCATGTATTGGGATATTTCTCCGCCGACAATGTCCAAAAACCTTAGTAAATCTCTGATTTCAATCCCTGAACCGGAAACAACACCTTCACTCACTGCCGGCAAGATAAGCACTTGGCTGTTTAATGACGGTGAATGAAAGAATTGAATATTACCGTCTTGAAAACTTGGAACAAAGCCTATTCGTGCAACCGCACTTCTTACTCCGATAGTCAGCGGATTTCCCGTGTTGGCAGCAACATAATAACTTCCGCCTCCCGACGGAGTCGGATTTTGTTCTCCGCCCGGAAATGCATCTTCGTTTATAATTGAACGCTGTCTTGCAGAATAAAATTGAATGTCCATTCCGAGAGCATCACTTCCGACATACATAACAATAGAGCCATAACCAAAATGACGGACTACACTCTCGCTTCTTGTCCTGAAGTTTTCAATTGCGGTTATTTTGAAAAAGTTAACATAGTTGCCGTCAATTTCAACTTCACGGTAATGCACCATGTTTCTAAAAACAATAGTATGATGATTGCTGGCGGGCGAGAATGAAAATGTCTGAGTGTCATCATTAAAGTAAGGCTCATTTCTCTCGTCAAGATATCTAAAAATAATGCTTTGTCTTATCACTTGATGAGGCAGACTTTCACCAAAACCCATGTCAGCAACAAGTGTTATTCCCAATTCAACATTAAGTGTCTCCGACTGTCCTTGTGCAAATTCACTAATTCCTCGAGTGCTGACACTCACACTGTTAGTGTCATACATTATTCTAAACTCAACAGGCTGGCTGACAACTCCAAATCCATTAGGGCTTGTGTCACGAAGTTGCAAGAATGTCACTCCGACTTGTCTTGACATAACCGTTCTTTGAACATTGTCTATTGTCACTCTTGGATTAAGCGGAGTATTAAAATTGGTCATACTAATAACCTCGACCAACTCCCATTGCGGATTTGATATTTGAGGGAAAAATCCAACATTCCAATCCGATGGATTTGATGACATTGTTCTGCCAAAGTATATTGCACTGGCCGCAGAGTCACGGAGGAATAATGCAAAATATGGACTTGTGAACCACAAGTCTTCCAGCATATTATTGTTCGCCTCAACTGTTAGATTAAGTGTCAATATTATATTTTCAGAAGTGTTAAAAGCGTTAACTATTATTTCAATAGTTGCATTTCCAACTCCGACTAATGCCAAATAAACCCTCTCTCCCCTTACTGCCGTTGCATTAACTATGTTGCCGCCTGACACTTCAATTCTAAAATCTTCTATGTAGAGGTCGTGTCCGTCAAGCCTCTCACCGCTTGAAACGCTTGCTCCGCCGATTGCCAATTGAGTAACATCAAGAGCAAAAGTCCGTCTTGAAACATCAGCCGACAGCGGCAAATTCACTTGATTGTTAGAAATAAGGAAATTAGATTGGTTTCCGACACCTTGAATATGTGTTGCCAAACTCGCAGTTACAGCATGGCGGAAAACTGCATAAAAAGAAAAGGTTTCTTGTCTCCCCGCACTTGTGAAAACAATATCTATCCGCTCATCATGCAATCTTGAATCAGATGAGACCGTGAATGATAGGGCGAATTGCTCTCTGTTTCTTCTGTATAACGGCTCTTCCCCGAAAATAATAATATTTTCAAATCCTTGAGGTCCATGAACATCAAACTCAAGGCTCGGCGATATTTCTTCGCCGACAATTTCAAGCGTTATGTCCATAGTGTATCTTGCACCGATTGATGCAGTATATCGTCCGTCATATTGAAGCATAGAGTGACTGAAAGATATTCGATTGACACCAACTTGCATCCCTCCCGCTGTTGCAAACAAAATTGCAAAAAGAATACTGGTCGCAACAAAAACTCCGACAAGTGAAACTAATATTAACATTTTAAAGCGGGATTGTTTGACACTTTGAAACTCAATAACGCCATCTTCTGTTTTGGTTCTTTTGAACATAATATATCTCCTTAATTTAATTCGCAGATTAAAACAAAAGCACTGCGAAAAACAAAGTTAAAACGGCGAAACTACACCATTTCTTGATATGATTATATCACACATTAGCAGACCTGTCAACCGTTTGTTAGCAGTCATCTCTTGAGACTGCTAAATTTTTTTTGACATAGTTAACACTTTCTTAACAAAGTTTCAATTTTTTGGAAATGTTCACAAATGCATGTTTTTAGTAAACTAACCTGTAGACAGTTGACATACTATTTCATTTTTTGTATACTTAGCAGTATGAAACTTTATAATACCCTTTCAAGAAATAAAGAAAAATTTGAACCGATGGGAAAAGCGGTCACAATGTATGCTTGCGGACCAACTGTCTACAACTATGCCCATATCGGGAATATGCGAACTTATGTATTTTTGGATTTATTAAGGCGAGGACTAAGACTCAACGGGTTCAAACTGAAAGGCGTTCTCAATATTACTGATGTCGGACATCTTCTCTCAGATGCTGACGAAGGAGAGGACAAAATGGTAAAAGCCGCCAAAGAGAGAAAAATGAGTCCTTGGGATATTGCAAAATATTTCACAGAAGTTTTTTTCAAAGACTGCGAGAAACTAAATATCGGAAAGAGTGAGATTATTGCCTTTGCAACCGAGCATATTAAAGAAATGATTGATTATGTTGCGGAACTCGAAAAAAAAGGATATGCATATGAAACTGAGGACGGAATATATTTTGATGTCTCTAAATTTGAGAGTTATGGAAAGTTGTCAAGAATAAAACTTGATGAGCAGCAAGCAGGAAAAAGAGTGAAATTGAACACTCAAAAACGAAATCCTTATGACTTTGCTCTTTGGAAAAAAGCCGAACCTAATCATATCATGCAGTGGGAGTCACCTTGGGGAATGGGCTTTCCCGGCTGGCACATTGAATGCTCTGCTATGGCAAAAAAATATTTAGGTCAAGTTTTCGACATTCACTCGGGCGGAGTTGACCATATTCCCATTCACCACGAAAACGAAATAGCACAATCCGAGGCGCTCGAGGGCAAAAAAACCGTTAACTATTGGCTGCACGGCGAATTTATGCTTGTTGACGGCGGCAAAATGTCAAAGTCACTCGGCAACACATATACTATTTCTAATCTTGAAGAAAGAGGCTACTCCCCTCTTGACTTTAGATATTTTTGTCTAAATGCTCATTATCGCAAGCCTCTGAACTTCACTTTTGAAGGACTGGACGGAGCAAAAACGGCACTTTCAAGACTTTATTCAGCAATCGAAAAACACAAGTTTTCAAATGTAACAACTGACAAAAAAACAATTGAAGAATATCGCAAAAAGTTATTAGACGCAATCAATGACGATTTGAATATTCCCCTGGCACTGGGACATCTTTGGACACTGTTAAAAAATGAGCCGTCAATCGACATCTACAACTTGAGCCTGGAATACGACAAAGTCTTGGGACTATCGTTAGAAAAAGTCGAAAAAACAGTTGAAGAAAAAGTGAATATCGATATTCCCAAAAACATAATTGAACTCGCAGAAAAAAGACTAGATGCAAAAAAGGCAAAAGATTTTGCAAGTGCGGACGCATTAAGAAATGAAATTCAAAAACTAGGCTACTCCTTAATCGACACAAAAGACGGTTTTGAAATAAAACCTCTTTAGAAGGAATTTATCAAAATGAAACAAATGTTAAAATCAGCGTTTTTAAATTATGGCAAAAATATCAAACTAATTTTATTGATAATGGGTGTTGTCTATTTGTCATTAATTTTAGTTATTGCCTTTATTTTTATGAGGCTTGGCGGTATGCTGCAATATGATGCAGGCTCATTGCTTTCTGAGTTGGGATATATTTTTACATCAGTTTTTTCAACAATCGGAATTCAAGATTTTGCAAGCGGCAATGTTTTAATGATTTTGATGGGAAACTTGACTGACGCGCTCATGGAGAGTTTCTATGCCACCGTTGGCTCGCTCGTTGCAATTTTTATCGTCGGTGTTATATTTATTTTGCTCTCTTTTATGCTTGCAGGCTTTTTGTGCAAACTATCTATTCGAAAAGGACTAAAAGATGATGACACAAGACGAGGAATTTCAGCGTTTATTATAAGATTCCTAATATCCTCGGCATTTACCATTGTCCTATCAGTTGCAGTTTTATATTTTTTTCACCTTATTTATGTTTTCTTGTTTTTGTATTTGGCACTAACAAGCATTTCAAATATTATTGAAATTAAAATAATCTATTTTAGAGAAAACAAAATAAAAGAGTTGCTAACTGCAAAAAATATTTTTTCCTACCTTTTGGTTTTTCTCATTTTCTTCGCTTTAACAATTGGTTTTATATTTCTTCTTTCTTTCATTTTTAATTTTCTTTTGGCTCTTTTGATTGGAATTCCGTTTTATATTTATTTTACCGAAACAACAAAATACACCCTCGTTGAATATTTCAGAAAGGTGTTGATAAAATAATTTATTAAAAAGAGATTGTATTTAATAAAATACAATCTCTTTATTTTTAATCTTGGTCAATAATCGCTTGTTTTGCCAGAAAATCACAGCGGTTATTTTTTTCATCATCTGAATGACCTTTCACTTTAACGAATGTCACTTTGTGATTTTTCATATTCAATAAAAGGTCATGCCACAATTCTTTGTTTTTCACATCTTTTTTATCAGCAGTTTTCCAATTATTTTTTTGCCATGAATAAATCCAGCCCTCGTTGAAAGCATTGACAACATAGGCACTATCGCTATAGATTGTGACATCACACGACTCTTTTAAGTAAGAGAGTCCTTGTATAACTGCGAACATTTCCATGCGGTTATTTGTTGTGTTTTTGTCATAACCGCTAATTTCTTTTTCGTGTCCGTTATAGATAAGTATTGCTGCCCAGCCGCCTTTCCCTGGATTTCCGGAACAAGCACCGTCAGTGTATAAATGAATTTTTTTCATGATTTTTGATAATATGCAAAAGGCAAAAGACCATTCCCGAAATTTGTTTTTTTAACTTTAGTCTACTTTGTTTCTATGTTTCCAAGTGATTTTAAATAAACTATTTCCTCTTTTTTTAACTCTCTTGTTTCACCCCTAGACAGTCCGCCCAGCCGCAAATTTCCGATGTGAGTTCTTTTCAAAAACACCACTTGTTTATTAATTACTTCAAACATTCTTCTTATTTGACGATTTAAGCCTTGTGATATAATAACTTCAATTCGTGTTATGTTTGATGCGTTGTCATGTTCCAGTATTTTTGCTTTGCATTTTTTTGTTTTTACGCCGTCCAAAATAATTCCGTCACGGATTTTATTTAACTCCAACTCCGTGATTTCGCCCTCGATTTTAACAACATAAGTTTTTGGAACTTCAAATTTTGGATGAGTTAAACTGGCACACAAATCACCGTCAGTAGTCATCAAAAGCAATCCCTCGGTTTCATAATCAAGTCTGCCGATTGGAAAAACTCGTTTGAGGAGGTATTTTTTCTCCAGCAAATTCATTATTGTTTTTCGCTCTTTTTCGTCCTTTGTGGATGTTATATAGCCTTTAGGCTTATGGAGCATAATATAGAGATGTTTTTTAATCGGTTCGATTTTCTTGCCGTCAAGCAAAACATGGTCGTTATCGGGATTAATCTGCACTGCCAAATCAGTCACCTTTTTTCCGTTGACCGTCACTCTTCCGTCTTTAATAACTTGTTCACTTGCCCGCCTTGAGGCAACGCCGCTCGTTGCTAGAAATTGATTTATTCGCATTTAATTTTTCCTTATATATTGTGCCGGCGGCAGAATGCCGCTCATTTTTATCTCAAGGACAACACTTTCTCTAACGATACTTTATGTTAGTAATAGTTGTGTTTTTAAGACATCAATCCTCACTACAGTTTTTTCATTAGGTCTTTTAGTGCTCTTCCCCTGTGAGAAATTTTGTTTTTTTCGTTTGGACAAGCCTCGCCGAATGAACGATTCAACTCATCTGAGAAAAATAACGGGTCATAGCCAAAGCCGTTTTCGCCGGTTAGTTTGTCCAAAATTTTTCCTGTTGTCTCACCTTCACCAACTATATATTTTCCTTCTCCAAAATATAAAACAACAGTTGAAACAAACTTTGCTTTTCTGTTTGTTTCACCTTTCATTTTTTCTAAAAGTAGTGCGTTGTTTTTTTCGTTGTTTGTAGGGATGCCTGCAAAATATGCACTTTGAACGCCAGGATTGCCTCCTAATGCCTCAACACATAGTCCGCTGTCATCGGCAAGACAGGGCAGTCCGCATGCCTCATAGACACCTCTTGCCTTCAAAAGAGCATTTCCCAAAAATGTTTCTTCAGTCTCATCAACTTCAATTTCAAGATTAATATCTCTTAAAGAAACCAACTCAAAACCGCCCCTGAGAATTTCTTTTATTTCCCGAAGTTTGCCTTGATTGTTTGTTGCGACAACGATTTTCACATATTCAGTATACTAGAAAATCACTCAACAAACAAGCGTATTTGCATTGTCAAAAAATATTTTTTGAATGTCCTTTTTTGTGTAGCCTCGCTTTTCTAACAATTCACTCAAAGAATGGAAATCATTATAGTTGCTAAGGTCAACTAATGGCTCAACTCCGAAAAAATCAGTCCCTATTGCAAGATTGCCAATTCCGTAATTTTGCACAAATATGTCAATAAGATTTGCAAAATCTTTGACAGTTGCCCTCTTCATGTCATGTTCATCTTTCAAAAACTCTGCAACAGGAGTTAGTCCTATTATTCCGTTATTTCTGATGAGCAATCTCACTTGCTCATCAGTAAGATTTCTAGAATGATAATGAAATTGTTTCAAACCGCAATGCGAGTTAATGCATTTTATCCCCATATCCAAAACGGCATAAAAACTTCTCTCATTAAGATGAGAAGTGCAAATTCTCACTCCTTTTTCGCTAAATGCCTTTACCGCCTTTTTCCCAAACGCTGTCAATCCTTTGTGACTTTTGTGTCCCCCTGCAACGACATTTTCATCCTTCCACGCAAAAGTGCAGTATACTAGCGGCAACTCCAACACCTCTTCCAAATTTCTCTCATTCAAAAAATGTAAATCCTCAAACGCAAAAAACACATTTTGGCTTCCTCCAAACACCTCAACCGCCTTTTTCATCGCCGCAACAGGATATTTTATTTTCGTCGTCCAAAGAGCAAGAACCATTTTTGAAGAAGAATTTTCCTCAATATATTTTCTCTTATTTTCATTTGAAGTCAACAAATCATTATGCAAATCAAAAAATTGCGACATATTCCTTTCATATGCCGCAATGTTATTTTTTATACCTTCTATCTATATTTCTAAAGTGATTTGAACAGGGAAAGACCTGTTAATCATATTTGTGCCATCGCCTATTGAACCTCGAAAACCTTCTCCCCAAGACCAAAAATTACCGTTAACGCATATTGCACGACCATTCAAGCCGCATGCAAAAACAAAAGAAAATGATGTGCCTTGCGCTATGTGCACAGGCACGCTGCGTGTTACGCTGCCAGTAGTGCCGCAACCCATTATACCGCTTCCTATTCTTCCCCAAGCCCAAATATTTCCTTCTGTGTCCAATGCATTAGCATGGCTATCGACAATATTGACTTGAACAAATTGCCTGTTTTGCATTATATGCACATGTTGCAAACGCATTGTTGTAGTTCCGTCTCCCAATTGATTGTGTGTATTAGTCCCCCAAGTCAAAAGTCTCCCGTTTTTATCAATTGCCGCTCCGCCACTACCCGCATTAATAGATGTTATATTGCTGAATTGATTTGCTCTTGTTATTTGTTGACTTAATCTGTTTTCATTCACTCCAAGTCCGTTTCTACCATCTCTAGCATCTCCCCAGCCATAAACATTGCCATGAATATCTACTGCAAAACCAACAGAATTTCCTCTTGTGTTAATAAAAGAAAATTTAGTGCCTTCCATTATTTTTGTTGGAGAAGGCAGTATTTCTTGCAATATTCCTCTAATGTGGGTTCTTCCCCATGCCCAAAGATTACCTTCTATATCTATCGCATATGAACTAGATACCTGATAAAACTTAGTGCCTTCCATTATTTTTGTTGGCAAAGCAGAAAAAGTTGCGTTCGGTTGCCCCCATGCCCAAAGATTGCCGTAAGTATCGATTGCATATCTATCGTAATTATTTATCGATATTGAAGTAAACCTAGTGTTAGGCATTATATGAGAAGGGCTAAGTCGGTCTACTGTTGTTCCATCACCCAATAAAACACCTTGATAAAAGGTATTCGCCCTTCCCCATGTCCAAAGTCTGCCATCACTGTCGATTGCAACACCGCCGTTCCAGGCTGATTTTATCATGCCGATAAATGTCCATCTGGCATACAAAGTGTGTGTTTGGGAAGTTGCAACTATTGTTTCACTTGTCACAAGTTCTCCGCCTTCACTGCAAGTCCACCATCCGTCAAAGGTGTGACCTTGTCTTTGAGGTCTTGGCAAAATGCCGTATGCTGTCCCGAAAGCCCTTGCTATGGGTTCAAAAACCCTTTTTGTTCCTGTTTCAAGATTTATGACAGTGTAGGATTCCCATCTTGCAAATAAGGTGTGAGTGACACCTATTTGAACAACTGTTGATTCCACCACACGAGTTCCGCCACTCTGCTGCGTCCACCAACCATAAAATGAATGATTATTTCTTGTCGGAATTGGCAAAGAACCATAGGTTGCACCAAATGTTCTTGTTATTGGACTCATTGTTTGATTTGTTCCTGTTGCAAAATTTATGGTTATGCTTGCAAGCGACCATCTTGCATACAAAGTGTGGTCGGAATAATTGGCAACTATTGAGTCAGGTATCACAAAAGAACCCTCAACAGGGTCATTCCACCATCCAGCGAATGTGTGACCATATTTATTTTCAGGCACAGGCAATTCCCCATAAGGCAATCCCACCTCTCTGGTGATTGATTCAATACTTTGGTTTGTTCCCGTCACAAAACTAATTTCAACTTCTTGAACGACTTCACAAGCAGCAAAAAATATTACAGATAGTATCATTAGCAAAGACATAAACAACCTTGATTTATTTTTCATAATTGTGTCTCTCCTTTTGACTTTTTTTATTCCTACTATATAGTATTCCATATAATGAAAATTTTGTCAAGTATTTTAAGAAAATTTTTTTAATTAATTTTATGACAACTTTGCGAAACTAAAATCAAGTCCCGCAAAGTTGTCATAAAATTAATTATTAACAACAATTACAAAGTGGTCCGTTTCGCCAAGCAACAACATTTCCGCCCCAGCCGATATTAAGAACAGGCAAATGCTCCAAAAGATACTCTTGAATTTCTT
Organism: Bacillota bacterium; assembly: GCA_009779975.1. Classification (GTDB taxonomy): domain Bacteria; phylum Bacillota; class Clostridia; order Christensenellales; family Pumilibacteraceae; genus WRAY01. The sequence goes on along the minus strand of WRAY01000003.1, from coordinate 25,066 downwards.
CACAAATACATCCCCAATATTTTGCCGCATACATTAAATGGTCAAAATTCGGACTGTTAAATCTGCTGATATTAGAGCCGCCTATACCTTCAGAGTGCAAAAAATTTCTAAGCGTGTAAGGTGCCCAAAGGAAATTGTAGTTCCAAAGCACCATATCAAAATGACCATTTGTCGCAGCATAATTAAAATTACAAACACTTAAGTTGTCAATTAATATGACTTCTATTTTAATTTCTTCCAAAAGTGCAGCAACAAACCATGCCATATTCTGCATTGCGGTATCACCAGCAAGAACCAAAAGTTCAAGCCTCATCGGCTGCCAACAGCATTGGCAATATCGAATACCATCCGGTCCTATATAGGTGTATCCGGCTTCATCTAAAATGACTCTGGCTTTATCTAAATCAAAGTTAATGCCATGTACAAGTGGATGTTTCCAGTTTATCCCCCATAATATTCCATTATCAGACGGAGCAAGCAGACCGTTGGTAATCAATTGAGAAATAGCCACTCTGTCAATAGCATGTCCAATCGCTCTTCTGACGCTAACACTAAGAGATTCTGTGTTGAAAACTAAAGTGGTCGCATTTCTTTGTCTTATTGCAATGTTTATGTTTTCATTTTCCTGAAGCCTTTGAAAATCATTTCCGTCCACAAGCCCTAGATAGGCTATGTCTGCTTCGCCAGTCTCAAGCATAATAATGCGAGCGTTCCTGTCAGGAACAACTTGTATGGTCACATAAGCAACTTGTGGTGCTGTTATCCATTCATCTGGCCAAAATTTTTCTAATCCAAGAAAATAATTGCCGGTAGGTCCTCCCCATATTCCTCTTTCACCTGAACCTACATAATCCATCCAAATATTACCTCTATTGAACCTAGGCACCATAACAATACTTGCTGCAGGCGTTGCTAGATGACGCCAAAACATATTGTAGGGCGTGCTTAAATAGAGTTTTATGGTTAACTCGTCCATCACTTGAACCTCAGCAACATGTCTCCAAACATTATACATCGGAGTTCCCACCCTTTCATTTTGAGCATAATTAATAAGGTCGTAAATACTATAGGCTGTTACTTGAGTAGGACCATACAAATCAATTCGTGAATTCCAAAAATACATATGGTCTCTTAGATTAAGCACCAAATATGAAACATAATTAACACCTCTGCTATTAGTAAAACCGGTATTATTTTGCATTGAACGCATACTCATCCACGGCTCATCTCCGCCATCATAAAAATCACATAAATCAGAACCTGACTCTCCTCCTGCTGTGTAGCCTGTGAGCATTGATGTTCTACATCTGCATGGTGGACCAGGATACGGTCCGCATGTGCATGGCATAGGTCTGTAGAATCTGTCTAATGTCATAGTTGCCAGCCAGTTTGACGGAGTTCCTGCATTGTGATAAAAAAGCGGATGAAGAGGCTCATTCGGCACAACGATGTTTACATTTACTGTTGAATCGCAAGGCAAATCAATAAGCGTTAATGGGTCGTTCCAAGGCCGCACGGTAGTGATATTGTTTCTTTCATTTTCAACTTGTGCCGTTTGAGGTGCAAATCCGGCAAATGCCATTATGCTTAAACATAATGCAAGTGTGCATAGTATTGAAATAATTTTTTTCATTTTTTCCTCCAAAAACTTAAAGTTTTTCTGTTGATTGCAATTATTAAAAAAATTTAATTGCAATCATTAGTGACTAAGAAGCAGTTCATAACAACGCTAGACATAATCAATCTATATTATAGACTACCGAGGGCTGCTTTTTTTACATTTTTACTCAATAGGCAAATACCTCCTCATCTTAAGATTTTTTATCAATTACATTTCTTTATCATCAAAACAAAAAAACCTGCATAAAAAATTAGCAAGGTTTTTAGAAACAGTCAGTCATACACAAGCAGAACCTTGTCTTTTTTGTCGTATATTTGATGTTTAGTAAATAGAATATTTTAAGTAAATGTATAATATTTTTGATATAATTTAATTATATCATATCATTATTTCAAAATATTTTCAAGAGATTTTTTTTAATTTTTTTCGTTGTTTTTGTCTTTGTTTGTCGATATTTGTCGATATTGAAATTAAAATAAATTTAAAAAGTAATTTTTTGTCCACAATTTAACAACCCTAAATAAACTCTTAGCAATGAAAGTGCTCAAACTTTAAATTTTAATATCTATATATATCTACGGCTAATTTCACATAAATAAAAGTGAGAAAAACAAATTCCGTTGTTCTCACAATTTCATGGTGAACTATTATGTTTAACAAAGGTTTGCATATTTCTTAAAGTTCAATTTCTTGAAAGAAAGAAAAGAAAGGCTCTGTTTAAAAAGTATCCGCCTAAAACAATTTATGTTTTACCTTCTTTGTGCTAAAAATGCTGAGTTCGAGAAAATAATACAAGGCGGCGGGAGTGCTGTTGCTGTTGCATGCGCATGGCATGTATGGGAAGGATATCAAGGCGACACCTCTCAAACATAACTTTGCTATAATATAATAGAAAGTAGTTTTGGAGGACTTTAGAATTACACTACTCTCAAACCGGTGATTTTTATTGCTCTTACAACCAATTGTTTTGGAGGGCTTTAGAATTACACTACTCTCAAACCGTCAAAATACAGGTGCTTATCTAAAACTAGTTTTGGAGGGCTTTAGAATTACACTACTCTCAAACAGAACGAGTATCCGTTTGACCTATGTCATTGTTTTGGAGGGCTTTAGAATTACACTACTCTCAAACTGCTTCTGCTGATGGTGTCGCATTATCTAAGTTTTGGAGGGCTTTAGAATTACACTACTCTCAAACTTGCATTAATGTTGGGAATACCATAATAACGTTTTGGAGGGCTTTAGAATTACACTACTCTCAAACTACTTTCCGGTTTATCTGGCAAGCGACCGTGTTTTGGAGGGCTTTAGAATTACACTACTCTCAAACTGAAGAGAGGACATTTGGATTTATTCCAGCGTTTTGGAGGGCTTTAGAATTACACTACTCTCAAACATGAGGGTCAGAGTCACCTTCTTGTTGAATGTTTTGGAGGGCTTTAGAATTACACTACTCTCAAACTGACAAGTATTCTCGCAAAGTTACTTCCGTGTTTTGGAGGGCTTTAGAATTACACTACTCTCAAACGAACACCATCTGTTCCGTCCTTAATATCGTGTTTTGGAGGGCTTTAGAATTACACTACTCTCAAACGTGTGGACATCTAGTGAGCGCTTTTCTTCTGTTTTGGAGGGCTTTAGAATTACACTACTCTCAAACTCTATGATACCGTGAAAGCACACAGCACAGGTTTTGGAGGGCTTTAGAATTACACTACTCTCAAACTAGTATTACTGATGTGTCACTATTAATATTGTTTTGGAGGGCTTTAGAATTACACTACTCTCAAACCTCATAGTGTTCTTGAGTGTATATGTGTTTGTTTTGGAGGGCTTTAGAATTACACTACTCTCAAACGATTGAGGAGTTTATAAAACAAAAATGGAAGTTTTGGAGGGCTTTAGAATTACACTACTCTCAAACAGGTAGTAAGGATTAAACAGTTCATGCCCTGTTTTGGAGGGCTTTAGAATTACACTACTCTCAAACAAGCGTGAATGTTGCTGTTTCAATAGTAAAGTTTTGGAGGGCTTTAGAATTACACTACTCTCAAACCGTTGAGTGTGTATGTGATGGTATATGTAAGTTTTGGAGGGCTTTAGAATTACACTACTCTCAAACTTCAAAGTTTAAAAATATTCATGCTTACTGCAAGGCAATTCTATATTTTTATTATAACAATTTTTGATTATTATGTCAACTATTTTGAGCAATTTTTTATAATTTCAAAGCCATCACTATCAATAATTAATGACTGATACTCAAATGTATTATTTTCTAAAAAATTTGGAAACGCTTCCTCAATCAAAATTAAATTTAATCCTTGATATTTGCAATGCTCAAAAAATTTATTTAATTCTACAGAAGATAAAAGTTTTGACAAAAACAAAAAGACATATATATTGATTTTGAGAAATTCAGATGTTATATTAACATATTCTATCAATTTTTCTAAAAGTGAATTAAAAGAATCCTTTAAAGAAAGTGAAAACAATTTAAACAAACCTGATACATCTATATCTTCCTCAATCTCTATTGAGTATCCAACATCTTGACAAACACTCATACAAAAATCATACAATTCACAAGAAATATTTCTTAGTCTTTCTTCAAATTCAGGGTTTGTTGATAATTCTACACATTTTTTTATTAATGCCATTTGCATCTTTTTTGAATTCAAATTCAATCCAAAAATATCAGTTTCAACGCAACAAAGTTTAGCGATAGACTGTTCTTCAAAGTTTTTAAGCAAACAAAAATTTCCAGCCTCACCCTTGGATTGCTTTATTAATTCTATGCAATATTCCCATAGAATTGTTTTATCTTCAACAGCCAAAATATTTATTTTTTGCACATCAAGTTCAAAAAAATTTTCCCATTCTTTATTTTTGAATATCATCATTCTATTTCCACCCACCTTTCATCAGTATCGATAATTCTAGACTGACTTTTTCCAGCCAAATATTCAATTGACGCAAATTGACGCTCAGTGATTTGCAAACACTGAACAAGTCCTTTTTCCGGCACATTTTTTACAAGCAAATCCCTAACTGTTTTTGCTTGTGTAGCATTAAGTACCAGTTTAGAATACACAGAATACTGTGTCATTATAAAACCATTTTTAATCAAAAATTTGTGAAATCGTCTATAATTTTGCCCATCTGCAACCGTCAGTGTAGGCAAATCAAAAAATACCATTAATCTCATATATCTATAACTCATATCCTCCTCCATAGATTATAAAATATAGAAAATTTTTATGAATTTGAAAGAATGTCAATAAATTTTTCTATTTTTGGCATTTCACTCTCGCCTTCCATAAATCTTAAAACACCTCTTGTGTAGATACGAATTGCATTATCCAAAAAATGTTCCTTATCAGATATTACAACCTTTGATGAAAGAACTGCTGTAACTTTGCTTTTGAAATTGACAAAATCATCAATAGACAAAACATATGCATCAACAAGCGGTCTAAACACCTCCATAATATCGCTGGCAAGATTGTATAAATTGTATTCATTGATATGATGAATACCCAGTTGTGTTATGTAGCCTGCTGCAACAATTTCACGTGCTACAGATGAGAGCAATATTGCATATCCATAGTTGAGAGCACTATTAAATTCATTATCATCACGCCGCCCAAAGTCTTGTCCAAATAACGCATTAAAATAAACTTTTGCAGCATGTCCTTCTCTATTGGTTACATCTCCATCTTCAACATTATTAATGTAGTCAAGAAGCAGCCATGCCGCCTCGTCTTTTCCATGCTTTTGCAAAACATGCATTTGCCAAAGTATTTTTTGCCTCACAATCTCTTTCCATGCCTTATCTTTCATCTTATCAGACCAGCGGGCCTGCCTTTTGACTTGTCCGCTTGTCAAATGATTACCGTATAGCATTGAGATCTGTCCGTAAGGCAAATGTTTTTCATCACAAAAAATAACATTAGTTTTATTTTTTGCAAGTTCACACAAAGATTGCGCTGTGATAACTGATGCACAGGATTCAATAATAAGCGTTCCGATTTCACTTATATGAACTAATTTTTCTTCCTCACCGCGAATAACGAGCCAACCAAGTCGAGTTTCTATTTTGGCGCGGTTTTTTATGACAACAGTGCGAAAACTCAAAGACTAATCCTCCTTTTTCTTTTGAACAACAGGCGGATATGCTATGTTACCGTCTTCATCTAGTTTACTTATAACAACACGATTTTCTTTGATTCCTGTGACAGACTGATTAATTAAAATAAGCGGATACTTAATTTTTACACTAGGCTGAATTATTCCTGTGTCACCTAATCCTAATTCTTTCATCGCAAATGAATTAGCATTACAACTAAGACCGATGATTAAAGAGGTCAAGACGGTTATCTGTTTTTCGATTGATAACTTACTAAATTTTTCACTGCATTGAAAAATCTTTTTATAAACATCTGGCAATCCAAGATTTTTGCCAATAAGTATACTCATGCTATTTCCGTATAAATCATTAATCTTAGATAAAAGAGCATCCCAAAGTTTTTCATTATCATTTTTTGTTAGTTTTTGAATTTCAGTATGTTCTTTCTTTTTTCCGGCAATTTCAATTTCAGTTTTGCCGGCATAGTCATCTGCTTTAATCTTTTTATCTTTTATCATTTGATTATATTTTGATATCAATCGAACATATTTTAAACTTTCTTTATCGATAAAAAGTTGTTTTGCATTATGAAACTTCACAACTGAACCATTCCAACCAGCCAAGCGACAATGCATTGTTCCGATTTCAAAAAGAGTTCTTATCAATATTTTAGGAACAACGATTTTAACATCAGGAATAAAGACATTACCTTTTTTGTCTGTTATTTTAAATTTATCAGCCAGTTCAGTAAGTTTTTCTTGTTCGTTTAATTTTTCCCAGCGTTTTTTATCAAGCAAACTAACTGATATGAATTCACGCTGTGTTTCTCCCTTTTTGTCTTTATATTCAACAATCAAAAAATAAGCGGGACGAAGTCCGGAATACCCGCCGTATTTTGAAGTGTCATTTAAAATATGATGATCTCCTTTTCGAGGAATTAGTTTTGACTCTTCATTCAAACTATCTTTATTTTTTCTGCCGTCTTTAATTTCTTTTTGTTTTGCTCTTGCAGAAAAAACAGTTTGTTTATAAAAAGAACCTTTATTTTCTAATGTTTTTTTACTTATCGACAAATACATCAGTTTCAATATTTTATCAACAGTTGCGAGCGTTCCGTCTCTTTTAAAAACATCTTCAAAATTTTCATTTTTCACTTTAGTAGGTTTTTTCCACGCACCTTCAACATCATGTTCAAAAATACGACTTTGAGACCAATTTTTTTGTTCACCTGTTTTTTCATGTTTTTCTTTCCAAAAAGCAAATTTAGTTTTGAATGTATTTCCCACAACGATATTCAAATAAGCATCATGAGCATGATGGAGATCATTGATTTCCCGACATTTTAAAAGGTCAAACTTTTTGCGAAAGTCCGATACATTCTCTGCTTTTGAATAAACTATTTCTGTATCCAAGTATTTGTGCTTGAATAGATCTGCGGCAACTGTTGCTGATTGACTCGTTGCTACTAATTGACGGGCTATGAATCCTTCCAACTCCTTACCACCAAGAGGAGCCGTTCTTTTCAGTTTTTGAAGTTTTTCATTTGAGATTAGTCCGCACTTCTCCCATGAGTCCCACATTTTGATTAATTTTGAACTATTATTCCAAATTGCAGATGTTTTATTTAGCGGATAATTTTTATCTTTTAATCCATTCAAAACTTTCTTCGCAAGAACTTTGTTTGATATGCTGTCATCTTTTTTGAGTGCTTGAGGAATTATATGGTCGACATCATAATCTTTCATGTCGGATATATTAATACTCTCGCCGCTATATGCACACTTTCCGTTTTGCAAAAAATAAAGATATAATTTCTCACCACGCAAATTGTCATCGGATGCATTTTCCAGTTCTTTCAATATTTCTTTATCTTTGATTATTTCTTTCAATGCGTCTTTTCTTGATTTAGTTCTCTTTTTTTCTGCTTTTCCGCTTCTTATAACCTCAATAAAAATCTTATTGGGTTTTCTTTCAATAAGTTCAGTCAATTCATCAACAACAAGCATAGCCTGCCAAACGGCACGCTTAACACTTGGACTTGCATAACTCGACCTAATTTGTTCATAACAGATTTGCACATCATCACCGTAATTTTCTTTTTGCAAGACCTCTTGAATGTTGTATTTTGGATCATGCAAAATTTCCATTAGGTTTTGACTGCCTTCTCGCAGCAAATCAATTATTGATGTTACTAAGCCGGTATCATAGCAAATTACATTCAAACCATACAAAAATTTCTGGCTCAAACTACCAAATTTAGACGACAGATTAAGTCCTTTTAAATTTTTTACTATTTCTTCCGACAACTCAGGATAGTTTTTTTTGATGGAATTACTGACTATGTTTTTATCAGTATGAAGTGCATGCCACTTTAAAACATCTTCTATAATTTTTCGAACTTCAATCTTTTCAATATCATCACCGAATATTTTCTTTGCTTCGTGGTATGAGGACAGAGATTGAGTTAACCAGTCTTTTTGCACATCAATACCGGAAATATCAACTCTTTCAAGAGATTCTCCAAAAGCGTTTTTTAATCCCAAAACGCTATTTAAATATTCTAATAATGCTTTAACGGAAACCTTTTTTATTTTTTTAAACAATTCATTAAATATTCTTAATTTGAGATTTGAGTCAATTCTTTGTTCGTTAATTCTCAAATTATTAATCTCATTCAATACCATAAATTCAGAATATAAAAGCGAACTTTTTGGCAGCACTTTTTCATTTTTCAAATATGTGCACTGCGAAAGCATTCTTGTTATAAAGTTTTCACCGCTTTTATCAAGGTCGATAACATCTTTATAATTCCATGGACGAATTTTTTCATTTTTCTTTTTTTCAATCCAAACATGGCGTGCGGCATTTTCTTTGAAAAATGAATTTGTGCGACCCACATAATAAGGAACACGATAAGTCATGATAGAAATAACCTTTGAAGATATATCTTCGTTTATTAATCCGTATTTTACAGCATTATCTAAAATGTTTACTAATTCTGCTTTATGCAGTTGATGCGGAATTGTTGCATTATCTTTGGTTCTTAGTTTCGGCAAAAACTGTCCGCTTTCTATTGATGCAATCAGTTCTTCAGTCAATATTCCGGTCAATTCTTTTTTAAGAAAATCGTAGAATTTGTCACGCGTGCATTTTTTGACGATAGTTTTGCCATTACTCAAATTTGAACCTATATACGCTGCGTAATTATGTGTTTCTTTGATTGAGCGAAATATTTTTTGGTATTTATTTTTTGCTTTTTCCTTTACTAGCGCTTTTAATTGCTGTAACTGTTTATTGTGTTCATCAAACTTGTCAACCATCGCAATAGACACACTTTTCTTTCCTTTGAGTAATTTCATTAAAATCAACCAATCATAAACATTTTTCAAAGATTCAATCAAAATATATTTATCACCTAACTCAGAGGCTATCTTGGGTTCTAAATTTTCCCAATTGTTGGAAAAAGAAATACTTTTAGAAATCTCATCATCCAAAGATTCCTCATCTAAATTATTAATTATGTCTGACAATTTAAATTTCGCACCAATAATAGCGCTCGTTATTTTCCCTGCGCGTGTTTTATTTTCTTTTGAAATATTCTCAAAGACAACATTAAAAAATGCTTCTTTCATCTTATTTTTTCCCATTCCTATCTTGTCATCTTTGGCGATGCTCTCAATTTTATCAAAGTTATCAATACTTAAATCAAGCGGAGTAATTTCTTCATCGTCTTCATTCAAAAGCAACTCTTTCAATGATTTTATCTTCCTCTTTCCTTCATCGGTATAACTGAAATTACTTCCGCACCCGCTGCCGGAAACATCACCATCATACAAAAAATGTCCTCTTGCTTTGAGGATATGGTGACATGCCAAATACACCAGCCTTATGTCTGGAATATTATTTTGCCAATTACTGCCTTCACATAAAAATTTACGCAAGTGATAGATTGTAGGGAATTCAGAAAAATAAGTTATATCTGAATAGAGATTATCTGCAAACAATGAATCCAAAGAATCTAATCCCGCATTAGTTTTCAGTTTGTCTTCTGCCCAAAAACCGCTGGCTTCTAGGCGCAGAAAAAATAACTCGTCTATTTTATTGATATTTTCATTAAATAGTTCTTGCAAAAGAGTTGTTCTGAACTTAGTGCGTTCTTGCCTCACCTTTGATGCACGAAAAACTCTTCTTTCCGCAGCAGTTTTTGCTTCATCAAAAAGCCTGACACCCATTAAAGGTTTGCCTCCGATTTGCGGAACTTGATAGTTTTCGTCTGTTAGCGAAAACCCAACAGACTCAGTTCCGATATCTAGCCCAATAAAAACCTCTTTTGCATTTTTAATTATTGTGTTCATTTTGCTTGCAAAGCCTCCTCTTTTGTGTTATATTTATTTTAAGAATTACACTACGAGTTCAAATAACTATAATTCTTTAAGTCCAAATTCTAAAGTCAATGTGACTTAATAAATTATCGTGCCGATAGGTGCGATTTTTTATTTTGAAAAAATTATCTTTTCACAAACATAGAATTAGATTTTATGTTATTGTGTAATTATATTTTATCTATAACATTTTTTCTAAAATTTATCAACTAAAAATCAACCTCCTCGGAAAAATTTTCCAGAGGTTATTTAATCATCTGCAAAAAATTATTTCCAAAAACTTTCAAAAAAATAGTGTAAATCCCTCATTCTCTGCAATATTTAAAATTAAAAAACAAAACGCCTACAAGGAAAAATCAATTCCTTGCAAGCGTTTTTTGTGCTAAATTGGGCATCAGTTGGTTATTTGGTGCTCAACAAATACGCAAAGCCCGACAATAAAATCCTAGACACTCATGTAGGCAGTGCAAGCAGTCTCATAGCCTGCCACAAACTTGGCTTCACCTTTCTCGGCTTCGAATTTGTTTGAAATAATGCAAAAACTGCCTAAAAGCATTTAGGGGTATACTTTAGGGTAAAAGTTATGAGAACTCATTAAAAGCATGCAGAGGCGAATATTTGTGTTATTTTAATGCAAAAACCGCCGTTTTTAGGCGGTTTTCGAGTGTTTTTTGGTGACCCACCCGCGACTCGAACGCGGGACACCTTGATTAAAAGTCAAGTGCTCTACCGACTGAGCTAGTGGGTCATGATTTTGTCGGATTGATAAGTGGCAATTGAATAGGTGAATAAGTTGTGCTGACTAAAAAATCTTTTAGCAAACTTATTCACTTATTCATTCTTTCACTTTTTAACTGCCGACAAGTGTCGGCACTGGCAGGGGTAGCTGGATTTGAACCAACGCATGACGGAATCAAAATCCGTAGCCTTACCGCTTGGCGATACCCCTTTATTAGTGTGATGAGTGAAAAGTAAAAAGTGAAAAATGAGGGTTAAATTATTTTCAATTTCTATCCATAACTTTTCATTTTTCACTTTTCATTTTTCACTTCAAATCTCGAAGAGATTTTGTTTGGGGTGAATAATGGGATTCGAACCCACGGCCTCCAGAGCCACAATCTGGCGCTCTAACCGACTGAGCTATATCCACCACAGTCTTTTTAACGCATAACGCATAATGCATAACACATAATGAAAGATAGAATTAAATTAAATTTCTAACAATCGTTATGCGTTAAGCGTTGTGCGTTATGCATTAAATTGGCGTGCCTGAAGGGAGTCGAACCCCTGACCCACAGCTTAGAAGGCTGTTGCTCTATCCTGCTGAGCTACAGGCACATGAGTCAATTCAACGCAAATGCGTTGAGTGGAGCGGGTGATGAGAATCGAACTCACGCAGCCAGCTTGGAAGGCTGGAGCTCTACCACTGAGCTACACCCGCACATCTTTAAACACTTTTGCAAAACCTCACTGTTTTTGGCAAAACAAAAGTGCCGAGAGGCACTAACCTTATTAATATACTATATGTTTCAAAGATAGTCAAGAAAAAAACAAGGTTTTAATAAAAATTTTTTTCAACTTTTTTGATTTTCTGTTTCAATAATTAACAACTATATTTCTTTTAGTTTTCTTAGTTTTTTCTCCTCTCTCTCTTTTTTTGTCTTGAATACTCCTGTTTTACTCTCAGTTCCTAAAAATAATTTTACTATATTAGTGCGATGAGCAAAAATTGTAAGAACAAATAAAAGGAAAATAAAAACTGCGCTCACAATAGAATATGAACTATCAGAAAAATATGGCAATGTTATACTATCAATTGTCAAAGGAACAGTTATCACTATGAATGAAGTAATTGAACCCATTCTTGTTATTGAAATGAAAACGAATGCCGCAGCGAATGTGATGAGTGCGACAAAAGGCTGCAAAACAAGGGCAACACCAATGGTGCTTGCTATTCCCTTTCCGCCTTTGAACTTCAACAACACAGGATAAACATGACCGAGTATCACAAAAAAACCTGCAATATGCGCTCCCATTTGAGACGCTTCCAACACTATTCCATTGACACTCACCTCTCCAAAACCAATTGCTCCAACAATAACCCAGCCGATTATGCAAGGTATCATTCCCTTCAACGCATCCAAAAACAGGACTAGAAATCCAAATTTTATTCCTAAATTTCGGGCAGTGTTCATAGTGCCCAAATTGCCGCTGCCTTTCTTTTTGAGGTCAATGCCTTTAAACCTTGCAATAATTAATGCAAAGTTAAGATTGCCGAAAAGATATGAGCCAATGGCGAGTAATGCAATTATTAAAAGTTGATGCATATATTTTTACTTTTTACTCTCTTCTTCTCCGCCCCTAAACACAAGTCTTATCGGAGTGCCGGAAAAGTCTACTGCTTTTCTGATTTGGTTTTCCAAATACCTTTGGTAGGAAAAGTGGATTAGTTTGTCATCGTTTACTTTAAAAACAAAAGTCGGAGGATTTGTGGTGACTTGAGAAGTGTAGTAAATTTTCAGGCGTTTACCTTTGTAGGACGGTGGTTGATTGACTGCGACTGCGTCCATGATTATATCGTTGAGAACGCCTGTTGTGATGCGTTTTGAAGCGTTTTGGTAGACTTTGTCAACTTCGTTCATTATTTTTTCAACTCGAAGTCCTGTCAGAGCAGAGACGAAAATTTCTTTTTTGTAGTCCATGAAAGCAAGGTCAGATTTTAGTTTGTTTTTGAACTTGTCGATAGTGTAACTATCTTTTTCAACAACATCCCATTTGTTCATAACAATGACACTCGGCTTTCCGCTTTCATGAACTAAACCTGCTATTCGGACATCTTGCTCCGCCATGTCTTCAACAGTTGACATGACCACTAAAACGATGTCGGCTCGTTCTATTGCCCTATTTGAACGAATAACGGAATAACTCTCGACAGTGTCGAGTTCAACCTCTCTCTTTCTTCTCATTCCTGCGGTGTCGATAAGGGTGTATTTTTTGCCATCGAATTCAAAAGGAGTGTCTATTGAATCTCTTGTTGTTCCCGCAATATCGCTTACAATGACCCTTTCAAATCCTAGAAGTTTATTGATTAAACTAGACTTTCCGACATTTGGTCTTCCAACGAGAGCAATCTTTATTCTGTCATCAATTTCATCCTCAAAATCTGCGGGAAAGTTTTTGACAATTTCATCAAGCAAATCCCCTAGACCTTTTGCTTGCTCGACTGATATGCCATGCGGCTCGCCTAAACCCAACTCATAAAAATCATAGGTCTTTTCAATTTCATAGTTATCTAATTTATTAACAACAAGGATTATCGGCTTTTTTGAATGCCGCAAAATTTTCGCAACTTCATAGTCGCTTGAAACTAATCCGCTTTTTCCGTCCACCATGAACACAATAACATCTGCCTCGGTCATCGCCACTTGGGCTTGAATGAGAATGTTTTTGAACATGACATCTTCGCTTTTTAGTTCAATTCCGCCAGTGTCAATCAAGGTGAAATTCACTCCGCACCACTCGGCATCTTCATAAATCCTATCACGAGTTACGCCCACCTCATCTTTAACGATTGAAATGCGTTTAGAAACTATTTTATTGAAAAAGGCACTTTTCCCGACATTGGGACGGCCTACTATGGCAACGGTTGGTTTCATATTTTTCAATACACAATTCACAATTATTGTTTGTTTGTTTTGTGTAGGGGCGGCATTCTGCCGCCCGAATAATGTGCGGGCGGCAGAATGCCGCCCCTACAATTTGATTTTATTTATAAAATCCTTTCCGGAAACATCAATGACAGTTATTTTTATATTGAGGGCTTTTTCGACATCACTAATGCTTGTGTTGTCTAAAAATAGGGTTTCGCTGTCTTTTAGCATGGTGTATGGAATTAAAAGGCGGTTTCCGAGGGTCTTTCCTTTCAGTTGATTTATTATGTCACTGCCGACAACAAGTCCTGCAACCGTCACACTTTTTCCGAAAAATTCGTTTTCGATTTTGTGAACTTGGATATTTCCGCCGAATTTATCCATTAGAATTTGTGCTTTCTCTTTGATAAATTCATAGGCACTCTCTCCTGTTACGATGCTGACGGCATCTATTTTTAAATCCTTTCTGAATTTTAGGGCGGTTGAAAACTCTTCATCAAATTTTGCAATAAGTCCTACTCCGTTGCCTGTTTGGGGATAATCTTCATAGGACATGTTCAGAGGTATTTTTTTTCCTGCAAGAAGATAGAATTCATCTGCCGCCCAGACAAAACGAGTTCCATAGAGTTCTAAAAAATGTTTTTGTTTTTTTTCAACTAGTTTGATGATTTTTTCAGCAATTTCTTTTGTTACAGGCTTTAGTGCTTTGTTGCAATTTTTAGTCAGTCCAACAGGAACTATCGCAAGAGACGCACAAGTTTCTGCTAATTCCTCAATAGTTTCATCTAAATCTTCATTCACTTTTGGACAATAAACAATTTGTGCGTGAATTTCAATCCCTTCTTCTGATAAAAACTCCAACTGTTCTTTTATTTCACCATCATAATTTCGCCCCATCATATAACGCCTTATTTCATCATCGATTGAGTGAACGCTGACATATAAGGGAGAAAGTTGCAATCTTGCAATCCTTTCAAAATCTTCATCCGTCATGTTTGTTAGCGTTATGAAATTTCCATAAATTAAACTATGACGATAATCGTCGTCTTTTATTTTAAGGGTGTCTCGAATTCTATCATCTTTTGGCAATTGGTCAACGAAACAAAAAATACACTTGTTTTTGCACTGCCTGACCTTAATTGTGTCTTCAAACTCTAAGCCTAAATCCTCATCAAATTCTTTTTCAATTTCATAATCCGTCACTCTTCCTTTTTCATCTTTCACCGTCAAAACAAACTCTTCCTCACCATTATAGAATTCGTAGTCAAACAAGTCAATCATATCGAAGCCGTCAAATGCCAAAACTTGTGAGTTAGGCTTTATTCCCAACTCACAAGATATTGAATTTTTTTGAACACGAGTTATTCTCATGGATTTATTTTAACACAAAAAAATACAAAACGCAAACAAATTACTCTAGTCAGTCAATTTTTAAATAGAAAATGAATTGTTTATATTTTGAAAAACAGATTTACCAAATGAAGTTAGTCAAAATATTCTCTGAATTTTTCTTCTTCTTCTTTTGTTATTTCGTTTTTGTCTTTTTCTACTTTGTAGAAATGTTCGTATTCGGTTATATGTTGATCTTCCCCGCTTTCAAAACTTAAACTGTGCCGTCTGACATACTTTTTCATTTGAGCCCTGCGAAGAGCAGATATTGCAGAAAGAACCAAAATTCCGACAACAGACGCCAAAATTATTGAGTCAAAAACTCCGCTTGCACCAAATGCTAAATAATCTCTTCCCATTGCATATCTTTGAACAAGGTTGACAATAACATCGCCAAGCATTATTCCGCCAACTGCACCTGTCAATGTTGCAAGCCTTGACATTCCGACAATATACGCTGCAACGCCTCCGACCAAACCGATTATCACACTGCTTGTGATGACTGATGAAAACGAAGTCGGCATCATCAACAGCCTTGTTGCAACGGCAACGCCGGCAACAGCAATAACTGCAAAAACTGCCCTCAATCCCTCAAAATTTCTTTTAGTTGCAATTGATTTTCTTCCGCCAATAAGTGCAAAAAGAATTATTGTTATGAGTATTGGCAATAAAAATCCTGAAACGGTCATTGAAAAATAATTTCCAATCCTGATAGACGGAACAACCGCACCAATAACTAATGCAAGAACCAAAATAAATGCAATCCAACTGGGCAAGCCAATCTTTTGAAAAAACCTTGCTGCTATTCCAAAAAATATCAACACTGCAACAATTCCTAATAAAACTAATCCTATTATCACAAAAAAAATACCTCCTATAAATATATAGTAGGTATTTTTTGGGGTTTATATACAAGAAATTATTTTTAAGGATTATTTCAAAAATTAATTATCTCGGGGGACCGGTACCGGTTGACCAAAAATTGACATTGTGATATCTTTTCCATTCACTGAAATTGAAACGAGCATTCCATTTTTGAGGGTTGTTTTGAATTGTGCCGTTAGGGTCAGGAGTCCATCTTGAGCGGTTTAAATTGAAAAACGAAATACGAGTTATTGTTATTGTTTGCCTTGGAAGCCACCAGTGATTAATGCCCGGCACAGTCATAACACCGCCGTTTTCGCCATAATCCGCAATTCTGCTCAAAATAGCCAAATTGTCTCTCGTCTCTTGGTTGAGCGCTTCTCCAAATGCTCTTCCGGTCATATTTTGTCTTGCAGCGCCATTATCATTTTGAACCCAACTGTCAGCCTCTTGTCTTAGTGCCATTTGGAACTCTGTTGCACTGTTCGGAAGAAACGAAAGCCATCCAGATTCTCTGTATCTTCCTTCTATTCCGTTATTCGTTGTGAATCTTCCGTTTCCGGAAAACCTGTAGGAAAAAATACTCCGTCCGACAACCCAATCACTTCCAACTTCAAGTCCGCTGACTGTTGAAGTAAACTCAAGGTCTTGTTCGCGATGAAAGAAAGCATTATTCCTAAAGCCGCCAAATCGTGCAAAGCCGCTTTGAATATCAAAAATTATTGCGTCATCAAAATATCCCATTCTTGCCAAGAAAATAAAATTAGTCGCAGGAGCAGGAACTTCATCTTCAAATATTTCAAAATCCAAAACCATTCCGTTTGACAAATGCATTCTTGCAACAGGATTCCCGACTTGAATCATCGCACAATGGGGAATTATTGTCACCGGCAAAAGTATTGAAAAAAGGAGTATAATCAGCACTAATGCAGGAACTCCGATATACATAAGAAGTTTTGCGGGAGGCAATTTTTTCTTTGTCAAAACTTCGCCTTCTGAAAATTCGTCAACTTCAGGCGTTTCAATGATTTGAGTTTTCTCTCTTGCTTCATACCCCAAAACATGGGCATGTTTTTTTTCTTTTTTCAGTTGTTTTTCTTTTTCTCTTTGACGAATTTCCTTTCTCTCTTTGCTCGTCAAAGAACTGTTGTCTTTTTTCTTTCCCACAACTTCTCTCCTTTCCGATTGTTTGTTGTTTTTGTTATTTGTGTTATTTTTCTATTACTGACTGGTTTGCTATTCAAAAACCAACCAAACCCCATCAAAAAACTTTATTCTGATTTGATTTTCAATATAGTTGAAATAGCCTATCCAATAGTCCTCGGTCGTGCCGCCTGCAAAGATATTATAAACACCCGCAGTTCCTGTTTGAGTTAATGTGAAAATATCATAGTTAACAAGATAGCCTCCAACTAAAAGCGTTATGGTATTCCCAACGAAAAACAACTCACTCTCCATAAGTTCCAGTGCCAATAGTTCAAAAGCCTCATCTCGCCCAAAAAATGCAATGTCTTCATAAAGCAACAAGAAAAACGGATTGGATTGGTCTGTCAAATACAAATAATCAAACCAATATTCAAGATACTCAATCATTGAATCAATATCTGATTGCTGTGTGATATTTCCAAAACCATCTATATCGAAATGGTTTGAAGCCCATGTTCCTGAAAGAGTTGGAAGATTCGGCTCTAACTCATCTTCTGCGACAATAGTGATTGTGACATTAGCAGAGACGCTTCCCAAAACTACTCTTGTTTCCCCATTCATTCCGCCATAAGTGACAGTCAAAATAATTGTTGCGGTTGCCGGCAAGGCTATTCCATTGACAGCAGTGATTGTTGCCGTTGTTATACCGTTTTCAATTCCTGTTTGAGAAGTCACTTGCAAAAATGCAGTGTTTTGTGACGACCAAGCGGCAACCATGTTGCTTGCATTTATCGGATAAACATTCGCTGTCAAAGTAAGAGTATTTGCTATTTCAAGATCAATTTGTTGGTGAGCGTCTCCTTCTATTGAAACAGTTTGAACCGGAGTAGGTCTCGTTCCTGTGATAGTGATACTAACAACATCATAAACATTTGTTCCGGGAACTCTAACTCGAATACTAACATTACCTACTTCAGTTCCTGCTGTGACAATAGTTGTTCTTCCTTCAGTTACCACAGTTGCTAAATGTGCGTTATACCCAAAAGTTTCCCACAACAAATTATTCATTTGAGCCGCTTGCGTCTGAGTTGTTGCTTCAAGTTCAAGCGTGAAAATACCGGTTGAGAGGTTAATTGCAAAATTGTTTCCTTCTGCAACAATGGTCAAATCATTTGGCGGTCTAAGTTGTTCTTCAACGATTATATGAACTGTTTCATAAACATTCGTGCCATGCGCCCTCACTCTTATTCTCGCAGGAACAGGATTGCCGCTAGGGTCAATAGGTGTCGGACTTTGAGGCTCAATCCTGCCGTCATTTGTCACAGACACATGACGAGTGTCAGGAGCAATAACTTCCCAAGATATTCTTTGAGAGGCTTCACTCGGCAAAACCCTCGCTTCAAGACGCAAAGCAGCAAGACCGGTGTTTCCCATCGTGATGACAAATTGATTTTGATAAGGTTGGTCAGGACCGGTTCGCCTGACCAAAACATAGTCCGGCCAGACTGTCGTGCTGACAGGATCATCGTTGCACGCCGAGGCAAAAGCAACGGTAAAGACCAAACAAAGTGCAATTAAAATTGCCATTATTCTTGATTTGTTTTTCATAAGTTTTTTGTTTCCTTTTGTTTTTTCTACCTCTCTTTCTATTGTTTATACTCTCTCAACTGTATATTATACAATATAGTTATCTTTTAGTCAAGCACTTATTAACAAATTGTTTAAATATTTTAAAGAACTTTCCATTTCGAAAAATGTAATCGAAACCGCTCTTAACTGTTGATATTTTAAAGATAGTTGCTTGTTTAAAGATGAGTTTCCATATTTCATATCCCCTAGAATCGGATGTCCGATATGAGCAAGATGCGCCCTTAGTTGATGAGTCCGACCTGTTATCGGAGACAGTTTTAAGCATGTTATTTTCTCGCCTTTAATTTCAAACTCTTCCAAAACTTCATATTCCGTTATAATTTCTTTGTAATCCGATTTTGGATTGCTGCTTATTTTAACAAATGAATTCTGAGCATCTTTTTTTAAATAACCATTAAGAGTTGCTTTTTTCTGCTTCAAATGCCCGAAAACTTTCGCTTCATAGATTTTTTGAACTCTTTTTTCTTTGAATGCTTTTAATAATTCGTGATAGGCGCTTTCATTAAGAGCAAACAAAACTATCCCTGTTGTGTTAGTATCAAGACGATGAATAGGCATTAAACTTGGATAATCCATGACAAAAAAGTTGACCAAATGATTTTCGACATCACAGAGTTTAGGCTTATCCACCGCTAAGATATTCTCGTCAGCATAAATGACTTTTGGATAAGTCTCGTTTTTTGAAAGTGCTTTGGGAAGAAAAATTTCAATTTCATCACCATTTTTTAGTAGTATGTTTCGTTTTTCTTTTTTTGAATTTACTTTTATTTCCCCTAGTGAAAGTTGTTTTTTTATTGATGCAATTGGGATAAATGCCAAATTCTCTTTGAGGAATTCAAGCAAACTAACTTCTTTTTTTGATATAAACTTTTTTTTCATGCTTTTGTGAAAGAGGTTTTTTCCGCCTTTTTGAAAAGAAAACAAATCCGGCGGAGATTAGAAAAATTGCAGCAATAATCATAATAAATATCCATGGATAGTTAATCAGCAGCCGTCCCATTTGAAAAACTATCAAAGAAACAATATATGCTAAGACAAAATGAAAAAGAACGGAAAATGCCATCAACTTCCCTCCGACTTCTTTCCGTATTGATACACATGAGGCAAGACATGGAATATATAAAAGAGTAAAAACCATAAACGAGAGTGCTGACAATGCTGAATACTCACCTGCAAATACGCTTTGAACTCCGCCCAAACTCTCCAGTGCTGCAAGCGATGCCTCTTTTGCGACAATACCGCTAAGGAGTGCTGTGACTGCTCTCCATTCTCCAAAACCCAGCGGTGCGAATATCGGGGCAATGAGCGAGGTGAATGTTTCAAATATGCTTGCATACTGCGTTCCGGTAATATACCCATGCGAAAAAGAAAAATTCGAGAGAACCCACATTATAATATTAAGTGCAAAAACAACTGTTGCAACCCGAACTATAAAATGTTTTGAATGAGTGAAAACAACTTGGAACACCCTCTCAATTGTCGGCACTCTGTATGGAGGCAACTCCATTATGAATGATTTCAAGGTATTGTGAATTCCTTGCTCTTTCAGTATAAATGATTTTTTTGAACTTTTCAAGCGTTTTGCAGTTTTTTCAAAAATTAATGCAATGACAATCATAAAAAACGCACCCAAAAAATACATCCCAAAAACAATAAGCGGACTTCCGTTTGCAAAAAATGCGGCGGCAAGAACAAGAAAAGTCGGCAACTTTGCACTGCATGACATAAGCGGTGTTAAAAGAGCGGTCTTTTTTCTCACGCCTTCATCATCAATAGAGCGAGCCGTTGTCACAGCGCTTGCAGTGCATCCAAATCCCATGAGGAGTGTGAAACATGAACGGCCGGAAAGACCTATACGAGAGAATAGCCCGTCCATCATAAATGCAACTCGTGACATATATCCGGTATCTTCCAATAGCGCCAAAAAGAAAAACAATAATGCAATTTGAGGCAAAAATACTAAAACTCCTCCAACCCCTAAAATAACCCCGTCACAAATTAGTCCAATCATCCAAACAGGAGTATTTGCTCCTTCTAAGGCACTTTTTATAGGCGTATAGAGAAATCGTGTTATTAAAAATGACAACCCACTTGACAACCCACCTCCGACAACTCCAAAAGTGACATAAAAAACTCCTAACATAAGAAGCAAAAAAATCGGGATAGCAAGATACCTGTTGAGAACGATTTTGTCAAAAAACGAGAGTTTGGATTTTTTTAATGAGGCGAATAACGAATGAGACGATTTGCTGCCAGACTGTTTTTCATCACCACTTGCAGAAGCGGCACTCTGTCGTCCGCTTCGATTGCCAATGTTTTTTGCATGTGTCAGGGTGACTGGCTCGATGACACCATAGGTGCCTCGAAGGGATTGTGGCAATCCCTTGCCACAATCAGCGTGCCTGTCCCCCTGACATGGAGCGGAGTTTTTATCTAGTATCACTTTCCTCAACTCCTCATCAATAAAAGCGTACCTGGCACTTGCGACTTTTTCACTCAAATCATCAAACTTTTCAATTTGCTTTTTTTGATAGTTTGTCAGTTGCAATTTTTCTAAAATAAACTCATCTTGCTCCATCACTTTTATTGCAGCAAATATTTCGTCAATGTTATGTTTTTTTGCATTGTCTCGAATGATTGAAATTATTTCATTCAGAGGAAGTTTGGACAGATATTTCAGGGTTTCCTTTCGAAGGGATTTTAGAAATATTGTAGGGGCGGCAACCTGCCGCCCATTGCCGTATTCCGAAACAAACAGCGGGCGGCAGGTTGACGCCCCTACAGGATTCAAACACTCCAAAACAAGCGTGATTAACTCAAGTGAACTTTTTTTGCTCTTTGCACTAACACACACCACCGGAATTCCCAACACTTTTTCTATTTTTTCAACATCAATCCTCTTCCCTTTTTTTTCTAATTCGTCAATCATGTTGATTGCTAAAATAGTCGGCACATTTGCCTCAAGAAGTTGAAGTGTCAAATATAAATTCCGAAAGATATTATCACCTTCACAAACATTAACAACAACATCATGCTCCCTTGTTAAAACAGCATCCCTCGTCACCGCCTCTTCGGGGCTATAAACCGAGAGTGAATAAAGCCCCGGCAAATCAGTCAAAAACAACCTCTTCCCTTTAAACTCAAAACCCTTCTCTTTGGCGCTGTTTGTCACTCCGTGCCAATTACCGACATGCTCGCTTGACTTTGTCAAGCGATTAAACAAAGAAGTTTTCCCGACATTAGGATTTCCGACAAAAGCAATACTCTTCACATATTATGTTTATTTCAAAAAACCAACTTCTATGAATGAGGCAATGTCATTTCTAAGTGTTATCAACCGTCCTCTCAATAAAACCAAAATTGTGCCGCCGAATGGAGCGACGGCACAAACTGTGATGCATGATAGCGGTGAAAATCCCATGTCTAAGAGGCGGCGTTTTTCATTGAATTCGCCTCTTAAAGTTTTGATAAAATATTGTTTGTTTAGTTTTGCATCAACTAAAGTCATCTACTTTTTAATCTTCTTTTCAAACTCTTTGACAAATGAGAGAAAGGTTGAGACATCAGCGAATTGCTTGTAGACTGAAGCGAAACGAATATATGCAACCTCGTCAAGGTCTTTTAATCCTTTCATTACCATCTCGCCAATGTCGCTTGATTTTATTTCGCTTGCAAGTGAATTTTGAATGTTGTCTTCAATTTCACGAACAAGATTGTTGATGTCGGCAATAGATACCGCTCGCTTTTCGCACGAGCGGACTATGCCGTTTTGAACTTTTGAGCGGTCAAACGGTTGGCGGGTTCCGTCATTTTTTATAACTAAAATCGGAATAGCCTCTACCATTTCATAGGTCGTGAATCTCTTTGCACAAGAAAGACATTCCCGCCTTCTTTTGACGGAATTTCCTCTATCCGTTAGTCTAGAGTCCAAAACTTTTGAATCATCAAAATTGCAATAAATACACTTCATATCTTTTGTTCCTTTTTATTTTAACCATCGAAAAGCACAGTCGAACAACATACACTTTTCGCATTTTCTGTCACACTTAGGACGGTCCTTGTGGTGATGGTCTTTTTCCTTTTTGTCGTGATCTTTGCAGTCTCCTCTCATGTGAGGACGGTGAACTTGCTCGTGACAGCCGTGCTCATCGCATTTTTGATGATGTCCTTGATGAGAGTCGCCGCTATGGCAGTCTCTGTCGTGGTGTCCATGATGACAATCCCTATCATGATGACCATGTTTCGAATGATGACATTCTTTATCGTTATGTCCTCCATGCCCTCTGTCATGACATTCTTGATGAAAATGAATGTGAGGTCCACCGCCATGATGTCCGCGACCGCCACCGCCATGACTCTTTTTGTGCTTGTCATGATGATGATTGTGAGAACGCACTCTTACCAGTATAGCATCTTCTCCGATTTTGTCAATACATTCAAAGGGGATAAAAATATCTTGACTTTTGAAAAAAAACCGCCTTGAAAACGGAACAACTATTCCTTTCAAATGTCCTTTGTGCCCCCCTAATATCACATCACAAACACGCCCCAAACGCCGTCCGTCGATGACATTTATGACCTCTTTGCTCCTAAGTTCCAAAAAAGACATTTCAAAAAATTCACTCATTATTTTATGTCAAAAACGCTAGTTTTTGAAGTCACAATTTACACGAACAACAATAACAATAGCACTTTCCACATAATATATATGCAATTTTTCGACAAAACTTGACATTTTTTTAAGTTAAAATCAAAAATCTCTTTATTAGACTTCCAAACCAAAGGCAATCAAATTCTAGTCATCTTTTCTTAAAATATGCTCTATGCCATCTTTCATGTTTTTTAGTTTGTCTTTGAAAAAGGTTGGGTATACTTCATATTCATGGAGTTTGTCTATGGGCAAAAACGAGACTGTTTCTTTTACTCCGTCTAAACTTCGACTTTCCCAGTTGAATTCTTTTATACCTTTCGGTTTCATGAGAAAATAAAACGCTATTTCATGACAAATCTTATTCTCGTCATCCCAAGTCCCTTTAAAGAAATTTTCATGAATAAAGGCTAGTCTTTCAACTTCGAAATATTCTCCTGTTTCCTCATATACTTCACGAATAACTGCATCTTGTGCTGTCTCGTTCAAATGAACTCCACCGCCAACCGAATAGTAGTAAGGAACTTTTTCATTTTTAGTCATCAAAACATTGCCGTCTTCAATGATGATTGCACACGCTCTATAGCGAAACCAATAATTGTCACGGATAAATCCACAATCTTTGTTCATATGACCATTTTATCACACTAAAGAATTTTTTGCAAACATATCTGCTACATACTTCAATATTCGACAAAAGTTTTAAAAAACATCTGCAAAACTGCTCATGTTTGGAATAAAATGCACAGGCAAGGTAAAAATTAACTCATATGAGCACACGAGTTGAAATTTGCGGAATTGACACATCAACCTTGCCGAAACTGTCACATGCTGACACAATGAGGTTGATTGAAAAAGCACAAACAGGCTGCGAAAGAAGTAAAGATGATTTTTTGATGGCAAACCTTCGATTAGTCCTTTCAATCATTCAACGCTTCTATGGAAAAAAAGAAAGTGTTGACGACATCTTCCAAGTCGGCTGCATTGGTCTCATCAAAGCAATGCAAAACTTCGACACTTCCCTAAACTTAAGATTTTCAACTTACGCCGTTCCGATGATTATGGGAGAGATTAGGCGATTTTTGAGAGACTCTTCAAGCGTAAGGGTTTCAAGGAGTATGCGGGATACTGCCTATAAGGTTCTCTCAATGCGAACGGAATTGGAAAAAGACAAAAATAATGAAGCAACCCTTGAAGAAGTGGCGGCGGCATTGAATATGCCATTGTTTGAAGTGGTTGACGCTATGGATGCGATTTCAACCCCTGTTTCCCTTTTTGACCCGGTTTATCATGACAGCGGCGATGTTGTCATGATAATGGACCAAATAAAGGATGTCAAGAATTGTGATGAAAACTGGATAACGAGCGTTTCAATCAGTGAAGCACTAAACAAACTATCCCAAAGAGAGCAGCAAATTCTTTCCTTAAGATTTTTCGAGGGAAAAACTCAAATTGAAGTTTCCGAAGAAGTCGGCATCTCACAAGCACAGGTCAGCAGGCTTGAAAAGAATGCCCTAGCGACTTTGAAGAAGAATATTGACTAAGGTGCGTGGGAATGGTTTCCATAAGGCACACCTGAAGTTAGCG
>WRAY01000002.1 GCA_009779975.1 Bacillota bacterium | reverse complement strand
CTTGTATTCGGTTAAAATCACCTCTCCCTCTTATGGTATTATTCATTGTCAACACTCGCCACTGCTCAACCGGCGTTGCTCTCAAATTCATCACTTGAACACTGCCTACGCTCCCTCCCATTATTGCCACTATATTAGACACTTTTCCGTTTATCCATACGAAATCTTCCAAGTAACACAAATGCTGATGCGGACTGTTTGCGCTCATTCTAAGATCTGCATCGTTATAATGACTATCGTCGTCCATACCAAATCGAACCTTAATAAAAGGATTTACGGCAATTTCTCCGGTCGCTCTCACCCAGCACGACACTTTGTATCTTCGCCATCCCTCGCCCATTTGATTAAACTCGTTTATCGCTGTTGCTGTCGAAATTAGCAATGGGTTGCTTCCTGTTCTTATTGGTGTTGTATCAAAATTCGCATGGTTTTGTGGGGCTATAGCATCGTCAAGCCTTATTCCCTCATCGGGGTTTGGAAAAACTGTTCTGAAATTCTCATTTGCTTGCCATGCATTATTTCTTTCCAATGCGGCAATAAATTCTCCCTCATATCTATAATAGTATTCTATTCTGATTGCTTCGTTCTTTGTGACTACGGTGTGACCGCCGGGGGCATTTTCAAAATATTCGGTGTTATAGACCATCGTTTCAACATCAATCTGATTAAATGTGAAGTTTGTTGTTGTTGCTCCTGTCAGGGCAGAACCTACCATGATTTGACCGGTGACTGACGGAACTGTGATTGAGATGTTTCCGCCCTCACTCAGCACTCCTGTTGTCACGCTTGACACTCTGTTGCTGCCGTCATAGGTAAATCGCAGACATGACAAATCCTCGCCGTCAACAACGCTTTCCAAAAGTCCGTTAGAATGATAGGTGAAATATGCTATAACTTTTGAAATTTGCGTTCCGTCATTTTCCCACGCTGTTTTTCTTATGCAGACGAGATTATTGTTGTCGTATGTGAAGTTTAGTCTTTGATGAATTGTTTCACCCTCTTTGAGTTCAATCCGTGTCAACCTCTCACCCGCATAACCAAACTCAAGCCTGCGATTAATATTTTGTTCATTGTGTCTTGCGTCTTGAATGCTTTTAAGATTATTGTCAGAATTATAGTTATATATTTTTGCAATTTGGTTACTCTCCGTTGTTTGACTGCAAACTCCTAACCTGCCTCTCGTTAGTCTGCCGCTAGCGTCAAAAGTCAAAATATTTCCCAACTCATCAACAATCGTTCTTGCACTCGCCGTTTGCGGGTCAAGTATCAAACCCAGTCCGCTAGTGTCATAAAATCTGCCATCTCCCAATGGTGCAAACTCATGCTCCATTCCATTAGCATCAACATATCGCCAATTGCCCCCGTGCTGATAAATATATTGCTGAATATTTAGTTTCCATCTTTGTCCCATTTGTGTTGCAAATCGATTTCCACATAAATTCCCTGTTGGCGAATGCGAGTTATACACATGGCTCAAATCAACTTGAAAATTGCCCGCCCCCATTGTGAAATCGTGGTGTTCAAAGAGCAGTCGTCCTGTGAACAAATTCACCCTCGCCGCTCCCGCTCCGCAACTATATGTTAATTCTTGCTGCCAAATTTTGCTGTTATCCATTATTATTTCTCCTTTTGTTTTTGTGATTTCATGACTTTTGTTTTATTTTGCTTTAGAAAGAACCATGCCAAGACAAAAGCCACGAAGTGACCAAGGGCAAGGCATGATTTTGCCCTGCCCTTAGGTGTATTTTGATTTGCTGCTTTTTAAGTTAAGACTATATCAAGACAAAAGTGATGCATCACCTAGCCTTTCAGTTGCTGCAACTGTTTGATGATGTCTAGTTGTGCTTGCTGCAACTGGATGAAGTCTTGTTCTGAATAGCCGTTTTGTGTGAATGATTGCATCATTGCGTTGATTGAGTTGAGTTCGTTTTGCAGTGCCTCAATTTGCATTTGAACGGTTTGTTCGTCTTGTTTCGGCAATGGGTTTTGCTCATAGATTGGATTATTGTTGTTTTTCGTTTGTTTTTCTAATTCCTCATGCATTTCATTCCCAAGATTATATGCCGCTCTGAATTTATTTCTTACTTCTTCAGTCCATAGACCTTTTATCATCAGCATCAGCGGATGTGTCAAGCATGGTCCGCTTTCGCTGAAAATGATGTCATTGCCTATTTCACAAACACACTCTTCGTTGTCAGCACATTTAAAGAAATTGTCCATCGGCTCCCAAAGAAGCGGTATTACTGTTATTCTTTCGGGCTGACTCACATTTTGTCTGACACCGTTAATTTTGAGGTATCTTTGTTTTTTCAGCGACACGATAAAGTCAGGCGTTATTTGTGCTACTGTTATTTCTACTTTAATTTTTTCCATTTTGTTTTTCTCCTTGCGTCAATGACGCTCTTGTCATAATTTTTATTGTGAATAAAATTTGATTCGCAATTAATTGCGTTCTTTTTTCTGCTGTCACACCACACTCGGTGCGATTGATTTGATGTTGTTTTTTCTTTTTGGATAATTTCTTTCATAACTTTCTCCGTTTACTCATCATGAGTAAGGTAGGTTATTGAGCCTGCTAACCACTGAACATTTGTTTGCAATTGTTCTTTTTGAGCATTAGATATATTGTGAATAATTAGGGTGTTTCGAGAACCGCCTGTTGCTATTTTTACAATCAAACCCTGTTGCCATTCAGACACAGCCACTCCTGCTGCCATAGATCTAATGGTCCACGCTGCTGTGCCTAAAAATGGTAATCCTGTAATATAAAGTGTAGATGCTGTTGGGAGTTGAATCATTACTCTAAAAAAAACTGTTACTAAATTACCATTCCTAATATATCGTCCACCATCAATAAAAGTCTGTGAAAAACCATTTGCATGAGCACCAACTTGAGGATTCCAAACTCCCTCTTCGTGGATAAAGTCTGGAATCGGATTAACCCCATTTGTTCCTTTCCTTGCAAAAGTATCAAGAGGATTTCCTTGACGATTATCCATTATCCTGCCTGTGTGTTCGTTTGGAAAAATGAGATTTCCAACAATTTCCGTTGTTGGACTTATTATTAAATCACTGTTACTAATCGTTACAAGACCCACTTGAGTTGTTAATATAGAATTTCTAAATTCTATTTTTGAATTGTTTGAAGCGTTCAAAGTTCCAACCAAAACTTGTGCATTTTCAAATAAAACATTACTGTTTGTATAACGAATATTATGTAGTCTGGCATTACCGTTAATAATCACATTAGAACAATTAGTAAATCCGGGACCACCGAAAGAATTATATAATGCATTTATGGTTAATGGAATATGTACATTTTCAATACGAGAAGAAAAGTGCTGAGTATTTTGAATATTTAATCTTATACTAGAATTTAAACCAATAACATTAGATATAGGGAAAAAGATTCCATCATCTACTGAAACATTCAATATAATATTTGTATTTTCAAAAACTCTGTTATTAATATTCTCATTCACCCATTCGGCAGCAACTTGCCAGTTTCTATCAACAGTATATGTGCCTGATGCAAGTGTTCCTTTACGCATAGGCAACGATGCTTCTATAGCAGAATTTCGCTCATTTAATATTCTCCCTTGATTTGCAGACAGTGTCTCATTAGTGCTTGTGGAATTAAGATTATTTATTATCCTCTGCCTAACCCACTCCGTTGTTGCAATTTGAGTATTATTCGCTCCTGCTGTCGCTGTCGGAGCAGTTGGCACACCAGAAAAATTAGGACTGCTAAGTGGCGCCCTAGTGTTAGCATTTGCTTGTGCTGCATTCGCCTCAGATTGTGCATTGCTTGCTTCCGTAGCAGCAACATCAGCCCTGCGTAACGCCTCCTCTATTACGTCCACTACCATTGAATTCAAGTGTGCTTCATCAAGTGGTGTGTCATTGTTTTTAAATCTTTTTAGACTCATATTTTGTTTCTCCTTTTATTTAATTTTTTATATTGTTTATTTCATATTAATATATATCACCTTTTCTCGTCAGAAAAGTTAATATCTTTAAATCTCTTATTAACACTTTTTGTTAGACGGACAAGTTCCTCAATCCTCAAACTAACTGCCTCTATATCAAACCTCATTTTATTTTCGATTGCATATTGATTTGCTTTCGTCAGAACATATTCCTTTTTCTCGTTTGACGAATATCCAATAAACTTTTCCGCTTGTTCTATATATGGGATAATCGCATTGCCGATTTTGACGATATTCTCTGCCCTCATCCTTGCTTTTGCATTTTTGAGCAATCGATACAGCAAAGTTATGGTTGTCACTAAAAAACAAAATGCTGTTGATGATATTGATATTATTACTTGTATTTGTGCCATAAATTTATATTTATCATAACATCATTCATTGCAAATTACTATCTTCAAGGGTAAATAACTTTTTACCCTTGAGCAGCGACAAATATTTAAGTTTCTAGTATACTTGAAAGGGGGATTTTATTCTCTTATTGAAAATTCATGTCTTAGATATTCTGTCAGCAAAGACTTGTAAATGGAATTCATCTCACTTTTCTTTTTTATATAATTAAACGCTGACTCGTTATATTTTCTAACATGATGTTTTAATGCATAAATACTAGCAACTCCAGCCGCTAATGCAATTTGTTCAAAATTTGGATTTTCCTCTTCAAAATATAGCATTTCATATTTCAGTTGATGAGAAGTTTCTCTCTCTTCTTCTATATCTTTCAAAATATAATGCTCATGAAAAAATTCACACAACTTTTCAACTAATTTACTCAACCTTTCATCGTTAGATATTTTTTTGTTGTAGTTCGGATTGTTATTACACATATTCAAAAATTCCAATATCCCTCTTCTTTTATTCATAGGTCATCTCCTCTTAATTTAAAATATTAAAAAATAAATCCCTTGCATAATAGCAAGAGATATTTTTTATATTTTTCTTCAAAAATTTACTATCTACATCGCATATTGAAAATTATATTGCTAATTTATTTTTATCTATAAAAAAAGTGCGTCACGATTAAAAGACGCACACCAAATGACTATCTCATAATTGTTGCGACACAATCATGAATAATATCGGGGAGAATAGTCTGATAGGCAGAATTCACTACATTCTTTAAAATTATTGCGTGACATTGTTATTCTAGCATTTTTTTCAAATCATTGCAACTAAATGAACAAATTTTTTTATTCTTTGTTTTACAATTATTTTTGAGGTGTTTTTTATTGTTTTCCCTCTTATCCGTTATTATTAACTAATTTTTTCTTTATCTTTTTGAGGACATTTTTATTTATCTATCAAACAAACTTACTTGAGCCTTGGCTTTGTTTAGTCTATCAGTTGCCAACCTAAAGTAAGTTTCGTCCAACTCAAAACCTAGGAATTGAAAGCCTAGTTTATGGCATGCTATGAGACTGCTTGCACTGCCTACATGAGTGTCTAGTATTTTATCACCGGGCTTTGCGTATTTGTTTAGCAGCCATTCATAGAGAGCGACAGGCTTTTGTGTGGGGTGGAAGCGTGGTTCTTGAGCAGTGCCTCGGGGAACATGACGAAAGATTTTTGCGTTTTCGTTAAAACTTGTCCATGCGTATTCAGCCATTGCCATTGTGAAGTTTTCATGTTGCTTTTTGTCCCATACTATGAAGCACCTTGTTTGAGGCAGTGCAAAATAATTGCCGCCAAAAATAATTTGATTTTTGCTAACTCTGAACAACTCGTCAAAATATTTTTGACTAGGTGCGATGTCCCAGTGATTTATTTTCCCTTCATATTTTTTCTGCCATGTTCCGCCTATCCTCTCTATTTTATATTTTGCACCTCGCCCCCTTCCGTTAAAATGACAGCCTAACTCATTTTTTTCCGAATCACTGCCATAAGGCGGATCAACGATAGCAAGTTCAAAAAACTTGTCTGGAATGTCACGCATTCCTTCCATGCAATCAAGGTTATGTAGTTTGTTAAGTTTTAGGTTCATAAAAAAATTTTGTTTAAAACTCTTGACAGTGACAAGAATTCATGATATACTTTGCATATATTAAGGTAAGGAGTAAAAATTTTATGGAAAATTTACAGACATATAATTTATCAGACATGCAACAAATTGCTAATGCTATTGCACTTGGCAAAGATTTTTATATTAAAAGCGGTGAATTTAAAGCAGAAGTTAATCCAATGATGGATATTGATTTTAGCGATGAAGAAATGACAGAAATTAACCAAGCCATTGCAGAGTCGGAAGAAGATTTTAAGAATGGCAGATATTCGGGTAATGACGAGGTTTTTGCAAGAGTGCGTTCATATATCAACACTTTTAAAAAGGCAGGTGCTTAATTGTGGTGAAATATACCATTTTCCAATCAGACAGGTCTGAAAGAGATTTATTAGGTATTTTTCTTCACATTGCAAAAGATAGTGTAAACATTGCGAATGACTATTGTGATGGACTAGAAAGAAAAATAAACAGTTTAAAACTAAGTCCAAAGCGTGGAAAGAAAATCGGAACAAATAAATATTGGATACTATATCGCAGTCACTTCATTTTTTATTCAGTGCATGAAAAAGTAAAAGAAGTAAAAATTCACCATATCCGCCATGTGATGAAAAAACCAATACATACAAAGTAAATTTATACAAATGCTGAAGTTTTAAAACTTGAGCATTTTTTCACTGTTCAACACTTCCCTACTGCTTTTATTATTAGTTCCTTTTTGTTTTACTCATAATTCTATATCTCCTTTCTTCAAAACCTCTTTTGATGCAATATTCTTGCCAAGATTCTTTTCTGTAGGAGTAGCCTTTAGTGAAGCGTTCTGAAAATTCTTTTTGTGCGTAACTTGGCTCTACTCCATTGTTGCGTTCTGATTGTGGGTAAAAGTGAAAATTTTTGTTAAGATTATAAAGTGTCCTCAAGCGAAATTCGGCGTCATGCGTGTCACGGCGAACGAGCAAATAGATTGAAATTTTGCTGAGCCACTTGTATTTTTTGAATAACGGCATAACTCTTTCAAAATACTCAATCTGTGAAATGCTGTCGCAAGAAAAACGAATGAACCTAGTCCAGTTAATCTGACTTAAATTTTCTGCAATCTCCGGCGTTAATAATCGAATGTCTAAGCCTTGGTTAAAATCCACCGAGTAATCCGTTTTCGCTAGTTCTTTCAATTGTTCTATGCCGTGCTGACACGCAAGCACATTGTTGTCCATGAACACTATCTTGTTTGTGTCGTGCCGCACAACCTCTCGTATTGATTTATACGGCTTGATGTTACCCTCTTTTTTAGGAACAACGCACCAATCACACGCCCGAATACAACCGCGAGTTAAAAAGCCTATTGCAAAATCACATGCCGGATAAATGGAATAGTCGGGAAACATTCCGTCAACTTCCAAGGGCAGTTTATTGTAAATGCCGTATCCGGTGCCGCCCTTGATAGTGCCTTCGGACAAATACTCATTTTCGGGAGTAAAGTCAAAAACCTTGCTTGAATACACTAAGTCATAGTTCTTTTTGTTAATCGCACAAAACCACTCCACGCTGTCACCTTGTTTTTTATGCCATGCACTGATTTTCATAAGTGTAAAGTTTGGGAATGTTTTGCTTGGCATATGATCTTGCTCAGCATCGTGAATCGCTATTCTTTTTATATATTTCATAAAAAATAAATTTCCTTTTTCATTTTGCAAGTTCAATTAATTTAATAGGCTTCTCAGCGACCCCTTTCCATGCTATCAATAGTTCAGAAGTTTTTTTCTTGTTGTAGTTTAGTTTTACAAAAATATTAACTTCTTCGTGGTGCGGAATAAGTTGTGCGAATGGCGGAAAACCTATAATTATCATCTTATTATTTTTATATCCTGCAACACGCCTCGTATATACTCTTAGAATTTTCATTAAGCAGCCACCTCATTTAATAATTCTTTCATGGTGTTTATGGGATTTTTGAGTTTGTATTCGGGAAGATTTGCTTCGACAAGTGCTTTTGCGACAGGTGGACAAACAGAGTTGCCAACTTTTTTGACTTGTTCTGCTTTTGAGAGTTTAACTACAACACCGTTTATTTTAGCGTGTTCAAAATCGTAGTCAGGGGGAAAACCTTGACAGCCGTAGAGTTCTTTTGGAGACAGCATTCGCATTTCAATGTCCGAGATGAAGAAAGAAACGCCGTCAATCTCAATTATCAAAATTTCATTTTCCGCTATCGAATACCCGGCATGAGCATTTAAGAGTTCTCTAATTTGTGACCAGTTGTGCAAGTTTTGTGTGCCTTCATATCGTGTTATGTAGGTTCTAATGTGTGCGAAGTGTTCGGAAGTTGTAAGGGTCGGAAGCGGCTCATCAACGCTTTTGCAATCAGCATTTTTTCTCAAGACACATAAATGATTTTCTTGAAGGTAGAAACGAGGTTCAACCGTCACAGTCCCTAAAGGCTTTTTGACATCACAAGCGTGGTCATCACCTTTGTAGTATCTGATTATGTTTGCGGTCGACAATCCATAACGAGGGTTAGTATCAATGACTTTTAATGGTTCATCAAGAGAATAGGCACGGTTGTTTTTGTCGCTTGTCTCTGAATGATATTGAATGAGGTGCGGAGATAAAAAACAATGCTCGTTTTTGACACAAGTTGTTTTAATAGGCTGTTCAATGCTAGATGAACGATTGTCACCGGCAAAGCCGTTTTGTCCTATTTGAACTAAATAAGGCATGGCAAGTGCGTTGTGGTCAATTGCCGTCACAGTCCCCAGAGGTTCGTTTGCAGCACTCCCGGCTTGATGTTCGCCGCTAAAGTATTTTGAGATGTGGGGGGAGACAACAAAATGTTTGTTAACACCGCAAACCGTTGTCAATGGTTTTTCTGCATTTTGCGGTTGATTGTTAAATTGTGATTGAATAATAAAAGGCTTTTTGCTTTTGATAGTGAACTTGTCCAGTCCTTTTGCAATGCGTTTCATTGTTGCTTCCGCAAGCGGTTTTTTACGATTAAAAATACTGTTACCACGCAAAGAAAAGTCAATAAATTGTGACGCCGGGACTTTCGGCTTTAATCCCTCGCCATGCGTGGGAGCAGGAAAGACAATAGGCTTGCCGTCACATCTTGCCACAAGAT
Organism: Bacillota bacterium; assembly: GCA_009779975.1. Lineage (GTDB taxonomy): Bacteria > Bacillota > Clostridia > Christensenellales > Pumilibacteraceae > WRAY01. The sequence continues at coordinate 98,002 of WRAY01000002.1, read as the reverse complement.
ACAATCTTTTGCGAGAAGTCCCGGCACCGTAATCACAAGCCGAGAGAACACGCCATTCAACGGCATATCCGAGATTTTGTAAGTGAGAAACAAACTGTTTGAAAGTTTCGCCGCTTCTTGCCTTGATAGGATAGCCGTTTTTAACCGGACACCATGAGAGAAACTCCGGCACATTTTCAAGCATGATAACTCGTGGTCTGACTGCTGACGCCCATTTCAACGCAAGCCACGCAAGACCTCTAATTTGTTTCTTGACAGGCGTTCCGCCCTTTGCACGGCTGAAATGCGTGCAGTCCGGCGAGAGCCACATCAAGCCGACAGGACGCCCCATTGTTGCAGTAATGGGGTCAACCTCAAAAACATTCTTGTGATGATGTATAGTGAAGGGGTGATTTAGTTCATGCATTCCGATTGCTGCCAAGTCATGATTGACCGCAACATCAACAATCCGTCCTGTTGCAAATTCTATCCCGGTGCTTGCTCCGCCACCACCGCAAAAGTGGTCAACTATGATTTCATCATAAAATCTAGGTTGTTGTTTCATTTTCTTTTCTCCTTTTTGTGTTAGTCATTTACCGCCTCTCTTTTAAAGACCATGAACTTTTTTTCATGGTTGACAGAATGCGTTACTCTAATGTCTTCGCCACAACACGACACAAATTGCTTACACTTAGGACACCTTGTTTTTCCTTTGTTGTTTTGGACTGAGCCGATAACACAAAAAAAGTCACCGCTTTTGACCTTTGTTGAAACTAGTTTTTCTGCTCTGTCGCTCCAAAATTGATTGACAATGTAATCAGTGCTTTTATTGCCGTCTTTTGTTTTTCCGTCACGGTCAACACCAATACTAACACGGCTGTATTTTTTGCCGTTGCTTGCTGTGTCTATAGTGACATCACCTTTGACATAGCCTTTTGCTATTTGAATGTTAATAAAATCACACTCTTTAAATTCCTCTAATTGCATGATTTTTTCAATAAGTTTGTCTACTTTTGACATGATTTTCACCTCGAATAATTTTTTTAAGTTTTTTTCAAAAAAGTGTTGACTTTTTTGAAAAAGCAGTGTATACTGTTATTGAAAACCTCAACAAGAGTCGCTTTGGGCGTTTCGCACAAGGGCTTATGCCATGTCGCATCTTGTTGGGGTTTTTATTTTGCACTTTTATATGCAGTCATGACAATAAGTTCTTTTTTCTTTGTGTCGGGGATTGCCTCAGCAATGTAATAGTTTCCGTTAATTTTCTTTTGGTATCTGACAGCTTTTGCATGCGTGCCGTCTTTGTTTAAGAATGGTCTAGCACCTTTTTCAAGAAGTGTGATAGTGTCATAGTTTGCCAAAACATACTCCATTATTGCTATATCGTCAATGTCCTGCATGGAACTGTCAGCAGACCCTTTCACCCCATGCCTCTTGATGATATGCCGCACGCTATCGGGGATTAAATAGCGTGAAAAATCTTTTATGTCTATATCCGTCAATTTTTTGATGTCTTTAGCCTCACGATTAGAAACAGCAATTAACTTGAAATTACTTTTTGTTGTGCCGCTTAACACAGCAACAACATAGTTGACAATTTCTTTGTTGACTTTTTTTTCAATTTTGCTCATAATATTTTTTTCCTTTGACGATTTTGCACCGCCTGTTTTGACATTGTTTTTGGGGACTTGTTTTTTTTCTCTTGTTTTGACTTTATTTTTTTTGCTTGGTTTTGGACTTGTTTTTTTGGCTGATGAAACCTACAAAAAATTTTAATTCGCTTTGCTTCATTAAAATTTTTTTTGGTTTTGATTTTTTTTTTGGTTAAGACGATTTAAAATAATAAATCGTCAAGCCTACCGAACAGGTCATTAGTTTCCTCCTCACTTTGTTTGCGAGAAACAAATGTCATGTTCGGTGATTTATCTTTCTTTTTATAGTCATGATTGTCATGCTTTCCTTTCAAAATATTAAACGAATGTTTATTTATCCATGAAAGAAAATTAATTTGTGGGTGCATCATGAGCCACTCACTCTCTTTGATTTTTTCGATAAGTTGAGAATACTCTTCTTTTGAAAAAATCAAGTCTTTCTCACTAAAAACTAAATCACGAGAGAGAAAAGAAAAGAGTTGTTTGACCTCTTCTGATGTCGCACGACTTTTGCCGTCTCTCTCACTATTTATCTCACTTTTTCTTCTCATATAGTTGCAAGCGGACATTTTTGTCTTTTTTTTCAGACAATTTTGTCCATCTTCTTGGACAATTTTGTCCGAAAAATTGATAAAAATTTTTGGGATTAGCACACGAACCATTCTTCTAAATCGCAACTTTTTCTCTTTTACGATGTAGCCACCATCGATTAATTTTTTTAACCATCGACTAACATTTCTTTCAGACATTTCATATTCTTTTTTAAAAAAATCATCAGTTGCATAGCAAAATCCTTCGTTGTTAAGAGCAAGATTTTCTATCTTTCCATATAGAAATTTTGCTCCCCAGCAAATAGTCTTATCTTTGAATAATTTTCTTATAATTGAAACATTTTCACTACTTTTTTCTTCCACTTTTGCTCCTTTTGCCATAAGGCATTAAAAAAGTGTGCCTTGATTTTTCACAAAATACGGCTAGTTATCTATGTAAAACGGCATTTGTGCCGTGTTTTAACGCATTATATCGTTAGTTCCACCCCTCTATCCGACTGTTTTCAGTCGTATTTTCAACCTCTTTTCCGTCTGAAACCGTCACAGCAACCTCTTTTGATTCCGATGAACGACTCAAGAGTTCCTGTTTTATTTTTTCAATCAAGGTTGGGTCTTTTTTTAACTCTTCCTTGATAACCTCAAAATTCACTTCAACCGTGCCATCACCCTCATTGAGTCTGACATCAGCATTTGACAGGTCAATGTTTTTTGTCAATTTGTAACCTTTGTAGTAGTCGCTGTCGGGGACAAGTTTTTTGCACTGATCACCCTCTCGATGTGTGAAACATGTCTTTGTTTGCCGTTTGTGTCTCTCTAGTATTGTTTTAGCAGAAAAATTGAGAATGTCCCGACCCGGCTTTCCCATTGACTCTAGCATGTCTGCTATTTCAAAAAGGCTTGTTACATCAGCATTGCGACAGTCCCCGACATATTGATAACCGCCTAAATCCTCTATAATTTGAGGCGGAAAGAAAAATTTGTGGATTTTGCCGGGAACACTTGCAACACCTTTAAAGAATGATTTAAAAAAGTCTTTGAGTCTAAGCCCTCGACCTTCTGTCCGAATGTTAATTGTCGGACTTTCGCTCATGCTGTTTTCTATTTCCGTTTTGGATATTTCGGTCATCTTCTTTTTCCTCTTCGTGGAATATATGGAGTTCGTTATATTTCTTCATGCCTTCAACCGACAGGTCGACAACAGGCTTTTTCCTTATTTCCTCAAACGATTTCTTTTTAGGCAAATCAAAGTCCCGATCATATGCACCGTTATAAAATGCGGGTCTGCCGTGTTGATGGTTATAAAACTTGAAGACATTGCCTTTAAAAGTGAATTTTTCACGCCTTGCTTTGTTGTCGGTTTTTCCGCTTGATAGATATTGGTCAACTAAAAAGCAATTGTCAAAAACATTGTAATGCCATGTAGTGCTTTTAAGGCAACCCCACCTATCGTATTTATGGGTCATTTTGACTATCTCATAAATTTTGCTAACCAACTCTCTCACATTAAGGTCAATAAGTTTTGAACGCTGACATGCTATGTAGATTGACAAGTCATTGTGTCGGCGGAGTTCAAAAAAATAACTCAAGGCTCTACTCATTCTTTTTCGAGAGTCAAACACATTTTGACCCTCATCAATAAAAAGAAAGGCAGCAGGTGGCAAAATTTGTGCATTAGGATTGTTTTTTGAAGGCAACCCTAAAGTTTGCAAATTAAGGTCGTGGGACTCCTCTCTAAGTGTCTTGACTTTATAATCTGCATAGACTAAATGATTGTCAGGCATTGTGAATTTAAAGCCGCCTTTGTTCATCTGAGCAACAATTTTTCTACTCTGATAAAGGGACTCTGCTTTCTTTTTTGTCATTGCCTCAATTATCAATGCAGTCATAAAAGCAGTTTTTCCAACACCGGGCAATCCAAAAATTAACGCAAAATCCGACTCATATACTTTTCCCATTAGCCGTCACCGCCTTTGAAAAGATTGATTCGCCCTAGAGTTAAGATGAAAAGTAGTAGTTTTATAATGAATTCTACTAAAAAGACTAAGAGGCTAAAGAATTTTTTGATGATAAAAAATCCTAGTTTGAGTGGTGGTTTGATGATTAATCCTATCAACCAAATTATTATCATGAACTCTTGCCCCCGTTTCCGTTGCTTTTGCTATTTGTGTTAGCCATGCTAGCGATAGCAACAACAACGAGTATTGCACCGACAACTATTCCTGCAATTATGAAAAATCTACGCCAATTAAAGCCTTCATTGGGCGTTGCAGGGTCTACTCCAGTTTCAACATTGATTGAATAATTGTCTCCGGTGTTGCCAAAATTAAGGTTAAAGTATGGGCTGTAGGGATTGATGACTTCTCTTGAAACAAGTTCTTTTCTTAATTGAGTTCCGGTCAAGTTGAAAACCCTGTCATTTGTCGAGTTAAGAAAAACACTTCTTGACCCTGAATGGTTGATTAATGGCAAACTGTCCATGTAGTTATATACAGTTATTGTGATTGAATTAAAGTAAGAAATAGCAGTGTTTAGCGGCAAGTTTCGTCTTGCATGGTGTGTGAAGTCTAGAAAAATATTGTTACTCAATCCTACTTTCACATAATCCGTTGCATTTATCGTCACATCATCAACTATGCGTTCAAAAGGGTTAAGACCTTGTAAAGCACCTGCTCCTTGATGACTGGGAAGCGTTATTGATGTTTCAGTTATAACAAAAAAATTGCCTCTTCCGTCCAAACTATAGATATCATTAAAAGTGATACGGAGTGCGAGGCTATGCGTTCCTGCACCGTTTCTCATCAAATCAATCAGCCTATTTTGACCAGACAGTGCAGTGTTAAAATTGTTTGACCTCACAATTCTAACGCTGTTATTGTTGCCTCTGTCTTGAAGCCTGTGCAGCGGAATTCGCAAGTAATATTGCTCAATATACATTTGGTCATCAGGAACTTCAACGCCGTGTATTCTCAATCGTGGGCGTTGTTGCTGTGCTTCTGCTGTAGTTGCTAAAGGCATTAACACTAGAAATGCTATTGCAACAATAACTGCAACTAACATCGCTAAAATGCGTTTGTGATGTAATAAAATATGTTTTTTCATATACTTTTTCCTTTGGGGGCTGTGCCCCTTGACACTTCGTGTCTTTTATTTGAATATTTTTTTACGGAAAATAAACAAGAGAAGAATAACGCCGCCAACAACCAATATCCACCAGTGTTCAGAAATAAAGTCTCTGATGTTAGAGCCGTTTTCATAATCGCCATTGTTGCTGTTTTGGTTGTTGATTTCATCTAAAGACACCATTCTTGCATAAATGTTAATGTCATTAGTGATATTTAAGTTATCAGGCACTCTTTGAGTGAACGAGTTGTTCAGATACCAGCCCTGAAACGAATAGTTAGAGATAGTCGGCGGAGCAGGTAAAATCGGAGTTATTCCATGAAACACAACAAGACTGTGAAATTCTTCTCCTTTAGCAAAAAATCTAACAACAGAATAGCCTCTGTCAGGAAGCCGCTCCCATTCAGCATGAAGATGTATTTTGTTATATGAAAGAGAATGCATCAATGTTGATTTTGCAATATTGCCGACATTCCGCCTTATTTGCGGTAAATTTGTTGAACTTGAAATTGCAAGCCAACTCCTCAAACTGTATCCTGAACGAGTTGCATTTGGCAAAAAGAAATATCCGCCATCACTAGGGGCGAAAGTGTGGCTGAAAGGCTCTGAAATAGTGCCGCCATGCAAATGAAAAATAACATAAATAAGGTCATCAACAATAGGGATTTCACCAATTCCCCAACGAGCAAAAAAGGTTGTTATTCGAGCAGTTGAGGGATTTTGAGAAAAACTGTGTCCGTGATAATATCTTTGACCCTCAAAATTATGGCTTCGATACCAACCCAAAAAATGCCGTCCTGCTTGTGTCGGAAAACCTAAACGAAATGTTTCTAAAGCAACAGGAAAATTTGTCGGAGTTATTTTGCGAACTGTTCCGGTTTGTCCGTCAAGCGTTCCGCCGTTAAGAACAAATTCAACGCCGTGTGTGCTTGTTGCTTGATTGGCTGGAAGCCACCTTGCATACAAATTAACAACATCTCTGCCAGAAAAATCAGCACGAGGCGAATATCTTTGTCCGCTCAAAGTTGCGTATCGATACCACCCTTGCAAAACATATCCTTCACGGCGTGCATATTGTAAGGTGTGAGTAAAATCCCTTGACAACATCGCCCCTGACATTGTAAAATCTGCCCTGTCATGCTGTCTTTCAAAGGCGGTATTGCGAATAACACCACCATTTAAAAAGTAGACAATGCCAATCGTTGCACTCATTGCTCCGGCAGTGGTTGAGCGTTGACTACTTGATAAAGTTAAGCCAACGCCTGCAAGCACTGTGAAAGCGATAAATACTATGACAAACAACGCTTTAAACAAGCGTGTTGAAAATGTTTTTATCATCTTTTCCCCCTTTTGTAAGACTTGTTGCTGTTGCCGTTCTTTTTGGCTTTTATCAGTAAGACCGCAACAACTACAACAAGAATTATTGAACCAACAACAATGACAGGGATTGCCCAACCTCTGTTAAGTTCCCACCTTGTCGGAACTGGCGGCTCTTCAATCACTGCCGGAGACCAAACCGCAAAGACGGTTGTGTTTGTCGTTAACCTGTCACTAGGCTGAACAGGGAGCGTTCCGGCGGAGTTATAAAACCAACCTTCGAACACATAGCCTGTTCGTTGGAGTGTCGGCAAATGCCCTATAAACTCATTAAACGGAATAATACGCGTTGTTGTTTCGCCCCTGTCGTTAAACGAGAGTGTCACATCAATAGAAAACGGTGACGGAGCGTAAAGGGTCATTATGCTTTTTATGGGCGAATCAATGTCGAATGATGAACTCATAAGTGCGTTGACATACAATCCTAGTTCCGCTTGTGTTTGGGTGTCGGTGAAAATAACTGCTCCTAAAACAGTTCCCCAATCGACAGTTAACTGCTTAAAAATTTCACCGCTGACAACAAAGGTCACGGTGAACCTATGTATTTCCCAACCTGCATAAAACCGTCTGTCTCCGATACTTCCGTTTGTTATTTGTGTAACCGCTGACCCTGTTCTTGTTGGATTAGTGAACCAGCCTAGAAAGGTGTGTCCTGCACGAGTAGGAACAGGAAGAACGATTGTCTCACTCTCGATTGTAAAGATGTCTGGGATTGTTGTCGATATTGTCCCCCCATTGACACCAAAGACAATCGTGTATTCAATCGCAATCCACCTAGCGTAGAATGCCCTGTGACCGGTTGAGTTGCTAGGAATTTGCGTCAGTTGTTCTCCGGTAAAAGCAGAATTATTGAACCAACCGTCAAAGTTGAACCCTGTTCTTTGAGGGTGTGGGAGCGTGATTGCTGCACTTTCGATAGTGAAAGTTTCGGGAGCAGTTGACCCGAAAAAGCCGCCGTTTAGGTTATATGTAATATTGAATACTGTCGGCGTCCATCTTGCAAAAAATTCCCGATTATTGATTGAACCTGTCGGAATTTGTGTCACTGCCACTCCGGTGAACCCTGCATTTACAAACCAGCCGCCGAAGTCATAACCATATCTTGATGGAGTAGGAAGCGTGATGTTCGGACTTTCAATTGTAAAAGTCAAAACAGGCGAAGCCTGAAAAGAACCGTTGTTCAGGTGATAAGTGATAGTGTAGACTATAGCGATAAATCTTGCATGAAGCGTGATGTCCCCGAAAACTTGTCCAACGATAAAAGGTTGAGTAAACGCACTATCAAGATACCAACCCGAGAACTCAAAGCCGATTGGCGGTGTTGGGTCTGCCGGGAGTTGGACAGGCTCACGCAAATCAAGAGTGAAATTTTGTGATATTACTACAGCCATTTGAAAGGGTGCAGGCGTAGTTCTCATGGCTATAATAAATACAGTTAAGTCTGAAAACATAGGCTCTTGAATTAAATTCATACCACGCCTTTTGATACTGCATATGTCTGTATTTATTTTGCATTTTTATATGTAGTCTCCTTTGTTTTGTTGATGAGAGGAGCAAGTCTGTTTGTTTCTAAATATACAAACCACCAACCGTCCTACCATTTCACAACTCCCATCTTCTTTCTTCTCATCACTCTTATGATGTTAGATATTATTATTCGCCACGAGTCCACCACAAGAGTGAGAATAAGTATTGATATGACGACAATTGCAACTATTTGCATTTTTATATCTTGCTCCTTTTTTTGTCATAATTTAGTTGACATACATACCATAAAATGCTATAATAATGATAATTTTTACTAAGGAGATTTTTATATATGAACCCTCTTGAAATTTTTATTATAGTTATGATTGTGATAAGTATATTTCCAGTTTCTCTACTTTTGAATGCTATAACAACTGCCATATCAACAAAAAGAATTAAAAACAATGCTTTTTTATTGAGAGAAATTCTTTTTTTTGAAAAAAATGTGCGAGATATTAATTTAACAAAAATAGAAAAGAAATTAAAAAAATTTAATCGTAGTGAAAATATTGAAATAAATTTGAAAAATTTTAGTTTTGTTTTTTGCAATTATCTTCATCAATCGCAAAGACTATTTGGGCGTTTGTTTTTACAGTTTTGTTATTATTTTAGAACTACACAAGTTCGTCTAAATTTACTATCAATGTTAAATTTAATTGATATAAACGAAGATGCGAAATCTTTTCATGATTTTATAACCGTAAAAATAGAGGGTGCTCGTTACATTGAGGAAAAAGAATCTTCTTCAAAATTTGCTATGTTCAGTAGAGTCAGTTCCACTATAATAGCCGTAGTTGGAGGTGTAGTTGCAATTGTAATTGCTGCAATTTCTTAATGCATTAATTCCAAACCACATTGACAGCCCCATGCATACTCCAGTTATTAATGCAATAATCCATCCTAGCAATAATCTTAAAACTTCATCTCTTTCCATTCTTTTACTTCCTTTCGCCCGGCATTATGTCGGGCTTTTTTTGTATTTGTTTTTTGTCGTGTTTTGGTTGACAAGCATATTTTTATTTGATAAAATATAGGTGCGAAACTAAGTTCTATCAATACGCTTGCCAACTTTCACATGACAGGCTTTCACGCATCAAGTTATAAACCTTCCACAGTCCATCGCCTTTTTGCGTGCTTGCTTTTTATATTATGAGGTGAATATATTCACTTTGTCAAGTGTTTTAAGTGCTTTTTTTCACTTTTTTAAAAATTTTTTTTAAATTAAGGAGCAAGAATGATAAGTGAAAAAATAAAAATGCTATGCGAAAAAAATGGAACTACTGTTTTTAGACTAGAAAAAGATTGTGGCTTTAGTAAGAGTTGCATTATAAAATGGGACTCTGCTTCCCCAACTATTGCAAAACTAACCATAGTTGCTGATTATTTCAATGTGTCACTGGACTACCTTGCAGGACGCACTGGAGAATACATAAACCCAGAAAACTAATCAACCAAAAAAATGCTTGCAACCTTACACGACCAAGCCCTGCCCTTTTTCTTTTGGGCGTGCTTTTCTTGTATTATAATGGAGTTAATTAACTCCAGTCAAGCGTTTTTCATTACTTTTATTAAAAAATCTAAAAAAAGTAGTGCAGAGGAGCAAAAATGCTTGCTATTTTCCAACTTTTGGAAGAGGAAACCACGAGAACTAAATCAGAAAGAAAGACAGAACGAAACATTGGTCTTTCACACCGCACAATACATAGATGGCGTGAAGGTGTAGCAAAGCCTTCATCAGACGCTATTGTTAAAATCTCTCAATATTTCGATGTTTCAGCCGATTATTTGCTAGGCATAGAAAAAAAAGACGACACACAAGTGCCGTCTAATTTTACAGTGTCCCCCACTTCCCCATCACCAACACTATCTACTGAAGAACAGAAACTTTTAAGCGATTATAGAAAACTAAGTTCAAAAGGTCAAAACCATGTTGAATGGACACTTCAAATGACCCTTGAAGAAGAACAAAAAGAAGAAATTCAAAAACAAAAAGCGTAATTTATTGTTTACAATTTGTTAATAAATACTTAACAAATAATTAATTTTATGTTATAATTAACTGCCACACTTGGGAACAAGGAAGGTATTTGATTATGACAGATGATGAATTAATTAAAGAGTTGCGGAGTGGCATTTTTAAACTCTCTCAACTTTTTAGTGAATATGAAAAACAAAAGAAGCCACCAACACATCCGGTTCAAGGACATAGAGTATTTCGTCCTGATGGTGGCTTTGATATTCATTTAGTAAGAAACCCCTCTTTTGAGGCGGCACAAGACACGCACATTGACAATTTAATACAATCAAGTGAAGAACAAAATATAGACAACTCTTCCCCACTATTCGCTAAAAGCGAGGAGGAAGAAATATTGAGACTTAACAAAAACACAAGAAAACGAAAAGACGGACGCTATGAATGGCGAAAAACTGTTCAAGGTGTTTCACATTATTTAATAAATTCAAATTTAAAAATACTTGTTAAAATGGTGTCTGATTATAAAAAGACGCATTTTAGGATTAACGCAAAAGAAAAAATCAAGAACAAAGAAAGTCGAAAACTAATTGACTTAGCGTGGACATGGTATCGACTACACAAAGAGGGCAAAACTAAAACTAGAATGTATCACACAAGCCTTAATCGTTATTTATCCAAACTAAGTAAAAATATCGACACCTACACTAAGAATGACATCATCGAGTTTTTGAACTCGATGGAAAAGCCTAGAATGAAAGAACATTGTCATATCATCATTAAAAATGTCTTTGCAGAAGCCACCGAATCGGGATTAATAAAGCGAAATATTATTGCAACACTCAAATGCCCTAGAGTTGAAAAAGTGAAAGGATTATGGTATAACCCAGATGAGCAGAAACTTCTCTATGAAAACCGCCACAAATGCCATGTGTGGAACGAAATCGAATTTTTCCTCATGGTCGGCTGTCGATTGAGTGAAGCGTTCAAATGTCGTTTAGAACTCGATAGACTGCGAATTTGGGTTGTGCGAACAAAACAAAACGGAACATCCGGATATGTTAATATTTCTGAAAGATATGCAAAACATCTTGAAGAAAATTGGAGCAAAATGTTCAAGCACTCACCCGATTATTATACTCGTGAATTCGTGACATTGATAAATTCATTAGGAATAACAAGACAAAAGAACGAAAAACCAATACATAGATTGCGACACACATTCGCAACAAACATCTACTATTTTGGGGTAAATGACAAAAAAAGGTCTTATTTACTGGGTCACAAGACAACAGAAATGACAAATGATATCTATACTGACTTTGATTTAGATATTCGCCAAGAACAAATTAAAAGTATCTATGGCGACCTCTATCCACAATTTTGACCCAAATTTTGACCCAAAAAATGCACAAAAAATTAAATCGCACCACTAAATGTAGTGCGATTTAAGTATTTTTAATACTATATATAGTAGGTTTTGGCAAATTTTCATTTGAAACGCCGCCACTACTCTACCGTTGAGCCACTCCCCTATTTCTTTAAGTCAATTTTTTGTGTGTGGAAATTATTTTGACTATGTTATTAGTTTATATTGTATTTTTTAGTTTGTCAAGTGTTGAATATGTTGTTTTTGAAAATTTTTTGAGGTAAATTGTTTTCAATAAATTGCAGAAAAAAGATTGTAAAAATCAGCCCATATATTAAAAGCAATTGATAATAGGCTATCAGGACGCCGTGAACTTCCAAAAGCATATATATATTCAGTGTTCCCATAGCGAGAGATGGAGCAAATATTGGCAAAACAAATATTAGACTTCCCTTTCCTCTGTAGTGAATAATTAATGAGATGAAGAGCAGCATTGTTAGTATGCTGTGGGCGGTGAAAACTGCTGCGAGATAGATATGCAAGACTTGGACGGATTCTTCAATTATTATTGCTTGACTGAGTGCCAGCGGCATATTCAAAAATAGCACTGCGTTTAAAAAAGGTGTTTCATTGTTTTTTGTCAAGTTTGTCAAAAGCAGTTTCAAATTAATAATAAATGCCAAACTCAAAAGAATCGCAAAGACTAAAAACCATGTTCTGGAGTGCAAGCCAATTCGACTCAAAGTCCATATTTGCAATCTATCATGGTTGAGCCCATGGATAGTCAGCAAAACACAAATCACCACAAGCATTAGTGAAATATATCCCCACACTTTTCTGTTCCTTCTTTCTCGTTTGTTAATTATTTTGTTAAGCATGACAAAATTGCTAGTGAAAATTGTTTCTCTAGAAAGTGTTGGAGTTAATTCCAACACTTTTTTAAAGTAAGTCTAGTGGGTTTGTTTCGGGAGTGTCTTCTTCAAATGTTAGGGAAAAGTTAAAGAGGTTGAATTTTGGATTGTTTAGTTCCATTTTTTCTTCACCATTGATTATTTTTAGGTTTTCGCTCGTTTCATCATCAATTGCTATTTTGTTCTCATTTGTTCCGATTTCCATTGATTCATCTTTCATCAAAACATTATTGTTTTTATTGGACAATTTTTTGGGATTTTCAACATAGCCCAACTCTTTTGCCATGAATAATTTTCCAACATCACCTTGGAGTATTGACTCTTCATTAACAATGACTGATTCATCATCGAGCATAGCGAACATTTTGACAACATGGCGGTATTTTGGGTCTTGTTCGATTTTGGTGATATAATAGTTTTCCAAAAACAAAAATTCTTCACACACTTTTTTGCACAATTTGACAAGTTTTTTCCTGAATTTCACATTGTGAAAAACATACAATATCAATTCAACTGATGCAACAAATGAAAAACATGCCAATTTATAGAGAAACTCTTTGTAGTATTTGTAGTCATTGAGTTCAATTTCTTTTCTGCTAAGACCCTTTTCAATCTCTTTCCCAACAACATAAGGTTTTTTCCTTTGCTTTTCTTTTTCCTTTCTTGCCTCTTTCTTTTTCTCCGCTTTTTCAAGTCTGTCAAGCAGTTTTTTACCAAACAGTCTGTCTCCATACTCTTCGGACACCTTTTTAAAATGCATAAAAGACGATTCAAAACTTCTTCTATAGAATTTTTCAAGTGTTTTTTTTGTGTTCTTTTTTGCCTCTTTTGAAACACTTGTCAAAAAGAGTGCGGCAATGTCTGCAATTTGCCTAATGTTGTGATAGTCTCTGTGCATAACCTCTGTCCTTCCTGCACCTGAAATATAAAATCTCGGCATGAGAAGTTCAAGAGCAAGCGGAATACATACTTCCATCAACTTCGCTCTTTCAGCATTAGACTCTATTCCCCCAAGCACTCGAAAACAAACATTATAAGCATAAGATAATGCTGCCTTGCATTCTTTGTTCAAAAACTTCAAGGTCTCCCCTGTTATTGAATAGTGGTTGACCGCATTACTTCTGTTAAGGTCATTATAAGTCTTGACAGTTTGCAAAACATTTTGTGCAAAATCAAGCGGAGTGATGTAGTCAGCACTATGCACTAATTCATTGTATTGCTCGTTGCACTTTTTTGCAAACTCAACAAAATCAATATAGATTTTAATTGTTTTTCCAAAAATATCTTCACGCATAACATCCAAGTTGCCTTTAGCGTCAAGATACGGTTGTGAAAATTTAACACATGCTTTTACTCCCAAGTCAAGAATGTCAATTAAAGATTGTTCCGTTCTTTGACATCTTGCTGTCCTGTTTTTGACTAAATCCGCTATGTTCTTTTTTTTCAGAAAATTCAAAAAACCATACAAAGTGTCAATAAGCCTCATTCCCAAAATCCTAAAAGCAGTTCGAGACAGGGCGTTATCGTGCTTGTCGATTGTTATTTGGTATTGAGTTTTTGAAATAAAATAGGCATCATATAGCACAACTTTAACAAATGCTTCGTTATTTAACAAATTTTCATTAATTTTAAAAATTTCATTCAAAAAAGCAGCGAATCTATTAAACGCATCATAGTCAAAACTCTTTGCGTTATGATATATATCGCAAAGCAGTTCGTAGTATGAAAAAATCATATTATCAGGCTCTTCGTTTTTTGCCTCTCGAAAACACACAATTGCTTGGGTGAATTTCTTTTCGTCAAAAAACTCTTTGCCTTCAAGGAATTTTTTGTTTTCGCTTAATGACATGTCCATATGATGGCGATTGGCGGTTGATATCCGATGATTTGAGATAGTGTTTAATTAAGGAAAAACTGAATAAATCCTGTTTGTAGCATTTACTCAGTTTAAATTTTTTATGTGCCTAAGTATTTATTGAGTAATTCTTGTGCTGAATTGTCATCATAGGCAATTTTCTCACTGACAGTTTTTGCTCTTGTTAGTTCAATGTTCACGCTGACTTGCGGCAAGTCTTGATAGTTTTCCACCAAGAACAAATCCTCACCGTTTTTTTCTTTTTTGTTTTTCTCTTTCAATTTTGACGGAATGTTCGGCAAATTTTCACGAACTTTTTTTTTATCTTTTGGAACCAGTTCGTCAAGAATAGTCTTTGAATCCGTCGAGTATTTTTTGAGCCTTTCTCTCATTTCGTTGTCAATTCCACTCATATTATTATCCTCTGTTCCCACTCTCACGCTAATAACAAGCGGCGGATAAACCACCATATCATTACAAACATAGGCAGTGCAACTATTTAAATAGTCAGAAAAAATTTGAGGGTATTTTTTTGCATCATTAAGCAAAACACCTCTGCGAAATCTATTGTTTACCCCTGAATCATTAGCGGTATCTTTTTTGGAAGTCACATATTCCGTTTCCTCACTGAAAAATGTTTTCTGATTATCAAGAGTTTGTTCAATATTTTTTTTGTTTTTGTCTTGTTTCATGGTGTTTGCCTCCGTTTTTATGAGTTTTTAAGAATACCTTCAACTCAAATATGGGTTATTAATATATTTTTTATACTAATATATTAACAAACTATTAATTTGTTGTCAAGTATTTTTTAAAGTTTTTTCACAATTTGTTAATATTTGCACCATTTTTCATTCATTTTTACGCTTTTTTTAACATTTTTTGTAATTTAATTTTGTGCGAAGTTAACATATCCCTCCACTTCATTTATTTACTAAAAACCTCTAAAACCATCTAGCAGAAAAACCCAATTACCAACCCAACACCAACCCCAAACATGAACACTTTGTGCAAAGTTTGATTGCTGATATGCATTTAAGTCACCGGGGTTCAAAACAGCGCCATATCCGCCCATATACCACGCGCTAGAATATGCCAAAAATCCAACGATTGAACCCATCCATGGAGTTTTCCAAGGAGTTCCGTCACTTCCCACATGCGAAATATTAGTAAAATATACCCTTGCATGCTGCAAATGAGAGAACAAACTATAACCCACTATCCCGCCGATTGAACGATTATTCATGACAAAAAAGTGATTTATGGTTGAATTATGAAGCCGCACCTGATACAGCACTCCGCCGTGCAAATTAGTGCCAGTAATCCCGCCCATATCGCCGTTTCCGACCAAATATTTGCTATGTGCCGAAACCCAATCAATGCGCCCGCGGTTTTCACCCGCAATGCCGCCCATAGCCGACATCTGCCTATGCACCCCAATACGACCGCCATAGCTGCTTGCTCCCCATATCAGCCCCTCATTAAGTCCTGCAAATGCACCGACATTGCTCCACGAGGCAGCGTGGTCAGGAATGAAATATATGTCTACATCTCTTAAGTGGACATTCATGATGGTGCCGCTGTTTATAGCAAACAAACCAAAGTTTTGACCGTTGTATGCGACTATTCTGCCTGTAATGGTCAAATTCATAATAGACTGCCCTCTTCCATCAAGCGTGCCGTATAATCGTGGGATCGGCTCCCACTCAATACCGCCTAAATCAATATTTGCTCCTAATTCATATATCCTATTTGGAAAATGCCGAATATTGCTTAGATGATAGGGAGTTTTGATAATATGGGGATATTCTTCGCATCCTGAACCGCTGTAGGAAAATGAAAATATTCTTGATTGATACGGTATCCAGCCAGATTCATTTGCGAAAATATCTCTATAGATACTTCTAAACTCTTGTGCCGCTTCTTCGTCCTTAACTAAAATATGAATTAAATTACTGCACCAACCAAGGGGCTGACTGCCAAAAGAAGGAACACTCCAACTATTTTCTAACATTATGAGAGTTCTGAGGTTTGATAAAGAACAAAACACATTGGGTTCAATTATGGCTGTCCAAATAAGGTTAAGCGTTTCTATGTTTGTCGCTCCAACGAATGCATTCTCTTGAACCACATTGGTTATTAAATTAACAGTTCTTAACGATTGGGGAATGTTGAAAGCAAAAATATAGCCAAATCTTGTGTCTGTTCCTGCCCAACCATCACCAGTGAAATGCAGAGTGATGCTGGTCAAATTATTGTTTCTTGCGAATGCTCCGAAACCGATTGAAGTGACACTGTTCGGAATAAATAAATCCTCTCCGCCATAACCCAAATTAGTATCAAAAAAGGCAAATTCTCCAATTGAGTTTAAAAATATAATATTCTCATCATGCCAAACAAAACTCCAGCCCGGAATTTCGATTCGTGTTAGATTTCGTTGTCCTGCAAAAGCAAAGTTGCCTATTGTTCTCAAAAAGCCTGGCATTATCACACTCAAAAGATTAGTTTGATTAGCAAATGCGCTATTGCCAATTGCATAAACTGTCATTCCGTCAATCTCATAAGGCAACTCCAAATGAATAGGTTCATCCGGCATAACTTCGGGACGAAAACCGTCTATTGATATTCCTATAGTGTTTGAAAAATCATTTATATAATAACTTGTCAAAAAAGTTGAGTCCGGAAGAAGGGTTTTATCAAGAAGTTGAAACTGCAGGATTTTTGGAACCCCGGCAGTTGTTAGTCCGCCAATATATAAAACATGACTATGAACCATATGATAATAAAAAGAAAGACTGAGCATTCTTGTGCCTTGGGGTGTTCTGTAGAAATTGCCAAAGCGGAAGAACTCTGTGGTGTCGCCGTTCAACTGAAATGGTGTTTCCTTCGATTATTATTGTTATTGGCGGCGGCATTTCGGTGTGGACAGCACTTGAGCAACCGCTTCCTTGCGTTGAAAGAGTTTGATTAACCCAGCAATTGTAACTCTCATATGTCATGACAAAAGTGCCGTCTTGCGAAGAAGTGCTAACTCTTGCCGCATTGAAAACAACGAGACAAGAACAAACAGTTCTGTTATTATTGCAGCCAAAAACTGACGCTGTTACCAAAAGCATCAAGACCGCAAATAATATCACTTTTAAAATGTTTTTCTTCATTCGTTTGATTTGTGGTTACTTGATTTTTGATGTGGTTAATAATTGTTTCTTTTTAGGAGATCTGCTCTTTCTTTTAGTTTTTCAAGATAATCATCCCGGCTTGCTTCACATTGCAGTTTCTTTTTCAATTCATTAAATTCTTGAAACTTTCTCTCGTTGTCTATTTCAATCTCTTTTTTATTTTTTTTGTTTTTTTTGATAAGTTTTTCTTTTTCATTCACTTCACTAGTGCCGCTTTCAAAAACTTTTTCTAATGCATTTTTCAATTCCTCAATCATCCTTAGGGCATCGTTATGTTTTACTAAAAGAGAAGCAAGTTCCTGCCTTTCTTTTAGCATAGCCTCATGAGATTTAACAATATTCGACTGCATATCTTTTAATGACAGATGCAGCCGTTTCACCTCAGATACCAATTCCTCAAAGGAAAACTCTTCAATATTTCTCATTTGCTTTTCCCTTTTAGTATTTTATAATCGTATGCCTTATTTGATAAATATGAAAATTAATGAAGTTCCCTGACTATGTGGTCAATTTCAGTTAGTTGTTTTGATAGAGAATCATTAAACCCTGACCAAATAAGAGCAGATCTGAGCGCCTTATATGTCAAACTAATAGAATTTACTTGTTGCATTTTTATTGCGTTTTCAAAGTTTTTCAACTCAAGCAATATGGTATTTTTTTCTGCAAGGTTAATGTCATTTGACGAAGAAACAATCGCCAAAATATCTTGTGAATATAAATACAGCGACTCAAAATAAATCAAGTGCTCATGGGTTAATTTTGTTGGTTGAATTTTGTTAGAGTTCTGTTGAGTGTTCATGTCATTTGACATCTCAATCTCAAACTCGCTGTCAACAAAGTGTTCTGTTTTAGGAGCAGCACCGGGATCAAGGAACATTCTTTCCTCAATTTTAACTCCGTTTCCTGACAAAACTTCAAAATCGTCCCTTGGTGATTTTTCTTCAGGCTCGCCCAAAAACTCACGCCCTACTGCATGACGGAACGGCAAAATAACTTGTGAAGTGAAGTTTGAAAACTCCATATTCACATTTGACGAAGCAAAATTGTCTTTGAGAAAATCGGACAACTCAATTGCATTTGTGTCAATATAATACAAAAGACAAAACACGAAAGAAATGAGTTTCTTTCTTGATTTCGGCAAGAAAAACTGTCCGTTTCTACCGGTTGCCAGTTTGTATTCTTCGACAAAATCAAAGCCCCTAAGCACTCCTTTGATGAGTGAATACAACTTTTTTGACGACGCTATGACTTTCAATAGGTCGCTAATTCTCTTGTCTGCTAAAATGTATTTTGATAAAATCAAATTATCACAAGCGCGGTCAAACTCCAAAATCAGAGTATCGCTGTCGCTCATGACATCAAAAATACTTCTCATGTTCTCTTTCTCCGTATTTGCAAATAACAAATTATAGTTTATAAATTTACAAATGCTGATAAATGTAATTTTACCTTATTTGTCCACTGTCATTTGTAATTTGTAATTTATCCAATAGTATATGGTTTTAGTTCGCTGAGCAATTCATCGCACTTATCTGAATAGATGTCAAGAGTTATTGGTTTTGACAAATCAAGCGAAAAAATTCCCAAAAGGGATTTAGCATCAATAACAAACCGTCCGCTTTTGAGATCAACTTCAAAAGGATATTTTGAAACGATGTTCACAAACTCTTTGACATGCTGCGCTTGCTGCAAGCATACTTGAATAGATTTTTTCATAGAAAAATCACCTCCGTTACTTTAAGGTAGACTTTGTCTTAAAAACAACAAAAAACAATCGTTAATCCAAAAAACAAAGACACCGCAAAATTATGTAATCTTTTAGATTATACCACACAAAATATATTTTTGCAAGCAAAAACACTAACAAATTCTCCACTTCATAAATATATCAAAAACAACATTTCGACAAAATAATGCTCCGATATTTATATTTTTTGCTGTTTTTTGCGTTTTGTCATAAGTTTTAAAACAACCATTAAAGCAACCCCTAGTGTCGCACAAGCCGCTCCTATGATAAATGCCGGAAACATTCTGTTAACATCATCATGATAGCGGGCAGAATAGGCAAAAATTCCGGCTATTTGAGATGCCAGTATTGCTCCGGCACCAAAACCTAAAAGGACAAAGCCATAGTTTGTCGCCATGTTTTTAGGACCGAATGTTTCGGCAGTGAGTGTCGGATAGGCACTAAGAGTTCCTCCAAAGAAAATACCGATAAAGGCAATCACAACAAAAATTGCCCAATTGCCTAAGACGAGCGCAGAAAAGAATAATAGCAGTCCGGAGCCGGCAAGCAAAATAATAATACAATTTATTCGCCCTATTTTATCACACACAAATCCAAAAATCAATCTTCCCAAAGAGTTACATGCTGATATTGCCAAAACAACCATTGAAAGCGCTATGCCTCCAATCATAACAGAATTTTCAAAACCGCTCAAGACTTCAATGGGTCTTGCGAACGCAAACATCATTTGACCACCCATTACCGCAAGCATAAAAGAAAATGTGATTAGATAGAATTTTGGACTTTTCAGCATTTCAAATGCTGTGTAGTTTTTTTGTTCTTTTTGCGGTTCTATCATTTTAGCAGCGAGCGGCGAAGATATTTCGTTTTCTTGTGAAGTCTCATCTATTTTTTCACATGCTGCTGACAAATTTTCATTAATATCTAATTCATTAGACAACTGCAATTTATTCTGGACGCTGCTATCTGCGTCTCCTGCTGCCGCATCAATTGCAAGTGTTGATTGAGATATTTGAGAACTTTCTTTTTTGCTCTTTTTTATCGGTGCGTAACCTTCAGGCGGATGCTTTAAAAATATACAGCCGACTGCACAAATAACAAAAAACACTGCACTCAAAATCCGCCATGTCGGAAATTCTCCTCCTCGAATAACAGCGCTGCTTTGTCCGCCAAAGGCACCGACTAAAAGCATTATTACGGGTGTAAAAATAACTCCGCCAAACCCCAAGGCAGAAACAATTATTCCTGTCACAAATCCTCTTTTGTGGGGAAACCATTTTTGAGCGCAAGCAATAGTTGTCGAATATGTAAATCCCATTCCTGTTCCGCCCATAAATCCATAGGTCAGCCACAATGCCCAAGAGGTGTTTTCTGTGACAAAGGAAGCAAGCAAAAAACCTAATGACAAAATTACTCCGCCGATAAGAACAACAATTCTAGTGGATTTTAGTTTTGTGACAAGTTTTCCGCCAAAAACACCGCCGACAGTCAAAAACGCAAGCATGATTGAAAATGTCAAAGCCGCTTGATTGTCTTGTCCTCCAAAAATACTAAGTGTTATGCCTGTTTGAAATAAACTCCAAAGATATGCAACCCCTGACACAAGTTGTATTGCACATGCAGCAGCAACAACAATAACACCTTGTCTAGATTGACCAGATAATTTTTCCATACATTTATTCTAACACAAGCACACTCAAACTCAAAGCGTTTTTTGCGAGAAAATTTTCAAAAAAAATATTAATGTAAAATTTGTGATATTCAAAATTTATCCTTCAATCACTTCCAAATACTTCAAATTAATAAGTTAAAAATATTTTGACAAAAGTGCTTGTCAAATGCAAAAATATATGTTATACTATTGTGAAATAAAATTTCAAAAAGGATGGTAATAATTTTTATGCCACTAGTATCACCAAAGGAAATGCTCGAAAAAGCCTATAAAGGCGGATATGCCATAGGAGCGTTTAATGTCAACAATCTTGAAACTATTCAAGGTATTGTTGAGGCTGCAAAAGAAGAAAAAGCCCCTCTTATTCTTCAAGTTTCAAAAGGCGCAAGAGCCTACGCAAACTCAATTTATCTAAAAAAGTTAGTTGAGGCGGCAGTTGAGGAGTCAGGGCTTCCTATAGCCCTTCATCTTGACCACGGAGACAGTTATGAGTTGTGTAAAAGTTGTATTGATGACGGCTTCACTTCAGTCATGATTGATGCGTCTCATCACTCGTTTGAAGAAAACATTCGCATAACAAGCGAAGTTGTCAAATACGCTCACGAAAGAGGAGTTATGGTCGAGGCTGAACTTGGCCGCCTTGCCGGAGTTGAGGACGAGGTTAATGTTTCCGATGCTGACGCAGTCTACACTGACCCTTCTCAAGTTGAAGAGTTCGTCAAACGAACCGGCGTTGACAGTTTGGCAATCGCAATCGGAACTTCGCATGGCGCTTTCAAGTTCAAAGGCGAGGCAAAACTTCGTTTTGACATTTTGGAAGACATTCAAAAAAGAGTGCCGGGCTTCCCTATTGTTTTGCATGGAGCGTCAAGCGTTTTGCCTGAGTATGCCGCAATGATTAATCAATATGGCGGTTCAATGGCAGGAGCAAAAGGAATTCCTGAAGATATGCTGAGAAAAGCGGCTGGAATGGCTGTTTGCAAAATCAATATCGACAGCGACCTTAGAATGGCATTCACAGGCGCTATCAGAAAACACCTCTATGACAACCCTGCTCACTTTGATCCTCGTCAATACCTAACCCCTGCAAGAGCATTAATCAAAGAGTGCGTCAAACACAAACTGGTTAATGTTTTGGGCTGCAACAATAAGATTTAGTGATTAGTGATTAGTGAATGATTAATTAATTTGTCAACCACACTAACCACCAACCACCAACCACTAAAAAATGTCCGTAAATTCCACAGTTAACAAGTTAATGCTATTATTTGTTTTTGATAAACTGGACTTTCCTATTTTAGAGGACAGTTTTTTAAACATATGTTCAAACGCAAATGCGTGGATTCCGTGGATGGAATGCAGAGAAACCATGTCTCAACTTTTGGCATCTGGTTTTATTCATCAAAGTTTTGCGGACAAAAAAATCTACTACAAAATCACACCCGACGGCAGGCAATGCCTTATGCATTTCTATCAGAAAATCCCCTCTTCAATAAGAAGCGATATTTCTGAATATGTGAAAGCAAACCGAACGAACTTCAAGCGAAGACAAGAATACATGCGTGACTACTTTCAAAACGATGACGGCTCCTACACTGTTGTTCTCAAAATCGCCGATGTCGACACAACAACTTTAGAAGTTCGCCTCTCAGTCCCAACGAGAGCAATCGCAAAGCAAATACACTCGAAATGGGAAGAAAAGGCCTCTCAAGTCTACTACATGCTTCATGAACAACTTGTTGAATAAAGTAAAAAATAAAAGGTAATAAACCGCAGGGCGAGCCCTGCACCCGAAACACCTTCGGCGTTTCCTTCCGACGCAAGCGTCGGGGTTTTATACCTTTTGAGGTTGTCGCAAACCAACCCTTGCAACCAAGTTGGTTTGCTTCTATTATAAAAAGTAATGATAAACTTAAAAAAAATGCTTTAACAACACTTTTCACATTTCCATTTTAAAGGTGCTAAATATGAGCGATTAATTGTAGGAGCGGGCATCCTCGACTGCTCGGAATAGTTAATAAATGGGCTCTTCGGGCGGTCGAGAACGCCCGCCACTACAACTTTTCTCTTGCCGCAAATCACTAATAATTTAGCACCCTCCAATTTTCACTTTTCGCTTAAAAAACATGTTTGAAATCATCAAAATTCGACAATAATTATATATTTAAGGAGAACCATATTATGGCTACATTCAGAACAGTCGGCACTTGTGCCAGAGAAATTATCTTCAATGTTGATGAGAAAAACACTCTCACTATGTGCAAATTCATCAACGGTTGCTCGGGCAACGCTCAAGGCATCGTCAAACTTGCATTAGGCAATGATATTGATGTCATTATTGAAAAACTAAAAGGCATTCAGTGCAAACAAAACACTTCATGTCCGGACCAACTTGCAAAAGCCCTTGTTGACTACAAAGAAAAACTCGTCCAAAAAGAAGAGCAAGCAAAACTAAAAGAAGAGCAAGCAAAAGAAAAAGCCGCCCAAACAGCACAAGAGGGATAGTATATATAAAACTCGTCAGTCTTTTTTCATCATAATAAATACGATTTGCATTATAATAATATAGTTCGGGCGGCAGAGTGCCGCCCCTACTTTTTTTTAAACAGCACCTTCTATTAACAAGTGATATTCTGGAGTGGGAATAAACTGTAGGGGAGAGCAACGCAAGCCCGATTAAATTATCATTATTATATTGTCTAGTATTCGGGTTCGCGTTGCTCACCCCTACAATTTGTTAGTTCGTTATTTGTTGGGGTGGTTCGTAAGCAACGAATAACATTGTGCGGGCGATTGATAATCGCCCCTACAGTCATTTTGTCGTGTGATATTTGAGAAATAATTTAAATGTAGGGGCGGCAGCCTGCCGCCCGCACATTATTTTATTGATTTGTTATTTGATTGGGGTTCGTAGTTATCGTTTCACATTGTGCGGGCGATTAGTCGCAGACCGCGGAACGCCTAATCGCCTTTACAGTAATTTTGACGCGTGATATTCTGGAGTGGGAATAAACTGTAGGGGAGAGCAACGCAAGCCCGATTAAAGTATCATTATTATGTTGTCCATTATTCGGGTTCGCGTTGCTCACCCCTACAGTTTTGTCGATTTGTTATTTGATGGTGGTTCGTGGGCAACCATCAACATTGTGCAGGCGGCAGATTGCCGCCCCTACAGTTATTTTGTCGAGTGATATCGGGGGATTAAATTATAGGGGCGGTCAGTTTCACATTGTTCAGGACGCCGAAGCGGCGTCCTCTACGAGATTTTTATTCGGGAAAAAATTTATTGCAGAAGCGGTATTTTGCCGCACGCATATTATAAAAAAACATCCAAATCCCATTCAGGCGGTCATTATCTGTCCCTGCAATGTAACGACAAAATAAATCGTAGGGGCGGCACTCTGCCGCCCGCACTTTATAATGTGTTGTTATTCTATTTACCTTGTGCAGACGATAAGTTAATCTTCCCTATTCTAATCATTCTTGTGTTATTTCTAATCCCATTCTAAAACCTAATTTAAAACCTTCTTCAAAATGCATAGTTAACAATTCGCTGTGCATTTCGCCCATTGAATCACTTGTTTTAATCAACAACTCTGACAATTCATAATTTGCAGATAATTTTTCTTTGAGTTCTTTTTCATACTCAACAAATTTTGACAAAAGTTCTAAAAATTCTTTTGTCAGTTTTATATGCTCAGAGTTGCCTTTTTCTCCATTATACATTTGCCTGATTACTGATTTCATAAACTTATTGTTGCACATGTTCAACAGTGTGTCAAGCGTTTTTGCGCTGTTTTTGAAAAAAATAGTGTTATAATATAATAAATGGGATACGGTGATGTTGTTAGAAAAATAAGAAAAGAAAAAAATATGAGTTTGCGTCAATTCGGCGAACTCGTAGGAGTAAACTACTCACACATCAGTAGAATTGAAAAAGAATTTTCAAACAAAGGCAAAGAAAAATTACTTATCCCTATTGACACATTAAAACAAATATGCGACCGTTCTGGTTATTCTTTTAAAAAATTTTTGGAAGAGGCTGGATATATTGAACCGATATAAAACAACGCCCATTCGGATAACTAGAAAACTGTAACCTAGAAGTTATTTTCCGCACTTTAAAAAGCACGCTTTTGGCAGCGTGCTTTTGACTTTTTTTGATTGCTTATTTCTTCGGTTTGTAGATTTCAATTTCTGCTTTTAAGGATTTCCAAAAATCTTTATATTTTTTATAGAGAGGTTTTGTTATCAGTATTTTTTGATTTGCTTCCCAATGCATAAAAGCGTCTTCGGAAATGTTTTCAACAAGCGGCGGAATTTTTAGTTCTTTTATTAACCAGCAACGAAAAAATGCTTCTTTTCCGATTGTCTGCAATTGGCTTCCTTCTTCAAATTCAACAACCCCCAGATTTTTGCAGTCATAGAATGCCCTTTCCTCGATTGATTTTACTGATGTGGGAATAGTTATGTAGCGAAGTCCGCTTGGAATGTCGAGTTTCTCAATATCGGAAAGACCGCCTCGAACAACGCTCACCGGAGCAAAGGTGTCTTTTTCAATGACTTCAAGGCGGCAGCCTTTTTCGAAAGAAACTTCTCTTAAATTCTGACTGCCTTTAAACGCTGAAAGTCCCAGTTTTTTTAAAGACTCAGGAAATTTGACACAAGAAAGCCCAGCACTGTGAACACCTCTGTCTTTATCAACAAGCGCAGAAAATGCACCGCCGTAGACATTTGTCAACTCGTGGGGAAAATCAATATGTTCTAATTCTTCACATCCGCAAAAAGCGTCAACTCCGATAGTTTTGAGTGAGAACGGCAACTGAATTTTTCTTAAATTTATGCAGCCATAGAATGCTTTTTCATCAATAGTTCTAAGGGCGCTCCCCTCTTCAAAATCAACGCTTTCAAGTTTTGTGCAACGACTAAATGCCCCTGATGCAATACTTCTGACGGTCTTTGAAATAAAAATACTGCTAAGATGACAGTTTTCAAAAGCATTTGCTCCAATGCTCACAACACCGTTCGGAATTTCAACATCTCCTTCAGAATACCTGTCAGAATACCTTGTTGCAACTCCGTCTATTATGCAAAAACGAGAAGTCTCCAGTGCCTTTTCAAGGGCAATTTTTCTTGCCAAATTTTTGTCGAGAACTATCTCGGATTTGTCTTTGTGAGGTTTTGAATCAATCATTAGTTTGTCCTTATTATTTATTAGTAGTTCCGCAACTAAAAACGGAATAACGCTATTTTTTTTCTTTAGTTGATGATGTTGAATATTTTATTAGTTCAAGTTTTGAGGCAAGCCCCAGTTGCTGAACTCTTTGTGTCCGCTTTTTGAAAACACTGAAGTCAAACAGCAAGAATAAAACTGCCGACATGATGAGAAGTCCGCCGCCAACCAAACTCCAACTAAATTCACTCGGCCAAATTGCAACGGTCAAAACTGCGGCAAAAACGCTTTCCATACTCACTATCATCGCCGCATTCGTTGCCGGCATAAATTTTTGAGCAAAGACTTGAAGTCCGATTGCACCAAACGAAACAATCGCTCCAAGATGCAAAATAATGACAACACCGACCATCCAGTGTGAAGTTAGGTTAAACGGCACAAAACCTCCATCCATAAAACTCCACATTATGAGTGCTCCAATCGTTTGAAAAAGCGCAATAAAAAACAATATCGTTTTGAAATTCGCTCCCTTTTTCAAAAAGAAACCGACAAAAATAAAATTCAAGGCGAAAAAAACCGAGGAAATAAGAGAATAAACATCACCCATTTGCAACTGCATTCCGGTGAGCAGTCCCGTTATTAAAAAACTTCCGACTATTGCAACCGGCAAAGACACTGCCAATCTCCAAGACGGAATTGTCCGAAAAATAACAAAAGCAAAAATAGGAACTAAAACAATGTTTGTCGAGATTAAAAATGCGTTATTTGTGGGACTTAATTGCAGTCCCCAAATTTGAAAAAAGTAAGCAAAAAAATTAATCACTCCTATTGTCATTCCAAACAAAATATCCCGCTTGTTAAAGTTTTTGAAATTTTTGAAAAAGACAACTGAAATAAGTGCCAAAAATATGACACCACGGAGAAATAACACCTGAGAGCGTTGAAATCCAACATCAAGTGCAACTCTGCCAATAACAAAACTTGAGCCAAACAACAAAGCAACAATAACAATCAGAAAGTATGCTTTCCGCTTAGTCATGACGAAATTCTTTAACACAATTATTAGTATATCACAATTTTTGACATATTAGCAACTGTTTTGACGACACTTATTCAATGACATTTGAAAATCAACCTTGTCTTTGAGGCTTTGTTTTGAGTTTTTTAGGCTTCTCAATTTTCTTTCGGACTATCATTGAGAGAGCGTTAACGGAGCGGTGGGAGTTTCTGGAGATACTTTGGAGTATTCCTATTGAAGAGAGAAAGACTAAAAGTGATGAGCCGCCGGCGCTTATGAACGGCAATGGAAGTCCTGTCGGCGGAATTGAGCCTGTGACTACTGCGACATTGACGAGGACCTGAATGGAGATTATGGCGGCAATTCCAGATGCCATATATGACCCAAGTCTGTCGGATGCGTTTTGAGAAATGCGAATTGCACGATATATCATTATTGCATAGGCAACAAATAAAATCAAGACACCGACCAGCCCCAATTCCTCTCCGATTATGCTCAAGATGAAGTCACTTTCTGAAAATGGCAAGAAGAGATATTTTTGTCTTGAGTTGAAAAGTCCGATTCCGAAAAGTCCCCCGCTTCCCAGTGAATAGAGCGATTGTATTAGTTGAAAGCCTTCACCGAGCGGTGATGCCCAAGGATTGATGAATGCCATCATTCTTCTCATGCGATATGGTTCAATCAAAATAAGCGTGACGACAACTGCGACAAGCGGAATTGCCATCATGATAAAATGTTTGATTTTTGCTCCGCCTAAAAACAGCATTGTCAGCATTAACAAGCCAATACAGATAACTATCGACATATTAGGCTGTAAAATTATCAAAACGCATGTTAAAAGCCCGACAATCAAAACAGGCACTAAATATCTGAACTTTCGCATTTTGCCGTGGTTTTTTGCCATATAACTGGCTGTCCAAATAATGAAAGCGAACTTTGAAATCTCCGACGGCTGGAGCGAAAGAAAAGGCAAGTTTATCCATCGTCTTGCACCATAATGCTCAACCCCGACCCCTGGGATGAATATTATGCCTAATAGAATGAATGAGACCGCAAGAATTGGCCAGCGAAGTTTTTTGAGGGTGTGGTAGTTAATAAAAGACAGAGCAACCATCGCCGCTATTCCCATGATAGCACCGATTAATTGTTTCCACATATAGAAAAATGGATTGCCGTAGTGCAAGTATGCACTATACATTGACGCAGAATAAACCATCATTATTCCGAATGCGACAATACACAATGTCACGACCAGAAGCGGAATATCAATTTTTCCATATTTTTTAATCTCGTCTTTATTTGAGTTTGAGAACAGACTTTTCAAATGCACACCCCCTTTCGGTATAGTCTCGGAACATGTCAAAACTTGCACAAGCAGGACTTAGCAGAACATTTTTTACCGATTTCTGAGATGCTTGCAAAACTGCATCTTCAATCGAAGAGACGATTGAAAAATTGTAAAAGCCTGCTTCGTTCCCTGCTTGTTCGATTTTTTTTGCGGTTTCGCCAATGAGAACTATATCAGTTATATGAGACGGAAGAGAAGAAAAAAATTCCGAAAAATCATATCCTTTGTCTGATCCTCCCATTATCATGCATGTTATGTCACGCATACTGTTTGCCGCCGATAAGGCTGAGGCGATATTTGTTGCTTTTGAGTCATTGAAATAATTTTTGCCGTCAATGGTCGCAACAAGGCTTAGTCTGTGAGGTGAAGTCGAAAAATTCGCTAAAGTGTAGCAAATGACATCTTTTCTGATTTCAAAAACACCGGACATGGCAACTGCGGCGAGAGCATTTTTGAGATTGTGTTCCCCATTCAATTTGATGTTCTTAATTGAACAAATCTTTTCTCCGCAAAAATAAATATCATCATCGTGCAGATATGCCCCGTCAACTTTTCGCTTTGAAGAAAAATATAGAACTTTAGATTTCGGCGAAAAATCTTTTAAATGTCCAATATCAATATCATCAGCGGAAAGAATCAGAGTGTCTTCTTTTGTTTGATTTTTTGCAATGTTTAATTTTGCTTTTGCGTATCTGTGCATTGTTCCGTGATAGTCAAGGTGGTCGGGCGAAATATTAAGTATTGACGCAACCTTCGGTTTAAAGTCAATGATAGTTTCAAGTTGAAATGAAGATGTTTCAAGAACAGCAAATTTCGCTTCTTCTTCCACTGCACATTTTGAAAAAGCATTCCCAATATTTCCGCCGACAATGGTCTCTAAGCCGGCGTTTTTGAACATCTCTCCTACAAGTGAAGTAGTAGTTGTTTTTCCGTTTGTCCCTGTTATGGCGGCAATCTCGCCCTTAAACAATCTATATCCTAATTCTAACTCCCCATAAAGCGGAATATTATGTAGTTTAGCCCATGAAAAAATTGCATGATGTAACGGCACTCCGGGAGAAACAACAATCACATCATAGCGAAAAAGCCTGTTCTCACAAAACTGCAAAAACTCGTCACTACTTCCACTAAACACATCTGCTGCCGCTCCGGATTTCTCAAGTGCAAATACTGCCCCTCTGCCGCTTACGCCCTCGCCAATAACTAATCCCCTCTTCCCAATAAAACAAAAATTGCCCATACTATTATCGTATGAGCAATTTAGCATAAATAGAATGTTGAGGATTAGATAGTCAGAGTGTAGGCAATACTTGCAGGACTTGCAAGATGCGCACCTCTTGCTGCAAGAACAATAGTGATTTGATGCTCACCCGCTGATAGACCCAGTGCACCTATAGCAACTATGGAGCCTGCATGAGTCAAAACATATTCACCGTTTGCATAAATTCTTGCAGGCCAATTCCCCAAATTAGGGGTTGTCGGATTTGTCCAAGTTAAATTTGTCGTTAGCGTTCTAACATTAGTAGGCGCTGAGAGAGCAGTTCTGGTTAGCGTTCCCGGCTCACTTGGAAGTGAGTTTTGGAAATGAGTGTTGACTAATGGTGTTCCAACAATCGTGAAAACAACAGGGTCAGTTCCCTCAAAAATCATGCTGCCTATATTATAGGAAGTCAAAGTTGATTGAACCAAAAATACGCCGTTTGCATAGATTCTATATCGAACTCCGCCTGTTTGAAGAATTGCCGGTGCCGGAGTTGCAGATGTCCAATTCACATAATGCCTTCCAACAGTTCCTGCACTAAAAACAACATCTGTCGGCGCTTCAAGTCTCGGCAACTCTGTTGTTCCGCCTCCGCCTCCGCCTCCACCGCCGGTGCCGCCGCCTAGGTCACACCCCATTGCAATCATAGCCACTGCCGCCATTAGACAAATCGCTAAGATTAATGTTAAAAACTTTTTCATAATATTCTCCTTTGCAGTTATCCACAATTTTTTCGCCGATTAAAATTTTCGGAAATTTTTATTTATGGGATATCCACACAAATATTATATTCTTTCTTTCTTTCTTTCTTTGTAAAGTCTTTTGGCGTGGTTTTGAGATTCCAATTATTGTTAATTTTTGAATTTTTTCGATATTTTTAAAATAAGTTATCTACATTATTCTATGTTGGTGATTTTTTAAAAAAAAGAATTATCCACAATCTAGGGACACTTTAAACATCTCTGTTGATTGCGGACTAAGTGTCGTTATTCGTAGAACACGAGTAACATTGTGCGGGCGATTAATAATCGCCCCTACGATTTATTTTGTCATTTTATATTCGTGAAAAATTTTAATTACAGGGGAGCGACCCTTGTAATATTTTTGGAGCATGTAGAAATATTGTAGGGGCGATTAGGCGTTCCGCAGTCTGCGACTAATCGCCCGCACAATGTTATCCAATTACTACGCATAACCTCATCATAAGAAGGTTTTATTGGACTGCAATCGAAGTTGTCGTCTCGCATTGCTTAGGCAGTATTCTGTCGCCTCAACCGCCTTTACAGTTTTTTAAACAAACAGCAATGTTAATAGTATTGTGCCTGCACCCATTAGCATTGTTATTGAAGTATAGACTGTTACTATTCGGTTTTCGTGGACGCCTTTTCTTTCATAGTGATGGTGAAGAGGTGCCATCAGGAACACTCTTTTGCCTTTTGTTCTTTTGAAATAGAGAACTTGAATAATGTCCGATAAACTCGTCAAGACAAGCATTATACCGATAATTGGTATTATGAGAGTCATTCTTGTGACTATTGCAAGAGTTGCGAGCGCCCCCCCTATTGCAAGAGCGCCTGTGTCCCCCATAAAGATTTTTGCGGGGTAACCGTTATAACAGATAAAACCAAAAAGTGCGCCAATTAAGGCTGCAGAAAAAATAATGACATTTTGATATTGATAGGTTAATCCTTCGCTGATGCCTGTTGCATGAACGATTATTGCAACTAAAACTGCAAATGCCGTTGCATAAGCAATTGAAACTTTTGCACAAAGACCGTCTAAGCCGTCAATGAGGTTGACAGAGTTTGTTAATGCTAAAAAGACGAGTATTGAAAGAGGGATGACAAACCAACCGAGAGAAATTTCTTGAAAAGTGAAAGGAACATAGAGGTTGTCCCCCACTAAAAAATATGCATAAACTGAAACCGCTGATGCAATGAGGAATTGAAAGATGATTTTTTGTTTTCCAGAAAGTCCTTTGTTCTGCTTGAAAAACACCTTGATAAAATCGTCAAAAAAACCTAAAATACCAAACGCCAGCATTGTTGTCACAACAAGCAGCATTAAGGAAAATCCGTTTGTCATAAAAGCAAAAGCAGAAAGTGCGGCCGAAAAAATAAAAGCAATGCCGCCCATTGTCGGAGTGCCTGTTTTTTGCTGGTGGTTGTCCACATAATGAAGTATTGTTTGCCTCAGTTTCAACTTCTTCGACAAATGAATAACAAGCGGCATTGCAATGACTGTTGCAATGAAAGCCGTTATGAAACCTAGACCGTATCTTAAAAGCATATATCCTCCTAAATAAATTAAAGTGAAAATTAAAAATCACAGTTGACAAATTACAAATATTGATAAATTTAATTTGACCTCATTTGTAATTTGTCAATTGTAATTTATAATTTGGCTATTATTTCCATAACATAGTCTTCATCCTTATACTCTCTTTTTATACCGCCCTCGTCCATGTAAGGCTCACAGCCTTTTCCTGCTATTAGAATTATGTCACCTTCATTTGCAAATTCTATTGCTGACTTTATTGCTTCTTCACGAGATGGGTTTGTTGTGACTTTTTGTTTATTATCACTATTTATGCCTGACATAACATGTGAAATTATTTCGTTTTTGTCCTCTGTTCTGGGGTTGTCGCTTGTTATGAAACAATAATCCGAAAGCCGTGAGGCAACCTCCCCCATAAGAGGTCTTTTTGTTTTATCTCTGTCTCCGCCGCAGCCAAACACTGTTATTATCCTTTTTTTTGCAAACTCTCTTATTGCGCTGATTATGTTTTCCAGTCCTTCGGGAGTGTGGGCATAGTCTATTATTAAACTGCACTTTTCAGTATTTATTATATTAAATCTGCCGTCAACTTTTTTTAAATTCTTTATTCCCTTTATTATTTTTTTGATGTCAATCCCAAGTTCACGACACACTGCCACTGCACAAAGCGAATTATACATATTGAATTTTCCGGGCAAATTAAACTTCACCTTTTCAACATCATCAAACGAATTTAGTATATAAGACAATCCATTAACACTCATTTTTAAATCAAGCCCAAAAACATCGCTTGGATTTTCGCTCCCATATGTTAGTTTTCTCGTTTTGCAATTTTTTATTATCTTTTGCCCATATACATCATCGGCATTTATTATAGAACATTTTGTGTATTCCGGAGTGAACAAAATTCTTTTCGCCTCAAAGTAGTTTTCCATCGTTCCGAAAAAGTCCAAATGATCTTGTGATAAGTTAGTAAATGCTGAAACATCAAAAACTACGCCTTTAAGTTTTCTGAGATTTAGGGCATGCGCTGAGGCTTCCATAACGCAAAATTCAACTCCGCTGTCCACCATTGTTTTAAAAATTTTATGTAAGTATGCGGGGTCGGGAGTTGTTAAATCCGAGGGATATTTCTTTCCGATAATTTCTATTTCATTTGTGCCGATTATTCCGACTTTTTTGCCGGCGGTCTCTAATATATTTTTGATTATATATGTTGTTGTTGTCTTTCCGTTTGTTCCTGTCACTCCAATCATTTTTAGTTTTTTTGACGGTTCACCATAAAACTTACAAGATGCCAAAGCAAGAGCCTCTCTTGTATCATTAACCATGATTTGAATAATATTTTCATCAAATCCTATTAACTCTCTCTCGCATACTATGCCGATTGCCCCATTTTTCACTGCGTGATTGGCAAAATCATGTCCATCGGCATTTGTTCCGGCCAGACAAAAATAAAGTGAATTTTCTTTCACTTCATTTGAGTTAAACTCAAGCGAGGAGATGTTTGTGTTTTCTAATAATTTAAATAATTTTTTCATAGTTGGTTTTTCTCCGCTTTATCAATTTATAAATTACAGCGGACAAAGAAAGTAAAATGCAATTTATCAACATCTGTCCTTTGTCCGCTTTAATTTGTAAATTGCATTAAATTGTGGATCCTATTCTCATCAGCGCCACACTCCCTACTCGGACTTGCGAGCCTGCAATCGGCAATGTTGAATTAACTCTTCCTTCTGTTCCGCTTATTTCAAAGTGAAGCCCTAATGAGCGGAGAATTTGCGCTGATTCTGTTGCCGTCATACCATAGAAGTCAGGCATTGTTATGTATTGAGGAGTTTCTATCGGCTGCGTCGGGGTCATTGCACGATAATCAAAAATATTGCGAAACACTTTTCCTGCGGCAGGGGCTGCGACAATGCTTCCATAATACGCTCCCGGTCCCGGCTCATCTAAAAGCATGAGTATTGCGTATCTTGGATTTTCGACCGGGGCAAACCCGACAAAACTTGAAATATATTTTCCTTGTGCAACTGTTCCGTCAGCACCATATTTTTGAGCAGTTCCCGTTTTTCCGCCAACTCTGAATCCTTCCACTCCCGCATGTCTTCCCCCTCCCCCGGTTACAGTATTTTCAAGCAGTCCTCTCATCATTTCGCTTGTTTGCGGCGATATTGCTTGTCTTGTTTGACGAGGAATCCGTCGATAAATTTCATTACCTCTAGAGCATGTGATGTGTGAGACAAAGTGCGGCTCCATCAATCTGCCGCCGTTAACAACGGCACTGACCGCTGTTATCAATTGAAGCGGTGTCACTGCCACCGCATGACCAAAACCTATTCTTGCAAGGTCAATATTTTTGACTAAACTCCTGTCAATCATCATACCCCTGCTTTCTCCAAAAAAGTCGACATTAGTTCTTTGATTGAATCCAAAATTTAAAATGCTGTCATAAAGTCTGTCAACTCCAAGTCTTAACGCTAAATTCATGAACACGACATTACAACTAACCATAACGCCTTGCGCTAAATCAACCGAGCCGTGACCGATTGAACGCCAGCATCTTATTCTTTGACCGTCAACCAAATATGACCCGCGACAAAAAAACCTGCAACTGTCCTGAACAACGCCATGCTCAATTGCGGCAGCAGTTGTAAAAATTTTAAAGGTTGAACCCGGCTCATAGACATCGACAATCATTCTGTTTTTTGAAAGTGCGTTTAACAGGTCAAGATTGTCCCTTGGCGGCTCGTTAAGATCGAAACTGGGAGTTTGTGCCAGAGCAAGTATTGCCCCGGACTGCACATCTTGAACAATCATAGCAGCACTTTGCGCCCGCCATTCTGTCATCGCCTGAAAAATTGCAAATTCAGCAAAACTTTGAATATTTAAATCCATCGCTAAATGCAAGTTCGCACCCGGAATTGCAGGCAAATATCTCGTCACACTGTCCTCAATCTCCCGTCCTGCCATGTCAGTGTTGGTAAATGCCATTCCGTCAACACCTCTTAAATACCTGTCATAGAAACCTTCAAGTCCGTTTTGCCCGACATTATCAATGTTAGTAAAGCCCAAAATTTGACTGAGTATTTCATTTTGGGGGTAGTTTCTTCTTGTTCCCGGCGCAAAGTAAATTCCCGGAATATTTTTTGCCTGCAACTCTTCAACCGCACTAACTTCAACCTGTCTTTTTATTGTTATTTCGCTGACCCTTGTTGTTGAAATCTTTTGATATAATGCTCTTTGGTCTAATCTTAAAGGCACTGAAAGTTCTCTTGCAACCAATTCAAAATCTTCCACTGCTCGAGGTCTGACATAAACAGTGAAAACATCTCTATTGTCCGCTAAAACTAGGCCATTGACATCATAGATGTGCCCTCTCGGCGCTGAAAGCGGCAATTCTCGAAACCATTGGTCGGTTGCCCGTCTTTGCAATTCTCTTCCGTCAATCAACTGAATACAGCCAAGCCGCAAAAACAATGCAAAAAATAAAAAGGTTACTGCCAGCATAAAAAACAATAACCTCTTTCGTGTGGTAATTAAACTATTAGTGCTACTCATTTTTTTTGAAGTCTCCGATATTTTTAGATGTCTTTAGTAGCATTTTGTGATTGATGAATTGATAGATTTGTTGATTGATTAGATTAGGTTGATGAAAATTTCAGTGATGTTTAAAGTATTTTGTCCGTTAAAAACTTGAATTACGCTTGAAACTGCTTCATATGAATATGGGTCAACTACCGAACCTGTTGTGCTGCTGATAGCAACTGCAATGCCTATGACTAGTGCGCTTATTACTAAAACTGCAATGATATATATCGCCGCCATGACCCTGAAACGAGTTTTTGCCATGTTGCTTTCAGCATAAACATCTTGCTCATTTTTGATGCTTTTTGCATATGCTTGTGTTTTTATTGACGGCATCAAATCATGTGACTCTTTTTTAACTGAATACTGCCCGACTACATTTTGACGAGTGGGATATCTTCTCAATTCCTCTTCTTTTCTCGGAACAATAGATGAAAAATCTACTCGCTTTGAAAAAATCGGAGAACCATCCTGAGATGCTAAATCTTGAGACGGCACTTCAGTTTTTGAAATAACTTCTTCAGTGAAAAGAAAATCTTTCGCCCTTTCAAATGAACGAATGTTGTCAAGGCCTCCTCTTCCGTAGCCACCGTATCTGTCTTCTTCTGTTTTGACTTCTCTTATGCGTGATACCATTATATGTCCCTTCCTTTATCTTATAGAACTTATCTTTTGTGAATTTTAGATAATTTATCTTTAGTTAAGTTCTGATATTTTTTGAACAACTCTGAGAGTTGCACTTTTTGCTCTTGTATTATTTTGTGTTTCCTCTTCTCCTGCCTTAATTCCTTTGGGTGTTAATATTTTCACAGTCGCCTTGTTGCTGCAAACGCAATATGGCAGTTTTTTGTCGCATATGCAATTTTCGGCTAATCTTTTGAATTCTTGTTTCATAATCCTGTCTTCAAGTGAGTGAAACGACAAAACACAAAAAATTCCTCCAACCTTTAAAACACTTATAATATCTTCTATTGCTTGCTTTAGTCCGTCTAACTCGCCGTTGACTTCAATCCTTAATGCTTGAAATGTTTTTTTTGCAGGATGTCCTTTTGAAAGGTGAGACGGAACACTGTTTGAAATGATTTTTGCAAGTTGTCCGGAAGTTGAAATCACTCCGTTTTTTCTTTCTTTTATTATGTTGTTAACAATCCGTCTTGCAAATTTTTCTTCGCCGTATTCATATAGAATTTTTAAAAGTTCATTTTCACTATATTCATTGACAACATCCTTTGCATTTAATTTTCCCTTTGGATTCATTCTCATGTCGAGCGGACCGTCATGCATATAGGAAAAACCTCTCTCAGGCGTGTCTATTTGATGTGAAGAAATTCCTAGGTCAACTAAAGCACCGTCTATTTTATTAACTTTTAATTCATCCAATATGTTAATAATATTTTTGAAGTTGTCGTGAACTAATGTGAATTTTCCTTGATAGTTGGAAAAGAGTTTTTCGGAGTGTTTAATTGCGTTTGTGTCAAGGTCAGTCGCAATAAGATTTGCTCCTTGTTTTAATATTTCATGACTATGTCCACCCCCGCCCAATGTGCCGTCAAAATAAATTTTAGACGACACAGGGGAAAGGAATGACATGATAGTATCTTTTAATATTGGGACATGATAATTCATTTTATTGGCGGTTGGCGGTTAATGGTTGGCAGTTGAATTTTTTTGTCAAAAAATTTTTATCCTTAACCAATCACTAACCACTTATCAATTCAAACATTTTGTCGTCAAATTCTTCTTCGTCTTCTTTTGCATATTCTTCCCAAATTGCTTCAGACCAAATTTCTATTTTTTTGTAGGCTCCGATAATAACAATGTTTCGATTAGTTTCTCCTGATTTTTTGTCTTTGATTTTTGCATACTCCATAAGTCCTTGAGGAAGTATCATTCTGCCCTGCTTGTCCTCTTCGGTGTGAACTGTGTTTGATGATAATTTCCTAAGTGCCAAACTTTTTTCGGTTGAGTCAAAAATACTGATTTTTCCGAATTGCTCATCAAGTATTTGTTTGGCCTCATCTTCTCTTAGAACAATTAATGATTTATTCGGACCCGGCATAATAAAAGGATTCACTCCAACAATATCTTTCAGTTTGGAAGGAATTCTAATACGATTTTTCTCGTCTATTTGATGATGATACTTGCCGAAATACATTTTCTTTGAGTTTAGTGTTTTGAGGAAATTTACTTAAGAGAGTATGGTTTGGAGTTCAGAATGTGAAATTGTTAATAAATTTAATTTTCCCTTAACTCCGCACTCTCCCTACTAACTCACATATTATAACATATTTTTTTTCCACTTGCAACCACTTTTGCCCACTTTTATGAAATTTTTTCGACATTTTTTTCATTTTTTTGGGAAAGAAAAAAAAACCGCAACATGATGTCACGGCCTTTTGAGTTATTAATTTTATTTTTTCATTTTAGAAAAATTTGCAATTATTTTTCTATGTTTTTATTTTTTCTTGTGAAGACAAAGGCAATTGCCCCTGCAACAATAATCAACGATAAGCCTACTATTGTCCACACCATCCAGTTTTGCCACCATAGCAAATCGTTTTGTTGAATTTCTCCAAATCTCACATAAAGCCCTATGTCACTTGTTATTGCCTGACCTCTGCTAAATGCAGCCAAAAACACATCATCAAGAAACAATTCAACCAACTCCCCTGTTTCGGGATTTGTTAAGAATACTTGTTGCAGAGTCGTTCCATAATCAACTTCAATTTCTTGCCATATCTCACCGCCTACCCTAAATGTGACAATAAAACGCATTACTTCCCATCTTGCAAAAAATTGACGATTACCAATTGAGTCCTCGGAAATTTCAGTCACAGCCTGCCCCGAAAAACCTGAATTAGTATACCAGCCTCTAAAATAATGCCCTGAACGAGTAGGAATTGGCAAGATTGTTCCATGTTCAATAGTGAAAGAATATGGCGCATCATCGGGCAAAGTTCCGCCATTTAGACGAAATGTAATACTATAGACAATCGGAATAAATCTTGCATGAAGATCCATATCTCCTGTTACCACTCGCCCATCAAACGGCTCAGTGAAATCTTCATCAAAATACCAACCACCAAATTCAAAGCCTCTTGGAATTATCGGTGTCGGCAAATTCACAACTCTGTTTATTAAATAAATCCGCCAACCAACAGTTCCAACACGAACATTTTCGCTATTTAGGATAGTATTTGTAAGTGTTAGAATACCATGATTTAACAACTGATTGCGATGAGGAGCAAATAAATCAAATAGACATATAATAGCAGAAAATAGTCGCAATTCTTCATCAAATTGAATTAAATTAATGTTAGTCACTGTCAAAGAAAGGTTTCCTGTTCCAATATGTCCTGGTAAATACAAAAAATCATTGTCAACTGCCTCAAAAAACAAATCATTGTCAAAATGCATTGTATTCATGATACGCATTTCAACAAGCGCTAAATCCTGTTCCTGTGTTTGCTCATACTGCGGCTGTTCATTATTTCCGTCATCTGCCACAACCCGCACTCTCATATTTCCCAAAGAAAGTGCAATCATAGAAAAAGCAATAAGCAATGAAATAACAACAAGCAAAAATTTATTTTTTCTTAAAATCAAATTTTTCATAGTTTTTCTCCATTTAATCTATCGGTTTGTACAATGCGAATTGTGATGATATTGATTTGTTTCTTCATTTCGTCAATTTTGTAGTATATGCAGTGATTTTCATGTAATAGTTTTTTACGACTCACAATTAGTTTATTTTATATATTAACACAATATTAATTGGTTGTCAAGGGTTTTGAGCAAAAAAATAAAAAAATGTAGAGGCGATCATTGACCGCCCCTACATTTTGTTATTAACAATATTCAATTAAGGTTAAATTTATTTTTCATCAATTTATCCATTGTTATTTATAAGTCGTAAATTTTCTTAGTTCCACTGACTTATTATATCATTCAAAATATCCAAGTATCCTGCTTTTAGGATTGCGTCTGTGGTTATTAGGTTAATTGTTCCTATTTCTGTGCCGCCGTTCATTATTCTCATTGTGCCGACGATCTGCCCTTTTTCTAAGGGGGCTTTTAGGGAGTCAACAATGTTTTCGAATGTGAATTCTGATTTTTGGTTTCGTTTTGCAAAGTGGAAAAAGTCTTTTTCTGGCATCACTTGAACAGTTTTTGTTTTTCCGTTTTTGACTGCAAATTCACCTTCAACTATTGCCCCTTGCTCAACAAGTCTTTTGGTTTCATAGTTAGCAAAACCATAGTTAAAAAGTTTTGAGTTTTCTGCATTTCTTATTTTGGAGGTTTCCGCACCAATCACAACGCTGATTAATCTTGTGTTCCCTCTTTTTGCAGTTGCAGACAAACAATATTTACTTTCATTTGTGAAGCCTGTTTTTCCGCCGTCGCAACCTTCGTAGAATCTCACTAGTTTGTTGGTGTTGGCAAGTTCAGTTGTTCTTCCTGATGGGTGTGCAAAATCAAACATCCATATTGTTGAATACTCAAAAAATTCCGGATGTCTTATCATTTCTTGGGTCATTTTTGCAACATCTCTTGCTGTTGAATAGCCGTTTGGACTAGGTAGTCCCGTGCAGTTTGCAAAATTGGTGTTTTCCATGCCGAGTGCTTTTGCCCTTTCATTCATTTTGTCAACGAACAGTTGAGCGTCTCCCGATATGTGTTCAGCAAGAGCAACGCACGCATCATTTGCGGATGCAACAACAATACTTTTAATTAACTCACCCACTTTATATGATGAGCCGGCATCCATGAATGCTTGTGAGCCGCCCATGCTTGCAGCGTGCTGAGATATTTGAACATCACAATCCGCTGTTAAGTTTCCGTTTCTCATTTCATCAAACACTAAATTGAGCGTCATGATTTTCACCATGCTCGCAATCGGATGTCTTTCATCAGCATTCTGCTCAAACACAACTGTTCCGGTGTCATGATCCATGAGAAGTGCCGAACGCCCTGCAACCCTCAAATTAGAGGCATCCGCATCAACCAAAGCATTCGCTCCAACATAATAACGAGCAGTAAAACCGGTGACAATAAGCAACGCCATGATTATGGATGCACCGGCAATTAAAACTTTGTTTATTTTTTGCATAAAAATTCTCTCCCCTTGTGTCTTCGACACACTTGTCTTGACGAAATAGCAGTCGCTAACATGTCACTACAAAACTAATCTATCGAAGTTTTCAATAAAGTTAATATTTGTTAAGAGAGAAATTTTTATGCATTAGATGATTTATTTTTCTGGTTTGCGTTGCTCCCCACTGCAAGATGGTAATTTGCAAGGGTTAGCAATGCAAGCACGATTAATTCAACTTTAGACACTTATTCTTGCAAATAGTCTTTCTGCGTTTTTAAATAATAACAAATGTGCTAGGATTGAAGCAATAAAAACTAATCCAATCATCACGCCCCATGCGGCTAGTTGAGCAGTGATGTCATTTGGAACGAATGAAATAAGTATCATTCCTATGCCGAAAAACACTAAACTTGCTAAAAACCCTAGCAGCATTGGAACTATAAGGTTCATGTTTTGTCTCATTGCTTGATTTGGGGTTGTCCAGTCCAGTTTTGGTTTTCTGAGGTCATTATAGATACCAAAACATGAAAAAGCATAACTAAAGACTGCAAAGAAAACAATAGATAACATCAAATTCGCAAAGTCAAATGTTATTATATTAATAATGACTATCCCCAATATTCCCGGAATGAGCGAGAGGATTAAAGATATGCTAAGTTTTGCTTGGATTTGTTTTTGGAATGAGACGGGCAGCATTTTTGATAAAGACACCGATTGACCGTCTCTGGTGATTGCGGATAATGCCGTCATGTTCATAGCGCCTGCGAACATCATGACGAATAAAAATTGCATAAAGTATTGAAAATGTGGTGATGCGCCGTTTCCGTTATAATATTCTCCGTTTCCGCCGGCACTTCCAAAGAAGCCCGAAATAGCAATCATTATCGGCGTTAGAACTATCGGCATAAGACATTGATAAGCAAAGGCAGGAGTGCGAATAATTGAACGCCACTCCTTTTTGACAAGCGTGACAAGCGGTGTTGATGAAGCAAATTTTTCACTCCCCTTCACTACCCTTTTCTTTCCTTCAAGTTGGCTTGCGGCAGACTTTCGATAAACAAGGTTGGAAATGATATTTGCAATAAAGATTAGTGCAACAAGCGAGATGACAAAAATGAGAAGGTTGACCAGAATACTAACACCAACACTAAGTCCAAACGAAGCGGTTAATGTTGCTGCTCGTGCTAAGGCTAAAAACGGATACAAAATGTTTGATAAAACTCTCATCCCTTCCGCCATTGAAGCAAGTGTCGCTTCCATATCAACACCGTCGCCATGCGAAATTGATTGAACAAAATAAAAATAAAACGCAAAAATTCCGCCGACTAACAAAATTAGCAAAACGCTTGTCCATGCACCTTTGTTTTTGAGAAAACTCGCAATATACATTATTGGAATTGATAGAAGCGACGCCAACATCAAAGGAAGCGCCGGAGCAAATAAAATTCCAATAAGCATTAGAATATAATAAGTTGCAGGAGCAGAAATTGCAACACCAAGAGTTATTAAAGTCGGGAGTAAGATGATGGCGGCAATAACAAGTTCAGTAATATAGATAACAGTGAACTTTGCCATAAAAATTGAACCGGATTTTATCGGAAGCGAAAGAAAAAATTCGGTGTCTTTTGAAAAGTACAAATATCCAAGCATTGCAACAACACCAAAAATAAGAACAAGCATTGAAGCAATCGAGAGGATAAGAACAATAAACTCATTGACAATTCCCAACTCATAAATAATCGGTGCCGAAAAGAACACTCCAACAACCAAAATCGGAGAAAATATCAAAAACAAGACACCAAGCGAAACAAACAACGCAACTCTTCCCCTGTCTCGTTTTTGCCCTTTTTCCTTCGTCGGAAAATAGTTGCTCTTGATTAATAATTTTAAAACTGCTAAATAGTTTTTCATGATTTATTATTCGTCCTCTTTTTTGGAAAAAATCCTTTACTCATCGTCGCCGCCTGTTATTATTTCTTGACCCATATTTTTAGCATTGAGTTTACTAACCATTTTTTTTCCTGTTTGGTTTTCTAGTTTTTCTCTTGCTTCTTTTGCAATCGTTGCTCCTTCAACTGCAACTAAAGCACTCTCATCAAAGTCTTGAGGCTGTTTTGCAATACTAATTTCCGTTGCCGATACTTCCGCAAGCATATTAAGAACAAGTTCGGTATTGGTCATGTGGTCTCGCAAATTTTCTTTCTTCAAATTCTTGTGTTTTTTGTAATCTCTTGTTGTCATGCCTGCCCAAGTTTTGTTCATAAGGTCAGTTAAAAACGCATACTCAACCCCTTGTTTCACACCGCTTTTATCCCATTCGTCAGTTAATGCCTTTCTCGCCTCAATTGTCCTAATTCTTTGATTTATCCAATTTTCACTATATCCCAATCGACGATAGTTTTGGATAGCCTTTTCAATACTGAGTTCAGGGTCAATCACCTCGTCAATTGCCTCTCTGCCGACTTTAGCAAGCCACATTTTAAACGGCTCTGCTTTTTTTGAAGGGATTGATTGAATAAGCCGCAAAATTCCTTCAGTATCCATGACATCAGTTAGACGCATTTTGCCGTCTGGTGCAAGTAATTTCAACTGTTGACAATTTGTCAACACTTCACTTCCTTCTTCTTTTAATCGCTGTTTGAGTTTTCCCCAATAAAAAGTCGCCCCTCTTTGCGTAGGTTGCTCGGTCAAGATATTACAAATATCAACAACAGAAAACCACCATTTTTGATTTTCTTCGTCCCAAACGCCCCTGACTTGTTTTTCTTCAAACAATCTAATTTCGTTTTTCTTGATCTGATTCATTTTCATTCGCTCCTTTTTGATATTTTAATTCACAACACTTATGCTTTATTCACTAGACCGTTGCAATAATTGTTTTTTATATTTTCGCTTTTTTATTATATTGCGAATAAAGGAAACATAACAAATTATTGATATTATGCCTGCCACCACCGTAGAAATAAGCACTAGTCCGTTATTGTTTCTTGACCGTATAAATATAACTTCTTCTAATGAAAGCAGTGTTTCGCCATTAACTTCCAAATGCCACACATCCTCAAAACTAACCAAGCCACCACCTCTTGTATGCTTTATTCTAACAAAATCCCCCGCCTGAAGGTTTGCATCACGCAATCGATTTCTCACACTTGAATTTTGCATAATTACATTTTGTATCCTAAAATCACGCCCATCATCTACTATTGAAAATCCAAAACCAGCACCGTCTGTATAAGTACCAAAAACCCTATGCCACCATTCCGCTCTACCATATGTAATTTCATAATTTGTCGGTGGATTTTGATTTTGTTCTGTATTTAATGCAAATATAGGCAATATGATTGTAGTTACTGTTAGAACAATAGCCAAAATTAACAAAAACAATTGCACTGCTTTTGAAGTTGGCACATTAGATATATTCCACCATTTTTGATTTACATCCAATAGTTATCTTCTCCTAATTATTCCTACACTTCCAGTAAGTTTATCCTGAAATGCGGTTGATTTTAATTCGCAACGCTTAGGAAAATTTCTTCCAGTGACTTATCCTTATAGGCTGCTATTATTTCGTCAACATTGCCGACTTTGACTAGTTTTCCT
The DNA here is from genome assembly GCA_009779975.1 of Bacillota bacterium. Classification (GTDB taxonomy): domain Bacteria; phylum Bacillota; class Clostridia; order Christensenellales; family Pumilibacteraceae; genus WRAY01. The sequence continues at coordinate 53,734 of WRAY01000002.1, read as the reverse complement.
TTGACGATTATTCCAACTCTGTCGCATAGTTTTTCGGCAACTTCTAGGATATGGGTTGAGAAAAAGACCGTGTTGCCTAAAGATGCGTGCTGCTTCATTAACTCTTTCATATTAAACGCACTTTTTGGGTCAAGTCCTGTTAAAGGCTCGTCCAAGACCCATAGTTTTGGGTTGTGGATTAATGCACCGATTACTGCGATTTTTTGCTTCATTCCATGAGAATAAGTTTTTATCGGTGAATTAAATGCGTCAGTTAATTCAAAAAGAGTCAGCATTTTCTCGGCTCTTTCTTTTCTCTCACTAAGCGGAACATTGTAGATATCGGAAAGAAAATCAATATATTCCCTTCCTGTTAATTTGTCATAGACAATATGAGTGTCGCTGACATAACCGATGTTTTGTTTTGCATTAAGTCCTTCGGTTTTTATGTCGTGTCCGCATATACTGACACTTCCCTCTTCAAACGGCAAAATACCGGAGAGTATTTTAATCGCAGTCGTTTTTCCGGCTCCGTTCGGTCCCAAAAAACCAAAAATCTCGCCCTCTTTTAATTCAAGGCTGACACCGTCAAGAGCATACACTCCGCTTTTAGCATAACTTTTTTTCAAATTTTCAATTTTTAACATGATATTAATTAATATTTTATCAAATCTTTAAAATAAAGTCAAGATATTCATCACAATAAAAAATATCAAAAAATTGAAAAAAATTTGTTTTTAGGGCTTTTTTTGGTTGATTTTATTTTCTTGATATGATAATATGTATAGGTTGCCTGTTTGGGGGATTAGCTCAGTTGGTAGAGCACCTGCTTTGCAAGCAGGGGGTCAACGGTTCGAATCCGTTATCCTCCACCACCATTTGGCATGGAACTTTAAAGTCTTTTAAAGTCCTGCCTAGTATAGGATTGTAGCTCAGGCGGTTAGAGCACCACCCTGATAAGGTGGGGGTCGGTGGTTCGAGTCCACTCAATCCTACCAAACGATTATTTTATTAAAACAAGTCTTAGTTAAAAACTAGGACTTGTTTGATATTAATACTTGTTAGGAGGATTTTTTTATGAAAATATTTATTGTTGTGGACATGCAAAATGATTTTTTGAGAGGAACGCTTCCTGTCAAAGAAGCAGTTCCGCTGATACCTGAAATGGTTTCTCTCATTGAAAAAAGAATGAGCGAAAAAGACACTAAGGTGATTTTCACTCGTGACACTCACCAAAAGAACTATCTTCAAACTCAAGAAGGAAAAAATCTTCCGGTTGAGCATTGCATTGAAGGTACATGGGGACATGAAACAACTGATGAGTTTCTTCCTTTCCAAAAAAATGCAATTGTTATTGATAAGCCGACTTTCGGAAGTTTGGACTTACCCGATGTTGTTCGTGATTTGGTCAAAAAACATGGCAAAGAGTTAGAAGAAATTGAGATGATTGGAATTTGCAGTGACATTTGTTTAATTAACAATGCCGTTATTTTAAAAGCACATTTCCCGGAAGTTAAAATCACTATCGTTGAAAAACTAACCGCCGGCATCACTCCGGAAACACACGAGGCAGCACTCAAAGTAATGAAGAGTTTTCAAATTAATATGGTTTAATCATCTTTGATGGTTTTTTCAAAAACAAAAAATAAACAAAAAAACGGACGATTTTCTTCGTTCGTTTTTTTGTTTTTAATCAATATCCGATACGAATTTATAATTAACCGTAATAGAAATAAAAACCCCGACATTTGTATCGGGGTTTTAAAATCTTTTGTTATTGTTCCAGTTTTTTCAATTCTTCTTGTTCTTCAGTTTCTTCTTGTTTGTGGAAAAATTTAAAGAGAACGGCTGCCAATGCTCCTCCTGCAAGCGGCGCAACTAGGAAAATCCAGAATTGAGCAATTGCATCAGTGCCGGCACCAAAGGCTAATGCCATAATCGCTGGCCCAAAACTTCTTGCCGGGTTTACGCTTGTTCCTGTGAAAGAAATTCCGAGGAGGTGAACTAAAGTCAGCGTCAAGCCGATAATAAGTCCTGCTTTTTTCGGACTTCCTTTTTTTGCAGTGACTGACAAAATAACATAGACAAAAACACAAGTTAGGACAACTTCAATGAGCAGACTTCCAATGATATTGCCTGCAGTCCATCCTGCGTCAGAAATCATGCCGTTTGTTCCCCAAACAGGCAGCAACTCAGTAATATTACCTCCGAATGCCATTGCGACTATCCCATATAATAATGCCGCACCAATAGTTGCTCCTAGAAACTGAAAACCAACATAAACACCGAATTCTTTGATTTTCATTTTCTTTGACAAGAAAACGCCAAGCGACACAGCAGGGTTAATGTGACAACCGCTGACTCTGCCAATGGTATAGGCCATTGCAACTATGACAAGACCGAATGCGAGAGCGACCGGTGCAATGAAACTAAAGTGCATTGTGAAATTCATAAAGTAAGTTCCGCTATGATAAAACATACCTCCTATGATTCCGGCACCAACAGCCGTTCCGACAGCAAGAAAGACAAGAACAAAAGTTCCGAAGCATTCTGCTATTCCTCTTTTTAGTAAACATTTTTCCATTTTTTTATTTTTGACCTTTTGCTAAGGTCAATCTCCTTTGCACTTATTAAGTGCGTTTTTAAATACTAATTTTAGTTTGTTTTGTGAATGTGCGGCAAAAATATTGAATTTGAATGAAGTGTTATTTTACTATGTCATTCTGAACGAAGTGAAGAATCTAGCATAGCACAAATTCGATTAGAATTGGTTTTTTTACAATCACTACGTTCGCTAAATCCTTCGCTTCGCTCAGGATGACATCAGTATATTGAACTTTTTCTATCGACACCATTTTGTGACAACTACCTCAATCTCACAAAAAACTCATCCTTATTTCTCACTCTTCATTTCTTTGAATTTATTTCATCAATTCTTTTTTGTGCTTTTACGTAGCCGTTTGCGAGGGCTTTTTCATACAATTTTAATGCCAGCGGCAGTGATGCAGAGGAATTTTTTTCAAAAAATAATTCGCCTAGATTATATTGCGCTTGAGCATTATCTAAAGATGCGGCTTTTGCGAACCACTCCATCGCCAAGTCTCTTGAAACTTCAACTCCAATGCCATGTTTATAGAATTTTCCGACATTGACTTGCGCTCCGTCATGTCCTTGATTTGCTGCCATTAAATAGTATTTGAATGATTTTTCTTCAGAAGGAGGGTCAGTTTCAGGAGTGAAATATGCAGGCGGAGGATAGGATGCAGGCATCTGGTAAAATAATCCCATATTAAATTGAGCGTTAACATCTCCGTTGTCCGCTGCCTTTTTATACCAATCAAAGGCATCTTTAGGCGAGGCAGTTGTTCCAATTCCCTTTTCATATAATAGCGCCAAATTAAATTGTGCTTGAGCATGATCCAGTTCTGCCGCTTTTAAAAAATACTCTATTGCTTTTTCAAATGACATTTCAACGCCACGACCGGAATAATAACAGCCGGCCAACTAAAATTGCGACTGAGGTTTTCCATTTTCAGATTCTTGGATCAACTTTTCTATATCCATAATTAACTTATATCATATTTTATCAACCTTGTCAACTAAAAAACATTTGACAAATCTTTTTTTAGAATGCCTGATATCTGCAATAAGGCGAAGTAAGTCGTTATTTTGAGAATTTGAAAAGCAATTATTGTGTGTTTTGCATGTGTGTTAAAAAATTATTTCCTGTTATAAATCGCATCGATTGGTTTTAGACGGTTTATTTTAAATGTTGGCAAGAATGAAGCAATAGCAGCAACTAATATTCCAACACCGGCAATTAATCCGATTTGCCTAAAGCCGAATGATAATAAAACAACATTTAGTCCCAGTCCTCCACCTATTAATGGGTTTAAAACAAATATGGTTATAAAACTTAAAATCACTGCTATGCTGACATTTATTGCGTTTATGATGAGACTTTCATTAAAAAAGATTTTGTAGATATCCCACTTTCTTGCGCCGATTGCGCGAAGTATTCCTATTTCTCGTTTTTTGTAGGATATGGTCATTGAGATGAAACTTGAAATTAAAAGTGCTGAAAAAACCGCAAAAGCAAATCCGATCCAAAACAAGATTGTTGAGAGAATGCTGACAACTCCGACAAAGTTCTCATAGAATGATGAGAATTGGTTGCGAATAACAAAACCGCTTTCATTTCTGTCAAAATTTGAAATGAATTGAATAAGCGGAAAATCAACACTTCTTGTTCCAACCAGTTGGGCAATTAGAGCAGTGTAGGGATTTGGATTAAAAGCACTATTTAATTGAGGATTATTGTCAATAAGTTCATATGACAAAAACACGGTACTTGAACTCCTTACCAAATTCCAATAGCCCCCTTGATCCCAAAGTCTTATGGCATCCTCCATTTCCATGTTAAGAAAATCAAAATAGACTCCGACGATTTGCAAATTTGTTGTGGTCGCATTCCAATCTCCCCAAGTGGTTATACTCATATTCATGCTGGTGAAAATATTGCCTATATCAAAGTTTCCTCTTATTCTTCGTGTCAAATCATCTCTAAAACTATCCATGTTGGTGTGCCAATTTGTTCCCTCTCGCCAATGACTCCAACCACCATTTTCACACTCATACCAAGAATCACATATGCACTCATACCAATAAGCATAATCAAACCCTATTCCTGAATTAGAAATCATCCAGTTCAAGTGATATGGTGAATCTATTCCCAATGATTCAATAAGTTGAAAAAGATCTCCGCCTCCGCCTATTATAACTTGATTTGCACCAAGAGTTGTTTGGTTTTCATTAAAGAAAATAACTCTGCCCTTTCTTGCCGCATCAAATCTAGTCATGTTGCCTGCTCCAGGTCTCCATCCCCAATCATGAAAACCAGTATCAACTGAAAAATGCACATCAAAACCATCACCCCACATACTAACGACAGGTTCTCTTTCTCTTAAAACATAATTATTAGAGTTCAAAAAGAGCGAATTTGAAAAGCCGTTTTGCAAAACCATGTGCAACTCATCAATTAACATCCATGTGTCAATGCCCCAAGAACCATCGCCAACAGTTTTAAGAAATGCATATCTTTGAAAATCAAAATAAGTGTTGATAATTCCGCTTATTTGAAATGAAAAATCTTCAAAATGCAAATATCTCCCGATGATGTCTGAGGGTGAATTAATTGCAATCCTTACACTGCTGTCAGTCGGACTTTGAAACCCTAAATCGCGAAAATTATCAAAATGAAAATCTGTTATTGCAATTTGATTGTCACCTAAAGGAAACTCTCCATGCATCAAAGACAGTCCGAAATTACCTAGTTCAGCAAAATTTAAATAAAATAAACTAGACGAATTCGTTTGATAATAACTCCATCCTGCACTATCGAAAAAGGGGAAATGAAACAAATCGCCGTATGCTCCGATAATGGAATGATTTGGAAATCTGCTTTCAATATATTCCCTTTCAGTTTCAGAAATATTTCTCATTCGCGAATTATACCATGAACCCCAACTGTCCTCATGACGAGTAACTTCTCTTTTTGCAATGCCGACAAATTCATCGCCTTGTATGACAATACTTTCATATATACTGCTCGCCGCATTGAAACTTCCGGCAGTGTCAGCCACTCCGAATAATGTTAAAGCAAATACAGCGAGAATAATAGTAAACGCAAGGCGAACTTTTTTTAGTTTCAAACCGCTTGCCCCCATTTTGAAACTGTCCCAAAATTTGAAACGGGAACGAATTAAATTAACACCGTCATTTTTTGTTCTTTTAAAATCTTCTTCGGTTGTTTGGTTGAAATACTCCCTGTTTCCGTCCTCGTCCATTTTCGCAAACTTTTTGAAGTTTGTGTTGATAATTTTATCACGGCTGATGACAACACCGTCAGTATTTTCTGCGAACAATCGCTCGACAATAAGTTCTTTTTCTTTTTTTGACGGAACATAATTCGGAGCAATGAAAAGAGTGTCACCGCTGATTTTAACCCCCTCGCCGATAACTTCAACAGGTGCTTTTCTTTTTGAAACATCTGTCCATATTTTTCCGTCATGCATTGTGATTATCCTGTCGCCATAGGTCTCGGCATAATCACTGTCATGTGAAACAACAATAACAAGCCTGCTTTCAGACAGTTTCTTGAGAGTTTCAAAAACTTGTTTTCCGGTTGCACTGTCAAGCGCACCGGTAGGCTCGTCCGCCATTACTATTTCAGGATTTTTAATGAGTGCCCTTGCTATTGCAACTCGCTGCTTTTGTCCGCCTGAGAGTTGATTTGGTTTTCTTTTTCCATAGCCGGTCAAATCAACCATCTCTAAAATATTATTTACTGCATCAACACTCGCATCTTTTCCTTGCAATTCAAGTGCTAAGGCAATGTTTTTTGCAACAGTAAAATCGTCCAAGATGTTGTAGTCTTGAAAAATAAAACCAATATAAGTGTTGCGGTAACTGTCAAAATCTCTTTCAGAAAAAGTCGTGCTGCTCCGCCCTTTGACAATTATCTCCCCACCGTCAAAAGCATCTAAACCTCCGACAACATTTAGCATCGTTGATTTTCCGCTTCCGCTTTTCCCAAGAAGAAACACCAAACCTGTTTCAGGAAACTCAACCGAAACATTATCAAGAGCCCTCACCTCTTGAACATCTCTCGTTCGATAAATTTTGCTGACATTTTTTAACTCTATCATAAAAACACCATCCTTTTATTACATACACTTAACACATATTAAGAAAACTGTCAAGTGTTTGTGAGCACTGTTGTCGAGGCTTAGTAGTATACGTACTCCCTAATAAAAGTATTGATGATACCTATCAACACATTTTTAATAAAAAATTTATCACAAATTGTCGAATAACAAATTCACTCAATTGATTAGAAATTTCCCATAAATTGGATTTTAAAAAGTTGTGAAAAATAGTTGACTTACCTTTTCCATTGTGATATTCTAGTTAGGCTGTAAGGACATATTGAATGTCTTTATCGTGCCATTGTGGTGACGATATCGCAGGGGACCCACCCGTTCTCATCCCGAACACGGAAGTTAAGCCCTGTGGAGCCGATGGTACTTGTCTGGCAACGGACTGGGAGAGTAGGAAATCGCCACATTCCAAAAAAAATTCGCAAGTCAAACGACTTGCGAATTTTTGTTTTGATAGATAAAAATTACTATTTTTTCAATTGTTTCCCCTTTCTTAGAACAATCAAACGAAGTAAAACCATGCCCAAAAGATTAAAGAGAGTAAACATTATGACAGAGAAAGTTACATCTGACAAATAATGAGCGCCTGTCACTATCCTGCCATACATCATTGAAACAACATAGAATGCAGAAAATAAGAAAATCGCAACTATCACAAATTTATTTCTTATTTTGAATACAGGAATAGCCAACCATGCAAAGGTTGTGCTTAGTGCCGCCAAAACATGCCCCGAAAAAAATGCTTCATTGCCGTTCGGACCGTTAATTATGAACCAATTAGTGAATCCTATGTCAGGATCAAGATATTGACCGATATCACGGAATCTGACCCTGCCCCACAGCCACTTGGTAAAGAGCATTAAAAAATAAACAAGATTTGAAATAATGAATCCAATCATTAAAATGAATAAAATTTTGATTAAAACATTTTTCGGAATAAAGAAAAAAACAGTTGTCAGTCCCGAAATCATGACGATGTTAACGACAATATTAATAATAATATTTTCTGTCAGAACTAAATCGGTGAACAAATACCCGAAAGTTAACGCTCCTGTCAACGGAATAATGGACAGCCAATGAAGATGAGAGTCTTTTTTTCTATTCCGAACCAGCCAAACAAATAAAACCAGCATAAATCCGACATTAACCAAATATGCCGGAACCCACTCACCATAATCTTGCAAAAACCAACTATACCATTCATAAGGATTGTTAAGTGCATGAGCAATTTGATAATCCCAAATGCTTGCAACAACAACTAAAGCAATGCAAATAACTGCAAGAATAGATAAAAAAATTATTATCTTTTTTTTATTTTGCATAAAAGACTCAAACAATTTTTTCGACATCGCTCCAAACTCTTTTATTGTTTGATTACCTTTTTCTTCAATTGTATTTTCAACTTCTTCTGACTTTATATTTAAAATAAGACTGTCATCGTCACAAGCAACAACACATTCTGTTTCTATCTCAATACCAACATCCTCTCTTTTGTTTGTCATAGTATTTTGTTATCTTCTCAACAACAAATCTTTCAAGTCGGTTATTTGGACTTTTGTTTTGATGTTGGTTTCTAGTTTTTGGGCGACTTTGTCTCGGGCATGCATTATCGTTGTGTGGTCTCTTCCCCCGAAGATATTGCCGATTTTTGCAAGCGGCATGTTGTGGACAAGGTCGGTAATAAGATAGATGCACATTTGACGAGGTTCAACCACTTCCCTGTTTTTCTTTTTTCCGAGAAGGTCGTTTTTCGAAACATTGAAATATTCACAAACCTTTTCAATTATCATTTCGCTTGTTATGTTTTCTTCAGATTTCACAACAATTTCTTTCAAAACTTCTTGAACTATTTCGATTGTTGGTTTTTCATCATGGACACGGGCAAGAAGAATAACTTTGTTTAAAAGTCCTTCCATTTCCCGAACATTTGAGTCAACTTTTTCCGCCATGAACTGCAAAACTTCAAAGTCAATGTTTTGGTTGTTCATTTGTGCTTTTTTTTGAAGTATTGCTATTCTGGTTTCTAAATCCGGCGGCAAAACATCGACATTTAGCCCCCATTCAAACCTTGAACACAACCTGTCATCCAAGCCTTGAATTTCTTTCGGTTTTCTGTCAGATGTCAAAATTATTTGTTTTCCTGCTTGATACAACTCGTTGAAAGTGTGAAACATTTCCTCTTGAGTTGCTTCTTTTCCTGCGATGAACTGAATGTCATCAATCATCAAAACATCAACTTCACGATATTTCTTCCGAAAAGATGAATTTCCGTCTTTTGAAGTCCTAATACTAGTCACAAAATCAGTGACAAATTTTTCACTCGTCACATATAAAATTCGTTTTTTCTCATCGCTTAGAAGAACATCATTACCGATTGCTTGCATGATGTGAGTTTTGCCAAGCCCCGTTCCGCCATAGATAAAAAGCGGATTATAAGTCTGTCCGGGAGAATCCGCAACTGCACGAGCGGCAGCATACAAAAACTTATTCGATGAGCCGACAACAAAATTTTCAAAATTGTATTTTGGGTTCAGCGGAACTGAATCGTATTTTTGCACCCCATCATCTATCAGTTTCACCAATTCGTTAACGCTCTTGCTTTCATCCAAACTCGCAAACTTCACTTCCCACTCCTCACAATTATCTTGCGGAACAAGCAAAACGCTTTTAACAGGTGCATCAACAAACCTCGCCGCCTCATTCAATTTTTCCTGAAACGAAGTCACAATGGTTGAAAGGAGTGACTGAGCGCACGCTTTAACAATAAGTTGCTCTCCCTCAATCCCTAGAGGAACCATTGACCTTATCCAAGTGTCAACGCTATAGGCTTGCATCGTCATCTCAAGACGAGCCACCATTTTAGACCACATTTCTTTAAGTGTCATCAATAAAAAATATACACCACATAAAGTATCTTTGTCAAGTGTTTTTTGGCACTTTTGTGAGAGATTGCTGGTATTAGGGTTTTAGAAAGGCGTTGAATTGCGTGTCAAGTGATTTTATTATCGAGTTTTCAATTGCTAACCACAACCTTTTCAAATTCTTCTTTGATCACAATGAGTTGTCTTTTATTGAGGTCAATCTTTTTGATAACTTTTTCAAGATGAGGAAAACGCAACTCGCCTTTTTCATTTTTTATCGTTATGACATCGGCTGAGCCGAAGTCATCTATTGCAGTAATTTTTCCCAAACTTTCATTAGTGTCAGTCATGACTTCACAGTTTATCAAATCCTTTACAAAGAATATTCCCTCTTCCAAAGACGGAACATCCTCTTCGTCAATAAAAATAAATTTGTCTTTTAATAATTCTGCTGAATTTCTGTCATCAACCCCTAATAATGACAAATACGCAAAGCCTTTTCCACTAAGCCTTGCGTTCTTAATTTTGTGTTCTTTTAATATTGAGTTTTCATCGCCAACAAAAATAATACCTATTCTGCTATCAAAAGACACAACATCACAAAGAGATTTAACTTTTATCTCTCCTTTGATACCTTGTGGTTTTAAAATTTGTCCGATAATAAATGGAGTCATGATGATTGTAAAATTGTATTGGAGGCGTTCCCGATCGTCTGAAATTAATAAATATGCGGATTTTTCGGGCAGTCGAGGACGCCTGCCACTACAAAAAATTTAAACAATCACCTATTCAACTTCCACAATATTCACATTGTATTTTTCGCCTTTTCTTGAAGCGGCGGCTCTAACGATTGTTCTTATTGCTTTTGCAGTTTTACCGCTTCTGCCAATGACTCTTTTCATGTCGTCTTTTGCAACAGTAATAGAAATTTCGCCCTCGCTGACATTAATAGCGATAGCGTCTTTGTCTTCAACTATGCCTTCAAGCATATGTTTTACTAACTCAAGCATGTTTACTCCTTAAAAACAATTATAAAAGGTTTTAAACCACATAGCAAAGCCCCGCTTAGACGACATTCAAACATTCAGTATCGGAGGTTCAAACCTTTTAAAGAGGTTACAAAAATACTCTTGCAACTAAGCATTTTTGCTTCTATTAAAAAAATATAGTAAGAGCGGTCACTGACCGTCCAAACATCATTATAAAGTGCGGGGCGGTCATTGACCAATCCTCCTACAGTCTAATTTCAATATTTTTATTCCGCTTTGCCTTTTTTAACGGCACTGGTTTTCGCAGGTTTTTTTATCACTTCCAATATACCCTCTTTTTCTAAAAGAGATCTTGCAGTGTCAGTCGGCTGCGCACCTGAATTAAGCCATTTTTTGACCAAATCAACATCCAACTTCACTTCTGCCGGATTTTTAAGCGGGTCATAAGTTCCCAAAATTTCAAGAAACTTTCCGTCTCTCGGGGCTCTTGCGTCTGCTGCAACAACTCTATAAAATGGTGATTTTTTGTCCCCCATTCTTGTAAGTCTGATTTTTACCATTTGTGTGTGTTTTTCTCCTTTTTGTATCTTAACTCAATTATTATAATGATTTTAAAGCACTATGTCAATCATTTCATAACACTTAATTTGAACTCTTAAAAAAAATTTTAATGCTATCTTAATTGTAAAACAGTTGACAAAATTAGAATTTAAGAGTATACTATAAATAATTAATTTTAAAATGGAGGTCAATAAAATAATGATATGTGAAAAATGCGGCTATTCTTGCACACCGGACATGAAGTTTTGTCTTGCATGCGGAAGTTCTATCAAAACACCGCCTGCTCCTACTAGTGCAACGCCGCCGCAACAAACAAATTCTAACCAAACAACAAACACTCAGCCAATCACTCCCTCTGACGACCCTTTCTCACCTTCTGCTCCGCAAACAAATAATCCTAGTTCGGGTTTTTCAGGACAGCCTCATAGCAATCCATGGCAAACTCCTTCAACAAGCACGCCTCAACAAAACAATCAATGGCAACAAAGCCAATGGGGAAATTCAAGCGGCAATGCAAACAATCCTTCATCTTCAACAGGTATTGCTGTTGCCGGTTTTATTATGGGAATAATTGGCATTGTGATGGGAGTTCTTCATTGGACACTTCTTATTCCTTTTATTCACATGATTGCATTAGGGCTTGGAATTCCGGCACTAATTTTGGGTATTCGAGGAGCAAAAAGAAAATCAAAAATTGTAATCTCAGTTTTTGCCATCATTTTAGGTGCAATTTCTCTTTTACTCGGAGCAGGAGCATTTTTGGTTGGTTGCTTTTCTGTTCTGCTTTAATCAAACAAACAACGAAATATCACAAAAACAATAACAAAAGGGACTGACTTTTCACAAAAAAGCAGTCCCTTTTATATTATAAAGATAAATAACATAACATGTTTATTTATCTAACTTCAAAATACTCATAAATGCTTCACTTGGCACTTCAACGCTTCCTACTTGTCTCATTCGCTTCTTTCCTTCTTTTTGCTTTTCAAGAAGTTTTTTCTTTCTCGAGATATCTCCGCCATAACACTTTGCCAAAACATCTTTTCGCATTGCCTTTACTGTTTCTCTTGCGATTACTTTTGAGCCGATGGTTGCTTGAATCGGAACTTCAAACATTTGTCTTGGAATTACTTCTTTCAGTTTTTCCGCAATCATTCTTCCTCTTGAATAGGCTTTTTCACGATGAACAATTATTGACAACGCATCGCATACTTCGTTATTCAAGAGTAAATCCATTTTGACAAGATCGCTAGGTCGATACCCTTCAATTTCATAATCAAGGCTTGCATAACCTCTTGTTCTTGATTTTAAACTATCAAAAAAGTCATAGACAATTTCATTTAAAGGAATTTCATAGTGCATTTGAACTCGGGTTTTGTCAAGATAGACCATGTTGATATAAATGCCTCTTTTTTCAGCACATAAATCCATGATTTGCCCGATGTATTCGGGAGGAGTGTAAATCATTGCTTTAACGACAGGTTCTTCAATTTTGTCAATTTTTGAAACATGGGGCAAGTTCGACGGGTTTGTGACAGAAATCATTTCGCCGTCGGTTTTGTGAACATGATAAGTAACAGACGGCGCTGTCGTTATCAAATCAAGGTTAAATTCTCTCTCTAGCCTTTCGCAAATTATCTCCATGTGAAGAAGCCCCAAAAATCCGCATCTGAAACCAAAACCCAGCGCACTTGAAACTTCAGGCTCAAAAAACATTGCCGCATCATTTAATTTCAATTTTTCAAGAGCATCTTTAAGATTGTTGTATTGTGAGCCGTCAGTTGGAAAAACTCCGCAATAAACAACCGGCTGCACTTTTTTGTAGCCCGGACATGGTGTTGATGTCGGATTACTGGCGTCTGTTATTGTGTCACCGGGGGATGCATCAACGACATTTTTAATAGCAGCGGTTAAATACCCAACATCACCTGCGACTAATTCTTTCATCAAAACCGGCTTTGGATTAAATGTTCCGACTTCTGTGACATTCATTGTTTTGCCGCTCGACATGAATTTTATTTCACATCCTGCTTTGACTTTTCCGTCAATTACTCGAATTAGGCAAACCGCTCCTTTGAAATTGTCATAGTAACTGTCGAATATCAATGCTTTTAAAGGCGCTTTTTCCTCGCCTTTTGGATGAGGAATAGTTTTAACAACACTTTTCAAAACCGCCTCTATGTTCAATCCGTCTTTTGCGGAAATCAAAGGAGCATCAGCGCAGTCTAAGCCGATAATATCTTCAATCTCTTTTTTTACTTCATCTACTCTTGCCCCTGGCAAGTCAATTTTGTTCAAGACCGGAATAATTTCAAGATTGTTGTCAAGTGCTAAATAAACATTTGCAAGCGTTTGTGCTTCAACTCCTTGTGCCGCATCAACAACAAGCAATGCCCCTTCGCATGCAGCAAGAGAACGAGACACTTCATAAGTAAAGTCAACATGACCGGGCGTGTCAATAAGGTTCAAAACATATTCTTCGCCGTCCTGCTCATAATACATTCTCACAGGCGTCAACTTGATTGTTATCCCCCTCTCTCTTTCTAAGTCCATGCTATCAAGAAGTTGGTCTTGAAACTCTCTGTTTGAAACAGTTCCGGTGTGTTCAATAAGCCTGTCCGCCAGCGTTGATTTGCCGTGGTCAATATGCGCAATAATACAGAAATTCCTAACTCGTTTTTGTCTGTTCATATGTTTTAACTTGTCCTATCATTTCATTTTATCAAAAATAAATATAAATAGCAAGAGAGTTTGAGGTGATTTTTGATTTTAACAACTATTTATCTTGAGGAACTAATTCATGATTAATGCTTTGCGGGGATAATTTTAAAAGCAAATCATGGCTACTTGAATATGTAATCTTTATTTTTGCCGCCTTGCCTTTTCTTTTCTTCCTTTTAAATACGAAAAAATTGTAAAGATTTCTGAAAAATGCATCTATAAGAAAATCACCAACATCAAACTCCCAAAATGTAACATTGCGATTAACGACTGCTTCTGTCTCTTTTTGAGACTCTTCTGTGCGTCCAAAAAGTTGAATAATCTTCACAACATTTTTATACCCAAATAGTTTATCCCTATTGATGATAAAAGTTCCCGATTTTGTAAATTCCAACGGCATTGTTATATCTTTGTTAATTTGTATTGAAAACCTTATAATTTTTGGATTATTTTCGTAATCATCGTTATCATAAATAATTTTTAATTTCACTTGCAAGTCCTCCGTTATTATGTTATACGGGCTAGTGATTCCCACCCCTACAATTTTTGTTGATATTTTTTTTGGGCTTGCGATGCTCACCCCGTCAAGTAATTTTTTGGCACACCTAAATACCCACTCCATGTCATGGGGACAGGCACCTTGATTGAAAAATGTAAGATTTTTCAACCCCTTCGGGGCACTTTGTGTCAAGGAGTCAGTCCCCATTTTATTAATATTTTCTACCAACTTTAGATGTGCCTCTTAGATATTATGTCCCTACATGCTATTGGGATGTAGGAGTGAGCATCGCGAGCCCGAATAATTTATCATAATAATTTTATCTTATTCAAAAATTCCTTAATTGCTTTTTCATCACCGTTTTCGGTTGGTTCATATAATGTTTCGTTTTGCAACGATTTGGGCAAGTATTTTTGTTTTGAGTAATAACCGCCATGGTCGTGAGGATAGATATATTGTGTTTTGTCGTCAAGGGTTGATGGATAATTTCTGTCTCTTAAATAATGCGGAACATTGTCGTCGGGTCTTGTTTTGACAAGTTCTTGGGCTTTTGCTTTTGCAATTAAAACTGCGTTTGATTTTGGGGCGCTTGCGATATAGATTATTGCATGAGAAAGCGGCAAGCCGCCTTCTGGCATTCCGATTTTTTCATAGGCGGTCATGGCAGTGACCACAAACTGCAATGCATTTGAATCCGCCATTCCGACATCCTCCGAGGCATGAGCGATTAATCTTCTGAAAATAGTAAGCGGGTCTCCCCCTGCTTCAACCAAACGAAAGGCATAATATAATGACGCATCAACATCACTCCCTCTTAATGATTTGCAAAACGCACTCAAAACATCATAATGCAGTCCTTCATCAACTGACACTAAAACGGTCGGCAAACATTCTTTGAACACTTTTTCGTTCAAATGTATTGTTCCATTTTCATCCGGAGCAGTTGAAAGAACCGATAATTCCAAAACATTCAAAGCATGACGAAAATCGCCGTTTGCATAGTTTGCAAGTTGATTAAGTGAGCCGTCTTCTAATTTTATGTCGTAGTTCCCCATTCCTCTTTTTTTGTCGGTCAATGCCCTTTTTAGTCCGACTTCAATCTCAGTAGCAGTTAATTTTTTGAACTCGAAAATTTTGCACCTTGAAAGTATCGGTTTTGTCATTGCGATATATGGGTGTTCTGTTGTTGAACCGATGAAGATGATTGTGCCGTCTTCCATTGCCGGCAAGATACAGTCTTGTTGGGCTTTGTTCCAACGGTGGCATTCATCCAAAATCAAATATGTTCTTTTACCAAACATTTTCAACCGCTCTTTCGCTTCTTCAATTTCTCTTTTTGCATCCGCAACACCGGAAGCCACCGCATTCAGCGCAACATATGCTGACCCCTCATCACCCTTTGCAATAAGCGATGCAAGCGTTGTTTTTCCGGTTCCCGGCGGTCCATAGAATATACATGAGCCAAGATTCTTTGCACGAATTGCACGCATTAACAACGAATTCTTAGCCAAAATATGACCTTGTCCGATGAACTCGTCAAATGTCTCCGGACGCATTCTTGCAGCCAAAGGCAACGCTTTTTTAGAAAGCGATAGATTGTCAAAAAAGTCATTCTGCATTTTCTTCACATAAATAGTTTATCTCATAAAAAGAAAATTAGCAAGTGTTTTTGTCCTCATTCAACTAAACAAAAAACTCGTCAATTATTGACGAGTTCTTAAGAAATTATTTCACTAAATTATCACATCCTGCTAACCACCTCATTATCACGAACAATTCTAAGACCGCCTAAGGCTAGTGCTTGCATTTCATGCTCACCGGGCAAAACTTCAATTTTTCCTAAGAATGAAGAATACTCTTTGATTTTTTCAGTCAAAAATTTTTCATTCGCTAAGCCACCGGTGAGTATTATTGCCTCAAACTTTCCTTTTAGTGCAGGAGCAAGATGTGCTATTCCTTTTGAAACATTATAGGCAAGAGCATCCATAACAAGGACTGCCTCATCGTCTCCGTTTTCCATTCTTTTTGCAATTTCACGCCCGTCGGATGTTCCGAGCAAATCTCTTAGCCCTCCTAATCCGCGAACTTTTTTTTGCATTTCTTTTTTTGAAAATTTTCCGCTGTAGCACAACTCTATCATATCCATTGCAGGAATACACCCGGCTCGCTCAGGAGCAAAAGGTCCGTTATCATCGGAGAGACTGTCAACTATTTTTCCTTCTTTGTGAGCGCTGATACTAATGCCGCCGCCCAAATGAGCAACTATCAAGTTGATTTTTTCATATTTTTTAAAAACAGACTCAGCATACCATCTCGACACTGCCTTGCTGTTTAAGACATGACATAGATTTCTTTTGACAATCTCTTTCATTCCTGTTATTCGTGCAACGGAAAAAAACTCATCAGATGACTCTGCATCATAAATATAAGCATTAACCCCTGCTTCTTTCGCAATACCGTCCGCTAAGACCGCTCCCAAATTAGACGCATGAGACGGAATTTTTTCATTCATGACTAAGTCAATCATTGCATCATTCACAATGTAGCCGCCTGCATTAATCGGCGGAAACAGTCCGCCTCGACCCATAACGACAGATAAATCTTCAACATTTATTTTATGCTTTTTCAGTGCTTCTAAAATATGTTTTTTTCGCATTGGGATTTGAGAAATGAGAGAATCAAATTTTTCAATTTCATCCTGAGGGTGAACAACATTTTCGTTGAACAATTCCTTCTCATTTTTATAAAGCCCAATTTTCGTTGAAGTTGAGCCGGGATTAATAACCAAAATTTTATAGTTCATTTTTTAAAATATCTCCTTTGCGTCCATAATGACTATTTGTTTGTTTGCCGCGAAAAAATAGCAATCCCATTTTTAAATCTCTATTGTTCCGCTAAAAACATGTGTTGCTTCGCCTGTCATAAAAACTGTGTCGTTTGTGTAGTTAATAACAAGATTTCCGCCAAGCAACTCAACAGTTATATCCTCATTTTTTTGACAATATCCGTTTAATACTGCCGCAACAACAGAGGCACACGCTCCTGTTCCGCAAGATAAGGTTTCTCCGCTCCCCCTCTCCCACACCCGCATTTTAAGATTTTTTTCATCCGATATTTCAACAAACTCAATGTTTGCTCTTTGGGGAAATCTTGGGTCATTTTCAATAAGTTTTCCGATTTTTTCAACTTCAAAGTTCTTGAGTGTGTCAACAAAAACAACACAATGAGGATTGCCCATTGAAACGCAAGTTATAACACATTGGATGCCGCCAAACTTTGTTTCATGGCTTATTATCTCTTCTATCCCAAAATTTGCAGGAATTTTTGAAGCATCTAAAATGGGTTTTCCCATATTTACTTTCGCACTTTGAACAACGCCTTTTTTGATATTAAGAGCAATATTTTTCACTCCTGATAGTGTTCCGATGTCAATCTTTTTTCGTTTTTTGTCAACCCGTCCGCTGTCATACATTAGTTTTGCAACGCACCTTATGGCATTACCGCACATCTCTGCTTCAGAGCCGTCAGCATTGAACATTCTCATTTTTGCATCCGCTAATTGCGAAGGACAAATAAAAACAACACCGTCTCCGCCAATGCCAAAATTGCGATTAGACAATCTTTTTGCAACATCCCGCATATTCTCAATCGGTTCATCAAGACAATCAAAATAAATATAATCATTGCCTAAGCCTTGCATTTTTTCAAAATTCCAAATTTTTGATGTATTCTTTTTCATAACTTATAGTTTAATTATACTACACGCAAAAATTAAAATCAACAAAAACGACATTAAAAAATTATATTACAAAAAATTCTCCTCACAATTTTGCAGGAGAATTTTTTGTTCTATCTTTTTAAAATATTTTCAACCTCATCAATCATCTTTTGGAGTGTTTCAATGCTTTTTGCACTTAGGTAGGCTTTGATTAAGGGTTCTGTTCCTGAGGGGCGTATGATTAGTGAGGCGGAATTAGTTGCATAAAAGAGGACATTTGATTTTGGCAATTCGAATTCTGTTTGAGTTTCATAGTCTATGGAAGAAGTTATGATATCGTTTGCAAGATGTGTTAAGGTGTTTTTACGAAGATTTGATAGCAGGTCTTGCATTTTTTGAAAGCCTTGTGCGTCCGGGAATTTGAAACTTTTTGTGATGAGAAAAATTTCACCAAATTCGTCGTGAATTTCTTTCAGTCGGCAGATGAGTGTTTTACCATTTTCAAGATAGTATTCAGTCATTTGAGCAGTCAGCATGCTTGCCACCACTGCATCTTTGTCTCGAACATGAGTGCCTGCTAAAAAACCAAGACTTTCTTCAAAACCAAAAATAAACCTATCTTGTTCGCCTTTCTCTTCAAGCCGCCCGATGATTTCTCCGATATATTTGAATCCTGTCAGGACATTGAAAACTTCTGCACCGTATTTTTCAGCGACAAGAGCAGCAAGCGGAGTTGAAACGATTGTTTTGACAAAAACAGGAACTTTAGGCAGCGTTCCGTTTTCTTTTCGTTTTGAGAAAATAAAATCGGTCAACAGGACTCCTATTTCGTTTCCGGACAGTATTTTGTAACTGCCCTCTTTATCACGAACAGCAACTCCCATTCTGTCAGCATCGGGGTCGGTTGCAATGACTATGTCTGCTTTTGCCTCTTTTGCTTTTTCTATAGCAATAGACAGTGCATCTGCACTCTCAGGATTTGGATATGGACAAGTCGGGAATCTGCCATCCGGCATTGATTGCTCAAAAACTGTTTCAATGTTAGTTGCTCCGCTTTCTTTCAAAATTCTGGGAACAAGTTTATATCCTGCTCCGTTTAACGGAGTGAACAAAATTTTTGTGTTCTTAATTGTGTGAAGCGATTGTTTTTTGACTTGTTCAATATAACTTTCTATTATTTTTTCGTCTGTAAAATGGATAAGTTCCCTTTTTATCAAATCGTCAAAGTCGTCAGTTTGGACTGAAAATGGGTCGATTTTGTTAATGCGTGAAATTAAATCATTAGCAGCAGCATCAGTAATTTGGCAACCGTCAGAGTTATAGACTTTGTAGCCATTGTAATTCGCCGGATTGTGGCTTGCAGTTATCATCACGCCCATGCCGCATTTAAGTTCACGCACCATATATGACAAAAATGGCGTCGGCATTAATTCTGACGAAAGGTATATTTTTATTCCATAACTTGCACAAACTTGTGCCGTTGTTTTTGCAAACAATTCTGAATTAATGCGGGAGTCATAGGAAATAGCCAAACTTTTAAGAGAATTCTCAAGCATGTATTGAACAATTCCATAGGTTGCTTTTTTGATGGTGTAGACATTCATCATATTGGTCCCGACACCCAAAACACCTCTTAGCCCTGCCGTTCCAAACTCAAGGTCACGATAAAATGCGTTTTCAATTTTTTGGGAATCTTTTTTTAGTTCAATGAGTTCTTCTTTTAGAGTTTCATCTTTGACATTTTCCAACCAAAAATTAAAGCGCTCTTTGGTGCTGTTTGTTTCTGTTTTAATTGCTTTTTTGTTCATTTGTTTTTTCATTAATTGTTTCGGACAGATGAGAGCGTCTGTCCCTATATTTTATGCTCCTTGCTCTCTAAAACGACAAGAAACCATGATTATTCATCAAGGTTTCCTCATCACTAATTTTACTAATTTTTGTCATCTTTGTAAAGCATTTTCAATGCTTTTGTCTGAAATTTCTACTACATGAAACTCCACAACAAAGTAGTCGAGGACCTAGTCAACAGTCTTCTACTGTTTTGTTGGTAATACTTGCTTGACAAGCACTTTCCAATCAAAAGAGTCAAAGACCCTTGTCAATTAAAACAACTAACTCAATCTTAAATTTTTTTAAAACTTTGTTCAAAGTCGGCAATTATGTCTTCTATGTTTTCCAGTCCCACTGAGACACGAACTAAGCCTTCTGAAATGTCAGCAAGGGCTAATGACTCCGCATCATAAGTCGAGTGAGTCATTGACGCAGGGTGTTGGACTAATGTTTCAGCATCGCCTAAACTCACGCTAAGAGAGCATAGTTTCATGTTGTCTAATAATTTTGCACCTGCTTGCCTTCCGCCGCTCACTTCAAAAGCAATCATACTCCCAAAAGTTTTCATTTGTTTTTTTACTATTTCATGGTTTGGATGCTCTTTCAAGCCCGGGAAATATATCTTTTCAACCTTTTTGTTAGTTTGCAAATATTCAACCAATTTCAATGCATTCAAGCAATGTCTTTCCATTCTTATATCAAGAGTTTTTAATCCTCTCATTATCAGAAACGCCTCAAACGGTCCTAATACCGCCCCTGTCATGTCTTTTAATCCAAACAGCCTCACTTCAGTCAAAAATTCTTTTGTTCCGCACACACACCCGGCGATAACATCACCGTGACCATTTAGGAACTTTGTCGCTGAATGAACAACAACATCACAGCCAAGAGCAATTGGCTGCTGCAATACCGGAGTTGCAAAAGTATTGTCGCAAACTACTTTGATATTTTTGTTGAAAGCATGACTGATGTCTGCAATTTTTTTGATGTCAATAACTTTCAAATTTGGATTTGCCGGCGTTTCAAAGACAACTGCCGCTGTCTCTTTTTTAAGTGCTTTTTCAAGGTTTTTTGTGTCAGACAAATCAACAAAATCAACATCAACACCATATCGGGTCATACCATGTTTCAAAAATGAAAATGTGCAGCCGTAAAGAGTTTTGTCGGCAACAATGTGTGAGCCTGATTTGCAAATTGTCCAAAAAACACTTGATATCGCACCCATTCCGGAACTGAAAAAAACACACGCTTCAGTCCCTTCAAGAGCGGCAACTCTTGCTTCTAAAACATCCGTTGTCGGATTTCCAAGCCGTGTGTAAATATGCCCTTGCTCTTCTCCGGCAAATCTTTTACCGCCTTGCTCACAACTGTCGAACATAAAAGTTGAAGTTTGATAAATCGGCATAACAAGCGAGCCATATTGCAAATCTCTTTTTGTCCCTGCATGAATTGCTTTTGTGGCAAGCCCTAGGTCTTTGTTTTTCATCATTATAAAAATCTCCCTTTTTTACAATTGTAATATACCAAAAATATAATAAGAAGTCAACTATTTTTTTGCAACTTCATCAATATAATAAAACAAATTGCAAGAGCAAGCATCTGATCGCCCATGCGGTTTTTTTCGGAACATGAAAGGAACTCCGCGCATAAAATGTTAGATAATAGATATAAAAGGAGTTTTACATATTTTATGGCGACGGTTGTTATTGATGTTAGCAACATAAAAACACCATATAGTTTTATAAGCTAAAATAATTGCATATATATAATCAACAATAAAGGCAATAAAGAAAAGTAATTATGAAAAATATAGGAGCATTTTATGTCAACAAAAACCAACTCAACCCCTAGTGTGGCTACATACACGAGAGTAGCCAGTGCGGCACAATTAGAAACGACTCGTGAAGAACAGCAAATATCCTTTGAAGATGCAATTATCCAATCGCAAAATTCTAGTGGAGCAAAATTGTTTAAACTTGAACAATTGCTAACTATCACAACTGGTCTAAATTTAGTGTCTGATTTAAACCACTTGGATGAATTGGTGACTTACATGCTCGGTGTTGAAATATATGCTCACGAAATGCCCGCCGCGCTCATACTTATTAAGCCATATATCCTCGCACAGCACCCAAATTTAACTAATGCAGAAATCCCGAAAGTCAACATAGTTAATTGCTCTGAGGTGATTAAGAATCTGTATGAACAGTATGGTGAGGACTTCCCTCTTAATCCAATCCCACAAGCAGATATTGTAAAATTTAAAAATAACTCGATAGCACCAAAGGAAAACTTTCAAGCTAGATTGTTATTTCTGCCAAAAATAATCAACTTTCTATAGAATTGAAATGAAGGTCGTAGTTTACTAAACTGCGACCTTTAAATTAGAAACCAAAAAAATCTAAAACACAAAAGGATATGTGCTGTAGCAAGCAAACAATTGTAACAGCCTTTTAATTATAAGAAGGAGAAAAAATCATGACAATTGAGCTAATTATTATTGTGACAGTTATTGTCGCATTTTTTATCGGACACTTGAAAGTGAAAGAAAATTTAGCAAAATACAAAAAAGAGAATAATGCAAGTTTTGCAGTTGAAGTTGAAGAATTTGCGAAATGGGCTGAGACAATTTTCAAAGACTATTACGATGATGTTGGAATTGAAAATGCTAAGGACGAACTTACTCCTTATTACACTCTATATGGCAAAGAGTTTGCAAAGTTTTATGAAGATGGAAATGGCTTTGTTATGCCAAAGATTGTTTGGGATAGGCGAAGCCATATTTGTTTGCTCAAGCCGTTTACTGGGTTGCGAGACCCAACAGCAATTGAAAACTTGCGAAAGCGATATAACCTCCCTACCGATGAAGAAATGCGATTTGACAAAAGCATCAATGGTTTTAATGCGCCGTTGAATGTCTATGCTCCAGCGAGCGAAAAGTTCTATAGTGATATTAGTAAAATCTTGCTTGTAGTTGTCTTTCAATCGCTCAAGCAAAAAGGCTACAACCTAGGAAAGAATCAGATCTCAAGTAACGATGCTGCCGAATATCAACAAATCATGAGCGTTATTAAACGACACCACTGGTTAAGTGGCAAGTTCAAACGATTTGGATAGTCAACCTCGACCAAATAACTTTTTGATTCAAATTTAATGAAATTACAATGCGAAAAGACCCGCACAAAGACTTAAAAAATCTTTGTGCGGGTCTTTTTTTTGCTCTTTTCATTTCTTAAAATATTTAAGCGGAACATATCAACGCATAAAAAGTTAAACTTTATCCTTCCTTTTCTACTTTGAAATATCATTATTCAAGTTTTCAATGTTTACCACTTTTCTCTTCTGCCTCCCTCCACGAACATTTCTTATTATTTCGAGTCCTTCAGCGGAGTCCAACTCAAATATTGCAATATTGTCTGGAACATTGTATCTAGCTACAATTCTATATTTCAGCCCCCTATCCCAATCCATACTTTTCCAAATTGCTGATATTAGCGTTATGCACCCCATTGACAGCGATCCAAAATTAGAATAATTTTTTCCTATCACAGGATATCCGTCAGGGTCATCTAAAACTGTCGCTCCAATAGCAAGAATTTTTTTATCACAATTCCAGCGAAATTTTATTCCCCCTGGATTCCCCAGAAGTCTCAATACTGGGTTTGAAATAAAAAATTTACCTCTCTCCCACTGCATGTCAATATATGGGCAATCAACTCCATAAACTGACTCTGAAATAAATTCACTATTCTGACTCATCTACTTTTACCTCCTGAGTATTCTCTACTAACTTACTCTCTATTGAAGATGGCTCTACATTTTCCTGCTGGGCTTCTTGCGCCAAATTTTCACCTTCATGTTCTTTTGACTCAAACATACTCGCTTGCTCATTATCATCATTTTTTGCTGACTTTTTTGAAGATATTGGTGGCAATACAATTTTTACAAACCCTTCGGGAATATCCTCAAAAGTCTTAACCAAAGGCTCAAGACTTTTTTCGTAGGCATCGCCATAATTATTTTCCCAATGTGATGGCATGAATGGCACTCTCTCATAGCGATTAGGATTTTCTGCTGTCGGAGATAAAATGCGCAAATACTTTTCCGCATTAACTAAATCAAAAACAAAAATTTTCTCATCACCACATTTTAAAAGTGTTCCTAACATTTTTATTGTTCCGTTAAGGCTCCAACCCATATCATTAAACAATTGTGCAGTGAAACCTTTTGCTCGTATCTCTCGTGATACTATCTTTTCTCTTTTATCAATTCTACTCCACTGAATACCTTCTTTTGCATATTCATCGCAAGGCTTGACTATCATTCGTTTAGCTTCTTTGTTAACAAGAATTTGCACAAACAAACATTCATCAAACTTTCTAACTGCACGAACATTGAAAAGAACACTACCATATTTTAATGTTACTGCTGGACAATTAGCTTTTGAGAATAATTCACGCCGAACAACTTCATAACCATCAAAGTTAAACCTGTCAACTTCGCGCTCGATATACTCAACCATCCCACCCTTAACAGCTTTTGTAAAGAGTTCCTTTTTGTCAATCTGCTCAATCGACTTTTCATCATTTTCATCACCAACAATTTCCTCATTTTCTATCATTGGTTCATTTTCGATATCTACGATATCTTCTTTTTCATCACTCATTAGTGACACCTCCTATTCCAAATTCATTCATTACTTCATTGCAAAATTCTTTGAGTTCTAGCACTTGCCCTGCAAGTGGGTCGTAAACTTTACTTTCTTGTAATGCTTGCCACAGGTCATCAACATCTACCCTATGTAATCCGCTGGAAACTAAATTAGAATAATATTCTTTTCCATAGCTTTGCGCATATCTTGATGGCAAGATAAATGAAACTTCGTTAGAACCTTTTTTATCTGGGACAATTTGTGCATCACTAAGATCAAATAAAATAATATTTTCACCATTCCTAACTCTTTGGGTTCCATATATACGATACTTAAAAGCCTCTTTCAATCCTGCCGACTCAAGCGCAACTGGAAGAAAACTACTCAGCGCAACTTTCTTACTCACACCGTTTCGAGCAGCAATTGCAATTGAATCTGCTTTATCTGTTACCTGTCTAATCGCAACAAGCGCTTTTTGCGGATGAAACAATACCTCCACCTCATTAGAATTTAGTGAGTGCCTACATGCTGCATTAAATGTTATTGCGCTGTCTTTAATCGTGCAAGAAATCCTATTTTTCTCTTCATCAAATAAAAGAGTAGAAACTGTCTCATAAGTCCTAAGATCAAACACTCCTGCTTTATCTGCGGTTATATAAATCTCTTCTTCATCGTGTTCATCAACCATCTTAGATGCTTCAACATAATCTCCCAACGAATATCCCTTCACTTTCTTATTAATAGTTATAAACCCCTTGAAAACACCATTAGGAATAGCTTTTAAACATGGCAGTCCACCATCATTCCTTTTAACGCGATTTTTAATTATTCTCAACGCCACATCAAATGCTAGGTGCGGGACAATCGGCTCATGATGCTCAGTTACATAATACTGCGGCTTATATGATTTCTTCACTCCATCGACAATAATTTCATTTTTGATTGAGCGTTGTGACAAATAATCTCTCGTAACAGTTTTTCTAGCCCTCAGGTCACCTCTATACTTCTCATTCATTAAGAGTGACATAACGCCACTTGCAGTCCATTTCACATTACCAAGTTTTCTGCGCCTACCTAACATATTCAATGTACCTGCAATGTCTTCGAACGAATATCCTTCCGCTGTCATTGCATAGCAAAGTTTCACTGTCTTGGCATCCTCTTCATGAACCACTAAAGGTTTATCTCTACCTTTTTCTTTAATAAAGCCTAATGGCGCTGGATGGACATAAAACTTACCTTGAGCAAACATATTATCAATAGCCCAATTAATTGCCTCACTTTTCTTCCTAGATTCCTCTTGTGCAAACAACCCTAGCAAGGTCAACATCAACTGACCGCTAGAGCCAAATGTAGACGCTCTATCTGTTTCAAACTGAACCTCAACAGGCGGCGAAAGATTATTTAACAAATTCGCATAATGCAACAAATCCCCTAAGTTTCGTGCGAAACGAGAAATACTTTTTGTTAATATCAAGTCAATTTTGCCAGCCTTCGCATCTTCGATCATTCTCAAAAAGCCTTTTCGCTTATCAACACTTGTAGCCGAAATTCCATCATCCTCATAGATTTCAACATATTCCCAATTTGGATTCGCCCTAATTAGTGCTTCAAAATATTCTCTTTGCAATTTCAGAGAACCTTCTTGCTCTAACGAATCTGTTGAAACTCTAATGTATGCTGTGACACGAAGCTTTCTTCCATAGACAACTTTGTGTTCACTTGGGACTAGCACTTCAGATATGGTTATGCGCCCGCTGTATTCTGGACTTCCGAAATAAGCCTTTTTTTCTGTAGATTCATTACTCATTAGTTCTATTATCCTCAAAGGATTCTCCTTCGCTCTCAATCTCCCAAACCCACCTGCTATCAATTTTTGTTGATCTGACACCAAGTTTATTCTTTGCTGAATAAATTGTTCTTGTGCTTAACCCAGAATTTTTACACGCACCAATTACTTCGCTTGCTAATACTTGTTTGTCTTTTAAGATATTTGAAATTATTTTTGCTGCATTCCCGATTTTCCCATCATCAAACGACGCTGACTCGCCAAGCAATTCATCTTGAGTAATTTCATAATCTTCAATAAATCTAAACTCATAATTTTCAGACAATTCAAATGCGATAGGTTTTCCCTGAGGTGCAAGATTACTTTTAATATGAACAACTGCCCTAACACTTTCATTGTCTTTAACTTTTCCAACAAGTAAAGCGCTTCTTGCCGCTGCAATCAAATCAATTGAGCCAAGACTTCTATAAATACCTTTTCCGGCAGTAGCCTTGTTCATATGTCCCACCAGCACAACTGCACATCCCGTTCTATCTGCAATTTTAGCAAGTTTTTGCATTAATGCACGAACATCTGTTGCTCGATTCATATCAGCATTACCCATAAATGCTTGAAGAGGATCTAACACTAACAATTTGGCACCACTATTCACTATTGCTTGTTCAATTCTATCATCCGACAGAGTTATTGGCTTGCCATCATATTCTAAATATGCAACTTTTGAACAATCAGCGCCGACACTCTCTAGTCTTGGCTTTATAGTATCTTCAATTCCATCTTCAGCATTTTGATAAATTGCTACAATTGCCTCTTTCTCACTATCAGTTTGTGACAAAGATTTTCCTTGAGTAAGAAGCGCTACTAAATTCAAAACAAAAGTAGTTTTACCATCACCAGGATCGCCCTGTATAATAGTTATTTTTCCATAAGGAATATATGGATACCACAGCCAGTCAACATCACGAGAATTTACTGAATCATAATATTTTAATTTGTAATTTTTATTTGCCTTCAACATTTAACAAACACATTATATCAAAATAAAAACAATCGCAGATAACAGTTTTTCATCTTTTTTTAAGTTTTTTGGATCGTTTTTTAT
This sequence comes from Bacillota bacterium, assembly GCA_009779975.1. Classification (GTDB taxonomy): domain Bacteria; phylum Bacillota; class Clostridia; order Christensenellales; family Pumilibacteraceae; genus WRAY01. The sequence goes on along the minus strand of WRAY01000002.1, from coordinate 26,315 downwards.
CCAATTTCTTTATTATACAAATAAATATGCTAGCCACTGTATATAATCAGGAGTTTATGTTTATCTCACTATTAAAAGTCCGTAATAAAATTACGAGGTAATCATAATGCATTATATCTATAAACTCAATACTCTAAAGAAAAACAAAAAAATAAGCCTTAGAGAATTAAGTTTGTCTAGTGAAGTTCCAGAACCAACAATAAAAAATATTCTTACAAAAAAGCACTCACCAAGAATCACTTCAATAGAAAAACTTAGTTGCGCTCTTGATATATCTTTAGCGCAACTGTTCTGCAACGAAAACGAAACCGTAGTTAATTCATGCAAAAACAATATAAGACTCTTTTCCTTAATTGAGTCTCTTCCAAATGAGGCAAAAATCCATATCTTGTGGATGATAGAAAATTTATCAAAAAACTTAAAACTCTAAGTCACTTTGCAATCTTGCAACCTTGACACAAAAAACTCTAAATTAAACCTAAATATAAGCAAAAATGCGGTTTTTATGGACTTTTTAACGCTTTTTGCTACAATTCATGATTGCAAAGAACATTGCAAAGAAGAATGCAAAGAACATTGCAAAATACTTGCAATGTTCTCTTTTAGCTTCTAATTTTTAACTTCTAGCGCTTTTGATTCTTATCAATATTCAAACATGACTTTGATGTGAATTGTTTATCAAAGCACTTTATTTTTTAGCAGGGTCAATCAAATTTGAACACGCTCCGCCCGCCACTGCCCATAGATATAAACTTGCTGTGCTGGCATATGGTGTATATAATTTTTTGAACTCGGCGAACATCTTTTTGTCAACTTTCTCTAACCCGTATATCATTCTAAGTCCTCTATGAATTGCAAGGTCGCCGAAACTTAAAATGTTTGACCGCCCCATAGAAAATATCATCAGCATTTCTGCTGTCCAAATTCCTAGTCCTTTTAGAGAATTCAGCCTTTTTCCAACTTCATCGTCAGACAACTTATGCAATTCATCTAAATCCAACTCTCCGCTCAAAACAGCATTTGCAATGTCCAAAATATAACTAGCTTTTCTAAAACTCATTCCACACTTTTGCAAATCATCTATCGTCAAAGCAGCAATGTTTTCAGGTGTTATTAACTGCGCCAAAGACTCAATCCTCGAAGATATTGTGTCAGCCGCCTTCGTTGAAATCTGTTGTCCAACAATATTCCGAACAAGCGCCACAAACAAATCAGGTATAACCGCTCGACTAATGCAGCCAACTTCTTCAATAACCGCCGCGAGCTTCGAACATTTTGATTTTAGATGCTTTATTTCAACGGCACCATATTGAAAATATTTTTCTTTTATTATATTCATTACATAAAAGCAATCCATTAAAATAAACATGGATTTGAGTTGAAATATCAATAAAATTGGTGTTTGATGCAAATTTTTACCAAAAATCATACTTATTTTCTAACAACATTCTTTCCTATTCCAATTTATCATTTGCAATCAAGATTCTTAAGTCTTCTTCTAACCTTATCATCAATTGTTCCATAGATAATTTAAGATTCTCGTCATAGAATAAATTGTTTTTAACAAAATAATTATAAAACATTTTTGATATGTTTTGTATTGACGGAATCAGAGAATAAATACATGGCTGGTAAGTTCCTTTTTTATCAAGCCGCATCGTATGAAATGTTGGATGAATAAACTTACATGCATATTTATATGATTCACGCTTAGTTTCATAATTAGGAAATCCTGCAAATTGTTGTAGTCCTGTAAAACTTAACTTGCTCTTTTTTTCTTCTTTCAGTTCTTCAAGCCATTTTATAAACCCGTCAATTTCAAGCAGCCAACCATAATTAATATAAGCACTACGCTGTGTTATACTATGATTTTTCATTCGCTTTGTCAACTCTTCCTCAAGACAATCTATTTCTTTTAGCATTTCTATTGCAAGTTTACCACCCGATTCTTCTTTTATTCTCTCTCTCGAATGACTAAATTCAAGTTTCACGAACTTTGAATGTTCCATAAATGCTTTTACAGCATTCAAATGACAAACCATCACTAATAAAATACTCTCTTGTTCATGCAAGTTGCGCCAAAGAATAAAAGCCTCTCTTCCCTGACCATCCGACAACAACTTCAAAACACTTTTTGCAGTCAATATTGTATTTTGAAAAATCTCAAATATTCCTTCATGAGGATGAGTGCCGCTGTTGACTGACTTAATCATCAATTCAAATATTAAATCACATATTTCTCTGCAAGATACTATTTCTGGCGACAACTCACTTGTTACTGCTTTTAATTTTTTATCGTTAATCCGAGTAATTATGGTCATAGCCACTTCATATACAAGTCTTTGCTGATACTTATTACATTTAGCCGTCACTGCCCTCTCATTATCACTCAATCTTTTTGTATGAAACCAATGGTAATAAAAAATTGCTTCAGTTATCGACTCAATATTAGCCATATCCAAAATAAAATTTGTATCTAATGTTATCTCAAATTGACCGCTGTTATTCAGTTGGCAATTGATTTCAAACATGACAGGTTTTATCATGCTACGAACAAAATTTTCTTTTGGTCTTGATGCATCCAATCCATGTTGTTTTATTAACTTCTTCCACTGTCTATCAAAGTGCAAAATAACAGGATTCTTTACAAACTTCTCTAAGTCATCAATTTTTTTCTTCATTAGTTCATTCGGATTCATAAAACAATCATATCATCTTCTATAAAACTATACAACCATAAACGACTATCAAAAACATTAATTCAAAAATATTTATTAAAATTGCAACCTAAAATAGTGTAAACCACCCCCCATAAATTGACAAAGCCTGAGAACAAAAAAGAGTTCTCAGGCTTTATTACTTATTAAAATATGTTTAAAACTGATTAAATGGTGATTTGATGCTAATTAACAAAAACAACTTGCTAAATTAAGCAACTTACATCTAAAAACCGTGAAAATAATCAATAAATAATTAGGCATAATTTTCTCTAAAACTATTAACACAATGTATAATTGCATAAGAAATCAATAAACGCTTAATTTCGTCAAATTGATCTTCATCAATAGGATCATCAAATTTTACATCATTTTTTTCTTCAGACAATATAAAGTCCGAAGCAAATTCAAATTTTAACAAATCAGAGCGATTGCGAACTTTAACTTCTTTTTTTGAATTCAAGTAACTTTTCAAACTGAAGTGTGGCTTTTTATTTTCATGTTCTGTTACTTTTTGATACCAAGAAACAGCTTTATTTGCATCTTTTTCAATCACACTTTCACCATACTCATAAATATTCCCCAAAACATATTGTGCCAAAATATGCGACTGATGTGCCGCTAAAGTGTAAAGCTCAACTGCCTTGTTAATATCTTTTAACACCCCTTTCCCATAATGATAGCAACGCCCTAAATTATATTGAGCAAACATATCTCTCCCTTTTGCTCCCATTTTATACAATTCAACAGCCTTGTCTATATTTTTTCTATCTATGTAACCCAATTCGTAACAAATACCTAAATTATTTTGAGCTTTTGCATGACCTTTATTTGCTGATAACTCGTAAAAATATATTGCTTTGCCTATGTCCTTTTCTACTCCGCGATTATACTGATAACAAGATCCCAAGTTATTCAACGCCATCGCGTCTCCTTGTTCCGCGGCCAACTTAAACAACCGAACTGCCTCTTCTGCGTTGTGTTTTACTCCATTACCATTGTGATAGCACATTCCCAAATTTCTCAAGGCATTAGCATAACCCTGTTCTGCTGACCTCTTATACCAAATAACGGCTTTATGTATATCTTTTTTAAGCCCATAGCCCATATCATACATAACACCCAAAATAAAGCAAGCAAATTTATTCCCGTTTTCCGCCTGTTTTTTAATCCCAACTAAACATTCATCAAAAAGCCTTGTCGCTTCTTCTTTAAGATTCAAATTAACTATTAATCCTTTCTCATAACAATATGCTAATCCAAACTTAAATTTAGGATCATCTTCTCTATGTTTCAAATAGAGAGAATAGGCTTTTTGAATATTTTTCTCTCTACCCTCTCCTCCATAATGATAAGCACTTGCTAAAGAATATTTTTCTTCTAAATCAATTTCAGTTTTTTTTTTGGGAAAATCATGTCTATCTAAAAAATTATGCACTGATCTCAATGAAAATCTTGATAGATTTTCATTATGTATTATTTGCTCTAATTTTGGCAGGAAATCTTTTAACTTACCCACAACTTGTCCATCAATATAATAATAAGCATATATACTTTCATCACCAACTGCAATTTCAAAATCTTGCTCTACTTTAATTAATTCAGTTGAAACAATTTCAACCTCCTGAAAACCACAAACACATCCATTCCCATCATTTACTACTGCAAAATACTTGTCATTCTTTTTACAAATGACATACGCAAACTGCGGCGTCTCTAAATCATAAACACTTAAATAATTTATTTTCATTAAATCAAACCTTTTGCTATATAATACTTTTTAATCTCAGTATAAATAGATACAATATGTGCAGTAGTCTCTAAAAGCCCAAAAGTATCATAACAAATTATTTCAATATTTGCTCGTTTTATACTCTCTAATATATGACTCTCTCTATTGTTTAATGATTCATATATGTCGTTACTCATAATAATAGCATCTAAATGTTTAAATAAATTATTAATTTTACCTGTTTGAATCTCAACAACCGCACACCGATCATCGTAATCTTCTTGAGCCGTAGAAGTTATCATGCTTATAACTCTTTTGCATAAAAAATCCCCAAAATCCTCGGCTTCTTTACAAACATTAGCCTTTCTTGAAACATAGTTGCTATTATTATCAAAAAAAACTTTTACATATTTTTTGGCATCTCCCGAAGCAATTTCAAACTCATCTAAATTATACGCACATTTACTGATATGCCTATCAAAAGCACCGCCATGATATGCGCCTGTATCAAAGGGAAATAATCTATCTTTTTTAATGTTTTTCTCGTCCAGCAGAAAAACCATATTATGAAGAGCACAGTCTTGTATCACAGCAACTTTCTTCTTATATGCTGGTATTCCGTAAAATAAATATACTAATCGCTTTTTAAAAACATTACATTCTGATACATTTATAAAATTGTCCTTCAATATTTTCTCTCCTGCTTTCGAGAAGGTTGAATGACAAAGACATAAGCACTGCAGATCATCTCCACTTAAATTAATATTTTTTAAAAAACTTTCCATATGTAAAAATACCCTCTTAACATGACCAATAGCAATTTGCTAATTGTAATCATGTGGAATCATTAGTGTCATCTAACTATAGCATAATTCTACAAATATCGCAACAAAAAACTACACCTTACCTAAAAAATGTTTCAGTAAGGTATAGTGAAATATTTGGTAGAAATTAATCAGTGCAAATCTCTTCACACAAAAGTTTTGACTACTGAAATATCAATCGAAGTACAACAAAAACATGCCTAGATCTTTCAAAATAAAGGCAATTTAATTTCCGTAAAATAAAAAATGTTTCAGTAGATTTAGCTACAACAAGTAGTACGACCGCCACACATAGAAATTCTGTCTTCTAATTCGATTTTTTCAATTTTAATCTCCTGCATAAATAAGCCCTCCTTTATCTATTTCTATATTTGTTTATCACTAGTTGGTATACCGCTTCTAAATAAATATCACACATTTTATTCTCCTCACCATTTTGCTCATGTGCTAATTGACATCCACCAGCGCATAAACCTTCTATTGGGCAACCATGACATAAATCTCTCTTTCCAGGTAAACATTGATGCATAATCTTCTTAATATTGGATATGTATTCTGCATATGTAAATTCCACATTAACCTGATCATTAGATAGCAACGTTGCAGCATAAGTACAATAGGTAAGGTTTCCTCTAGGTGTGACAGTCATATTTTTCCCAAGGGTTGAATAACAAAATGATTTAGGTGTTTTAGAGTTCTTGCAATTGAGCATATTATATGGGGTTTTCCAAGATCCTAATATTTCAACATCATACTCATTTGAAAGATTCTCAAACTCAATCAATTTATTTACAATTTGCTCTCCTGACACATTAATATGATTTATAAAATCACTGTCTACAAGCAATGTTTTTATGCCTATTTTACTAAAATACTTTAAGACTTCATTAGGATCTACATCCTCAAAATTTCTATCTGTTAAAGTAATGTTAACCCCAACTTGCACATTAGCAGATAAAAGCCTTTTAATCTTCTCAACTATCAAATTGAAAGTTCCACCACGATTTTTTCTAAAAACTCTAATTGAATCATTTTGTTCTCTAAGTCCATCAACGCCTACTGCAACCCTTATATTATATTTTGATAACAATTCAATATCCTTATCATCCAACAATGTTAGGTTAGAGTTTAAAAAACATTCTACTTTTCTATCAGTCGATACACTATGAATATACTCTACGATACCCCACAATTGGCTTTTGTACAATAACGGCTCAGCAGCACCAAAATGATATGAATAAACAGGCAAATTGTTTTTCTTAACCACTTCTACATAATGATCTATCCACTTTTTAGCCAAATCAAAACTCATTGAAGGAGTGCCTAGTCTGCTCTGATCACTAACATTTAAAGACAGCGCATGAGAACACATATGACACATTAAATTACATTGTTCCGATATTATAAGATCCAAGACTTCAGGGTAATTATAATTATCAATATAATCATCAATTATTGTTTTACATTTGAGAGTAGTTTTTTCCGACAAATCCACACCATTAATGAGAGCCGGTTGCTGAAATCCATTCTGCACAAAATTTGCATAATCAACTTTTGACACCAAAAAAGGCTCTCCATAAAATGAGTGAAAGACATAGTACGAATTTTTTAATTCAATGCTATAATAATCATTAGGTAATTTATTATACTTATTATTCATATTATTTATCATTTATTATTCATTAGCTCGTATGGTGGTAAACTGTTCTTTCATCTTTTATTGAAATAATTATAACTTAAATCCTTAAATTATGCAAGCAATTTTATTAATATAAACTTATAATTTCTACAAAATTACGTCCTGTTCTTTAACGAAAAAATTATTATATTAACGACTTCATTAACAACTCTCTATCAAATTATCATTTCATGAGCATTATAAATGGTAGCATTATAAATGGTAATAAATACAAAAAATCTATCTGGTTTTCACATAACTCTTTTCTAAAATTGATTTTGCCTTTTTTACAATTTTCACACATAATTTGTCTTGTTCGTCATCTGTTAATATACTAACACATTCTGAGGGCTTATTAATTAGTTGCATGTCTTTAATGTCCGTCACTTCGTCATATAAACAATTACCTATTAACACTGGAATGCTCGTAATGTTATATGTTTCATTTAAAATCGTTGGCAATTCTACTTCAGTTATAAATTCTGAATCTAAAAAATCTTTTGATACAAGCAAAATAGCAACACATGATTTATTCAAAGCTGTTTGGATTTCTTTTTTCCACTTATCACCAGCTTCTATTTTACTATCATCCCAATAAATCAACAAGTCCCTTCGTGCTAAACTATTAAAATGCTTTGCTAATCTCTCTTTAAATTTTCTATCTTTATGCGAATAGCAAATAAAAATTTGATCTCTCATTTCTCTATTATCCTTAATATATTTTAATCCGCCATAGGGATCTAATAAGTTTACAATTTTAATTGAATCTTCCTTAGCACATATTTTTTGATTCCCATTTTTTAAATTTGTTATCACTGTCTCATAATCAAAACATCTATAAATTATTTCATTACCCTTTTTAAACCCACATACAAAAAAATGATCGGGAACTAAATTATACATTTTATTAATACTCTCTATTCGGTTTAAGATTTGAGCAAAATAGTATTTCCCATAGTGACTTTTTTCCACATGAATTTCGAGTGATTGATTTTTTGTAACTACAAAAGCTTTACAACCAGTTAACCTATCTGAAAACTCTACACCTTTTCGCCAAATAGTGTTAAAATCAACATCTTCATACATTTGAATCATAAGTCTATGCAGGACATTATCTGGCAAATATTTATATTCTAGTTTGTAAAATATGCTTTCGGAAACAAAATCAAAATTCAATCTTCTAGGAGTATTCACTTCCAACAGTGCTGGGATAAATTCGTATGAAATATATGAGATGCTATCTTGAATTGGGTGTGAAATTTCATATTTTCTCATAATATCCAATACATACTCACTTTCTTCCATAGTATAAGTTATATTTCGCAAAACACACTTGGTAGGAGCTTTCAAAATTTCAGCTATTTTGTTTTTTTCTATTTTGCCGTTACGAGTATTACTTGCCGACATTATAATTGCATATATTGCATTTGTTATCCATTGTGGATTGAGGACTTTAAAATCCTCTATCCTAGTAGTTTTTTTGTCGTTATGATAACTTATACTAACACCTAAATCATTAAACCAGTCTAGCAAACCCTGTCTTTCTGAATTCTCAACAATTCCGTGTTTACGACATAAAGTAATATACTCCTCATTTGTAATATAATTTTTTTCTTTCTGCTTTGACATTTTAAACAGCTCCTTCCTTACCATATCCTGTGAAGGAGGAAGTGCGTTTTGGCAACCAGGCAAATCCATAACCTGCTCTTTAATCTTTTCTAAGACTATAGAAAATTTTTCTTTGGAAAAATCCCTTGCTGAAATTTTTAAAATGCCTTTTAAATTATTAAATTCTTGATACAAAGAAAGCTCATCTAGTCCAATTGCAGGACAAGCATCAATCTTATTTATAACTAAAAGAACTGGGCAACCATTTGCAAAGTTCTCAACTGTTTTAAGCCAATCTCTTGCGTTATCATTAAATCTCGTTAAATCGTCAACAGCTGCTGCATTCAACATAATTACATATAGAGTCCTTGATGTCAAAAAACACCTGTGCATTGAAAACATAATTTCCTGACCACCGAAATCCCAATATTGAAGAATTATTTTTCTTCCATCGCTTAAAACCTCTTTCTTCTTATTAATGTCAATTCCCGGTGTTCTTTCAGTATTGCTCTCTTCTAGGCTTAAATTTTCTCCATTTTTCAACAATCGTTTAATTGTATAAGTTTTACCAACTTCTCCATTACCTAAAAATATTACTTTAACTTCATTAATTGGAACCGAGCCACCTTGAGAGCTTCTTGCTTTAAAAAACATTTGTACAAATTCGGTGTTTCTATTCCATATAGTAGAATCTATTGACTTAATAGTTGTATTATAGAGATTGATTGAATTTTCTTCCTCTATATATGTATGAGAAAATTTTAAATTCAAATCTGCAAAATAATTTGGGATATCTTTCAAATAAAGATTTCTTAAAGAAACATTCTTCAGTTGTTTTAATTCTTTAAAAGAACTGGGAATTTCTATAATATTTGTATTAGATAAATAAATAGTTTTTAATTTTGTTAAATTACCTATCTCGTCATTAATATAACTAATTTTTGTATTATGTAAATCTAAATATTCCAAGTTCTTTAGTTTAAAAATTTCATCTGGCAAACTCGTCAACTTAACATTTCTTAAAATTAACTTTTTTAATTTTTTTAGTGATAAAATTTGTGAAGGGATTTCAGATATATCAGTTGATGATAAATCCAACTCTTCCAAACTTGGCAAGCTAAACAATTCATTTGGCAACTGACTAATATATGTATTGGCTAAACTAAGTTTCTTTAACTTTTTCAAGCCTACAATTGTCTTCGGAATGCTTTTTAAATCAGAATTGCTAAGATTTAACTCTGCTAATTCAACTAAATTGCCAATAGATTCTGGTAAAAAATCAAGACTATTGAATCCCGACAGATTAATAGTCTTTAGATGAGATATTTTTTCCAACTCATTACAATTCAAACATATGAAGATATCTTTTTTATATAATTTCATAATTTTTCCTTTATACTACATATAATTACATTTTAGCATTTTTAAATTTTTTCCACAAATGATTAAAGTATTGATTTTTAAATTATTTCTAGGAATATTTTATATATCAATTTTAAGACAAACAAAATGCTATCTCATCAAATGTTCTTTCAATTCAATAATGAAGTAAAGATATCCATCTTGACCACATCTTTATTTAACTTAATTAGTTTTTTCATCTTCATTACTGTTTTCCTCTATTATTTGTCCTAGTTCTGCTAATGCTTTCTTATGAATTCTTTCAATATTGCGCAAATTTTCTCCAAATTCTTGTGCAATTTGCCACAATGTTTTGCCTAATAAATAATGATGTTCTAAAACAACTTTACCTTTTACATCAATAATTTTCAAAATAGCATCTTTAACTTCTTTTCTTATCAAAATAAAATCATTGATTTCCTGAATTAATTGCATTTCTTCATCATCAAAATCTATGCTGATAATTTCAAATTGCTCTTTAAATTTCTTATTTTTTGAAACCTGTTCTCTTTTTGAGTTAATCTGCAACTCCTGAAGCTGAATTCTCATAAGCCATTTTTTAATTTTTTTAATGTCAATCATACTTTACTATCTCGCCCTCCTTTCTCGTTTAAATGCTTTGTAATTTTTAAAGTTTTGATATCAATAATCATCAAACCTCTTTGTAAAGCCAATCCAATCAAATTTTTGAAAATTTCTTCTCGCCATTCTTGACAAGATCTCTCGCATAGTGGAAAATTTTGACTCGTATAAGCCATTGAATTTTTTCTAAAAAAACATATGTTAATAAATCTTCTATCTTCCTCATTACAGCAAAAGGCAAGATATTCAGAAATAAGATATTCCCAAGGATTTTCACCCTCATCAAAACTATTATGAATCATCTCCCAAAAGAAATCATCATATTTAATGAGATTGATCTTTCTTCCGAATTTAAATAATTTATCCTTTAATGACTTGTAATGATATTTATAAATATTCACTTTTTTTGCTTTCCTTAGTTTGCTATAGATTTTATGGAATATATTCCCCATAATATTTTAGCAGATTAATTCAAACAAAAAATGCGTCTTTTTGGAAATAAAAATGTCCACTACAAAGCAGACATTTTTGAAATTAATTTAATAAATATCAAATATTACAACAATTTAAGTCAATATATGATCTAGCCATTAACACTCTCAAAATTAACAGACCTTTGGACTATATCTTTATCTCTGGCATTAACAGTCTTAGTAAAATCAACAAGACTATCCACCATTGTTCCCAATTCTTCTCTGGTAACATCTTGGACATTTGCTTTTATACATTCATCAAGCGCCATGACTATCCCCATAGTTCGTTTAACTTTTGCTGGTATTCGCCCACTAGTTTCAGCTTTCATTTGCTCAACTTCTGTTACCGCATGAGCAACAGCGTCAGTAACGACTTTGAGTCGCTCGGCTAATAGTTTAGCATTCTCTGCTTTCATTTTTTCTTCAGCAGTTTCAGCACGTGCAGTAAGTTTAGCCTTTTTTTCTTTCAGCCATTTGCGAATTATAGTAACAAGTGTTACCATCAAACCAATAACACCACAGCTTAAGCTTGATAATGCAATTATTAATCCAGATTCCATTACTAGTTCTCCTTAAATATTTTTGATTCTATTTTTTAGTTCTGTAGTGGATTTGCCATGTGCCCTATTTATAAAAAGCGCTTGGATCCCCTGTTCTTCTTCATATTCTTTTGCTGTCCAACTCTTATCTATGTAATCATCCCCTAAGATTCTAACATCATAAGTCAGAGTCCTAATAAGCAACTCCAAGTCTTTCTCGTCCTCATATGGAATCACTACATCAACACCTTTAATACTTGACACTTGCTTCCAGCGTTCATAAATCGATTGTGTGGGCTTCTTTTTCCATCCTGATTCTGGACAGCAATTTAAAGCAATAACAACACTTTCACATTGCCCTGTTGCTTGTTCTATCATTCGAATATGCCCAATGTGTAGTAATTCAAACGATGAACAAATAAGTCCAATCTTATATTTTTTTTTGTTTTCCACTATTATCTCCATTTGAAAATCAAAGTTATAGCCGATAATACTTAATCATAATATCTTTCTCTGTCTTGTTGCATGTAAATCCTGTCCAAAATTTTTGAGTATTTTTCTAAAAGATACTCCCTTTTATTTGCATTGCAAAAATCTGAGCAAATATTTTCTTTGGTAAATATGCAATCGTAATCTTCATTCAATATCCTCAATATTTCATTTATCTTAATTATGGCTTTATCAAGATGTCCTCCATTTATACTGTGAGGCAAATCTATAATACATGACCGAAAAAGTTCTCTCGCATACAATTCGTATAATTTCGTTCCGCTTTTTAAGGCTTGTGACCATTGCGTCAAAAAACCTTCAATCCATTTAACAACTTGGGAATCTGCTCCTCTTTCACTTAACCACTCCCGTTTTAAGTTATAGCATTTTAATGCTTTCTCTTTTTCAATCCTATATTTCAATAGAACACTAGATCTACTGATTCCATTATATTCTTCCAACAACAAACTTCTTAAAAAAAATCTAGTCTCGAATCTTTCCACAAAATGATACGTCGGATATGTAAAACCATAGTTGTTATACTCTGTTAATGGATTATATGAATACATTCCTCCAAGATCTATTAATTTCACAAAACCACTGCCATCTACCAATATGTTAGATTTATGCAGGTCGAAGTCAAATAAACCCGCTTTGTCAATCTCTAACAAAGCATCGAATATTCGCTCAAATATCGACTCGTTAAAATGTGAAATCTCGTTCCCTTCGACCCACTGAGATAAAATAATACCTTTCTCACTACACGCATAAATTGTATCCACAATATACTGACTCAGCACAGGGTTTTGTGTTTTTATTTCTTCAATTTTACTTCGAATTTGAACCTCATGATGAAATATATTTTCGAATCGTTCTCTACACTTTTTAAGTGCAAAATATTGTCCACCAATTTCAAGTTTGTACACCACTGCAGTCTTGCCAGTATCAATAATACCTTTTATGCGTTGTGATTGACCATCAATTCTTAAAAGTTCTTCAGTAGAAATCAAAGAATTTATTATATTATAATTGCACTGAAAAGCCATAAATTAAACCTCAACATTTAAAAAGCTACTATGATACAATTTCTTTAGATTTTTGATTTAACAAACTCTATTATTTCTTTTATAGTTTGCTGAGATTTTTCAAAATATCCGATCTTGCCTTTTTTTAATTGCTCTTTCAATCTCGGCAAAAGATAAAACTTTATTCCACTCATAAAATGGTTCCATCCCAATTCTTTCGCAGTGAAGCCACCTCTCTCACCATGAGCAAATCCATGCCCAAAGATCACTTGAAGCGAATAATTATGTTGCACAACAAGATTAAGAAGATATGACTGCTCAACCACGATGTCTGGTGTAAACATATTGTCATTCAATGATTGTGAATTACTCTGAACAAACTGATCATGTATATTCCAATATCCTTTAATATACATGTCCTTTAATTTCTGATTGTTAATCTTGACCAACCCACAACGAAGAGCATCATGTTTTCTATATTTTTTCATATCCAAAAATGGAAATGTTGAAACTTGCTCTATCAATTTATTCGTAGGATAGTCATATACATCAGGATAATATTCATGAGCTTCGACAACTAAATCTTGTTTAGATTCGCATAACAGCTTAACTAGGTCTGGTTTTTTGATTATAGCATCCATGTCAAAATGCACGCTCCCCAAAGGTTCTGCCTCATGCGCTAACATCTTTCCAGAAGCCCAAAATCTTTCATGTCCTCTATTCTTGTTTAGTGTTGCATAAATGTTGTCGTAAGGCAAAAATCCGAACATCTTTTCGCCTAAATCATCAGTATGCAGCACCAATTCTATCCCCAATCTTTTTGCTTGCAAACATGACAGCGTTGCGATAGTAATTATGCAATCAATTTGTTCATCTATTTTGCGATTATAGTTTTCTTTAAGTAACGGTTTTGTTGAAAATGAATGAAAGGCTCTCATTGGACTACACCTCTCTCATTTTTTCTTTTAACTACTTGATATTTAATATTGTCGCTCTCAATATCGACCTCCATAACAGCACCCAAAATACTATCTAGTTGTTCACGACTCATTAAGTCTTTCGGTATTTCAATTTCATCTTTTTCAGAAAATTGCTCGGCTAGATCTCTAAATTGTGGATACATAATGCCTATCGAAGGAAGTTGTGTTTTTTTCAACATAAAATCATATTCAGTTACTAGATCGTTAAGACAACCATCATATTCATTAATGTTTTCCACTTCATCTTGAGCAACAATGTTTATGCAACTCACAGCACTTACATCGCTATCAATGTCCTTAATTTCATTGATAGCTAATTCATCCCAATCAATTTCTAAGTCTCCATTATAAACAAAGTTAATTCCTAACGATTGCAACATTAGGCACTCGTCTCCAATCAAATCGTTCCAATCATATTCATAATCACCTACAAATGTAACACTATGAATATGCGTCTCAAACGAAGCACCTTCACCAATTGCATAAAGCTCATCATACCCATAAGCACGCCTTATAACACGCTCCCTAATATTGAATTTTAGCGCACCTAGACCTCTTACGCTAATTGCTATTTGTGCAACTCCTTCAAATGAAATGTCTATACCTAATGATTCGACATAACACTCACCACGAAAATAGACAGCCCGCAAATCATCACCCTCATTCTTAAGATACAATGTAAGTTCGATCTTTTCGCCTTTTCTTCGTGCATCATATAATAAGCGTTGTCCATCGTCTTCCATTGACACCGCACCATTAGAACTGGCACTCCATCTTTGAAAAGTAGGGAAAGCTCCTTTAACCAAACTACCAACTTTTGACACCTCAATTATTTCGGTAGTTTCTTCAAGATTCCATCCACTTATATAGGCTATATTTATACCACCAACTTTTAGTGCACCTGTTAACCCTGTATACATCTATTTATCCCCCTCGTCATACTTTAACCACTCAGGCAGATTCGGCTCTTTCAGTGTTTCCGTCACATCTAACCACGCCTGATACCATTGCTTGAGTTCTTGATGTTGAGAATTAGTCAAACTATCATACCAAAGTTTGCCACGATTGATTACAGGAAAACAAACTTCCTGTCGCAATGAACGTAAGATTTCTTGTTCGCTATTCAGACAACTTCCCAAACTTCTTGAAGTTCCTCCGCTTTTTAACACTTGTTCATCAAGATATTGATGTTTCCCATCAGTGATACATTTCGAGCCAAAAATCGCAATAAAATCCTCTTTTGTATATATTGTTTCTATGTGGCAAGGAAAATCAAACTCAGCTACACCAATAATATACTTTTCATCATCTAGCAAAAAATATATTTTTCTTTTTTCATTTATTTCGCAATTTGTATTCATATTTTTTTATCTCCTAATTTGCATTAATTACTGTGATAATATAATCTCCAACTGCACCGTCATTAGATGCTCGCACCTGCAAAATTGTATTATTTCCACATGTAGCATCCCTTGCACTGACCCACCTTCTATTGATATTACCAACAGGGCTTGAATCACGAATCAGTCCCTGACTTTCCGATATGGTGTTATTATTACCGCTAGTAGTCCTTGTGGCACTGATTATTCCAGCGAATCCTCCAGTAAATGTTGGTCTAATCAATACGATTGCACTAGCCCTAAAACTAGCCCCTGTATACACGGTTGTCCAATCTCTATGCAACCTCACATTTCTTCTGACTTCTATGTTACGAGGCCAAGGTGCTGTACTCCACGATGGCGCACTATTTGAACCATTAGAAGTTAAGACCTGTCCCGATGACCCTGATGAAATGCTAACAACATTTGCAGTTGTGGAAGTTCCACCTGCTAGCAAACGATTACTATTTAGAGACGATCTTCCCGTTCCACCACGATTAACTGGGACTTGTCCACTAGATATTTCGACTGCAGGATGAGTGTGTCCAATGTCGGACTTTGTCGCTCCAAGATTGATCGTGCTGTTGACCATCTTATTTAGATCGTCTGTAGTTAGAATACTGTCTTGATCAAATTCATGACTATCATTGACGCGGTCGACATTGAAGTTCGCGCCGTTAAATTTTTGTCTTTTTGACATTATATTTCTCCTTATATCATTGAAAATTTGTTGACTTATATTATTTTTTGTGCTATAATTATATTAATGAGTTGATACTCATTTTGGAGGTATTATTATGAAAAAATTTACTACTATTTTACTTGCCTGCATAATGCTTTTAAGCGTCTTTGTTTTTGTTGGTTGCGACTCTGAGTTTGATTCTACTGACTTGTTAAATCGTATTGACCAGTTAGAGCGTGAATTAGAAGAAGCAAGAGAACTTGGAGGGCTTCCAGGACCTGCTGGTCAAACACCTCATATCGGATCTAACGGTAACTGGTGGATTGGAACACAAGACACAGGTGTTAGAGCTCAGGGACCTTCTGGCCCACCGGGGTCTGGAACTACTCCTGAAGAGCGTATCCATCAAATCGGCGAGACCTTTACTTATGTGACTCATTCTGGATTGAGATTGTTTAGTATTAGAGTGGAGTTGTCCTTGCAGGATCCAAATGAGACTGTACACCTGCATATTACCAACCTAAATATGCCAGGCTATGCCCCAGGTCAGTTTGTAATGGTTCGATCTTTACAATCAGACGGAACCTTTGCAACCTCAACTTTTACAGGCAATGTATTATCGCTTAATGAAACAGTTGCTCATGGTGCGCCTTCCACAGGAACTCATATTTGGATCGGTTGGCCTACAGGTGTTGCTTGGAACACAATGATACCTTATGTTATATTTCAAGTTCGCTAGTTGTTGTTGATATGAACTCTAAAATCAATTGTGTTGTTTATATTTGCACTAAATCGTATCCATAACATATTATTGCTAGTGTTTGAAAGCATTGTTGGGGTAATTAGATCTAGATTAGTGTCAATCTCAACTCTCACCCTATGAATCCTCTCCCAAACTCTATTTCCAAGAGGAACTCTAGCCGTAACAGTTCTAACCGCTCCTGTCCCCGTGATTTCACAATCACTTAGATTAACTCGTATTGAACGATTCTCTTCTGTGTCTGGCTCAAGAACATAATACTCAACATTAACTCTATTGACTATGGTCCTTGACTTGACTGGAAGGCTGAAGTTAAATGAATTATCTGGATCAATTATTGTTTCAGCATTATTATTACTGTTATTAACCCTTGTCCTACCCTTTGTCACTTGTCGGAAATTTCTGCCAAGTGACATTTCATTTGATAAACATTCATAAATCTTTCTTTTTGAATCCTTGTCATGAATGCTTCTCGCTTCAAAATTGTCGCTTAATTCAAGGTTGACATCTCCTTTCCACTCCGCATCAACAAAAGACAATCCTTCTCCATATTTATCAAGAATAAATTGCGCCATTGTTCTTATGGCATGTGGTGCTGTATTCTCACGAGGTGCGACCATCAATGTCGCGTCATAAGTAAACTCTTTTACACCATGAATTCGTATGCTCTGTGTATTTTCAAGAGTAAATGAAGCTTTGACTTTTCTAAACCGTCTTTGTGAATTGCTTGCAATAACTGGAGCACGAGTGTTATTTCCTGACAGCCCCCATCTTGAACCCATCCAAGAATTAAGAGCAATGAATTCATCATCTTCTAAAACAACTCTTCCTTGTCTGTCTGCATATATATATGCACAACAGAAATTAGCAATATCTTGCAACACTCTCCAAGCTGATTTTTCTTCCACCAAGACATATGGCAAGTTAATATTTCTGGTATGTTCATTTAAGTACGGATTTTCCAAAAACTCAATTACCTCGAACAATCCATTGTCCGTTCGAGCATTGTTCGTCAAATCTCTAACACGATGAACTATCTGCCAAACTGGCATATTAGTAATAGGTCTAACATCCAATATGCCCGAGTCATTACGCACAAAATTTAGACCCATATTAATGTTTAAATCCTGTAATGAATACAGCACATCATACGCTGTGCAACTCATAAAATTACTTTTATCGTCTAACTGCCATTCTTCAGATAAAAACCTACCCAATGAATGCTGTTCGTTTCCAGAAACAATGTAAGGCATAACACATCTGCCACGACGCAGCAAATTGAAATTATGTTCCTCATAAAACATTCTGTCCCTATTGAGAACACTCACTTTGCATGAATTACTACTGATTCCATATGAGAGACGATTAACATTTCCTGTTTTTTCTTCGAGAACCTCTATGCCGTCAAGCGTATCGCCATCAAAACCTTCATGCATCTCTCCACTAAAATAAGCAACCCTTGGGAGTGAACCAGCTCTATTCCACCTAGTAATCTCTAGTCGCGCACCTACTACATCCCTTTCAAAATTTAATCCTTGCAAGTTAATTGGACTTCTACGATCTGAGCCATTATCTCCTTGCAAAAATTCTCTTCTTTCAAAATCCCACCGACACACTAAACTAGCATTGTTAGTAGTATTATGTGTGAATGTTCGTCCATCAACAAAATGCACCACTAACCTAAAATCTCTAGGAAACTCCGCTGGCAATAACTGCCCTGTTCGTGTATTACGCGGCACAACACCTCTAACTTCTAGATACGGCAACCTTCTTCTTACAAGAAAAGATTGTTCAATAATTTGGGGCTGACCTACTGCAAAAAAGCCATTGCTGTTGCTAGATCTACTACCTATCCATCCAGTTATGCTTCTTGGATGAACAATATGAGTTGACCTATCAAGCGGAATTCCACCTCCACAAAAAGTAGTTAACCTCTTATCGATTATTAGTCTGCGCTCGAATATTTGTTGTCCTTGCTTAGATGTTATGCGACCATTAGTAGTTGTTACTTTCTGATTCGGATTATTTCCAACATGATCAACAATTGACACAGAATGATCCGACCCATTAGCAAAAAAATTAATGTCAACTATTCCCGATACCTTGCGAACTGTTTTTTGCATACAGTTCTCATTTGAATTCTGCATAATTTCTCCTCTAAACCTCAATTAGATTTACAATCACATCGCGCCAAATGATTTCTTCCTCTGCAACAATAGGGTTAAAATTAACAGAGTCGACAACAAAATACCGAGTTTTCCCTCTAAGCGAATTTGCTGTCACTTGAACAAGTGGATTTGCCTCAACTGAATCTGATGTTTCTCCTTCTTTTAGATCAAAATATTTTACATCCAATCCGTCAGGACTAATTTCTCCATTATCAACTTCAAATACTTCCATTACTTTTTTCATTTGGAAATCCTTGAGAATATCAAATGCAACTTGCAGCCTTTGCTTGTTTGAAACTATATCAACATGCAATTTTCCACCAATTGATCTCTCAGTGTTTTTAATCAGCTGCAAAGACGGAATAATTTGCGAAGGAATAGGACATCCGCCAGCACTATCATCAAACTTTATACCACCTACTTCTAGGTAGTGTTTTTGAATTTTCTCTGAATACATTTTACTAAACCTCCCTAATTACGACATTCTGTCCAGTTCTGCGCTGTTCACTCTCAATTCTAGGCAGCATTACTCTAGCCAAACGCATTCCGTCTATATTTAATACGACTTCGCTCTGTTCCCCTACATTTGCACCACGCGAAGCATACATATTTGCCTTCTGAGTTGCTAACATGCCTTGAATAACTGCATTCGCGATATCTTCCTTCATCGAAGAAAACTGTGGCGAACTGCCTAGCGGGATTACAGCTTCTGGATATCTGCCCTCTCCCACTAATGTTACTGTAGGCGCAGAAACAACACCGCCTGTTGCCATTGCTGCTCCTACCATCATACCAGCCAATGCTCCACCAGCCGCTACTGCACCCATTGTCATCCCCTTGCCTTTTGCTTTTGTTGTGCCTGCAGTAATATTTGCGGCAATAACTAATGCGCTACCTGCACCCATTGTTTTTAGCATTATTGACGCAGCCAAGGCTGCAACCAGCGCCCAAGTTGCAATAGCACTAACTGTTGCCATTTTTGTAGAGCCTATTAAAGCAATTTTATTTTTTACTAATGCTCCACTATTGAAACCTAGCGATAATGTGTTAGCTTTATTTGCAGATGTGCAAGCCCAAGTCATGGTCTGCTCTACTGCTGAAGCACCTATCTTTGCAATTTTTAACCCAAGTCCAATACCTGACGAAATATTATTAATGTCGCCAGCTAGCGTATTTGCAACTGTAGCCGCTGTGCTTCTATTAATTGCGGCTGTATATTTGTCCGTAAGTTTTGTTTTTTCTTTAAGACTATTTTTATACTCATCTCCAATCTCAACTCCCTCTTCCATAAGCCCTATATTTCTCTCTAACTCATAATTGGCACTATCCCAAGCATAAGCGTAATCTTCAACCTTAACTGTGGTTTCATAGAGAGCATCTTTAAGGTCATATAAACGCTCATAGGTCATAGCCATTTCTTCATTAACATAAAATACAGCATCACTCAATGCAATTGATGCTTGCGTTAAAAAATAGAATCGCTCCTCAGTGATAGCCATGCTTTCTGATACGGCTTCCGTTATAATTTGCAGCTTTTTCTTCGCTACATTTAGATTTTCAATTTCCTGATAAGTCATGTTTTCTCCATTTTGCAATATTTGCTATTTTGCTAATTTTTCAAATTCTCTTAACTTTTCAATATCCATAAGCCCATCCTCTAAAGACTGCTTAGTAGTTTTATTTTTGTTGTTTATCTGTTGTATAAGATCATTCGGATTTTTAGTTTTTTTCCCACCATTAATATAATAAGAAGCATAATATCCTATTAAAATTGCGTTAGAGACTTCTGCTTTTTGTTTTTCCTCGTAAGACGCCATGTAAGCATTAAACTCCCACAACTCAATCTCCCAAACATCACTTGGTCTAAGCCCCGCAAGTCCACCTGATTTTATAATGGCCTCCCAATCAAAACCATCTAGCTTATCTTGCCCACTGCTTTTTCTATCTTGCGGTGCTTCAATAACTTTTTTTCAATCTTTTCTTGCACCTCCTGCTCTGTCATGCCAGGATATTGCAGTGCGAAAATATACTGCTCCAAATATTCCATTAACGCACCCATGCTAATGTAATCATCGCATAAGTCATTAAACTCTTTTATATCTAGACTTGGATTCGCTTTCTTTACGCCAGCAAAAAGCAATTTGATTTGCTCGTCTACTTTCATAGAAACAGCAGAATTTATTACTTCAATAAATGGTTTATTAAAACTTTTTTCTATCTCACGAATCGTGCCCAAAGTAGTCTTTACTTCGTATTCTTTGTCTAATTTGATTTGCATAATTTTTTTCTCCAAATGTTTATTTGTTGCAGAAGTCTTTTCGGTCATGCCCGATTAGATTTCATAAATAGCCTTGTTTAATGGCACAAAGCTATAAGCCTGTTTGTTAATAATCGTCATCATAACCACCATTACCAGCATCACTATCACCTCTGCCTACTGGAGTGTATGGCGGTTTTTTTATTAGATGGTCTTACCTGGGAAACCTAAAGAACCACACCCGCTTACGCTGATGCTAATGTTACCCTTGTCTTCCGCAGACAAATCCACGCTAAGCGACTCTATAAGAGCTAAACCATCAAATTTAACCGCAGCCATGCCTTTTGCTTTAGCTGGGTCAAGCAAGAAAAATTCGCATTTAACTCTTGTGCCATCATTCATGGCATCAAATAAATTTTTATGTCCTGAAATGCCATCGCTACCAAAGCAAACTGTGCCGTCTGCACTTGCAGTCCAATTTGCTTGTCCTGCTACTTTTTGTTTAAATTTTTTGCCCAATTCTGGAACTTCTACGATTTCTCTTGTAGACTCTACGCTCCAATTGCTGATATAGGCAACTTCGCCACCTATTGTAACTTTTCCTGTTACACCTGTATAAATTGTACTCATTTTTTTATAATCTCCTAATAGATTTATTTTTTGATTTATTCGTTTTTGAAAGGGGGGGGTGCTACGGAGACCCCCTTTATCCGCTTGACTTCTCATATATGGTCTTATGATTAAAGTTTTTTATTGTTTTGTTGATTTGAATGTTATTGCTAGTTGCAACAATCCATCCTCTTTTGGCTCAATGTGTTCTAGTCCGCTAAGTTGATGATATCCAGCATTTCTGAGTGCGATTTTTGCTTTTGTCAATATCTCTTCAAGTTGAATATAATTCGTTCCGCGCAAAACAACTTTGAACGCCTCTGCTCTAAGAACATCTCCACCCATGACATTTCTTGGCTTATCATATTCAGACACTCCCATGCCACCAGCAAAAACTACTTTTCCGCTGACTTGAGATGTGCTTTCAGGATATTTTCCCGCTTCAAAAGTCACACCCAAGGCTTCATTTCTTAGAATATCTACTACATTTCTTATTACACTCATTTGAGTTTTCTCCTCTTGGTAACATAATCGGTTATGGACTTATTCAGTGCGTCATTCGCTTTGACAGGAACAAGAACATAGTTTGTTTCTTCCATTTGTCCAAATAAATATTCATTTTCTTCCTTGATTTTTTCAATTTGTTGATCCAGTCCCACAACGACTCCATCCTGCAAACTCAAAACATCAAAATCAATCAATGCTAAAACCGCTTTCAAATTCTTTGCCCTATGTAAAGCAAGAACTGTCTCCGCCTTTGATTTTAATAAAGCAATTTTCAACTCTACTATCTCAACTCTTGCAATATCATTTTCAAGAGATTTTTCAAGCAAAGATTGTTTAGTTTCCTTTAAACAAAAACTCACGCAGTCAAACCTATGCTTAGGTATCATAATAGTTTCTCTACCTTCGCTTGACTTTGTTTTCTTGGACGATAATGTGCCTTTGCCTTGTTTTTTTGTCAAATCATCCATAATCCTCCAGTTGTTATCGCAGTCTGTCTGCGCATGATGTGCTTTCAGCGCACATCTGGCATAATATCAATACTTTTCACTACTGTGAAAATATAAAGAACTCAAGCATATTACCTTTAATTATTTTTTAGCATTTCTGTCAAAATAAATTTAAAAGAAAGTTTTTAAGAATAATCATATTTTTTATATAGTGTAGCACAAAATTAACCACTCGCAGAAATGCTTTGCTAGTGACAAAAGGTGACATTTTGGACAACTTTTAATTTATTGTTCTTCTTCTCTACTCTCTATAACCTCATCAATTGCTGATTCCATAAGTCTTTTTGTTTGGCGTGGAGAATAATTGATTCTTTTTGCTATTGTACTAATGCTTTCGTCATGAATATATCGCTGCTCTAAGACAACCTTCATTTCTTGTGACTCGACTTTTGCTATGGTATCTGTTATTTTATTTCTTCGTCGCAATAGCATTTCAATCTCATTGTTAAGTTTTACAATAATATTCTCGACAATTTCGCGAATTGATTCAGAGGCATACATCAATCCCACCCTAAGATTACATATGAATGTAAGTTCTTTTGCCTTAGATTCCAACTCAACATCTGTGAACGTTACTTGCCTCAACCATTTTTTAGTTGTTTCTTTTTTCATTTTTTTCTCCTTTTGTATTTTTTTGAAAAGAGCTCTCACCAAAAAATGATGAAAGCTCCAAACCAAACAATAAAAAATGCCCGCTTGTCATTGAAATTATCTTTGACAAGCAGGCATTATAAAACTATGACTAAAAGATCTGTTGTAATCATCAGCACAATAATTATAGCTAGACTGTAGGGTAATTTTGACATAGCACCTCTCTTTGCGTCTTTAACACAATGGAAAGCCACATTGTAGCCTCATAAAGTTTTTTAGTTGTCTTTTTATATCTTTTTTGCATCATTTCTTATATCTTCTTTTTGATTATTAATCAAGACTTTTTTACTTATGTAATAAGTAAAAGCATAAGGGTACCCTTATGCAAGCGTAATTTTTATTTATTTTTTATTATAGCAGATATAATCATTTTTGTCAACATTCATATATTATATCATACTATTTCGACTGAAAAATGCGTCTTTTTCTATTCCTCTGAAATATCAATTTTAACATTTTTAAATCCATTTGTTCTCAATTCTTTTTCACATAATTCACGGATTTTTTTGCGAGATGCAATTTGTTTGATAGAGCCTAATTCATTTGGATATAAAAAATCTGCATATGCTTTCGCAACAATTGAAGGCAAAATATCTGCTTCAAACTGTTTTATGATTTCATTCAATCTGTCATGCAATTCCTCTTTATATTCATATTGTTCAACTCCGCTTTTTTGCATTGATAAAATTTTGTCAAACAATGTGTCGTATTTATTAATTCTATCATTAGAAAGTTTGGTCGAATTCACCAACCAGTTTCCCAAATATGCAAGTTCTATCAATGTACCAATTTCGTTATCTGTAAACTCTATTTTCATTATGTCCTCCGCAACTATTATTAACAAATAGTTGTGAAATTAGAATAACAAAAATATTAAAATTGTTCAAGCGTTCGAAATGCTTGAATCCGTACCAAAGAATTGTTTGATTGATTGAACATAACAAATACAAAAATAATAACCTGTAAAAATTTTTTACAGGATATTATTTTTATTGTTCTATAATCTAATCTCTTTGCTTGGAACATATTATTGAATTATGATCCATAATTTTTACTGCAATTATTATTGTATAACAACAAGAAATATCGGCAGATTATGTTTGTTCGAGGTTGATTATATGAAAACGCTCATATCCTAATTAGAATATGAGCGTTTTCAATAAAAATTTTAAATCAATGCGTCACATTATCGAGATTATCTAGACTTGTCAAAAACCCTACGGGGTCTTCACAAAATTTATAGGCATTAGAATTTTTAATCAGTCGCAACAAGGTTTCTTCATCTGCTTGATAACATTTATTCTCGAAGCAATAGACAATATCAGCATTGTTAGATTGAATAAAGCATATTATTTTGCGTAACAACTCCCTGCTAAGACTTCTCATATCAAGTCTAACACGAATACAGTATTTTGCCATGTCGTCCAAAGAAATTTCAATACAAGTCTCGTCAATTTTACCATATTGCTTAATGTCATTAGACCAACTTTTTTCAATCGGCAAAATTTCAGCAATTTTTTGAATTGACTCTTGTTTTATTTCGTTAATATGCCATGCTAATAACTCTTCGTTTTTGCCTTCGCCCCACGGTTTTGACTCGTCAAAGAGATTAACATTTTCTTTTTTGATTAAATAAAAAGCAAATTGCCATACAGCCATTACCATTTACCTCCTAATTCCAGCCACATTAAATATTCAATATGTCCGTCAATGACACTACTTGGCGTTGTAAAACCCTTATAGGGTAGGTTTACCATTTCAGTCGGGACTGTTTTCATTCCTAGTTTTTTTGCTATTGCAACACGATGATTACCGTCTACAATGTATTTTGAACCGTTTACTTCCGTTATTTTCACTGTTTCTCGAATTCCATCTGACATAATTTCGGATTTCAATTTTCTGAAATCTGAATTGTATAAAATTTTACCATTTGTATGCTTCAATTGACTAGTAGGTGTTTGGCACGGTCCGTTATTATGCACACAAACACTTTGTTCACCAACAAAATAGGTATGGAAATCAGCGACTTCAAAGTTATAAGTTGTCTGTGGCTTTTCATAATGAATAGCCCGAACTTTCTCTACTATACCATAATTTCCACATGATAGCAACAATTTATCACCGACTTTTAAATCTTGTGCTGATACCCATTTTTCGGATAAAACTTCGTAACCGGCATGTTCGTGAATTTCGTTAGGGTTGCGATTTTCATTGTTGAAAGGTAGATAGTATTTATGACCAGGAGTGGATATGATTTCTTTTCCATTAATCGTTATGCCTGTCCAATCTTTCATACCCTCACCTATGTCCTCATTCGATTTTCCGCTAAACTGCTTTCCATTCCTAAACAACTGCTTGACAGGTTTCCAGTCACTTTCGCCTGTTTCCTCATTAAATGCCCAAACTAAATCGCCTACTTCAATGTCCTCAATCTTCTTGTGACATTCTTCTCCGTTTTCGTTTTTACAAAGCACCAATGTACCTTCAGCGAAACATAGAGGTTTTGATGTCTTCAAATTAACTATCTTGCTCTTTATTTTCCCCGCCGCTTTCGCAACACCCCCAATCGCAAGTCCAATTCCCAACATGCCAATAATCATCACACCGCTTATCGCCAAAGTCATTGCCCAGTTGTCTCGGATATGATTGGCAAAGCCGTCCCAAAAGTTATCGCCCGAGTCTCGTGCTCGGGCACCAGCAATCGTTGAGACAATCATCAAACTTGCTGCTGTCATGCCTGCAAGGAAT
>WRAY01000001.1 GCA_009779975.1 Bacillota bacterium | reverse complement strand
ACAACCACGAACCACAATCAAAAAACTAACCAAACAAAATTGTAGGGGTGAGCAACGCGAACCCGAATAATGGACAACATAATAATGATAATTTAATCGGGCTTGCATTGCTTGCCCCTACAATAACGCTTCTTTCATTTGTTTGTCAAGTTGTGCCAGTAGAATAGTCATAATTATGAATTATTAATTGTGTATTCTTAATGCTTGCTAAACTTTTAAATTTGTTATATACTATATATAATTAAGTGGAACAAACAAAAGAAAAAGAATTGATTGGCAAGGAAGTTTCAGCAGCAAAGGAAGCCTTAAAAAGTCAAACAGATTATTCTAAAAAAGAGGAATTATTCAACATAATTTCTCATGCTGTCGGAACTGTTTTGGCATCTGTTGGGACAACGATTATGCTCATTAGAGTTCTTGCCGGAGCGCATCGTGGTGATTATGCTTCGTCAAGGCTTGCAATACTTAGCATATATCTTTATGGGATTGCCCTTATTTCTCTTTTTTTGATGTCAACTCTTTATCATTCTCAAAAGACAGGTTCAAAAAGAAGAGAGGTCTTTCGCCGTCTTGACCATTGCCTGATTGCAGTTATCATTGCAGCGTCATATGCCCCTTATATGCTTATCGGAATGCTTCAAAGCGATAACAGCAGTGATTGGATTTGGTCAATAATTATTGCATCGGTTGTTCTTAATATGGCTGTTGTGGTCGTTGTTTTAAAAGCAATAAATCCAAAAAAATTCAAATTATTCTGTCTCATTGCTTTTATTGTTATGGGTTGGGCGTCAGTTGTCAGAATTCACAGAGTTTTCATAGTTATAAGCCCCGGAGCATTTTGGTTTCTGTTAGGCGGCGGAATTGCCTACACTATTGGTGTCATATTCTTTAGATGGAAGTCTCTGAAATTCAATCATGTCATTTGGCACATTTTTGTCTTAATAGGGGCGGCATTGCATTTTGCAAGCGTTAATTTTTTTATCCTATAGAATAAAAAAATAGTAGAGGTGGTCGGTGGTCGGCGGCTAGTAATTGATAAAAATTTATTTTAGATTATCCTTCATTAAACATCGACCACTAAACATTGACAAGGAAAAAAAATGTATAAAAAAGTAAATCCAAATTTAGATTTTGTTCAGCGTGAAAAAGAAGTCGTTTCGTTTTGGAAAGAGAGAGACATATTTTTGCAATCTCTTGAAAAAAACAAAGGACAGAAGGAATTTTCTTTCTATGACGGACCGCCGACAGCAAACGGCAAGCCTCATATCGGTCATGTTTTGACAAGGGTAATGAAAGATATTATCCCAAGATATAAAACGATGAAAGGGCATCATGTCAAACGCATTGCAGGCTGGGACACTCATGGTCTTCCGGTTGAGTTAGAAGTTGAAAAATCACTGGGGCTTCAAAACAAGGCGGACATTGAAAAATACGGTGTTGACAAATTCATCGAAAAATGCAAAGAAAGCGTTTTTAAGTATCAAAAAGAATGGGAAGAAATGACCTCTCGTGTCGGTTATTGGGTTGATATGGACAATCCGTATGTCACTTATCATGACAACTATATTGAGAGTATTTGGTGGAGTTTGCAAAAAATATTCAATGAAGGATTGATATACAAAGGTCACAAAGTTGTGCCGTTTTGTCCTCGTTGCGGAACAGCGGTATCAAGTCATGAAGTTGCTCAAGGCTATAAGGATGTCGATGATGAAACAGTTATTGCAAAATTCAAACTCATTAATGAAACTAACACTTATTTCCTTGCATGGACAACAACTCCATGGACATTGCCATCAAATGTCGCTTTGTGTGTTAATCCAAAACACAATTATGTGAAAGTTAAGTCTGGAGACGAGTTTTATATTCTTGCAAAGGAATGCGTTCCAAAGATTCTGGCATTACTTGATGATGATTATGAAATCGTTGATACTTTTAAAGGAAAAAAACTCGAAAAAATTCAATATGAACCGCTTTTTGATTTTGCAAAAAATGTAGGGGCAGCAGATTGCCAGCCAAACGAAAGCAATTATGCCTACTATGTTGTTTGCGATGATTTTGTCACCTTAACAGACGGAACAGGAATTGTTCATATTGCTCCAACTTATGGCGAAGATGATGCACGCATTGGAAAAAAACACAATTTGCCGTTTGTTCAAATGGTAAATGAATTTGGAATTTTTATAGATTGTGCTGGTGAATTTAAAGGACAATCTTGCAAGAAAGCAGACAAACAAATTATTAAGAATTTACAAGACAGAAAATTAGAGTTTAGTTCGGGCAGAGCAAGACATTCTTATCCGCATTGTTGGAGATGTGACAGTCCGCTTCTTTACTTTGCCCGCTCAAGTTGGTTCATAAAAGTCACCGCCCTAAAAGAGCAACTAATCAAAAACAATAAACAAATAAATTGGATGCCCGAAAACATCAAAGAAGGAAGAATGGGCAACTTTTTGGAGAATGTTATTGACTGGG
The DNA here is from genome assembly GCA_009779975.1 of Bacillota bacterium. Taxonomy (GTDB): domain Bacteria; phylum Bacillota; class Clostridia; order Christensenellales; family Pumilibacteraceae; genus WRAY01. The sequence goes on along the minus strand of WRAY01000001.1, from coordinate 183,108 downwards.
GAATTTCAAGAGAAAGATATTGGGGAACGCCGCTTCCGATTTGGATATGCGATGCTTGCGAAAAAATGACGGTTGTCGGTTCAAAAGCAGAGTTAAGAAAGTTGGGCAATCTCAAAAAAGACATTGAACTTCACAAACCTCATGTTGATACCGTTTCGTGGAAATGCTCTTGCAAAAAAGGCACTTTGAGGCGAACGCCAGAAGTAATAGATTGTTGGTATGACAGCGGTGCTATGCCGTTTGCTCAATACCACTATCCATTTGAAAACAGCGTAGAATTCCATGACACATTCCCGGCAGACTTTATCTCTGAAGCAGTCGATCAAACAAGAGGCTGGTTTTATACGCTCTTAGCAATTTCAACTCTTTTATTCGGGAAACCTCCATTCAAAAACTGCATAGTTTTGGGGCATGTGTTGGATAAAAACGGCAAAAAAATGTCAAAGCATATCGGCAATGTCGTTGATCCTTGGAGCGTTTTAGACACTGAAGGAGCGGACGCATTGAGATGGTATTTTTATACTAATTCAGCACCTTATTTGCCGTCCAGATTTTATGGCGATGCTGTGAGAGAAAGCAAAGCAAAGTTTTTGGGAACGCTTTATAATACTTATTATTTCTATATCCTTTATGCCGACATTGACAAATTCGATCCAACAAAGCATAAACTAAAAGACCTGCCGTTAACTTTAATGGACAGATGGATATTGTCGGAGTTGAACCTGTTAATTGACTTTGTCGATAAATCGCTTAACAAATATCAAATATTTGAATCGGCAAGGGAGTTGATTAAATTTGTTGATAAACTGTCAAATTGGTTTGTTCGCCGTTCTCGAGAGAGGTTTTGGGGCAGCGTTGACAGTCCCGACAAAGCGGCTGCTTTTAGAGTTTTGTATGAATGTTTGGAAGTTGTAACCCGTCTTGCAGCACCATTCGTTCCGTTTATTTCGGAAGATATCTATCAAAACCTGGTGAGAGTGCCGAACAAAAAAGCCCCAATATCAGTTCACCTAGCCGACTTTCCGAAGGTTAACAAATCCCTGATTGATAAAGAATTGGCAAGCAAAATGGAAGAAGTCTTAAGATGTGTTGAAGCAGGAAGAAGTGCTAGAAATTTTTCAAACTTGAAAATGCGTCAGCCTCTCAAAAAAGTCATGCTTCACGGCGTTAATGCCTCGGAGTATGTCGATATCATCAAAGACGAATTAAATGTGAAAGTTGTCGAATTCATCACCAATCTTGAAGGCTTTGTTCAATATGATGTCAAACCGCAATTAAAAACTCTAGGGCCAAAATACGGAAAATTGCTTAATGGAATTAGAGAATATTTAATGAAAAACGGAGAATATGTTGTTAATAAGACAAATAACAATGGAGAGGCAGCATTTGAAATTAACGGCGAAAAAGTAGTTTTAACAGCGGAAGATTTGCTTGTAGAAATTAAAAGTGCCGAAGGTTTTTCAGTAGGGCTGGTTAACGGAGTAAGTGCAATACTAGACACAGCGCTCTCGCCCGAACTCATTGCAGAGTGCCACATGAGAGAATTAATCTCAAAAATTCAAAACCTCAGAAAAGAAGAAGATTTTCATGTTTCTGACTTTATCAAAATCAACATTGAATGTTGTGATGAACTGAAAAAAGTTTTCCAAATTCATGGAGAGAGAATAAAAAAAGAAACTCTGACAAAAGAAATAATCTTTGAGTGCGAAAACGGAAAAGAAATCGACATTAACGGATTAAAGGTCACTATAAAAGTAGAAAAAAGAAATTAATCGGGTTGGCGTTACTCGCTTCTACAAATTTTAATAATTTATAGGGGTGAGATGGCGAATCCGAGCAAATTCAATAAAAGCCTTAAAAAGGCGAAGGAGATCAAATATATGATTTGTCAAAATTGCAAAAATGAAATGATGGAAAACTTCCAATTTTGCGGTCGCTGCGGAGCAAGCAAAAGCGGTCATCAAGCCCCGCCGCAGCATAACAGACTTGTGCCGACAAAAAACGCATTACAAGATTCTATGGCATATGGTATTGATATGCAGAAGATGCAGTTTTTGCACAGTGCATTCACCCTAATAGTCAACGGCTCTCCGCCTGTGGTTGTTCCGAACAGCCGCTGGGCAACTCCGTCTGTCAACATGTTCCAATACGCCAACGATTGCGGATTTCAAATTGTGCAAATGCCCTACAAAAATACCATGGCGTGGTATGTTGTTAAAAAGTAAACCATAATTGAAACCCTTACGACAATAATGATGGCATCAAATTGGAAAGACTATGAAATCATTGCGACAGGCAACGGCGAAAAACTTGAACGCTGGGGCGATTTTGTTTTGCTGCGACCTGACCCGCAAGTTATTTGGAAAGCTAATTTTGATTTGAAATCATTTAAAGATTTATCCGCTCACTACATTCGAAAAAATGACGGCGGAGGATATTGGCAGTTTTTTAAACAACTTCCCCCAAGTTGGAATGTTAATTATAAAGACTTAACATTTCAAGTCTCTCCGACAAACTTTAAACATACCGGTTTATTTCCGGAGCAGGCTGTTAATTGGGACAATCTTCGCTTGATTTGTCGAGGAAGCATTGACAATCACCAACCACAAACCACAAACCACCAATCACCGCTAAAAATCTTGAACCTCTTTGCCTATACCGGCGGAGCATCTGTCGCACTCTCTAAAGAAGGGGCTCATGTCACTCATCTTGATGCGGCAAAAGGAATGATTGAAAGGGCTAAAAAAAATGCGGAATTATCAAAAATACCACCTGATAAAATTCGCTATATTGCTGACGATGCAGTTAAATTTGTTTTGCGTGAAATAAAAAGAGGAGTTAAGTATGACGGCATATTAATGGACCCGCCATCTTATGGACGGGGACCGGGGGGCGAGTTGTGGAAATTAGAAGATAATCTTTTTGACCTTGTCAACCTTTGCAAAAACATCTTAACCGATAAACCGCTTTTTTTCTTAATTAATTCCTACACAACCGGTCTTCAATCCTCGGTTCTAAAAAATATTTTAAATATAGTTTTGGGCGGACTAAAAGGAAGTGTGGAAGGTTATGAACTGACACTAAAGACAAACGAAAAAGGAGTAGTGCTGCCCGCCGGATGCAGCGGACTATGGACTAACACATGTCGCACGATGCATAACGAAGGATAGAGGTTAGTTAAATTATTCTAACAATCGTTATGCGTTGTGCGATATGCGTTATGCGCTGAATAAAATGAGAATCCTACATGAAGATAACCATATAATAGTTGTGGAAAAACCACTAAATGTGCCAAGCCAAGAAGACAGTTCAAAAGACTTAGACCTTTTGAATATGGTAAAAGCATATCTTAAAGAAAAATATGATAAGCCCGGCAATGTCTACACAGGCTTAGTTCATCGCCTTGACCGTCCAACAGGCGGGGTTATGGTGTTTGCAAAAACATCAAAGGCGGCGGCTAGACTTTCGGAGAGTTTGAAAGTCGGCGAAGTCCAAAAAAGATATTTTGCAATAGTTTCAGGTTTTTTGAAAGACAGAGTTGCTCATTTGTCGGACTGGCTTATTAAAGATGAGGAAAACAACATCGTCAAAAGAGTTGTGGCAAAAGTTGAGGGTGCAAAAAAAGCAGAAATGACTTACAGAGTTTTGGCATCAGATGAGGGGTTGACGCTCGTTGATATCAATCTTTTGACAGGAAGGAGTCATCAAGCAAGAGTTCAAATGGCGACTGCCGGAGCACCGATTTTCGGTGATGCAAAATACGGCTCACCTCACCAAGGCAACCTTGCTCTTTGGGCATACCAACTCTCATTTATCCATCCCGTTACCGGCTCATCGATGCTTTTCAAATGCTACCCTCCGGATGATGTTTATCCATGGACGCATTTTGAGTTGGAAAAATTCATGAAGATAGCAAAACCGAGATAAAATATTACTAATTAAAAATTATAAATCACAGTTTACAAATGTTGATCTTTTTTTGTAATTTGCACACTGTAATTTGTAATTTATTTTTAAGGAGAATAATGATGACAAAAATGAATGCTTTAATAAAAGCAAAAGCGGAAAGGGGATTGACAATTGCTCAGGTTGACAAGCCGAAAATCAAAGAAGGCTATGCACTTGTGAAAATACAAAAAACTTCGATTTGCGGAACTGACCTTCATATCTATGAATGGGATCCATGGAGCCAAAAAACAATAAAACCCGGTCAAATAATCGGTCATGAGTTTTGCGGTGTTATTGAGGACATCAAAGGCAACACCACATTTAAAAAAGGCGATGTTGTCACTGCTGAGGGGCATATTGTTTGCAAAGAGTGCAGAAATTGCAGAGCAGGAAGAGAAACAAGTTGCAAATATACCTTTGGAATCGGCGTTAACATTGACGGCATATTCGCCGAATATGCACTAATTCCAATAACGAACCTTGTCGCAGTAGATAAAAAAATAGACAAACGAGTTGTCTCTTTCATGGACGCATTCGGAAACGCTACTCAAACCGCACTTTGCTATCCGTTAGTCGGCGAAGATGTTTTGATAACAGGGGCAGGGCCTATCGGCATAATGGCAGCGGCAGTTGCCAAATTTTGCGGAGCAAGAAATGTTGTCATCACGAATAGAAGTGAATATCGATTGGAACTTGCAAGAAAAGTAGTTCCGGGAATCGTTGCGATTTCTCCTCAAAAAGAGCCGATTTCTGAAGTTGCAAAACGCCTTGGAATTGTCGAAGGATTTGACATAGGGTTGGAAATGAGCGGAGCAAGTCAAGCACTGAATGACATGATTGACAACATGGTGTGCGGCGGAAAAATCGCTCTTCTCGGCGTCCACAAACCCGACACTATGATTGACTGGAACAAAGTAGTTTTTAAGACACTGACAATGAAAGGGATATATGGCAGAGAAATGTATGACGGTTGGTATAAAATGAATGCAATGCTATCCTCCCACCTAGACCTAACTCCCCTTATCACTCACGAATTCCCCTACACTAAATTTGAAGAAGCCTTTGAACTAGGACTCAGCGGAAAATGCGGAAAGATAATACTTTCATGGGAGTAGTATCTAAAAAATAATATTGTGCGGGCGGCAGATTGCCGCCCCTACAATCTATTTTCAGTTCTGCTATTCAAGGGGCGGCAACCTGCCACTCGCACAACATAAAAAGGAGATAGGGATTTTAGGGACAGGGATCATGGATTAGGGAAGGTTAGAATTTTTTAACTTTCTCTTTTAATTCTTAACCCCCAGTCCCTATAGTTCCTAATAAAAAAATGGCTTATAAAAACTATAAACAAAAATTCCAAAAAATCCTTGATGAAATTGAAGAAAACGGTCTCTACAAAAGAGAAAGGATAATAACAACAAAACAGGGTGCTGTTGTTGACACAACTGAAGTTAAAGGAGTGTTGAACTTTTGTGCTAATAACTATCTTGGACTGTCCGCTAATGAAGAGATAATGTCTGCTGCAATTGATGGAACTAAAAAATACGGTTTCGGCTTGTCAAGCGTTCGTTTTATTTGCGGAACACAGACTGTCCACAAGGAGTTAGAGGCTGCTGTTTCGAAATTTCTCGGAACCGATGACACAATTCTCTATACCAGTTGCTTTGATGCGAATGGTGGACTTTTTGAAACAATCACCACAAATGAAGATGCTATTATTAGCGATGAGTTGAACCACGCAAGTATTATTGACGGAGTTCGATTGTCGAAAGCCATGCGTTATCGCTACAAAAACAATGACATGGCGGACTTGGAAGCGAAACTAATTGAGGCGACAAATGCAAACGCAAAGTTGAAACTAATCGTCACTGACGGTGTTTTTTCAATGGACGGTATTATTGCAAACCTTAAAGGAGTTTGTGATTTGGCTGATAAATACGATGCTTTAGTTGTCGTGGATGACTCCCATGCAACAGGTTTCATTGGAAAAACAGGAAGAGGAACGCCTGAATACTGCGGAGTTATGGACAGAGTTGACATAATAACTTCAACCTTTGGAAAAGCAATGGGCGGAGCAAGCGGTGGCTTTACTAGCGGAAGACAAGAAATAATCGACATCTTAAGACAACGCTCAAGACCGTATTTGTTTTCAAACACACTTGCTCCGTCAATTGCTAACGCGACGCTAAAAGTCATTGATATTATTAATTCGTCCACCACCCTCATTAAAAAAGTCAAAGAAAATTCAAAGTATTTCAGAAGTGAAATGGAAAAACACGGCTTCACCCTCCTTGGAAAAGACCATGCAATAATTCCGGTTTACCTAGGGGATGCCAAACTCGCCCAAACAGTAGCAAAAAAAATGCTGGAAAAAGGCATCTATGTCATAGGCTTTTTCTTCCCGGTAGTCCCAAAAGAAAAAGCAAGAATAAGAACTCAAATGTCTGCCGCCCACTCAAAAGCGGATATCGACAAATTAGTCAACGCTTTTGTTGAAACAAGAAAAGAGATTGGGTTTTAGATAGGTAATAGGCAAAATTTTTAAGGACACTAAATCTTCGTGATAACTGTGCGGGCGATTAGTCGCAGACCGCGGAACGCCTAATCGCCCCTACAGTTATTTTGATGAGTTTTTCAAAACATGATTATTTGTTGACATTCAGAGAAAATTTAATTAATGTAGGGGCGGCATTCTGCCGTCCTTATGGTAGTTGATTCTTTAGCGATTGTTTAAATGCTTTTTGCTTCTTCTCGGGCGGCAGAATGCCGCCCCTCTCTTATTTCAACAACACACCTAATTATATTCATTTTTGCTGACTTCTTAGGTGTGTCTGTTAATTAATAAGCCCTCCTACAATTTTGTGTCAAAGCAGATCCGATTTTAACCTGCTTTCGACTAACTTCATTAGGTGTGCCTTTTTGCTTTTCAATTATTAAAACCATTTTTTAATCAAGTTTTAATTAAATATTTTGTTTAAAATATTGACTTGTGCTTGCAAATTGTGATATAATGAGTATTCAAATATAAGGAGATTTTTTTATTATGTCAAGAAAAGAACCGATGCGTCTGACTAAAGACGAATTAAGAAAATACAACAAAAAACTTACTCCATGGAACTTTGTTATCATGCTTGTTGCGATTGCAGTTTGCGTGGTGCTTTTCTTTGGAAGTTTTTTCAGGGTAACTATTGCTATTCCTTTGACAACTTTAGCCGACTTTATCGGAGTTGATTATGACGGCGGCGGTTATTCAAATGGGTATACTGAAGACCCGTATTATGATGAAAATGACCCATATCCGTATTCTGTCGGAATAGATGCTTATGACAACAACGGTTATAACGACAACTACGACAACGAAGACATGCTCGGAATGCTTTTGGGAATTCTGTTTGATGCTATTGATTCCGATGTTTTTGAGGGCATTGAAATTAGTTTGCAGTTGACCATCACAAACCGCTCTTTAATCAGAGGCGTTTTTGGAAATCCGATGCAATCGGTTTTGGAAGAAACTCTCTATGATTTAACAGGTCAAGTTTCGCCGATGCTTGAAACTATTATTGATGCGGTCGTTCGGGTGATGGTGGTAAATTCAGTTGATGCGGCGCTCAGAGAAATTCACGGTGAAGTTTATAACATGCCTGATGTTATGGCAGCGGTTGACCTAGACAGTCTTGGAGATATTCTTGGAAATATCCTTGGCGGTGAATATGATGAGACAACCGCAAGAGTTAGTTTAATAGACTGGATAATTGATGTTGCCGGCGAAATGGAATTATCTCAAGCGGAAAGAAACTTAACAATCTATGAATTTACTTCAATGATAACAGATGCACTGGATGCGATTTATGCTGAAATTGCAGATGATTATGGTTATGTAAATGTTAGGCAAATGATGATGTCTGTTATTGGCATGGTTATCGGAATGGAAGGCGACGGAAATTTCTCTGATGAAGAACTTGCCGCCGGACTTGCAGCATTTATGATTGAAAGATTAGAATATATAGGACTTGATTGGATATTAAACCTTGCAATTATATCACTAATGGTTCTTCTTCTTTTGACAATATTCGTTTGGGCGCTCCTTGCACTGTTTGCATTCATTCGTCTGTTCACAAAAAACAAAAGGGTTTATCTCGGAAACGCAAGAGGTTTTGGCTGGGTTGTTCCGTCACTCTTCTTTGTTGTGCCCTCAATTGCTTGGTTAATTATTCGTCTCACCGTTGACGGTCTTGACGGCATTTCAATCAGATTTATGTCATGGACAATAGCGTCTCTTGCCGGAGCAGTTCTCTTAATGTTAATGAATTGGTTTGGCTACGCAAGGCTTAAAAGACGCATAAAAAGAGCCGTCATTGTCGAAGGAAACGAAGGCAGTCAAGACAACAATAATTCATGGAACGGCAGCAACAACAATAATAATGATAACAGCAATGCTCCATGGAACAAGAATAACAACAACACATGGTAAAAACAACAAAAAAAATCGCAAGTTTCAGGCTTGCGATTTTTTTGTATATAAGGTAAAATTTCAAACATCAAAGTGTGGATAACTTTTTTCGCAAAACGAGATACTCTCAAAAAAATTTCACAAAAGTGTGGATAACTTTTTTTTTAAAATATCGAAAAAACAAAAAAATTGACAATAATAGGAAATGCAAAATCATGCACAAACGCTTTACAAAGAAAGAAAGAAAGAAAGAATATAATATTCTTGTGGATATCCTAAAAATAAAATTTTCCGAAAAATATTAATCGGAAAACAATTGTGGATAACTATAGCGAGGTATTTTATGTATTGCAAAAAATGCGGCAAAAACATGCCTGAGGATTTGGTATTTTGTGAAATATGCGGAACAAACCAAGAGGTTATCGAAAGCGTTTCCCAACAGTTTGGGCACAGTGATTTGATAGGGGAAGAATTTTCAGAGAATCAATCACAAGGGACTGCAAAAAGCCAGACAAATTCGAAACTCAAAGGCGCATGGGTCATGTGTATTATGGGTATTGTCGCAGTGATTGTTGGGATGGTGTTTGTCATTCCAGCACTACTTGTTTCATTTGGCACATTTTCATCAATAATGTATTTTTTATTTTTAGTGCTACCCGGAGTTGCTTTGACTGTTATAGGGGCATTATGGATTAAAAAACAAAAAAAGATGTGAAAAAGAAAATCCGAAAAACTTAACCGATTAATAAATATATACATTTAATTTTAGTTTATCCGATTGACACAACCTTATATCTGTATATCTGTCATCCTGAACGAAGTGAAGGATCGAGACACAAAGTGTCGTAAAATACAATGTTTTTACACTTACGCTAGATTCTTCGCTTTGCTCAGAATGACATTGATTAATTATGTTATGTCATTAGGATAAAAGCAAGTTTAGTTTATATAAAATAAAAAAAAGGAGACTACAATTAATTATGAATTGTATAAAATGTGAAAAAAAATTGCCAGTTGATGCAGTGTTTTGTGGGCATTGCGGAACAAACCAAGCAGGAAATGTTGTTGGAAAGGTCGAGCAGCAGCCTATGCAGCCTAGGATCTATCAACAACAGCCGAAAATGAAAAGATATGAATACAGAACAGAGGTTATTAAGGCGGGCGAGTTGAAGAATTTTTTTGGAGTCGTTAGATATTTTGATGGTAAAAGATTGGAAATGCTCAATGCCATCGGCAGAGAGGGATGGAAACTGATAGAAATTGTTCAAGATAATCCAAAAGCAGGGCATCTTCCAACTCTGGAACTTATTTTCATGAGAGAGTTATAAAATATTCGGAGGTTCTAAAAGATAATGATGTGTGATGTTTTTTATTGCAGTGGCGGTCGGGGACGCCCGCCTCTACAATTTCACTTCTTGTCTTGTTATTATCTTTTAGTGCCCCCTGATATTCAATAAACGAGAGGAGATTTATAGAAATGAAAAAATTAATCAAATTAAAAGTGTTGCTATTTGTTGTAGTGCTTATGGTTTTTGCTATATTTGCATTAACAGCATGCGACTGGTTCGGAAACAGTGATGACGATGTTGAAGTTTTTGATTTGACAGATATACAACTTAACAAAGTTATTCCTGTTGAAAACGATACTGGGTTTGAATATGGTGAGAGTTTTTCCACAGGGCTGGTAGATGTCCATTATTTTCGATTGGGAGAAGTAATAAATGTTCCTGTTGCGACTTTGGGAATGCCCGTTCACCATGATGGCAGATCCACAACTTTGCAAGTTGAAAGAATAGAAACGAGAGAAACTGAGGTTATTGAAACAAGCGAAAGAATTATTGAAAATGTGAGACAAGATAGTTCCAGTCACAGGGTCAGGGCTTATGCAGAGGTTTCGGCAACTATTCCTGTGAAAATAGCAATGCTTACCGCAAGAACCGGTGTTGAAACAGAAGCAACTACCGGCACGACGGTTACAAGGACAACAACTCAAAGAAACACCTTCACAAACATTCAACGCTGGTCGGAAACAATACGACAAAATTTTTATCATCCGCTTGGAAGAGGGCATAGGGCAGGAGTTTACAGGCTTTCTATTTTTGCAACTTTTGATGTTTTTGCAATTGTTATTGTGGATCATGATACACAACAAATGTATTATGAATTTGTAACATCTTCGAGAGAAAATTTTTTCATCGGATTGGATTTTTGTCCTAGAGGGAATTTTAATGAAAGACTAGACACAACTAGATTGCAGTTGCCGGACGCAGCACTTGATGATCTTTCAAATGCTGTAACACCGCCAACTCTTCGTAAGTTTGACTTAAATGAATTATATGAAGACGAAGTTGAGACAATAGTAATCACTTCACAAATGGAAGATGTCGTAATTATTGGAGAAGAAGGAAGGACTTTTGACAAAAATATAACTATAAATTTAAGAAATAGGGATTTGAGAATAATACTTGTCAATACAAAATTGATGGCACTTTCTAGAGACGGGGCTAGAAATGACGGTATTCAGCATCGTGGCGGCACTTCACCGCATATGGTTGTGATTGGTTTAATTGGTGAAAATTCTATTGAGGCTAGAAATGGTGCCAATGGAAGTTACCATGCAACAGACAGAGTCCGTCGTCGTGGAGAAGATGGGGGCATTGCCATAAATCTTTTAGGAAGAAATCTTTTAGATGAAATTAGTTTGAGTGTGCAAGGAAGCGGTAATCTAAAATTAGTTGGCGGTCATGGTGGAAATGGTGTTAATGGTCCGAGAACAGATTCTCATGAAAGATCGTATAGAGGTGGAGGCTATGGTGGTAATGGCGGTCACGCAGTAATGGCACACAGCGTATGTTTCGCTTTTATCAGAAGTGTTGGTTTGGATGAAAATTCGGGCTTAATTCACCTAAAAGGCGGGAACGGCGGAAATGGCGGGAACGGCGGAGATTCTTCAGCAGGATGGCAATTTGCAACAGGACAGCGTCTTAATGGCGGTCATGGCGGAGGCGGGGGACATGGCGGATTTTCAATTGCGTCTCATGAACCACCCATAACTCCGGACAGGGCATTAACTCATCGTCCGCTATATTCCTACGGAGGAGAGGGCGGTAGTGGAGGAAATGGTGGAAGAGGCACTACTACAGGAGAAAATGGAAGAAGTGGATCTTTTGGCACCAGTCCCCGAGGAGAGCACTGGTTTAATCTCAGAGATGACAGACAGCATCCAACTCCAATCGGACATAGATAGAAAAAAATGGATAACAAAAAGAAAAAAGGTTTATTTGTGATTTGCAAATGAACCTATTTTTTTTCTGTTAATAATATGTGACAATGGGACAGGCACTGTGCCGCAGTTAAAAGGTAAGTCCGTCAAGAATGGCTTCTTGTAACTCACAAATCTTTTCAATGCGATTGATTTTTTGCCGCAGTTCTTTTGTTCCGTCAATGCCTTTTAGGTAGTATGCTAGATGTTTTCTCATTGAATTAATAGTGTATCTTTCGTCAAAGTATTTTTCCAAATACTCAATATGTTTTAAAATAATTTTATCAGTTAATGTGCGTTGCGGGTTGTGGATTGTGCGTTGAAAAATTTGTGGTCTCCCAATTGCTCCTCTTCCGATCATCACTCCGTCAACTTTGAATTTTGTCATCTTTTCTTGTGCCTCATCAAAACTTCTTATATCGCCGTTTCCGATAACCGGTATTTTCAAATTTGCTTTTACTTCGCCGATAACATCCCAATTCGCATAGCCTGTATACATTTGTTTTCTTGTCCTTCCATGAACTGTGACAGCGTCAACTCCGGCACTTTCTAAATTTTTTGCGAATGAAACAGCGTTAATGTTTTCTTCATCCCAACCAATTCTTATTTTGCAAGTTACTGCTTTGTGATGTTTTTTTGTTTCCTCAACAATTTTGCACGCATTTAGAGTATCTTTCATTAAGGCACTACCTTCGCCGTTTTTTGTTATTTTCGGCATGGGGCAACCCATATTGATGTCAATAATATCAAAGTGATAATTTAATCTTTTAAATTCATCAATCGCTTTGACAAAAAACTCCGCCTCGCTTCCGAACAACTGAACGCAAGTTGGAGTTTCATTTTCCGCTGTCATCAAAAGGGGATAAGAGTTTTTATTTTGATAAACCAACCCCTTAGCGCTGACCATTTCAGTGGGGGTAATTCCTGCTCCAAAATCCTTGCAAAGATGGCGATACGCAACATCACTATAGCCTGCAATTGGTGCTGCTATGATGTTGTTTTTCAAAGTGATACTTCCTATTTTGATGGGATTAATCATTCATTTGATGGACGGCATTTTGCCGCCAGAATAATGTGTTGCAAATTTATTTCGCTTTTTCTTTCTTCTTTGCCTCGTTCCAAAACGCTAGCGCCTCTTCAGCACTTTTTGCTTTTTCTTTTCCAAAAACATGAGGATGCCGTGTTACTAGTTTTTTTGCCAAAACGGTAATAACATCATCAATTGTGTAAGTTCCTGCTCTTCTTGCAATGTCTGCATGAAACAATGCTTGAAGCATAACATCACCGGTTTCTTCAATGATGGCATCAACATCACCTGAGACTATCGCCGCATGTGCTTCATTTGCTTCTTCAAGCATATTTTTTAAAATACTTTGATGAGTTTGTTTTTTGTCCCATTCACAACCATTTTCACCTGTGAGTTTTTCAATCACTTTCATTAGGTCATCAAACGAATAATTGTCTTTCACTAGTTCACTTTCCATGAAAGCATAGTAACATTAATATCAAAAAAAGTCAACCTTTTGCTTGACAATCTAAAATTTTTTTGCTACAATTAACAACACATGGGGCTATAGCTCAGTTGGTAGAGTATTTGACTGGCAGTCAAAGGGTCAGGGATTCGAATTCCCTTAGCTCCACCAGCCCTTGCAGGGCAGGCTAGTATTGAGAGTGCTAGCGATTTTTTTGGTTCATTTTGAATCATATTACATCATGAAAAAGGGTTGTCTAATTTATTTTTGAGACAACCCTTTTTGTAATCTTTTTTTCTATTATTTATTTACTTTTTTTCTTTCTAATTTTGCTTGATGTTTTTCTCTTGCAATTCTATCTTTTTCAAGGACTTTTTCGGGAATTTGTTGTTTTAGTTCGGCTATTCTCTCAAATAAAAAATTATTGATTTCTTCAATTACTTCGCCTTTTGCGTTTTTTAAGTCAAAGTGGTCACTAAGGCGAAATGGTTTTCCGATGACAAAAGTAATTCGACGAAACCATCCATGCAGACCAAAATTGAATATTGGGATAATTTCAGGGTCTGTTCTTGAGGCTATGACGGCAGCCCCCGGAATAAAAGGTTTCATCTCGCCGCTAAGTGAAATTGTGCCGTCCGGAAAAATTCCAAGATTGTGATTTTTTTTCAAAACTCTTATTGACTCTTTCATTCCGGAAAGGGCATTAGTTCCGGTTCTGTCAGTTGGTATCATGCCCATATTTCTAAAAAACCAATTATTAAACTTTGATTTTTCGAACATATCTTTTGCCGCCAAAAACCAAATACCTTTTAGCAAAAAGATAGTGCTGATAATAACAGGGTCGTATTGACGAACATGATTTGATAGAATAAGGTTTCCGCCTTTTATTCGAGGCTTTCTTCTTTTTCCCTTTTCATTCAATGGATAAATCACCCTCATTTTGTAATAAATCCAAACTAAGGGAAACCCAGTCATTTTAATAAACCATAAGACAAATTTTTTCATAATTTTTTATAAGGTATAGGTGATTAATAAAAGGTAATAAACCGCAGGGCGAGCCCTGCACCCGAAACGCCTTCGGCGTTACCTTCCGACGCAAGCGTCGGGGTTTTATACCTTTTGAGGTTGTCGCAAACCAACCGTTGGTTTGCTTCTATTATAAACTTTTTTTTGAATTTGAAATAAATATTAAAATACACTTTGTTAGATTCTTCGCTGCGCTGAGAATGACAAAAATGGCAAAGAGGTATTGCACTGTCATTCTGAGCATAGCGAAGAATCTAGCGAAGCATCAATTTCATATCAACTTGATTGACCGCCCTTACGATTTTCTTCCCTTTGAACCACCTTTTGCGGAATTAACTTTTTTAATTCCATAACCCTCTCTCTTATAAAATCGGTCATTTCTTTTATCTTTTCACCCGTCACATTATCTAGGTCAAAATGTTCCGACAATTTGAAAGGATTTCCTAAAACTGTTGTTGCTCGTTTCAACCAGCCTCTTTTTCCAAAGTGGTAAACAGGAATTATTGTCGGGTCTGTTTTTGCTGCAATTATTGTTGCTCCGGGGTAAAATTTCAAAGTCTCACTAGTTTTTGATACTCGTCCCTCCGGAAATATGACGACTGCCTTTTCCTTTTCAAGAAGTTTAATTGCTGCCGTAACAGATGAAACATCATCGCTTATTTGTTCAGCAGGAATTCCGCCAACCCTTGGCAAAAAAAATCTCATAAACCAATTCAATTTAAATAAATTCCTTGCAGCAATATGATAAAGCGACTTGAACGGATAAGACAGGCAAATTGCAACAGCGTCAAAAATAGTGTCAAGATGATTTGAGACAAAAAGCGTCCGTCCTTTTATCTTTGGCTTTCTTTTTTCAGCAGTTATCACCCTTAGTTTAAAATAGAGAAAAACTATCGGAATTGCCGTTAATTTAAAAAACCATAAGATAAAAAGATTCATTTTTCAACGCACAACGCATAATGGTTGTTAGAATGAGTTTGATGGTGCTTCATCAATTATTTGTAAGTTCTGCTCGGTTAGTCTCTAAGTTGTTTTCGGTGCATTCTTTTTTCGTCTTTTCACCTGTAATTTTTTTATCAAATTCTTCGTCAGTCATTTCATAGGACTTTGGAATTTTCTTTGCCAAAAAGAATGCTAAAAGGGCAGAGAGAGCAACAATCGGCATAACGAGAGCAATTCCATACATTCCGCCAAAGTTATAGACAGGTCTATACACAACAGAGGAGATATTCACTCCATACTCATTAATGAAAGTGCCGTTGACCCATTGCCAAACATAAGCCCCGTCAACATAAACATATCTGTATGCTCCGTAAACCCATTGATAAACATACTCTCCTGCAAATAGCGTTGTTTGAGATAGCCCTATTGTCCAGAGAAGGCTAACCGAAATAGCGGTTACTATTGAAATAGAAACACCTTGAACCGCAAACATCATTGAAGTGTTGTTTCGTCCAGTTTTCTTTAAGCCGTTAGTTCCGATTTGAGAGGGGATTGTGTAGAGCATTGCAAAAAAAGTTCCGATTGAAAAACTTGCAATAAGACCCGAGACAATACCAATTATCAAATTGACCCATGGTTCAACATTTCGGCGGGTAAATAAGGTTATTGAAAGTATTGTCATTGAAACGACGAAAGAAATAAGCGATAAGCGGAAACTAAATCGAATACCTTTCTTTCTTTGAATTTTGTTGAAAATCCAAAGCATGAAAGGAACAGGACCGAATGCGGAAACATTAACAAGCATAACTTGAAAACCGCTTAATCCCATGTTGACATTTGCAAAGACAAATTGTGTTGACAAAAATAATTGCAGTCCAAACTGAAGAGCAAGAAGAACATACAAAAATGAACGATACTGTTTGTTCTTGAGAACGGTTTTGACAGCATTTTTGAGAGTTTGTTTTTCTTTTGGTTCCGGAGCGAAATCTTTTGTGTGGTCTGAGGTGTCTTGACTTAATTCTAATGAGGGATGAGAAGAATTGATGCAGGTCTTATTCGGGCTCGTTTTGCTCACCTCTACATTTTTTTCGTCCTCTAAAATACTCTCACATTTATTCGCCTCATTAACAACAGATTCTGCTTCCCTTCTCATTGATACTAGCCGTGATGTCTTCGACCCTCGATCGTTTTTTATCATGAACAATGGAATAATCATTGTTAAAAACAATGGCACCATCATGAGAACAAAAGTTTGGATATTCATCCATGCAATAGTCGGCGGAACAACCTCTCCGCCAATAACGGAGCCATAGTCATCATAAATCCTTCTTGTGCCATATTGTCCAAATCCGACAATAAGCGGAACTAATGCGTAGGCTATTGCAAACCCGACAACATCCCAAATCGACTTCCAACTGGAGAGGCGAATTCTTCCTTTTTCATTTGGAGTAATCTCGGCATAAGATGAATAGTAAGTTATAAGAGTGAGGGTATAGCCAAGAAAGAATATCATGAACATTGCAATGATATAAAAGGTGTTTGCGAGCGGGGAAGAGGTTATCGGGAACAGTATTGCTATATAAGCAAGTATCATCGGCACCATCCCAAAGACAAGGGCAGTTCTGTGCCGTCCGAATTTTGAATGCATATTCTGAAGCCAAACAGAGAGTGGAAAATCCAAAAATCCGTCAATGACTTGAGCGAGTGCTGAGAGAATGCCGAACAAAACAATCGCAACCGCCGGCGCTCCGATAAAAGTAAAAACAGGGTCAATTCCAATAGGAGCAATGAGTGCATTAAAAATATAAGCACTCATAAGTATCATGAGCAAATTTGGGCCAAATGCCGCAAACCCATATAAAGGCTCGCCTTTTTTAGTTAGTTGTTTCATGAAAAAATCTCCGATTTTTTAGGTAAAAGTATTGTTAGAATTAAATTAATTTTTTATCTTTTACTTAACACTATGAACATATCCGGCAAAATCCATAGGGGTTCTTAATTTGCCGTATTTTTCCGGGTTGATTTTTATTTTAAAGGTGTCTTCGATTTCCATAATAACAGAAAGATATGCCATACTGTCGCCCATTAATTTGATGATAAAGTCATCGTCAAGTCCGACTTGATGGTCTTTAAGAGAAAGGCTTTCAACGAATATTTTCCTGACACCCTCGATGATTTCTTTCGGAATTGCGTTTGTGCCCTCGTGTCCAGCAAAAAGAGCATATTTTGACGAATCATTGAAAAATGCAGACTTAACCGCACCACGGCGAACCTTAAAGCCGATTGCAAGTTCAAACGGCTCATTAGTGATATATGCTTCATTGATTTGCTTGTGGAAAGATAGTTCTTGATTAATTTTGTCAAACTGTTCTTTGAATGAATTTTTGAACGAGTTTGTTATTTCTTCCTCAGTTTCAATGACTAAAATCAGTTTTTCATCATGAGAGAAAACACAACTTCTTTTAACTCCCGTCATATTGAAAAAATATTGTTCAATTTCATCCGGAACAATTTTTTCGCCCGATGAACTTTTTATCATGTCGTCAGCACGGCCAACAATATGATAGTTTCCGTTTTTGTCTTGAACCGCTAAGTCTTTTGAATTATACCATTCACTTTCATGAGGAACAAGTTTTCCGCCTTTCATGAGACCTGAAGAAACTTGTCGGGATTTTATCAACAATTCGCTGGAGTTTTCACCCTCTTTTTGGTCGATTTTGTATTCAACGCCATGAAGAGGTTTTCCGATGTTGCCGTCAATTGTTATCCAAGCATCACTCGTCATATTAACCGAAGTAATACCAACCTCAGTCATGCCAAAGCCGTTATGCAAAGGATAACCAAAGCCGTTTAAAAGGCTTAAAACTTTCGGGGAGATAAAACCGCCGCCGCTAATCATGAAACGAACTTTAGTGCCGAGAAGTTTCTTTTGAAGTCTTTTTAGGAAAAATTTCGGAACGGCTCTTTCGGAAGCAACTTTTAATCCTTTTGAAAAATCAGTAGAATTTTTGATTATTTTTTTCAAAACTCTTCCTGAAATCCCTTTCATATCCTCCGCTTTTTTATGGGCTAGGCGATAAACGCTGTTCCAAAAAAGAGGCACGCTGTAGATATGGGTAACCCCTAATTTTTGACAAGTTGAAAGTATTGTCAATGGGGCGATGTTTGCCAAAAAAACAACAGTTCTGCCAAAAAACGGATACCATAGTAAAACGCTGACAAATCCGAAAATATGATAAAAAGGCAAAAATGCTAATATTTTTAAATCACCGTGACTATCGGGATACATAATGTCTTTTGTTTGCTCAGGAATAGAAAGTGCAGCAAAAAGTTGAGAAAAGATGTTGTCCTCAGAATAAAAACAAACCTTTTGCTCGCCGGTTGTTCCCGAGGTGCAAAATGCTACTCCTTTTCCGAATTCGCCTGCAATGTAGTTTTCATCACCTTTTCCAAATAGTTCTTCAATAAAAACATGCTCAATGCCGTCAAGTTTTTTGTCAGTAATAACAGGAAGCGGAGTTGTTTCTCCGCAAGCATTTTTTAAGATTTGATTAATCTCGTCATTCGTTGCACCTGTTGCAATTAAAAGAGGCTTTCTTCCGCTCATCAAGAGTCCCCAAAAGACACCGGGCCATGCAAGGGAGTTGTCCGCTCGAAGTCCAACAAATTGTCCTTTTGACGAGATGCCAAACTTCTCATCGAGTGCGGATGCCGTTTTTTTAACCATTTTGTCAAATTCGGAAAATGTCACTTTAACTTCGATATCTTTTTCAAGATATTCAAAAGCAACTCTCTCGGCATGTTCAACAGTCAGTGCATAAAGCGTATCTATTGTTGGATTGTCTCTATATCTATATGCCCTGTCAAAAAATTCTTTCATTAAGTTCTCCTTGAGTGTTCAAAATGTAGTTTAAAGGAATTAATCAGTGTTTCCTAAATATGAACCTAAAAAGCATAATAACACAATTCAACAAAAAGAGCAAGCCTTTTTGACAAAGTTAGAAAAAATTATCAAACAAAACACTTGAAAGATAGTTTTTACTAGAATTGTGGATGGAGGGAAAGTGCTGAATTAGTGAGGATATGCTCGATGCTATCGCATTTCATTTTTGATGTGAATAGCCTCAGTTTTTTTGTGATATACTAATTTATGTTGCAAAAACGCTGTAATCAAGTTTGTGCGGAATTATAAATATTCTAAAAGTTTGTAAATCGTTTTTGCTATCAAGCAATGCCACATCAGCACCGGCAAATAACAAACCGTCTTTTTTAACCGCTAAAACATTGCTGTAATCGCTGTCTTCTTTTAAGTTATTAATTATCATATTTCTTAATTTAATTGATTGATTTTTCATGCTCACCTCCTTTTAATATTTGTCGTGACCACTATTATATTATATGTCCATTTATTCCAGTTTGTCTAGTATTTTATGGGTGTTATGGACATACTGTTTGTCGAATAAATAGAAGTTATGCCGAAAAAGACTTGTATGGCATAACTCCCAGTGTAATAGACTTTTAACGGGAGAAATGCCATATTATAAATATCCTATAAAGAGGTGAATTTATGGTTACTTTTTCCGAGAGAATTTCTGATTTAATGGCAGAAAAGGAAGTCAAGTCTAACGAACTTGCCGCAATTATTGGTGTTAATGCAACTACAATAACGGATTGGAAGCGTGGAAAATATCACATACATTTAACTCATGCAATAAAACTTGCGGATTTTTTCGAATGTTCTCTTGAGTATCTCATGGGGCGTTCAGAGGATTTTAGTGATTTCAAGTCAAAGAAAAGTCCGCCTTTCTATACTCAATTTTTATCCGTTATGGCAGAGTGTAATTGCACAACATATCGTATACGGCGTGACAGCGGAATTAGTGGGGGACATTTTAACAACTGGAAAAAGGGCAGTGACCCTCTAATGCCGACATTATTTCTTGTTGCCGATTATTTAGATGTCACTCTTGATTATTTAGTAGGGCGTGAATCTTAGTTGTCTTCGACACTTTTGTCTAGAACTTTCTCGTGTTAGCAAATCCCAACAAGAGCATTGAAAATGCTTGACAGGTGTCTTCGACCCCGTTGTTGGAGAATTTCATGTAATAGCAATCTTTCACAAAACTATTGAATATAGTTGACAGAATTTTTAAAATGTGTTATAATTAAGTGTATATAAAAAAACCACAATAAAAGGAGGCAAAAAAATGCCAAATATTGAAAATGCAAAGAAAAACAAAATTAAACCTGAAAACATTATGCAAGCACAAGGTGAAGTCACAAAATGCAAATATGCCGGAGAGCGTTCATTTGGATTTGGACCGATGCAAAAAACAACCCACTTCTACAAAATATTTGTCAAAGTGGACGGTTTTGAAAAACCTTTTGTCATAAAGGTGAAAGAGAAAGCGGGCTGGAACGCAGGAATTGCTCAAGACATAAAATCTGTCGGTAAAATGTTCGGAGCAAACAAGCCTGTAAACGAAGGTGACAGATTATGTCTTGTCTATGACAAAATAAAACCAAAAAAATGTTTTCTGGTTGACGCTCCGGAACAAGCCCCGCAGTTCTAGTAAACAACTTGCAACTTAATTAAAAAAACAAAAAACGGCAAACGATATTATTCGTTTTGCCGTTTTGTTGTTTCATAATAAATAGGATAAAATTATTCGGGTTCGCACTGCTCACCCCTACAATTTAATTCGTTGCAATCATTTTCAGGAAACAGATGACAAGCCTGTCAAAGACGATTTTATGCAATTCTAGCCGCCTCTTGCGGAAAAGCCTTGACCGAAAACTTCGCTTGTCGTTGAGACATAGGCAAAGGTCTCGGGGAATTCTTTCAAGACATCTTTGACTTTTTGAATTTCATTTTTGCGAACAATGCAAATGAGCAAGCCTTTGTTCTCGTGTTTATACATTCCGACAGCAGAAATTTTTGTCACCCCTCGGACAAGTTTGCCCATCAAAGCCTTTGATAATCGTTCGGGGTCTGTTGTTATTATTTCAAATTTTAATGCGGATTTGAAGCCTCGGAGTAAAGTGTTCAAACATACTGCCGTGGTGGCTATCATGATGAATGCCAAAACGACTGCGTCCATTCCGCTTCTTCCGCTGTCCGGATTGCTGCCATAGACAAAGAACGAGGCAAAAATAACAAAAACATCAAAGAGTAAGATTAGCCAAGCAATGCCCATTTGAGGTCTGTATTTGTTGACTGCAACCGCCATAATGTCAACACCGCCGCCTGATGAGCCGATTCTGAGAAGGATTGCAACAAACACAGCAGTAAGCAGTCCGCCGGCAACAGGGGAGAAAATAGCCATGTCTTCGGAAGGCATAACAACACTAAAATCAATAGCACCTATTCCATAAAAGAATGAACCCCATCCATGGTCAAGAAACTCTAACAAAAGAGAAAAGCCGAGAGTGACTATTATCAAAAATCCTGTTCGGAATGCAAACGCTTTGTTAATGAGGAAAAAACTCATGACAAGGAGAGGAACATTGATTGCAAATAGCCAAATCGCCCAGTTAATACCTGTTCCGTAGTCAAGCATCGCAGCAACACCGGTGATGCCTCCCGGAGCAAATCCGACGGGGATAATAAAAAGATGAACAGTCAACGCACGCAAAAGGGCAACAAGAACAATAATAGAATAAATCCCCGCTTTGTGAGACATTGCTTTGTCTAAAAAGCGAGAAACTTTAGTCCCCGATTTTACAACAGAAACTTCCTGACTTATCACAATATTAGGCTCTTGTTCATCAACGACAGAAGTTGGAAGGTTCACTTCAAGTGCTTCATTTTCTTCGTTTTCACAAGAAACATCTTTTTTAATTTCATCATTATCAATATTATTTATCATAATCAACCACAGTATAACACTACAAAAAATCACTTGTCAACTATTTTCAATAGTTTTGTGAGAGATTGCTGCTACATGAAATTCTCCAACAAAAGCATTTTCAATGCTTTTGTCTGGTCTAAACTAGATAACTAAACTAATATAATATCCTAACTGATTACCTAGAACTACAATAAAGATCTGATTGCTGAGAGATTAAGAATAACAGCACAGGTTGAGGATGAGATAGAGGTTAAGGAGATAGAGTTGGTTGTTGCGATGAAGCGTGGTTGGTGAGAAAGACCGAGAGAGGGGAGGTAATGAGAGAGGATATATTGAATTTGTTGAAGAAGAGAATATTTGAGGCAGTCATCAGGGGTGTAGAAAGCCTGTTGAAAAAGTGGGTTTAATTCATCGTGATTAAAGTTGCCGTAGTTTAGAGCGCCGCCATAGGCATACATTTCAAAAAGGTAGAACAGAGTATTAACAGAGCGGTTTTTTAGGACTATGTCAAAATAACCGGAATGGAGATATTCATAAAAAAGTTCTTGAGTGACGATGTTTAGTTCAATGTTGAGATTGATGTCGATTAGACTTTGTTGAATAAAATGAGCCTTGTTTGTCAAAGTGAAGTCTTGAGAAGACACCAAAAGACTTAAAGAAAGAGGCTCGCCGTCCATACACCTGCGGAACTGCTCACTGCCAAAAAGCATATAGCCTGCATCTTCAAGTTTCTGTCTTGCAAACTCTGGAGAAAACTCTCTTGTTAGATTATCGGCATAACTTGCAAGGTTTGCTCCCCAAACATGGTCTTGAGAAACTCTTGAATTAAAGTTAAGAGTCCATGACTCTCTGTCAATAGCATGTGCTATTGCTTGACGGACTTGAACATCGTTTAACACAGGGTTATCCAAATTAAACTGAAGAAAAGTAGTTTTTGCATTTTCCAGTTTGATAACATAAAGGTTGTCTGAATCATTAATTCTTTCAGCGTCCTCAGTTGAAATATCGAGTGATATATCAACCTCACCAAATTCCAGTGACAGCGATCGGTCTGAACAATCCAATATCGGTATGAAATAAATATATTTAGTCGGAGGAACTCCTCTGAAATGATAGTCAAAACGGCTTAAAACTAATTTTTGCTCGGGCAAAAACCACTCAATAAAAAAAGCGTCTGTCCCTGACACAAAATCACATTCACAGCAACAGCAGTTGGAGCACCAACTAAAGCAACTGACATCAACAATCCCTGCAAAAGGTGTTGCCAGAAGTTCCAAGAATAGGACATATCTCTCCTTTAGAACAATCTCAATACTATAGTCACCCAAAACAACAACATGACACACTTTTCTCCACACTGCGTTTGGAAGGCTGTTTTGATGGTTTTGCTGAACGAAGTTAACAAATGAATAGATGCTGTTTGCATTAAAAGGAGCGTCATTGTTGAAATAAATGCCTTGCCTTAGTTCAAAAAACCAACTAATCGCATCTTCAGTCGACCACTGCTTTGCCAAGTTCGGAACAACCTGTCTTGTGACGGGGTCGACATCCACCAGCCTGTCATAGAGGAGGGCTGCCAGAATTTGTGAGTCTGGTGTCGGGTCGGCGAAGAAAAAGTTAAAGTTTGTTATATCGGTTGAAACAGCAATGCGGATAGTTTCATCTGTTGCCTCACCCCACTCGGCAGGCGGCGGCACTCCGCCGCCGCGGACAATGAACAATCGTGAAGCAGGCTGCATTATCTCTCTCAAGTTCGACCAATAATCAGAGTTCCTGAAGTTAAAATAACTTTCCCAGCAATAGAACATAATCCGCTCCAAACCTGAACCCGCAAAAGTAGTGTCATTGATGGATTGAGGGGGTTGGTTTCTGCCTCGCATGTGAATGATTTGGATGCCTGAGTTCGTGAAAGCGTGGTCTTCAATGTATCTGACGCCTTGAGGAATATCGATGCTGAGCAGACTTTGCGCACCCTCAAACGAACCTGCGGAAATAGTAGTAGTTCCGTTCGGAATATGGACATAGGTCAAAAACTGCCTGAATTGAGTTGAGTCAAGTTGAGGATTGTAGTTCCACGATATTGAGAGGAAAGGGAAGTGGGCAAACGCTCCAGAGCCGATATATGTAATGCCATAGGGGATAGAGACATGGTGAAAAGTTCTTTCGGTGAATGCTTCACTGCAAACAGAAGTTATTCTTATTCCCGCTATTGAAGAAGGGATAACCGCTTGATTTGTGTTTTTTAAAAATCTCAACAGATTGTTCCCCTGAAACACATACCGTTCCTGCCAAGTAACGACTGTTGAATGAGGAAAGGCATGAGCGCCGATAAAGGCTACGCTTGACGGAACAGTGATTTCATTCCCTGAAAAATGTTGAAAGGCGTTTTGCCCGATTTCTGTTATGGTTCTTCCCGCAACATTCCATCTTGCTCCCTCCGGCACTCTGCCGAGATAGGTCACAAGGGTGCTGCCTTGAACCTTGTATCTATCCGGAAAAATGATTACTGCGGAAGCAGGGAACGCATTCTCTCCAATATGGGCAACAGTTGAGGGGATTGTCAAAGAAGTCAAACGAGTTTCTGCAAATGCCCGTTCTCCAATCGTTGTCACATTGCCGGGAATTTCTATGCTTCTCAATCCGGTATTAACAAACGCATTCTCTCCAATTGTTGTTATTGACCTTCCTGCTATTGATGAGGGAATTATTGCGTTGTTTTCATTTCTCAAAAATCTTAAAAGAGTGTTGCCTTGAAATTCATATCTTCCTTCCCAATAAACTCGAGTAGTTTCAGCAAACGCATTTGCTCCAATCTCTGTCACCCAACTTGGGACATAAATCTCTGTTAATCCCGTCATTCCATAAAATTCGTTTGCCGGAATTGTTGTTGTGTTCTCGGTGATAATTACTGTTAATCTATGTCCCCTGATATTTGCCAAATCTAAAACATAGTTATTATACCATATTATTGAAAAATCAGGTCTCATATCAACAAAAGCGTTTACGCCAATATATATCACACTCGAGGCGATTGTGATGCTTTCAAGACCCGAACCCCGAAACGCATTTGCTTCAATTCTTGTCACAGAGGTTGTGGTGTTTGCAATAATAACATTCCGAACAGACATGTTTCCTTGAAACGCTCCGTTGCCTATTATTGTCACTCCTTCGGGAATAATCACCGTTCCGTCGAAGTTTGGCGGCGGCACAAAACCTGTCACCGTAGTTCCGTCGAAAACAAGTCCCGCAAATTCAAGGTCAAGCCGTATGTTTGAAAACACCACTTGATGACCGCAAGGCCATCCCGAATCTCTTGCTGCGTATAACGAAATCAAACCTATTCCTCCGCTTGGAGCGGAATTATCCAAATGCTCAAAAACATCAATTGTCGCAGTTCCGCTTGAAGCAATAGGATGATTAACCGTTAAAGTTCTCAAAACAGAAGCACTATGCAAAGCGCTCGGATTTGTTGTGTTTCTAACACTTGCTCTTAAACTATCATTGCGATTTGAAAGAAAATTAAAACTCAAAGTTGCCCCGACAACCGTTCTTCCCGGGAACAAAATATCTTGATGTTTTAAAATATTAGGAATTGCAATATAGGCATTGTGGCTGTAAAACGGCCACCATCGGTTAATAAAATAAAATGACTTCACTCCCGCAACATGTGAATAGTTGTTGGTTATTCCGTCAACCCTGTGCCGTCCGACTTCCGGAGTGATTATCGGATTAATTCCTTCAACCAAAAGAAAGCCTGTCCAACCTGCCGCGCGATAAGCAGCATAGGTGTTTTGCGGAACAAACACCAAAATATTTGACCTTATTAATCCCGCAAAAGTTGTCTCATTTATTTGTTGGGGCATTGTTGCATTGTTGCGAATAATTTGAAGATTGTTTGCTCCGATAAAAGCATAGTCCCCAATAGACGCAACACTTGAGGGAACAATCAATTCTTGAAGAAAAGGGTTTCCGTTAAAAGCATAGGGCAAAATTCGATGGGCATTTTGAGGCATTGCAACAAAAGCATTATTCGGGGGCGTTGTTTGTCCGGGATTTTCATGCCTGCTTTGAAAAACTTCATCTGACCTATGTGCCAATCGCCTTGTTAATTCTGCTGAACTCACCGCACAAAAAGCACGGTTTCGTGCGCTGACTGACATCATGCATGTGTCTCTCGGAACAGGAACGGCAAACCCTGACGGGGCATTGTTTCCCCGATAAACTCCGATTGTCGGTCTTTGAATTTCCGTCACTGAATTGCTTCCAACTCCTCTCACAACATTGTTTCCGTGTCCAATCCAATGACTCCACTTCACTTGACTGTCAATTTGTTCGCTTGTCATATTAGCCAACTCAAGCGGGCGTGCATTTGCATAAACATCAGCCAGCCAGCCGAATGTGTGTCCGAATTCATGAATAAAAGTTCTGTGCCAGCCTCCGCCGCTAGTGTGAACTGTTGTTAAAGCAACTCTTGTATTAAGAAATGCCATTCCGCCAAAGCGTGTTGTGTTGGCTATAACTTGTATCATATCCGGACTTCTATTGTCTGCCATTGCAAGGGCTCTTGCACGCTGTTGTCCGCTCTCGGGCATACTAACACGACTACTACTAAAAGTTCTGGAACCAAAATATGTTGGTGCGTCTAACCCGATAGGAATACTATCAATAAGATCATCACTTAGATTGCTGTTAATATGAGGAATTCCGCTGTCTCTTGACAAAACAGGAATAGCATAAACAGTGAAATATGAAGCAAACAAATTAAAAGGATGGGTTTTTTTCATTGTTAGCATCGCCATATGTGCGTGATAGAAAAATGTTCCGGGCTGTTGTGTCGGGTTTTGCCAATCGCCCTGTTGAGTGCTGAGAAATCCGTCACCCATCAAAACAATAACAATGCTTCTGTCATGACTACTGGAAAACAACCTTCTATGCCAAAAAGGATTAGAACTTAGCGGCTGAACTCCGAATGTTTGAATTTCATCAGTTGTTTCATTCAACGGAACAACATGTGTTTCAACTCCATATTCAGTGTGAACTCTTACTTGCCCGAGAGATTGTGATGCAAGCATTTGCCGGATATCTTCAAGTTCATAATGATGGCTTGAATAATCATCACTTGCTTGAACTGACAGATTATTAGTCACAAAAAAACCTGTGACAACCAAAAGCATTGCAATTAAAATACCGATTAATAATGTTTTATTATTTTTTCCTCTTTTGTTTTTCATATAAATTTCTCCTATTGTTGTTCAATCACAGTAAATGAGATTGTATTTGACCTGACTTGGATGCGTTGTTTATTTCTTCTTCTATAGTTAACATAAAAGTTTGCTGTCACAGTGGCTTCATGCTCACCGGGCAAAAAAATAAACCAACCTGAAAATGGACCTTGACTTATATAGCCGTTCGTTTCTAAAGTTATGTTATATCTTGGCCAAGGTGGAGGGGGGAGGTCCCCTCCTAGTGTTGTCAGAAAGCCAGTAGAACTATATAAAGAAAATAAACTAAAACGACGATAATGAGTAATTCTAACTGACTGCTCGCTCAAATTCCTAAGCGTTGCTGTAACACGAGGACTAGAAGAAAAATAATGTTCTTCTCCTATCCAACTTATCCAACTAAACCTGTCGGCTACCAATATTTGACTTTCTATTTCAATAGTCAAGCAAAAATCACCCTCCTCATAGTCATGTCCATAACACCCCATCATTGGCACTGCCGAAGCAAACACCAAAATTGCAACCAATAAAACTTTTAAAATTGATTTTTTCATAAAATTTTCCTCCTTATTATTGTTGTTCAATCACAGTAAACGAGATTGTTTGTGAAAGACTGATGAGTTGTCTGTTTCTTCTTCTGTAATTAACATAAAAACTTGTTGTTACTGTTGCTTCATGCTCGCCTAGCAAAAAGCCATGAAAATCAGAAAATGTTCTTCGGCTAATATATTCATCTTCTTCTAAACGCATATTGCGTAATCGGGGGGGGGGTAATCCTCCAAGAGTTATTCTAATAGCACTTGGAAGTTCCAATGAAAACAAATCAGAAACTCCCCAAGAGCCTCTCCAAAAAATTCTTGTCTGATGTCCGCTCAAATTCCTAAGCGTTGCAGTTATAACAGGACGCAGGGCACCATAATACACTTCACCATCTATCCAACGCAAAGGATGTTCGGCTACTAATACTTGACTTTCTAATTCAATAGTCAAACAAAAATCACCCTCCTCATAGTCATGCCCATAACACCCCAATAAAGGTATTGCCGAAGCAAACACCAAAACTGCAACCAATAAAACTTTTAAAATTGATTTTTTCATAAAATTTTCCTCCTTATTGTTGTTGTTCAATCACAGTAAAAGTGATTACATTTGACCTAATACTAATGAGTTGTCTGTTTCTTCTTCTGTAATTAACATAAAAGTTCGCTGTCACGCTGATATCATGCTCGCCTGGATAAAAAATGAACGAATGTGAAAATATACTTTGGCTTATATATTCACCTTCTGCTAAAGTTATGTTATATCTTGGCCAAGGGGGGGGGGCTCCCGCCTATGGTATTGAGAATTCCAGTGGAACTATTTAATAAAAATAGACGGAAATAACGATAATGAGTAATTCTAACTGACTGCTCGCTCAAATTCCTAAGAGTTACTGTAACACGAGGACCAAGAGAAATATAATACCCTGTCCAACTAGGTTCATTGGCTACTAATACTTGACTTTCTAATTCAATAGTCAAACAAAAATCACCCTCCTCATAGTCATGTCCATAACACCCCAGCATTGGCACTGCCGAAGCAAACACCAAAATTGCAACCAATAAAACTTTTAAAATTGATTTTTTCATATTGAAGTTCTCCCTCTCCGTCAATACTATCGAAGATAAACACCGAACTTTTATGCGATATTGTGTGTATATTGTAGCATAATAAATAAATCCTGTCAACACTTTTTTAAAAAATTTTATTGACCTTTTTTTGTGGATGCTAAATATTCGTGATAATGATGAGCGATTACAATTTTTATCTCACTGCCAAATCACGAATATTTAAATTATTTACTCTGTCAAACTGATAATATGAAAAGATTAAACTAAAGGTGCTTAAAGTTTTCTAAAAGCGCCTTTTTTGTTTCATCATCATGGAAACAAACACTATATTCGGAAAAGAATTTGTTTGCATGTCTTAAAATGATTAACGAAAATAATTGCTAAGAATTGTTATAAATTTATGGTTGACATATGGGGATTTGTGTAGTATAATGAATTGTATATGAGGAAAAATAATCATAAATTAAGAGTTTATGTGACGGCGGCTGCGTTTGTGCTGCTGCTTTTGGCATTTAGTTTAATCTTAATTTTTTTAAATAATCGTTCGTTAATAGTACAAGCGGAATATCATTATGATTGCGGGTCTTGCTGTTTTGATGAAAACAGGGAAGAGGACAGGACTGTTCGCGGTGTCAGTGAGGTCAGGGCATTGCTTGAAAGAGATGATGCAGTCGGGTTCAGAAGGGTTCACACGCCTTACGGTGGTTGTTCTGTTTATGCCGTTGAGGCGGAAGAAATGCTGAATAGTTTTTATGAACTTGACAGAGTCAGTGGTTCTAATCCCGGAATACAGCCTTTTTCAAGTGACATTTTTTCTCCGGTTCCTTTGGTTCACAGCGGAAGGAGCGGCAGTGAGAGCATTGTTATTGTTCTTTTAGGAGACGGCTACACAACCGCCGAGTTAGGGACTATGCCAAATCCTGCTCCGGGAACATTTTTACACAGCGCTCGGGAAATGGCTCAAACAATAGTGACGATGTATCCGTTTAGTTTGTTCAGCAATGTTTTTAATATCTATGCAGTGCCGACAGCGTCGGCGGTCAGCGGTATTCGTGTCAGTGAGGACGGTCCGCATGCCGGAACATTTTTCGGAACTTATCTTAGGGCGGAATGGAATGTCAGAATGAGAGGATATGCAAGGGCTTTGGAAGTTGCGCACGCAGTTTCGCCTTATGTTGTCATGACGCAAATAATAGCAAACACAACCGTTCCGGGGGGAGTTGCGTATTGGGCAAGAGCAAGTTACTACAATGTCAACACAGTCGGAGTGTCAACAAGACATCAAACCCATTCAATGGGGACTGCTTGGAACAGACCTGCTTATCACAGCATTGTCATTCATGAAATCGGCCACAACTTCGGTCAACTTGTTGATGAGCATTCAACAGGATTCGGAAACCCGAATACGGAACATGCGAACATGGCGCTAAGTTCTGACACTGACGAACAACTGAAATGGGGGCACTGGCTGGGTCATGACAATATTCAAAGAAGAACAACCAATGCTCCGTCAGGCTACATATTTCCCTCACAAAACAATTCATGCAAAATGCAAGGCTGGAGGCCGACATTTTGTGCTGTTTGCAGTGCGGAATTAGTCAGAAGAATGGCATTAATAAGCGGGGAGAATTTTCTCTCGGGAAGATTGCCTGACGGAAGCGTAAGAGAAGCAGCGCCTTATGTTGTTATCAGACCCTCTCACATTAATTCCGCTCAATTAAACACCCGAATTCTTCCCTATGCTTTTCATGGAAACACAAGTTTAAGAAGAGTTCATATTTCAAATTCTATCACAACTATCGGACGGTTTGCTTTTTTGGGCGCAACAAATTTGAGAGTGATTTATAATGACAGATTAGCCCCGCAAACTATCAACAACACAACTTTTGCAGGACTTGACAGGTCATTGATTACTTTGAGAGTGCCGCAAGGGGCTGCTCAAGCGTATCAAAATGCCGGCTGGACAGGATTTGTTATTGAAGAAATGGAACAAAGAACTCTTATTGCTCCGACAAATCTTGCAATTTCAGACAGTATTTTAACATGGAATGCCTCTTCCTACATGGGGGGATATCACATCTATTCAGGCGGAACAAGAAGAACAACCGATTTTGTTCAAGGAACAAGTTTTGATTTGACAACTCTTTCAACTCCGCTTGCTGCCGGGTTAAACAATATTCAAGTGAGGGCAACTTCAGCAATTTCAATCGTCGCTGACTCTCCGCTTAGTGAAATTTCCTCCGTCACAGTTCTTGCTATGCCGATTAATCTTAGCGTTAACGGAATGCAAGTTTCATGGAATGCAGTGACTAATGCGACAGGCTATCATGTCTATACTAACGGAATAAGGCGGACAGCAAATCCGATAACGGCAACAAGTGTTAACTTTAATAGCGCTGCTTTTCTTCACGGACTGAGTCAAGGAACAAACACTGTTCAAATAAGGGCAGTGAGAAATGCGGCAGGATTTGCCGGCTCCGGTTTGAGTGCGTCCGTTAATGTCAACAGTCCAAATTTATCATCACCGGTCATTACCGGCATAAGAGGCTGGAGAGTAACTTGGGCTCCTGTTCCGAATGCGACAGGCTATCATGTTTATTCTCGCGGAGTAAGGCGAACAACAACACCTATTACAACTAGGTATTTTACTTTCTCTAATCAGCCCGTAACTCAAATATTTGTCGGCTATAACGCTGTTCAAATAAGAGCAATAACGACAGCGTCGGGGGTTGGAAATTCAGAGTTGAGCGCCATAAGAAATATTTTTGGCTTTCAAACTCTTGCTATTCCGGCAAATGTTCAAATTAACCAGACAACAAGGGTTGTGACATGGAATAATGTCACCAATGCAACAGGCTTTTTTGTTTATGTTAACGGGATAAGGGGAACACATAAAATAACAGAGAGAACATTTGATTTAAACAATATTCCTCAAGCACTCAGGGTTGGCTCAAATTCTATTCAAATAAGGGCGGCAAGTTCTGCCCCATATCGAAATGATTCTGACCTTAGCGGCGCAGTCAATATGACAGTTTCAGCAATACTGCAAGTTCCTGTAAATGTCAGGCTTTCTGCCCACGACCAATTCACAATTTCCCCCGGTATTTCTTGGAATGCTGTGGCTAATGCGACAGGGTATCATGTTTATGTTAACGGACAAAGAAGAACAACAACTCCGATAACTGCCACAACATTCAACATTGAAACACTCATGCCAAACTTGTCAATCGGCTCTCACAGCGTTCAAATAAGAGCAATAAGCACGGCATCCCAAACAATGAATTCACCGCTTAGCAGCAGCGTAAATGTGTTTTTGAGAACGACATTAAATGCATTCACTGCCCAAATTAATCAAGTAACACTTAATTTAACATGGGAAGAAGTTGCAAATGCAACTAACTACACTGTTGAGATATGGGAGTTAAACCAAAATATTCTTGTGAACTCTTTCCCTGTCGGAAATGTTTTAAGTTTCAATCTAAACAACATTAGAGAATATATTGAGTCTGGAACACACCGAGTAAGCGTCGTTGCTTTTACGACCATGTCATACCACATTCCGTCACGGTCAAATTTAATCACAACAGCATTTGCACCCTTGCCCCCTCTTTCTGCTCCGACAGGTCTGTCTGTTGACAATGAAACAAGGCTTGCGACATGGAATGCTGTTTCTAATGCAACAGGATATCATGTTTATGTCAACGGACAAAGACACAACACAAATCCAATTGCGGCAACGAGTTTAGATTTGACTGTTTTGAGAGGAGGAGTTTTTGAGATTCAAGTGAGAGCGGTCAGCACGGCAATCGGAAGAGGTGATTCTGTTTTGAGCGGTGTTGTTGCTGCAGTATTTATTTCAACTCCTGCTGAAAGACTTGTGGCAATGATAGAAGAAAGAAATGAAATCAATGCAATGATTTCAAATTTATCTTCCCGCACTGCCATTGAACCTCTTCAAGACGCAATTGAAGCAATTTTAACAAGGATTGAAAATTGGAACAATGACCCTGACACAAACAATTTGACAGGCTTGAATTTAACGGGAGTAAATGCGAATTTTTTGAGTTTCCATCAAAACAGACTTAATGTCATGATAGCAGAGAGAAATCTTTTAAAAATGGAAACAGAAGTTGATTATATCAATGCAATGATTAAAGGACTTTATGTTCACACAACTATTGAAAATCTTCAAAATGCAATTGATGCAATTGAAGAAAGAATAGGAGATTGGGACGGAGTGCTTGAATTATATGGGGTGAATGAAACACTTTTATACAGTGAAAAACAGAGACTTAAAGGGTTGATTGACGGTAGTTTAATTGCGAAAATGGAAGCAGAAGTTGATTATATCAATGCAATGATTGAAGGACTTTATGCTAATGTCACTATTGAAAATCTTCAAAATGCAATTGATGCAATTGAAAAAAGAATAGAAGATTGGAGTGGAGTTTTTGAACTATATGGAGTTAATGAAACACTTCTAAACAGCGAAAAACAAAGACTTCAAGGGTTGATTGATGTCGTTTTAATTTCAGAAATGGAAGCGGAAGTTAATTATATTAATGCCATGATTGAAAGACTATATCAAAACACAACAATCACAACGCTTCAAAATGCAATAAGTTCAATTGAAGAAAGAATAGAAGATTGGGATGGAGTTTTTGAACTGATTGGAATGAATGAAGCACTTTTAAACAGTGAAAAACAAAGACTTCAAGGTTTGATTGATGCCGCTGCTTTGGCAATGGAAATGGAAGTTTTCTTTATTAATGCACTAATTGACGCTCTTGAAAGTATCACAGCAAGCAGTGAGTTGCAAAACGCAATCAACATAATCAAACAAAGAATAGAAAATTGGCAAGGAGATTTTGATTTGCTTGGAATAAACGAAACTACTTTAGAAAGTGAGGAACTAAGAATTCCATATTTGATTACTCTTGAAACAAGGGCATATCAAGCAGTAGCGCAATCGGCAATAAACAACCTCATTTTGGCAATACAAGGAACAAATGCAAACTCAATTCAAACGGCATTAAACAATCTAAACACAGCGCTCTTAAATGCTGAAGTTGACATCGCTGAATTAGAGTTTGCTCCATATTCAAACACAGAAGAGTTGAGAAACTCCGCAACGGCAAGAATTGCGTATCTAAATGATAACGGAGGCGGATTGTTAAACTGCAAAAGCATGATTCTCTCAACCCACAGCATCATTTTAGCAATCCTGCTCTTACTAACAGGAGTTCTAATAACAATCTTATCTATCAAAAAAAGAAAGAAAAACTAACAAAAGGAATAAACAATACTTATGAAAAGACTAATAACAAGCGAAAGCGTGACTGAAGGACATCCTGACAAAGTTTGTGATGCGGTCTCAGACGGCATTTTGGATGCCATAATTTCAAAAGACAAGAAAGCAAAGGTTGCGGCAGAATGTTGCGTGACAACCGGCTTTTTGCTTGCGATGGGCGAGGTGACAACGACGGCTTATGCTGATGTTGCGGCGATTGCAAAAAAGGTGGTGAGCGATATTGGCTACAACAATTCCGCTCTTGGATTTGATGCATCATCGCTTGCGGTTATGAGTGCAATCCACTCTCAAAGTCCTGATATTGCTCTTGGTGTTAATGCCTCAAAAGAAAAAAAAGAAGGCAACACCGACAGGTTTGAAGAAATCGGGGCGGGCGATCAGGGCATGATGTTTGGCTATGCATGCAAAGAAACCGAAGAATTAATGCCGCTTCCAATTTCTCTTGCCCACGCTCTAACAAGGCAACTTGCAAAAGTCAGAAAAGATGGTTCGTTAAAATATCTTCGTCCTGACGGAAAAAGCCAAGTTACTATTGAATACGATGGCTCAGTTCCGAAAAGAGTTGACACAATAATAGTCAGTGCCCAGCACGATGAAAATGTCAGCATGATAAAACTTCATGACGATATTTTAAAACAAGTAATTCAAAAAACAATCGACAAAAAATTGCTTGATGATAAAACAAGAATTTTGATTAATCCGACCGGTAAATTTGTCATTGGCGGACCATATGGTGACAGTGGTCTTACGGGAAGAAAAATAATCGCTGACACTTATGGCGGAGTTGCTTCTCACGGAGGCGGTGCGTTTTCCGGAAAAGATCCGACAAAGGTTGACAGAAGTGCCGCCTATATGGCAAGATATACCGCCAAAAATATTGTTTCAGCGGGACTTGCAGAAAAACTAAGTCTTCAAGTTTGCTACGCAATCGGAGTGTCTCGTCCGGTTGCTCTTTATATCGACACTTTTGGAACTTCAAAAATCAATGAGGAAAAATTGACTGAAATCATTAAAAAAGAATTTGACTTCAGAGTTGCCGCAATCATCGAAAAACTAGACCTTTTAAGACCAATCTACTCTCAAACATCAAACTACGGGCATTTTGGAAAACCCGACTTGCCATGGGAGAAACTGGACAAAGTAAATGATTTGAAAAAATATTTATAAAGTGGTCAAGGATGTTTGAAAGTGTTAGTGATTGATTTTTGTCCTAGGACATAAAACCAACACTACTAAAAGTGCAACATTAACTTTTTATTAAAATAAAAATAAAAGTAGTTTTTATTATTGACAAAGCCCCAGAGGATGGGGTATAATCAAAATAAATAGTATCAACACATAAAATGCATGGTGCATAACGATTGTTAAAATTAATTTAAAATAACTATATCTTTCGTTATGCGTTATGCGATATTACATTATGCGTTGAAAATCGGAGGTTTTCTATGGGAATTTTAAGAAATATTCACTTTAACGGCGACATGAGAGGTATTATTGTTCACCGTTTTGATGTGAGAAACGATCAAGTAAATCGTGGCTCGGTCTTGACTGTCAGAGAAGGTCAGGCGGCAATTTTTTGTCATCAAGGAAAAATGGCGGATGTATTTTTGCCGGGTGTCTACAAGTTGGACACAAACTCTATTCCGATTTTGACAAGACTCATGAGTTGGAAATACGGTTTTCAAAATCCTGTCAGAGTTGACATTTTCTTTGTCAACACGACTCAATTTATCAATGAAAAATGGGGAACAACAAACCCTATCAATGTTAGATGCGCTGACTTTGGAAATGTTGCAGTTCGCGGCTTTGGGACTTATTCATTCAGAGTTGACGACCCGTTCGTTTTCATGACTGAAATATCGGGTCAAACTTCAACATTTGCAACAAGAGAAGTAACTGAACAACTGAGAGCAAAACTACTTCAAGGCATAACTGTTGCAATCGGCGCATCAAAAGTGCCTTTCCTTGATTTGGCGGCAAACCTTAAAACTTTGGCAGACGAAACAAGAACGGAAGTTCAAAACTGCTTTAAGTCACTAGGGCTTGAACTCACCAACTTCATCTTCCAAAATTTTTCGCTTCCTGAGCATCTTCAAAAAGAACTCGACGCTATTGCACAAGCGGCAATGCAAAACAGGGCTTTAGGAAAACGAAGAGAGAACTTTGATATGCATGTCACCGAACGGCAACTTGATGTTATGGGGCAAGCGGCATCAAATCAAGGCGCAGGCGGAATGATGGGCGGAATGATGGGAGCAGGAATGGGCATGGGCATGGGCATGAACATGGGTCACATGATGGGCGGAATGATGGGCGGAATGGCTCAAAATCCTCACATGAACCCTCAATCTCAGCAGCAAGCGGCAGCACCACCGCCAGCGGCAGGAATTGCGTGTCCGAAATGCAAAGCACAAAATGCGGCAACCGCAAGATTTTGCAAAGAATGCGGCTCACCGACTCAAGAAATGTGTAAAGGCTGTAATAAGCCTTTGAAAGCAGGTGCAAGATTCTGTTCAGAATGCGGACAATCAACTGTCGCATCATGTTCAAAATGTAATAAGCCCCTAAAACCCGGAGCGAAATTCTGCGGAGAATGCGGAACACCGTCTTAATAACGCACAAACGCATAACGCACAATGCACGACGAATGATAAAATATTTTTTAAATTAATTCCAACATTCGTTATGAGTTGTGTGTTATTGCGCTATACATTGATTACTATGGCTAAACAACAAATAGAAGAATTTATCTGCAACGGTCGAGAGGGCGATGAGTGTCATGCGCAGTGTCATGCGTGCGGTGCCAATGTTGAATTTGACCCTGAAACGCAAAGTCTGAATTGCGAATTTTGCGGTGCGACAAAAAAAGTTGAGGCAATTCGCTCCCAAGAATTAGACATCATGAAACTCTTTGCGGTCGAGAGCGGAAACAACTGGGCAAATGACGCCCATGTTTTTGAATGCGAAGGCTGCGGAGCAAGAGAAGTTTTGGACAAAAGCGAAATGTCGTCATCTTGTGCGTTTTGTGGAAAAACAGCAGTTGTCAACACTCAGCATATTCCCGGAATTCGTCCAAACGCAATCGTTCCTTTCCGATTAAACAAAGAAGCGGCGCTAAAATGTCTTTGCACATGGAGCAAGAAAAAATTCTATGCACCGGGCAAATTCAAAAAAATGAAGTTGCGTGATGAGGAATTGCAAGGAGTCTATACTCCTGCGTTTAGTTTCGACACATTCACCCGTTCATTTTATCGGGGAAGAATCGGACAATACTATTGGGTAACGGTTAGAATTAACGGAAAAATGGTCTCTCAAAGACGCACTCGCTGGATGAATATTTCAGGCGGCTTTAATGCAAACTTCAACGAAGTTTTAATTCATGCGACTGAAGACATTTCAAAAAAAGATTCAAACAAACTTGCTCCGTTTGACACAGGCAATTCAGTTCAATATGAAAAGAATTTCTTAAGAGGCTTTGCCGCTAATCACTACAAAAAAGACGGCAAACAATGTTGGGCAGAAGCAAGAACTTATATTGAACAACGCCTAAGACAAATGATTTTAAGAAGATATACTCACGATGTTGTCGATTTTTTCCAAGCCCAAACGGCGTATGAAGACATAAAATTTAAATATGTTCTGCTGCCTGTTTATGTCGGACATCATCACTACAAAAAGAAAAACTACAACTTTTTCGTAAACGGAGCAAACGGGAAAACTGTTGGAAGGTATCCAAAATCCGTCCCCAAAATCCTCGCCACAATCGGCATAGGACTATTAGCAGTCGGCGGAATAATAACAGGAATAGGTTTTGCTTTAGGACTTTTTTAAATAACTAACAGTGATTACCCTTATATAATATAGTGAATATCAAAAAAGTTGCTTTAGAAAGCAAAAAGAGATAATGGAGTATAAAACTTGAAAAGATTTATTAAAAATTTTAATGTTATTTTGCTTGTTGCTATTCTTTTAATGAGTACTTTTTTGCTTGCAGGATGCAGGGCAGAGGTGATTGACAATAACGATGAAAGATGTTGTCCAATGTATGGCGAGCAACATGATTTTTGCTTGACGATTTCAGTTAACTCAAGAGTTGGTTGGGGAGTTGATGTTGATGTTTCATTGAAAAATATAAGTAGTAGCATTCAAAGGATTGGGTTTGGAAGCAATGGTCTTTCATTTAGGGCTTATGTAAATGGTGAGAGGGTTTTTTTAAGAAGAAGTCAGTTTATTGATACTAGGCTTATAATTGGAACAATAGATACTGGGGAAGAAAAAACAGAACGAATAAGGATAAGAAGAGACAATATGTTGCAAGAGCAAAATGAAATAGAAGTATTTGTGAGTTTTTCTATTTTTGAATTTGATGAATATGGAAATCCAGTTGACCAAACTGACTTTGAATTAAATTCCAATATAATAATAGTCCGCTAAGGATTTAAATAAGGAGAGACATATGAAAAAATTATTAAAAAAATTGCTAATGATAATGCTGATGGGTATTGTTGCTGTTTCTTTTTTTGGTTTCTCCCTTAGCGTTGAAAACATTGAAATGCACGAAACTCAATTGTTGGAAAATGAAGAAATGGAGTTTTCAACAAATTTGGAAAAGAGTATGTTGCTTTTTGATGATGTGATTAGTAATTTTCGTGTGCCTTTCAATAATGCTGGTATTATGAGTAATGACGGCGTAATGAGTTTTAACGAATATGTTTACTGCGATGATTTTGCAGGAGTGTGGTATTGCGAGGACGGATTTTTGAACATCGGAGTGATGAATTCAAGAAGGAGTAGGAATTCAAATGTTAGATACCATGCTCGTGAATTTTCATTTAATTTTTTGAATTCAATTCGTGATGTCGTATGTGATTTAATGCCGACATACACAATTCATGGAGTTGGAATAGCACCGCAATATAATAAAGTGGTAATTACATTAAGTAATGAAAATTATATTGAAAATATTATTAGTTATCTTTCTGACTTAGTACTGCTTGAAGAAAATGCAATTAATTTTGTTGTTGCGGAGAAGGCTGTTTTTACAAGCAGACCAATACATGGTGGTGAGCAAATTTTTGAAGTAGGGCAAGGAACAGTCAATGTTGGAAGTCTTGGAGCAAAAGCATTTTGCAATCAAACTGGAAGAAGAGGAGTAATAACCAATGAACATGTTGCTCCAAGGGGAACTCTTATGAGGCATGGAACAACGAATGTTGGGACAAGTTTTCGAACTCAGTTTGGAGGAACAGCGGATGCTGCATTCATTCCATTTGACAATCCAAATGATTGGCAATTTCGTTCATCAGCGTCATATTTTATTCGTCCAAACAGAACTTTGCGAACAGTGATTCCAAAAACCTATATGGTAGCAAGCAGAAATGATATTCAAGTTGGATTGCCTGTTGCGCAGTTTGGTAATGCAACTGGAAGAACTGATGGTGAGATTAGTCAAATTAACGCATCTTTTTGGATAGGGAGTTGGTTATTTGGAACACGATTTACTGATCAAATACTTAGTACCGCTTATACATCAGGTGGTGATAGCGGTGGACCATTGTTTATAACTGCGGGCGGGAGATATATATTAGCAGGGTTACATTTTGCAAATCGAGATGCTGATGAAAACGGTGCCAACAAAATCACAAATGTCCAGCAAGCACTAGATGTCACTATTTTGACGGAGTGCAGTGTGTTTTCAGTCGGCACACATCAAATTAGCAGTGTTTCAAGGCAATCGATTCATCTTACTGGCAATAACACTTCATTTGATGTTGTGATGTATTTAAGTAACGGACAAACAAGAAGTTTTTCTGTTGATGGGCATGGTATTTCGACAACAGGTTTATTCAGTCAAAATATTCCGCTATTGAATGGTGGTGTTAATTTTAATGAAGCAAGGATAGTTTTTCACTCAACATTGATTGATGTAGTGATGCCCAATAATTCACATATTCAAAGATTGACTCCATCATTAGGAGGAGTGGTTACTTTTGTGAGAATAAATGTGAGACGAAGCGGAGTGCACAACATAATTACTGGAAATAATGTGATAAAACTTGTTGAGAATGCTCAGCAATTATATAATATTCGACATAACCCTACTGGTAACTTTAGGCTTGTTGCGGATATTGATTTGTCAGTATTTTCAAATTGGACGCCAATCCCGAATTTTTGGGGTAGATTTGAAAATGGCAATCGTCATTATATTCGGAACATGAGGATAACAGGTCGAAACATTGCCTATAATGGACAGGCGATTGGATTATTTGCGATAAATCGTGGGAGATTGTATGATATTCGATTGAGATATGCTAACATTTATTTCGGTTGGGAGCATGATAGTTTGCCAAATCAACATTTTTGTTATAACTGGGCTGATATCGGTGCAGTTGCTGGAAGGAACTATGGTTTTATTGGCGGAGCTGTTGTTCAAGGCAGAATGGAAGTTCATCGTCAAGCCTCAGCACTAGGTGGAATTGCTGGACGAAATATGGGGCGCATACAATTTAGTGCTGTTTCATCAGCATACTTTAGAGGAAATGGGGATATTGGTGGAATTGTTGGTGTGAATTATCATGGAGGAGATGTTTTTCATTGTCATTCGTATAACACTGCGATTCGTTACTGGTTCGTTCATTACAACCGTTCAGTTGGCGGAATTGTTGGCTTTAGTTTACACTCACGCATTGAATTATCCAGAGTTTTTGGTGCATACATCTCAATTGTTGGCACAAACGGAGCACTTTCAGGTGTTGTAAAATCTCCATGGATGGGTCAAATCGTTGGATTTTTGGCACATTCTACAATGTGGAGTGTTCATGCTGATAACATGGTTATTCTTTCACATGGTATTTTACAACCACATGAACGAGCAAATGTCGGAGCAAGTCGCCATTCGTGGGGTTGGGAATGGGGAGGTAACTATACTCCTGATAGTAGCATAATGTAGTGTAAAAAATACTATGAAAATGTGGATTACTTGGTATTATTTAATTCAGGTTTTTTATAGTTTTAAATAAAAAAAATTTTTATAGGGAATGCTTTTTTATGGCATTCCGAAGGAGAGAAAAAAATATGCAAAAAGCAAGAATGATTTCAGGATTAGTCCTCGCACTAACATTTGTCGCAGCCGCAGTTTTGTGGCTCTTAAGTGCAATTGATTCAACTGCGGAACAATTTTCATGGTTCGGTTTGCCTCATGCCGTCGCACTAATCAGCGGTGTTTGGGGAACAGTAATACTTCTTTATGCAATTTTCAGAAAAGGCTTGCCGGTTCCGCTGAAAAGACTAAGAGTTATTATTGCAGTCGGAATGTATGTCATAATGGCATTGTGTTTAGCAAACATCTGGGGCTGGGAAAATCAATTGATTTTGCCGATAATCGCAGTCGTTTTAACTGTCGGACTTCTTTTCATGGTCTTTGCGGTCAAAGGAAAACGCTGGGACATGGGCGACAACCAAAAAGTAGGCTATAAAAATTATCACCAAAGAAAGGCAGAAAAAGAATCCCAAGAACAAGCAGCAAAACAACAATCTTCAAACGAGCCTCAAATGAGTTTAGCAGCACGAATTCGTGAAAAAGAACTAAGAGAGCAACAAGAGTTAAGAGACCTTGAAGACAGAATGAACCAACCATCCATTCAAGACGAAGAAAGACTTCGTGAAGAACGCATAAGAGAAGAAGAGAGAATTCGCTTTGATGAAAGAGTTCGCATAGCGGAAGAGTTAAAGAAAAATCAACCAAAATAATCAATAATCAAAAAATCTCAAAGGTAAAAAAAACTTTGAGATTTTTTTAATTGCAAACAACCTTGACAAAATGACAAAGCGGACAGGTGTTTTGTCAATATAAGATTATAGTTGGATTGTATTTAAATTTTTGGACAAATATTACGAAATAAGATTTTTAGGAGTGCTAAATTTTCGTGATTATCTAAATAATAAAAGGTAATAAACCGCAAGGCGAGCCCTGCACCCGAAACGCCGAAGGCGTTTCCTTCCGACGCAAGCGTCGAGGTTTTATACCTTTTGAGGTTGTCGCAAACCAACCCTTGCAAGCAAGTTGGTTTGCTTCTATTATAAAGATGGTAATTTTTGTAGGGGCGGGCGTCTCCGACCGCCAAAAATTAGTCAATAAAGGGCTTTTCGGGCGGTCGGGGACGCCCGCCCCTACATTTTACACCTGATTTCTTTCCTTCTTTCTACACGCTTCTTTTTGTTTTATCTTTCTCGTCCGACAAATTGGTCAAGGGTAAGTTTGAAATAGTCTGCTATGCCAATAACGGATTGCAGATAAGGAATTGTTCCGTTTTTCCAAACTGAAAGATTGTGATTGGATACGACACCGTCTTTAACTATGCGATACCAAGTAATATTGCGCTCAAGCATGACTTGACGCAATCGCTCATAAAAAGGTGGGGATGGCTGAATGGTAAAATCAATCTTATTATCTGTGCGACCAATGAGAAATTCAAGAGAGCAGTTAAAATAATCTGCAATCTTAATAATATTTAAAAGAGATATTCCTATTTTATTTTTTTGCCAACGATAGATTGTTGCAGCAGTTACTCCAAGTGTTGCTGCAACCATGTCTGGTGTCGTTTCGTTTTCAAGTATGAGTTCTGAAAATCTTTCGCTAAAATTCGACAAATAATCCATAAAAAATCATTTCCTTATAATAAAAACATCTCAAAAGTGCGTATAAAATGCTTGCATCCTACGCATGTCAAAGATATAATATAATTAAGTCATAAAACAAAAAGGAGGTGAAAACAAATGACAGAAATTGAAAAACTGATGACACAAATTGGGGAGTTTGTTTCTTGCGAGATGCCGGGTGTAAAAGATATTGCATATGCTCGCGAAAAGAATTATGAAATAACAACTTTCAAAATAACGATGATAAACGGAAATTGCTACGAACTAAAAATCAAATCCGTATAATTAAGTATAGCAAATTAAAATCAAAAATTCATCTGGATGCAGATGAATTTTAATTTGGCATAGAAGCAAAATAACAGTAGGATAAGCGTGATTAATATAAAAAAAGAAGTGTGAAAAAATTAATGCTTATTTTTGTTTTATCTTTCTCGTCCCGCAAGATAATCAAGAGTTACTCCAAGATAAGTTGCAAGTTCATGAACAGTGTTCATTTGTGGGTTGCCGCCACTTTTCCAACGATTAAATTGACCGTGACCTTTCTCAAGATCAATACACATTCGATAACGACTGACTTTATTTTCTTTCATAATAGATTTTAATCTTTCATAAAAAGGCAATGCAGGTTTCGGAGTGAAATCAATAATAGTTTCTGATAGACCGAAAAGAAAATTAAGCGAACAATTAAAATTTTCCGCAATACCATTCAAACTCTTCATTGCTTAAAACATCAAGAATGCCTATTGAGCAAAACATCCAGCCAAAATAGTCGTCCGGAACTGCAAGAAAATTATTCACTCTTATGGGGTTAGTTTCGTCTTTCATTGTCATGTTTTCCATAATAGGATAATCATCCCTATATTCTTCAAATTTAATGCCAGTTCTTAGCCTTTTTTTATCAATTTCATTTTGTGCGTCGTTAAATGTGGTTAACCAATCACAGGCCACTAATTTTTCATTATAATTATTGGCAAGAGTTGGGCTGTGAAAATTCATTCTCATTTTTCGCCCATATCCTAGATAGCATTGTTTAAGATAAAGAGGAAGTCCGACACAGGGATTCGCTCTATTTAAAAATGGAGAAAGGATGATAAAATTTATTTTTGCTTTTAAAAGAGTTTGTATAAATTCGCCTTTGCGATAGCCTGAAAAAGGCGGGTTGGTTATGCAAATATCATATTGGGAATAATCTATATCTTGAAACTTTTTGCCTTTTCCTGTTGCAGGATTATACCCGCTGACAGAGACACTTTTTATTCCCCAATCATTAGCATTTTGAATTAATGTTTTCAAAAAGTTGCACTTTGTTCTTTTTCTCAAAAATTCTTCAATACCTACTTTATCAACTCTGTGAAAATTCATCTTTCCGTCTATTTTATTAACGGAATCATAAGTGACCGAAACTGCATTAGTGTGGGCATGCAAGTCTTCATCAAACTCAACACAAAGAGAATAAACCTCTTCATCTTCTAAAATATCCCAGTCACATGGACAAATAATAGTCTTTCCTCTAAATTTACCGTCATAACCATATTGAGACAATTCTTTGACTATATCATGCATTTGAGTGCACCACTCGTCATCTGGTTTTGTTCCGCGTGGAGTTGCTTTACCACTGTCATATTTTATTTTTGTTATTACCTTCTTTTGTTTTTCCATAGTGAAAATACTCCTATAATTAAATTATATCACATAAACAGGCATAAATCAAATAAAATATGACATTATTATCACATTTTATTTCCTATAAAGGTTTTTTCGCCCATCATACGAACATATTCAAATGCTTTTAATTGATAAAATTAAATTAGAGGTGTTAATATGGTTGA
Source organism: Bacillota bacterium (assembly GCA_009779975.1). Taxonomy (GTDB): domain Bacteria; phylum Bacillota; class Clostridia; order Christensenellales; family Pumilibacteraceae; genus WRAY01. The sequence goes on along the minus strand of WRAY01000001.1, from coordinate 138,527 downwards.
AAATAATCTTTGGACAAAAGATGATGTTATAAATCGCATTTCACAATTGCGGACAAGGGCAAATCTTTCAGCACGAAAACTTAGTCTAAGTATCGGTCGAAACCCTGCTTATATTGTTCGTCTAGAATCAAAAAACGATAGTTTTGATCCAAGTATTTCAACACTTTTGGAAATTATTCATGCGTGCAATTCCGATGTACATGAATTTTTTTATCACAATATTGAAGATTATAAAAAAGACCAGCAAATCATTGATAAATTAAAAAGACTGTCCTCGGAAAAAAGAACAATCGTGTTATCGTTGCTAAACGAATTATCTTAATGAACCTTGACAATGGGGACAGGCACATTGTCAAGGTTTGGGAGCAAAAATTTTTTTGCCACATATATTTTTTTGCCACATATAATGAAACATAATAATTCCTTATAATCGTGAAAGCAATATTATTTTACAGAGTGTGGGCATTGCATATTCAGGGGGCATATGCCTAATGAAATAAAAATGTAGGGGTATTAATAATCGCCTCTAGGGACGGTAATCTGCCGCCTGCACAATATGAAACAACAACCATGAACCTCGTAACAAATAACGAACCAACAAAACTGTAGGGGTGAGCAATGCGAACCCGAATACTAAACAACATAATAATGATAATTTAATCGGGCTTGCGTTGCTCGCCCCTACAATTTTATCTCACTTCCAAATATCACACGACAAAAACCGTAGGGGCGGCACTGCCGCCCGAACAAAATTTCAACAACAAAACCGTAGGGGCGGGCATTGACCGCCAGCATAATGTGAAACGATAATCACGAGCCACAATAAAATAACTAATTAATGTGCGAGCGGCAAAATGTTGTCCCTACAGTTTGAATATCTCTAACCCCCAAAACTTTTTTTAACTATTTTCCCGAGTGCTTTTTCAGGCATTAATTTTGTTCCATAACTTAATAAAGAGTTCTTAATCCCTGTCGCAACAGTTATCGGCGGGGATTTTTTTGTTAGAACTTTTGCAATGACTTTCGCAACTTCTTCAACTGCCATGCCTTCTTGCTCGGACTCTTTTAGTTTGTCGGTTGAACAAGTGCAGCCTTCGTCATAGCAAGTTCCATGAGTGTCCGCTATGTCCCTTTTAAAAGAGAAGTTTGTTTTTGTTCCTCCGGGCATAACGAGAGTTGAATGTAATCCTAAAGGCTTTATTTCTTGATTGAAGCCTTCATTAAAACTCTCAAGTGCAGACTTTGTGGCAGTATAGAACGACAAATAGGGAATAGGCAGTTTTCCTGCTATTGACCCGACAAGAACAAATCGTCCAAAACCATTTTCTCTCATTGACGGCATAATGCTTTTGCAAAACTGCACCGCACCGAAAAAATTGACCTCAAACATATATCGGCATTTTTCCATGTCCGCCATCTCGCAAGGCGTTGCCATGCTGTAGCCTGCTGAATATATTGCAGCATCAATAACGCCGTTTGTCCGATTCAATACTTCGTCAATCGCACATTGAAATTCAATGCAGTCAGTCACATCCGCAAGATAATTGCAAACACCTTTGATATCACAATTTCCTCTGGAAATATTGAAAACTTCATAACCGCTTTCAATCAACTCTTTTGCAGTCGCATATCCTATGCCGCTGCTTGCCCCAACTATTAACGCTGTTTTTCTTAATTTTTCCATACTATAGATATTATTGCTTGCATAGCGGTTTATTATGTGTTATAATACAAATCATATAAAAGGAGTGTGGGCTTTTAAAGATGAAAAACTTAAAAGAAGAAACTATTCAATTAAATTTTTTGGATAAAGCAGGCTCCAATAAAAGAGGTGACGGAATGGCATTTGAAATACACGATGAAACAAAAAACAAAAATTGCACTTGCGGGTGCGGAGAAAAAGCGGAAATTGTCATGCAAATCGGCGAAAAGACTGATATTCCGCTGACAAATGATTGCCTTCACAAAATGGTGCTTGACCTATTTTCATTCGCTGAAAAGGTCAAAAAAAATCCTATGAAAGAAAAATTTGGCTCATTCAAAGATCGTTACGGAATGTTGACTGACTACGGAATTGCTGATGAAGATGACGGTCACAGTCTCATTTTCTTCAACGAAGAAAAAAAGAAAGGCATAAGAATTGAATGGGACGACTTGTATAATTTTGTTAAAAGAACGGACATTAATAATTAGTGACCGGTGTTTAGTGATTAGTGAAGGATAGAATTAATTTTCATCAACCACTAACCACTAACCACTGATCACTAACCACTAATCATATGATTTACCTAGAAAATTTCAAACTAATAGACGAGGAGCTCGACTCCCATATTGTTCAAAAGATAAAAAACGCTCACACAAAAGATGAGTTGTTTCCGCTTGGTTTTTTTGCAAAAAAGAAACTAACGAGAGTTGATTTTGACCGCATCACCATTTTCTATGGCGGAAACGGCAGCGGCAAATCAACGCTGCTAAACCTTGTTGCGGAAAGGTTAAATCTTATGCGTCATGCCGATAACACCTTAACAGGCGGTTTTTATGACTATGCTGACAATTGCGATGTCAAAATGAAGAAGGTTTTAGGCGAATCCCGCCTTTTGACGAGCGAAGATGTTTTCAAAAATATTTTTGAAACCCGTTCAAAAAATACATCCATTGCGGACAGAAAAAAAGAATTGGACGAAGAGTTTGACTACTCCTCAAACGATTTCATGTTTGACGGCTTTGAAAACTCTCATCTTATTTCAAAAAAGCAAGTAAAACGCTCATTCGTTTCAAAAAATGTTTCCTCAAAAGAAAGGCAATATTCAAACGGAGAAAATGCACTTCGCTTTTTCAAAGGTGAAATGCAAAAAAAATCGCTCTACTTGTTGGACGAACCTGAAAACAGTATGTCTCCGAAATACCAAATTGAATTGAAAAAATTCCTTGAAGGACTGGCGTATGCAAACGATTGCCAATTAGTCATTGCAACCCATTCACCATTCATTCTCGCACTAAAAGATGCCAAAATCTACTCTCTCGACGACACTCCCGTTTCTGTTCAAAAATGGTATGAATTGCAAAACATCCGCCTCTACTACAAATTCTTTTCTGAAAACAGCGACCTATTCGAGATTGAAGATTGGGACGGGAAATTAAAAAAGGTAAAAGGTAAAAAGTAAAAATTTAAATTACAAATTACAGTGGACAAATTACAAATAAGGTAAATTGAATTCATCAATATTTGTAATTTGTCCACTGTAATTTGTAATTTAAAAAAGGAGTCCCCATGAGTTTAGCCGACAAAACATTCATTCAAAATTGCAAAGATATCCTAAAAAACGGTTTTTGGGACAAGCATGTTGCAGTTCGTCCCCGCTGGGATGACGGAGAGCCTGCTCATACCGTCAAGAAATTCGCGCTCGTCAATCGCTATGATTTAGGCGATGAGTTTCCGATTCTCACAATCCGCAAAACAAACACAACCGCTTGTATTGACGAACTCCTCTGGATTTGGCAAAAAAAATCAAACAAAGTGAGCGAGTTAAACAGTAAAATTTGGAATCAATGGACAGACAAAGAGGGAACAATCGGGAAAGCCTATGGCTATCAACTGGGTGTCAAACATAAGTATAAAGAGGGTGAATTTGACCAAGTTGACCGCATACTCTATGACCTAAAACACAATCCCTACAGCCGAAGAATAATGTCAAACATCTATGTCCACAAAGATTTGCATGAAATGGAGTTATATCCGTGTGCCTACAGTATGACATTTAATGTCACCGAAGGGAAGTTGAATGGTATCCTAAACCAACGCTCTCAGGACATGGTTGTCGCAAACAACTGGAATGTCTGTCAATACGCAATTTTAATCATGGCATTCGCCCAAGTTTCCAATCTGCAAGTCGGCGAATTAGTTCATGTTATAGCCGACGCCCATATCTATGACCGCCACATTCCAATACTAGAAAAAATAATAGAGTCCCCTCAACATATTGCTCCTACACTAAAAATAGACAAATCAATAAAAAACTTCTACGACTTCAAAGTTGATAGTTTCAAATTCGAAAACTACATCTTCAATCCAATGGAAGGAAGACTTCCGGTTGCGACTTAATATTTTTATTTATCAATCAACGGACTCATGGTGTTAATCATTGCATCTCCACCATCAACATATATGTTCGCTAGAGTATTTCTGGCGGATATATGATAATCGACAATTCAACGCTCGTTTTTTTGTGAGTTTTGGTAGTGTGCTATGACAAATAAAAAATGGGTGTTGGGATATAGGAATAATCAATGCACAAAAGGAGCAGTTATGATTTGCATAAATTGTGAACATGACAATATCACTGGAACTTACTGTTCAAAATGCGGTGAAAAATTGTCTACCGAATTAAACACGCAAAAAATACCATCTGGAAATTCAACAGTTAAGGACAAACATTCCTCTGTTCATTCTTCAGATACTGTTGATGTGAAATTTTCCTCAGCGACCGATCATGAGTGGGAAACGAGAAAAAAGGGTGCGAAAAATGCTGTGTTAGGTTTTTCATTTGTAGTTGCTGTCATAACTTTGCTAGGCTCTTTTTTATTTCCGATTATCAACAATCAATCATTTAATGATCCTTTTGTTTTAACGCAAGTTTTGATAATGTGTGGGTTCGGAGTTTTCTTTTTGGTTGCTAGTATTGTTTTTTTGAAAAAAGAAAGCCTTGCGTCTGCTATTGTTCTTTTAGTTCTGTTTGTTTTTTATATTGTTGAGAGAATAACCATGATGGCTTTATACACTGGTAATTCTTTTCCATTCATGCACGCTGTTTGGGCTTTAATTGCGATTTCTGCTACTACTTCATTAGTGAAGTATCTTGTGTTGGGGAGAACCCCTCCATCTCTGCGACCACCAAAATAGACTAGAATCGACATTTCTTATTCACAAAATCGTGGACGGGGGTGCGGCTCCATACCACAAAAACGAGGGGGGCGAGCCAAACAAAAACCGTCCACTTTTACAAGCAAAACAGGGCAAATTTCCAATTGGAAACGCCGAAACTCCGAGTTTTTCTAGGAAACTAAAAGAAAACGGCAACCTACGGCAAAACTGGACGAGTATTAGTACAGGTACGCCGCATCTCCACCACCACACCCCTATTCCTCGACAAATATTGCTCGTGGAATAGCCAACTCACCAAAAAAACTTCTTAATTTTGAGATGTTTTTTTGGAACAAAAGCAAAATCACTTTTGTGATTACTGGAGGAACAATGAAAGAAAATTCGATAAAAAGCAAAAAACTGTCCAAAGTTTTGATGATGACATTTTTGACGGTCATGTTTTTTAGCATGATCATTTTTTCTGTCACTTTTTTGACGGGATGTGACAGAAATGAAAATATGCCGGAAAATTTAAGCCTTAATCGCAATATGAACACTCTCGATTGGGGCTATGAATTTCATTCTCGTGACTATAGGGTTTATGTTAGACGAGAAAATGATCGCTCTTTCGTTTTTGTAGAACAGATAGAGTGGCCACGAATAAGAATATCAAGATTAGCACTTGCTATTGGCACCAACAGAATACGAATAAGATCACTTAATAGAGGTAGTAAAAACTATGATTTCAATATTAATTACACTCACGAACAACGATTACGCCAAACTCCCTACGATTTCAGATTTACACCTAATGCAAGAGCAGAGGGTGAACACAACATCACATGGAGAGGTAAATTTGTTGCAGAACCGGTGAATTGGCCGGATAACGAAACATATCGTGTATCTATGCGACGGGGTAATAGCGGAGAATTTATTTATATCTATGGTGTCGAAGAATGGGGCGAAATACGCATAAGAAATGACTCTAGAGGAACTCGTGATTATTTTTTGTTGAGAGAGGGTTTGCATACATTTCGTGTCCAAACGACAGGACCTCTTTGGAGTGATCGACCGAATTACAGATTTTATTTGGACGGCAGTAATTTAGTCAGAGCACACTATAGTGACTCCGAATTTGCTTATTTTGACTTTTATGTTGAAAATAGCGGGATCGAAACAATTTCCCCTCCGCTTAATATTCGACCATCTCATGATCCGCTTTGGAGACATAACCGCTTGATTTGGGATATCTCCGAGTATGCTGTTGGATATAGAGTCTATATTAAACGACCCGGTTATGTTAATTTTGCTTTTATAGAGTTCACTCAAAATGAGCATCTTACCTTTCACAATATAAATAGTTTTGCCGAAGGGTCTTATATCATAAGAATACAAGCCGTAGATCCTCGCTTTCGCTATGAAAATAATACCTTTTTTATTTATCCTATGTCTAAATTTAGTTATTTTAGTTTTAATTTTTCAAGAACAACCGGCAGACTTCCCCCGCCACAAGATTTTACCGTAACCCATAACTCCGTATCATGGGTTTCTCCTGTAGCCATTGGTGCTCATAACTCGCGGATTAAAAGACCCGGCCAAACCTCATTTTCATCCTTCATATTAGGCGGCGGCACACAAGTTCACTTTTCTAATAGATTGACACATGGCGAATATGTTTTGGCAGTACAAAACATTGCAGGAACATGGACTTATTCATTTTGTTTTCTTAGCGGTGTGTTTGTAAATTATAACCAAGACTCCGTTTTTATTCATGTACATTTGCAAGTTGAAGAAGGTCTAATAGTTGATTGGTGGTTGCCATAGCAGATGGGAATTCAGCTCACCCCCTAAAAATGCTGCCACTGTGTTGAACAAAAACACTTTCAAAAAATTGACTTTTCAAGGCAAAAATGTTGACAAACGGGACGAAAATGGGTAAAATGAATGCAGTTGATGATTTATATTTTGTCACTTACACACAAACAAGGAGAATGAAAAAATGATAACAATTGTTGCGGTTGATGAAAAGTTTGGGATTGGGTGTGAGGGAGACCTTTTATATTCAATACCTTTGGATATGCAGTATTTTAAAGACAAGACCATGGGCAAGGTTGTTGTGATGGGCTATGCAACTTTGTTGTCTTTGCCGAATTCAAAACCACTTAAAAACAGAACTAATATTGTTTTGACAAAAAACAAGGAACTTAAAATTGAGGGTGTTATTGTTTGTCATTCAATTGATGAATTATTGGAGGAGTTGAAAAAATATAACAAAGAAGATGTTTTTGTCATCGGCGGCGGACAAGTTTATTCGCAACTTTTGCCTTATTCTCATAAGGCTTATATCACCAAAATTAAAGGGAGTAAATTCGCTGACACATATATTCCAAACATTGACAAATTAGAGTATTTTAAATTAATTAACACCTCAGAAGAGTATGAGCATGAAGGATTGAAATTCACTTTCAACGAATATATCAACACAAATTTATAACACACAAAATGAACGACAATTTTGAAAATAAATTGGTTGAAGAGGAAGATTTGCTTGTAAACTCAAAAAACATCGAAAAAACACTCAAGAAAAAATCTTCTCAAAACCAAATAGAATATTCAAAAAGCGAAGAGAGGTTCAACATTATCTCGCATATTGTTGGAGCGGTTTTTGCAGTGGTTGGTGCAACGGTTAATCTCGTCAGGGTTTTTATCGGCACATCTCGAGGACAATTTAATTTTCCTGCACTTGCAATTTTCAGCATCATTTTGTATGGCATTGGACTTTTTTCGCTCTTTCTTATGAGCGCTCTCTATCATGCTCAACCTTTAGGCTCGACAAGAAGAGTGGTGTTTCGGCGATTTGACCACTGTATGATAGCCGTTCTTATTGCTGCAACATATGCTCCCTACATGCTCATTGGAATGCTTCAAAGTTCAAGAAGCGACATCATATGGGGAATTGTTATCGCCTCGGTTGTTCTTGGTATGGCAGTTTTAGTTGTGGTGTTTAATGCAATCAATCCTCAAAAATTTCGAAAATTTTGCCTTGTTGCTTATGTTATTATGGGCTGGGCGGCGCTTGTGAGGATTGACAGAGTTTTTGTCGTTCTAGGTCCATGGGCATTTGCGCTTTTATTGGCAGGCGGAATTGCCTACACAGTCGGAATAATATTCTACAAAAGAAAATCCCTAAAATTCAACCATGGAATTTGGCACTGTTTTGTAATATTAGGAGCAGCGTTGCAATTTATGAGCATTAACTTGTCTGTATTGTAAAAGTAGTGGGGGATGGTCAGCAGACTTGTTCTCAATGTAAGATAAAAACGCTTGACTTGCTTTAGAAAATATACTACAATAATACCATTATGGAAAACAATCAAACAAATCAAAACATTGACAAAGAGGCAGAATGTCTTTTTAGTAATATCCTTGAAAAGGGTGAAGTTGTGGTGCGTGCCTACAAGCCAAATCGCAAAGCGGTTTGGTGGTCTGTTCTTTTTCCGATTTTGGTCATTCCGACTAATTGGCCTTTTTTGCCCATAATACTTCCTATAGTTTTGCTTGTCATGAGGGCATATCTTAACAAACGAGCCTACGCAGTAACTGACAGAAGAATTTTAGTCAGAGGCGGAATTATCGGCGTTGACTATAAGTCTCTAAAAATTAATTCAATAAATGCAACAACTGTTCGTGTCGGCTTCATTGACAATGCCGCAAAACAAAACACCGGAACAATCGAGTTTGGCTCACCTTCAACGCCAATCGGAATGGTTAACGCAAACGGAACAAGAAACCCTTTTATGTTTGTCTACATCAAAAATCCATATGATGAGTTGAGAGAAATACAAGAACATATCGATGCTGTTCAAGATGCAGAAAAAAAATAAAAAGGAAAAGATAAAAAGCAAAAAGTTTTGTGAAATTATTACCTTATTTTACTTGCAATCATTTTTAAAATATGTTATACTATAAACACTAAGAAACCAAATTTGAGCCAAAATGCCAAATCTGGTTTCTTAAATTTATTAGGAGATTGATTAGTGATGGGTGATTAGTGATTGATGGATGGTGATTGTTAAATTTATTTAATAGGTTTTTCAACAGCATTCATCAATCACTAATTACCCATCACTAATCACTAAGAAAAAATGGCTATTTATCCATCTATTGAAAAACTACTCTACTACGGAAGAGAGCATCTGATGCTTGATGACCTTGACTACATTTATGTTCGCAATCTGATTTTGGACGCACTCAAATTAAATGAGTATGTTCAATATGAGATTGACACTGAAAGCATCGACATTTTAACATGTCCTGATGAGGTGCTTGTTCCTATTGTTGATTATGCAGTTTCGCAAAAAATCACGACTGAGCAAGACCGTGACGCTTTTGGCGACATGATAATGAACCTGATAACAAAACGCCCGTCAGAAGTAACTGACTTTTTCTTGATGAACCACAGAAAATATCAAATCAAAGCGTTTGAATGGCTTTATGATTATTCATTTAAGTCGGACTACATCAAAGGAAGATATGTTCTGCAAAACAAACATTGGGAAGCAAAAGCAACAAAAGGCAAAATTGAAATAAACATCAACTCTCAAGTCAGCGAAAATGATACGAAAAAAAGTAAATACCCTGAGTGTGGTCTTTGCAAAGAAAACGAAGGGTTTATTGGGGCAAGAATATTGAGGACTATTCCTGTTACTCTCTCCGATGAAGAATGGTTTTGGCAATATTCCCCTCAAAACTATTTCTATCAAAGCGGCGCATTAATTAGTGCTGAACATCATCCAATGCACTTAAACGCTGCAGCACTTCATAAAATGTTAGAATTTTGTGATTTTGCTCCAAGTTTTTTTGTCGGCTACAACACTTTATCAAATCCATCTCACGAACATTTCATCGGAGGAGCAAAGGTGCTGCCAATGTTCAAAGCACCTGTTGAGAAAACATACAAATGTGCCCCTACTCCTTATATTGAAATAAGCGGACTTGACTGGTATGGAAATGTCCTTAGTTTTTCCTACACTAACAAAGAACATCTTTCAAACTTTGTTATTGATGTTATCAATAAATGGCTAGGATATAACGAGGGCAAACTAAACGCAATTGACAACGGAGTTGCAGTCGTTGCAAGGCGTTCTCAAGACCAAAAATACACCCTTGATGTCATTTTCAGAAACAGAAATACAATTTCAAAAGAGGGAACAAATGTTGTTGGTGAGCATTTTGGACTATTGGAAGCGTGTGGTTTTTTTGTTCTTCCGAGCAGGCTAAAAGGTCAAATGGAGAAGATTGAAAAATATTTGACAAAAGAGTCTCGATTTAACTCAGGCAAGGTTGATGAAGCGTTAACAAATATTGTTCCCACTGTTGAAAAACTAATAAAAGAAACAGGTTCAAAAGTAACTCTGGCAGAGGCAAACCTCAATTTCCGTGATGAAATCGGACGCATTTGCGAGGGCATAATTCAAAGTTCAAGAGTATTTGCAAAAGATGAGGATTTCCAAAAATTCCTTGACACACTGGACATAAAATAATTTAATAAGTGAAAAGTATAAAACGAAAGGTGAAAGGTTAGATAAAGTGATTTGTCGGTTTCTTAAAAGAAAAAATAACTTTATCTAACTTTTAACTTTCACTTGCATAGCACAGCATGTTTTTAAAATCTTTGTCCTTAAAAAACTTTCGAAATTATAAAACAGGTAACATTCAGTTTAGTGATAGACTGAATGTTTTTGTAGGTGAAAACGCACAAGGAAAGACGAATTTAATTGAAGCGGTGCTGCTCTCATCCGTTGGAAAAAGTTTTCGTGCATCAAAAGATAAGGAAATGATAAAGTTTGACTGTCAGCACGCTCATGTCACAACAGTTGTTGAAAATGACGGAGGAGAAGAGAAAGTTGATATTCATTTGTTTGCTCATAAGAAAAAATCAATTCTAATCAACGACATCAATATTTTAAAAGTCGGCGAATTAATGGGGACAGTCCCGACAGTAATTTTCACCCCGAAAGAGTTAAAAATAGTCCAATCCTCTCCCCAAGAGCGTCGAGCGTTTCTTGATATCGCATTATCACAAATGTCAAAAGGATATTTTTATACTTTGATGAGATACGAAAAAATCTTATCTCAGCGCAACAAACTTCTTAAAAGCGGAAAGGCGGAAGAAAGGTCGCTCTCAGTTTGGGACGCACAACTTAGTCAAGAGGGCGCAAAAATAATTCATCAGCGACGAGCCTATATTGAAAGACTAAAAAAACTAGTTTATGATGCTCACTTGTTTTTAAGTGACAGCAAAGAAGAATTATTCTTAGAATACCTTTCATTTGAAGGAAACACAACAAAAGAAATAGAAACAAATTTTGAAAAGGCATTACTAGATGACCGAGACAAAGATTTGAGACTGGGGTATACGAATTCGGGTCCGCACAAAGACGATATTAAATTATCAATTCAGAATTATGGAGAGAGTGAAGAATATGGTGAAATTGTAGGGGCGGCACTCTGCCGCCCGTTACCGGTCGCGGATAAAAGCAACGGGCGGTCAATGCCCGCCCCTACAGGCAATAATTCAAAAAATCAAAATAATTTCAAATCTGAATTAAAAAATAGTAATATATCAATCGACTTAAGAAGTTTCGGCTCTCAAGGTCAGCAGCGAACAGCAGCCCTCTCTTTAAAAATTGCAGAATTAGAACTTTTCGCTAATCACAAAAAAGAACGCCCGATTCTTCTTCTTGATGATGTCTTGTCTGAACTGGATAAAACCAGGTCAAAAAAACTCTTGGAAAAAGTTTCATCTTTTCAAACGCTGTTAACAACAACACACCTTGATTTTGAAATAAAAGGAAAGGTGTTTAGGGTGGAAAAAGGATTAATTAAGTAAACAATGAAAAGAGAAAAGAGAAAAGCATGTTAAAATATTTTATCTATTTCTACAAAATAACTCATCCTCATGTTTCACTTTTCACTTAAAAATCGCTTGCTTTTAAGAAAAAATCCTATATACTATAATTAGTTCCAATTAGAAATGAATACTATCCAAAACTCTTTCAAATATGCTAAAAAATATCTGCCCGCATATCTAGGCATTATCCTATGCGGTCTTATTTTCGTGACTACGATAACGCTTATTCCTCAAATCCCGCAACTAATTGTAGACCGTCTTATTTTTCCGGTATTAGGCGGAAACCCGCAATATGCTGAAGGAAATATTTTTTCTTTTGCAATTTCAAACTTTTCTTCGACAGATTATGTCGGAATGTTTGTCACACTTCTTATTATTCTCGTATCGCTCCTTTTATTGCGCTACACTGCATTTTATATTCGAGGCAATCTCCAAGAGGCATACGGGGTGAAACTTGAGTTAGATTTTCGTCATTTATCCTATCAAAAAATGCTTCGGGAGGGTGATGTTGCTCGCGGGAGGCGAACAATGGGCGATATGATGAGCATTTTGAATTCCGACCCAAGTCGTGTCAAAGATTTTTGGTCTCGTCATATAACAATGATTGTTGACCAAATTTATATCATCATTTTAGCGGTCATATTCTTATCTCTTATTCATCCGCTGACAATTATCATTCCTTTCATTTGCGGCATATCGTTTGTCATATTGACATTTTTCTATATCAAGCAAGAAAAAAAATTCTTCAACAAAATCAGAGACGCCCAAGCAGATTTAAATTCAGTTGTCACTGAAAATATAAACGGTGTTCGAATTGTCCGCTCATATGCCAGTGAAAAAATTGAAGAAAAAAAATTCGTTAAAAAAAGCGAAAACTTTCGAGACAAGTTCATCGGACAAACTAAAATGATGACAAAATACGAAGCAATATTTCGAGTGATGATACTCTCTTCGCTTGTTGCCTCAACCGGATTGGGAGTATATTTGGCGGCAATCGGTTCAATCACTGTCGGACAATTTGCAACTTTTAATGCCTATGGGTTCATGATTGGTTTTGCATTTGACCATGCTGCAAAAATAATCGGACAAGTTCAACACTCTTTTGTTTGCGGAAAACGAATGTTTGATTTTATCAATGAAGAGGACGAGATTAAAAATATTGAAAACCCAAAAACAATCGAGGGAATGCCAAATATCACTGTTCAAAACATTTCAGTAAAATATGACGAAAAAGAAGTTCTGAAAGATATTTCATTCACACTTCCTCACGGCAAGAAACTAGGCATTATGGGAAAAACAGGCTCGGGCAAATCAGTTCTTTTAAGAACGCTCTCAAGATTAAAAGATATTGAAGATGGCGAAATACTAATAAATTTTGACAGCATAAAAGAAATTGACATCGAAAATGTTCGAGCGCAATTTAGTGTTGTTTTCCAAGAAGTGTTCCTTTTTTCCAACACAATTGACGCAAACATTGCCTACTTCAACCCTGAAGTCTCTCATGAAGATGTCCTAAAAGCCTCAAAAATTTCACAAGGTCATGAATTTATTCAGCATTTCAAAGACGGATATGAAACAATAATCGGAGAAAAAGGACTGGGGTTATCAGGCGGTCAGAAACAACGAGTCTCAATCGCAAGAGCGCTGCTAAAAAATGCCCCGATACTAGTTCTTGATGATTGCACAAGCGCACTGGATCTCTCCACTGAGCGCAAAATTCTCGACGGAATTTTCAATGAATACGGCTCTCACTCTCTAATCATCGCCTCACACCGAGTAGCAAGTGTTGAAAACTGCGATGAAATTCTATTTCTTGAAGACGGTCAAATAAAAGAGAGAGGAACTCACAACGAGTTGTTAGAATTAGGGGGAAGATACAGTGAGATATATGAAGCACAAAAGGGATAGAATTTTTACTTAACTGCTCACTTTAAATTATTACTATGAATAATTTTCACAAAATAAAAATACTGGGAGAAACTCGCTCTCTCCCCCTTATCAAAATCGATAATATCCAAATCTTCGGCTTTGACAGCGTTGGCGATATGGATATTATTTTAAAAGGTGCAAAAAAGTTGCACAAATTTATAGGGGACGCCGAGGGCAGTGTCCCGAAACCAGACCTAATCCTCACAACCGAAGTCAAAGGTATACCGCTCGCTCAAGAACTGGCAAGACTTCTTGATATTAATTATATAGTTCTTAGAAAATCTCAAAAAATCTATATGGGCGAAACTATTTCAATAAAAGGGGGCAGCATAACAAGCGGCGAGAGTGATTACTATTTGTCAAAAACAAATTTTGAAAGACTGAAAAACAAAAATATACTTTTTGTTGATGATGTTTATTCAACAGGCAAAACAATGGATACTATCACGGAATTGTGCAAACAAACTTCCTCAAACTTCATTCAAGCCGTATTCATCTTGCAAGAAGTCATGAATGGCGAGGATAAAGACGCAATAGTTCACTTTTCCCACAACAACATAAAATGCACAGCCTGCGGAACTCTAAAATGCACTCTTATTTAAAATGAAAAAAAACAACTCTCAACTAAATCAAAACCTTAACGCTTTTGAGATACTAACTCTTAAAGGAGAAACTGTTTGTGTTATTGCAAACAAAGGCGAAACATCATTTGAAGTTGACGGTAAGAAATATATTTTAAAAACAGTAGAACTTGCTCCCGATTGCCAGCCTTTACCTGAAAAGTTGACAAAATTTCTAAAAGATGAAATCACCGAAAAAGAGAGCGAAAAACTAAAAAATGAATTTTTTCAAAAAGACTTTTCATTCTATGTCCTCTCCATTATCCCAACACAAAAAGAAAAAACTCAGGATATTGTTTCCTACTTAAACGCTGTTTCAAAAGATGAAGACTTAACACTTGATTTAGACTGTGGAACAATTGTTTATCTTAAAAAATATTCCCCCGATGACGACTACACTTCTGCAACCGAATTTGCAAAGGTTTTGTTTGATAACATAAAAGAAGAATTAAAAAGTGAATTTAAAATCAATGTCGGAGGAAAAATAAAAAAATTCAGCGAATTTAAAGAAACCTATCAGAGAAGTCTTTTCGCCCATAAATTTGGACAACTTTTAAACTCTAATGAAAATATTTATCCTTATAATGAATACGCAGTCACAAAAATGCTTTCAGAAATTCCAAAAGACATTTTGTTCAATCATTTAACAACTCTTATTGACAGAAAAAATCTCAAAATCCTATCTGACATTGAATCAATGGAAACTGCGGATACTTTTTTAAAAAACTCCCTCAACATCTCAGAAACAGCAAGAGATATGTTTCTTCATCGAAACACCCTCATCTATCGACTCGACAAAATTGAAACCTCAACAGGACTGAACATTCGTTCTTTTAACGATGCAGTAACATTCCGCTTAATCAGCATTCTACACAAACTATCAAACGAATAGAAGTATTAAGATGTTGATTTTTCAGTTGACATTTCTTTTTGAAGAAATGTTGAAAGTGGATAAAAAACTATATAAAGGGTATTAAAATGATTAAAAGGGGCTATATATTGGGAAAACAGGAAATCGTTCTTTGAGAGTTGACCTAAATTATTTTATGAAAAAAAAGCCTTCATTTTAGAATATAAACAGTTATTAGGTTATTAAGTGGAGAAATAACTGAGGCTATCGCATTTTTTTTGATGTGCGATAGCCTCGTTTTTTTGTGATATACTGATTATGTAGTAAAAATGCTGTAATCAAGTTTATGCGGAATTATAACTATTCTGTATATTTGCAAATCGTTTTTGTTATCAAGCAGTGCTACATCTGCACCAGCAAATAGCAATCCATCTTTTTCAACCGCTAAGACATTGCTGTATTTGCTGTCTTGTTTTAAGTAATTAATTATCGTATCTCTTAATATAATGAATTGATTTTCCATTTCTACCTCCTTTCAAAATTTGTTGTGACCACTATTATATTATATGTCAGTTTCATTCAACTTATCTAGTATTTATTGCGTGAAACTGACATGTTGTTTGACTTGTTTTGTTTTATCTTGCCGAATTATATAATATGTAGGGAGTATTCCACTTTACATATTTTGTTGTGCAAAACTGACATACTTTTTATATCAAATATGGAGGTTTTTCTATGGAAAATTTTGCTACTAGGTTGTCTGGACTTATGATAGAAAAAGATATATCAGCACAAAAACTTTCTTCAATTATAGGTGTGGACAAATCTACGATTCATGGCTGGAAGCGTGGCACTCAAGTATTTTTAAGTAATGCAATAAAACTTGCTAACTTTTTTGAATGTTCTCTAGATTATCTTATGGGTCGCTCAGATAATGATTTGAATTTTACACCTAGACCGTGTCCTCCATTTTATCAGCATTTTCGTACTGCTTTAGAGCATCTCGGGATTACAGCCTATCGAATGAGAAAAGAAAGTCAAATAACAGGTGCGTATTTTAATGACTGGAAAAAAGGTGCAGATCCACTTATGCCGACACTAATTGCCGCAGCAGATTATCTTGATGTTACTCTCGATTATCTCGTGGGTCGTGAAACTTAACCGTATTCGACGGATTTGTTGGATTCTGGTGTTAGTAAAGCCAGACAAAAGTAGTGAAGATACGCCGCAATATCTTCATTGTCTTCAACAATATTTCCGATGGTCACACTGCCGAAAAACCCGTAATAAAACGCAATATGCGGGGATAAAAATTCACGAAAAAAGATAAGGATGTTAATTTGAAAAAACAATTGACATGTGTCTTCGATACTTTTGACGGAGAGTGCTGATACTAGCAAAAACCGACAAAAGGGTTGAAAACCCTTGACAACTTTTTTTTAACATGTTATTGTATAATTATTCAAATAAACCGCACATGCGGGATTAAGGAGAAAATGATAAAATGATAATTGGAGTTCCAAAGGAAATCAAGGCAAATGAGAACAGAGTAGCGATAACACCGGCAGGCGTAAAAGCGCTTATCAGTGCAGGACACACTGTTTTCGTTCAAACAACAGCAGGTCTAGGCAGCGGCATATCTGACAAAGAATACACAGATGCCGGTGCTAAAATGCTGAAAACCCCGAAAGAAATCTTTGAAAAAGCAGATACTATCGTCAAAGTCAAAGAACCCTTAGAGTCTGAGTATGACCTATTCAAAGAAGGTCAAGTTCTCTACACTTATCTTCACCTTGCAGCGGAAAAACCTCTTGCTGAGGCACTTATGAAAAAGAAAGTGACAGCAATTGCCTATGAAACAGTCGAGTTAGGAGACGGCTCACTGCCGCTGCTTACTCCAATGAGTGAAGTTGCAGGACGAGTTGCAACTCAAGTCGGGGCTCAAATGCTGACAAAATTTTGGGGAGGGTCAGGAACACTTCTTGGCGGAGTTCCGGGAGTAAATCCTGGAAAAGTTGTCGTTATCGGCGGCGGTATTGTTGGTTTAAACGCTGCAAGAATGGCAATGGGACTGGGTGCGGATGTCACAATCATGGACATCTCTAAAAAAAGATTAATCTATATTGATGAGTTGTATAGCGGTAGAATGAAAACTCTTTGGGCAAGTTCCTACAACATCGCAAAAGCAGTCGCTGAATGTGACCTTCTTGTCGGAGCAGTTCTTATTCCGGGAGCAAAAGCACCAAAACTAGTAACAGAAGAAATGGTTAAAACCATGAAAAAAGGCTCAGTTATTGTCGATGTGGCAATTGATCAAGGCGGCATGGTTGAAACTATTGACCGAGTGACAACACATGCAAACCCGTGCTATGAAAAACATGGAGTTATCCACTATTCAGTTGCAAACATGCCGGGGTCAGTTCCAAGAACTTCAACCTTCGCTCTAACCGATGTCACTTTAAAATATCTTCTTGACATTGCAAACAAAGGTGCAATCCAAGCAATGAAAGAAGACAAAGCCCTAATGCTGGGACTAAATGTCCATGACGGCTTTATAACCTACAAAGCAGTAGCGGATGACTTAAACCTAGCCTACAAATCAACAAAAGACTTCTTCGGAGTTTAGAAACTAATAACAAAATTATTTTAACAAAATTTTTAAAGCATACCACATGAGTTGACAAAGAGTATCTCATGTGGTATGCTTTTTATTACAATGCAAAAAGATTGCGGACTTCTCATCATTATATCAGGGCCGTCCGGTGCAGGAAAAGGCACTATCTATGAGCAAGTCTTAAAGCAATCCCCGAACATGAGGCGGTCAGTATCTGTGACAACCAGAGACTCAAGAGAGGGAGAGAAAGAGGGAGTTCACTATTTTTTCAAAACAAAAGAAGAATTTCTAAAAATGCAGAAAAAAGATGCATTTTTGGAAACCGCAACAGTATATACTAATTACTATGGAACTCCTCAAAAAGAAGTTTTCGACAATCTCGAAAAAGGTCATGATGTGATATTTGACATTGACATTGAGGGTGCAAGACAAATCAAAGCAAAGTATGAAGACGCCGTCTTGATATTCATCATGCCTCCATCGTTTGAAATATTGAAAGAGCGATTAATTAACAGAAAAACCGAAACAGAAGAAAGTTTGCAAAGAAGAGTGGGAAGTGCAAAAAGCGAACTAGGTCAATACGAACTCTTCGACTACATAGTGTTTAACGATACTATAGAAAAAGCAGTCAACAACACTCTCGAAATTATATCAGCAGAAAAAAGCCGCATAAGATATAATGAGAATAGAATAAAGAAACTATTGAATATTCAATAAAACATCTAAATTTAAAGGAGAACTAAAAAACTATGCTAGAGCCACCAATCGACAAAATGGTAACAAAAATCGGCTGCAAATACGCACTTTGCTCGCTTGTCACAAAGAGGGCAAGATTTCTCCTGGAGAAAAAACCGGATGTTCTGGATGCTGCCGGCCGCCGTGCGGTGACAGTTGCTTCTCAAGAAGTCTTTGACGGAATAATAGAAGTAGGTCATGAGGACTAATTAATAATCTAATTTTTTGCTGGCACACTTGTCTAAAGGCTATTTGGGAAAAACCAACATCTTTTATACAAGGAGCATTTTTTCTTGCTTGCAAGTGAAAAAATGCGATGATGACAAAAAGTTTAAAATATTTTATCCTGCCTTTTTTTTGCGAAATCTCTTGATTTCTTGAAATAAATGTAGTATAATATTACTAATGAAAACGATTTTTAAAAACATAGGGGTAAAAAAAATTATGTCGCTGATACTTAGTGCAGTGATGGTTTTTTCTGTTGTTTTCTTTGCTGTTGGCTGTGGAGGGCAAGTTGAGAGCATAACGCTTAACATAACGGAGATTAATCTTGTTGTTGGCAGGTCTCGAACAATAACCGACAGCGACATAAATTTTGAACCTGTCCTGGTCAGAAACAGAGATTTTGTTTTAATATCTTCTGATAATTCAATTTTTACCGCAAACAATCAAACAAGCAGCATAACAGCAGTTTCAGCAGGAAGAGCAAGACTTACTATTCAAACTGTTTCAAACGGCCGAGCGGCTCATGTGTATGTAAATGTGTCCGACATAGCACCGTCCGGCATTGAAATTATTTCAAGCGGAAATATGTTTCAAAACGCCCCTTATTTTTCACAAGTTGAATTTTTCCCCCATTTTGATATTGATTTGGACTCTGTTGTGATGGTGAGTTGGACAGTAGTTGACAGCAGGACTAATCAAGAAAAAGAAAACAAAACAATTCCTTCAAACGAAAACCTTAGTTTCATGCCACCGTCAGTCGGCTCTTTTTCAGTCACGGCGTCCGTTGCTAATCAAATGGGACAAAATATTTATGACACAGTTATGTTAAGAGCATTCAACCCATTTGAAACACCTCCGGATTATTTTGAGCATATCAGCGGACTGAAAATCCAAGAAAATGCCTCACAAGTATCTTTTGAAGTAGATTTTATTGATGCGCATGGCAATCCTGAAAGACAAATTGAATGGAGAGTCAATGGGGAAATTATGGGGAACGATAGGATTTTCAGATTCACTCCTTATGAAGCAGGGCAGTTTTTCATAACACTTTATATCAACAACGAAAACATTCCTTTCAATGCAGATGAAAACTATGCCCTAGTTACTCTTGAAGGAGTTGTGACCCCTAGAAATCTCTTTCTTTGCACTATTAGAAACTTTCCTCTCGTCACGCTTTATTTCGACACGAATATGCCAAATTTGGACTATGAAATAATGATATATCGAGGGCAAACAAGACTGCCTTTAACAATTTCAACAATCTACACTCCAACACAGCATCTCTTTAATGATGGGCAAGTTAACCTAACTCAATTTATCGGCTACACTGAAAACGCAAGTTACCACATTCTAAATACCTCTTTCACTGTTCAAATCCGTTCAGCAATACTTATGCCTAATGCTGAGGACAGTGTTTTTTCCGACTGGGCAGAGATTGAAAATAATATAGTTCGCAACTATGTTGAAGCAATACCGCACCTTGAAAATACTGTTTTTGACGGACATCGAAACCACTTTGTCCAAAACGAGGACGATTTCACAGAATTATTTGCCCACTTTTTTAAGTGGAGAGAAAGACCAAGACTTCAAGGCATATCACACACTCAAGAGTTTGAAATTTTTATTTGCGACAATTTCGGACACCCGTTTATCTATCCTTTTGTCGGAAATGAGGTGGTTTTAAGGAATAATTTAGAAGCGTTTTTAGTTCGAGTTTTTCGCTCTTTGGGATTCACAGGAGAATACAACATTCAATTTGGTTTTGGCGGTGATGACGGAGAAGAACGAATTTTATTCTTAACAATAAGGTTTGATACTGACGGACTTCCAAGTCAAAATAGCAGTAACTTGACTTGGCCGCCAAGTATCGGATTTCAGCAGCCTCACTCACTGCAAGCCCTAAGACCTTTGGTCAACACTGATTTTTCTCAAAACAGACAAACTCTTCCAATTGACACATCCGGAAGAAGAGAGGTTGTTGTTCACACCAGTGAGCAACTATATTTCGTCATCGAAAGAGGCTTTAGACCGAATCCGGCACCAAACAGCGAGGCATACCCGATTTATCATCAAGCAAGAGAAATAATGAAGTCAATAGTTCCGAACACCGGCTTTGGACAGGTGCAAACTTTGCAAGCAATATATGACTATTTAATATGGAGAGTAAGTTATGACCACAGGGCATGGGCGGCAACCGGCGGCAGCACCGCTGATGCAGTCAGACAAGATGCCTATTATCTTGAAGGTGTTTTTGGAAGCGACCCTCGGTCACTTGCAGTGTGTGACGGAATAACAAAAGCATTCATACTCCTTGCCGGACTTGAAAATATTCCGTCTATCAGAGTTTTTGGACAAGGCTATGTCGGCGGCGGAAACTGGGGCTATCATGCATGGAACAAAGTCAAAGTCTATGGAGAATGGTTCATAGTAGATGCCACTTGGGGCGTTGAATTGACAAGATTTACTCCATTTGGAACCAATCGATGGGTTGAAGTGCAAAACAGACGATGGTTTTTATTAACCGACCGTGAAACAGTTTTAACTCATCGCGAAGATGAAAGAGCATCTTTCCCGAGAACTTCACTTCGTCCAATCAACGCCCACGCACTCAAAGGTTTCTACATTTCAGGAAGTGAAAATCATGCAGTTGCCGCAGCAAATTCGCTCGTCGACAACATGCTTGAATCTGCTCAAAACGCACAACAAACTTTTTATGTCGGCATGAATGGATTGCATTTGCAATATCAATCAACTGCGGGTCAAAGCGAATTCATAGCGTTTGAGTTAAGGATTAACCGCTCGCTTGAACATCTTTTTTCAAAAAGAGAATCTTCAATATCCAATCCGAATGAATATCAGCAAAATCCAATACTGGCAAGATTTCGCCATCACAACTTTAATAACTTCAACATGACTGCCCCCGAAGGACAACAAAGAGCAGTCCACTTCAAAATAGTTTCCTCAGACAGTGTTCGAAGCCCTCAAGGAGCAATGTTTGTTCAAATAATAATAGCAATTTAAACTCAAACAGTCTAGAAATTTAACAATCTTGAAAATATCTTTTTGCACTAAACCCACAAAATCAACTATTTGAGGATAAAAAGAGTAATTAGTATGAAAATAACAGTTCCAAAACCTTTATTAACATTATCTCAAGACACTCAGCAACCTGTCTATATAACAGGCGGCTTTATCCGCAATAAAATTGCAGGCATTACTGAGATGACAGACATCGACCTGTGCGGGCCGCAACTAGCCTTGGCGCTTCAATTGCCGTCAAGTTATATGGTGAAAATGGTCAATCATCGTTTGGGAACTTCACTTATCAAGCGAGGTTTTAATGAGTGGGAATACACTCCTTTTCGGACTGAAAACTATCCGCCCGACGGCTCTCACACCCCCTCAAATATTTCTTTCACAAACGATCTTCGGTTGGATGCAAAGCGGCGGGATTTTTGTATGAATGCCATCTACTATGACATCAAAGACGACAAACTAATCGACCCTCACGGCGGAGTTCAAGACATTAAAAACAAACTAATTAGAGCGATTGACCCAAAGGTTACTTTTTCGCAAGACGGACTTCGCCTTATGCGGCTTGTCAGATTTGCCGCTGAAACAGGCTTCAAAATTGACGGAGCATCCGCAAAAGCGGCAATGGAGAATGCTCATTTATTAAATGATATTTCTCCGGAAAGAAAGCGGGACGAGTTGGAAAAAATACTGCTAGCCGATTTGAAATACGGAGTTGAATATGCCCATTACCGCGGTTTAAAACTTCTTCATAAACTAGGGCTTTTAAAATTCGTTATCCCGATTTTGTCAGAGGGAGAGGGGATTGAGCAAAACTCTGAATTTCACAAATACGATGTTTTGGAACACACTCTTCAAACAGTCAAATACGCCGCCCCTGAAATAAGAATTGCGGCGCTTATGCACGACATTGGAAAAATAATAACCCACAAAGAGAGCGGAAATTTTCATCGTCATGAAATTGAAAGTGAAAAACTTGTCCCAAAACTGCTCGGCTTTGACGGACTGAAATTTCCCAAAAAAGTTATCATTGAGACAAAGAGATTGTGCCGCAATCATATGTATGATCTTATGCAAAACACATCGACGGCAAAAATGCGGCTATTCATTGCAAGAAACTGGGACATTGTTGACAAACTAATTCTCCTCATTGATGCCGATGGCAAAGCAACGGGCACTCAAAAAAGCGAAAGAAAATCTCGATTTTTTAATATCAAGCAACAAATGATTGAAGATAAATCCCCGATAACAGTCCGTGACTTAAAAATAGACGGCTCAGTCCTTGTTGACATCGGTTTTTTTGGGGCGGAAGTCGGAGTTCTTCTCGACGACATGCTTGAAAAAGCAATAATAGACCCAAAATTAAACTGCGGCCAATGGCTAAGAGGCTATGCCCAAAAAATATTTGAAAAGGGTCTTCGACCCTCTTGACGGAGAGTGTTTGTCAAGTATCTTCGATACTTTTGTCAGTTTGTGCTTGACATACGACCAACCCAACAAAGGCATCGAAGATGCTTGTCAAGTATTTTCGATACTTTTGAATGATTTTGTTTGCCCAAACTTTCCCATTCAAAACAGTCGAAGATTGTTGATAAGTGGCTTCGACCCTGTTGTTGGAGAATTTAATGTAATAGCAATCTCTCACAAAACTATCGAAGATAGTTAGAGCAGATTTATTTTCTATTTAAAAACTTTTATGCTCTAAGAAACACGGTTAACAGGTGTTTATTTTACATAACCATAATACTTCTGCACATAATATGTAGTGATGAAACGAAAATCATTACATATTTTGTTTTTAATTTTTGCGATTTCCTTTTGCGTTTTTTTTGCATCAGGTTTTATTACCGAAGGGGATGCCGCCTTCGGGGTTTTCAAAAAATCTGCTTCTTCCGACACTGTCTCATTTTCCAGATTTGGAATATCTCATGTTCCAAGATTTCAAGATGAACAACTAAAATGGGCAAAAATTGACATTATCCACAAAGACAAAGTATTTTCTTATCAAGACAATTTCATAAAACCTACTGACCATCTAGTCGCAGAACAAATTTTCAACAGAAGAATTAATCACAACTTCAAAGAAAAAATGGAGATGGTGAGCCGCTCACTAACAATCGGAGCATCATTTAAGGACGCTCTTTTATACTCATTTCCGCTTTTATCTAAATCAGTTGACCGGACAATAAAAACAATAAATCGTGACCCAGTGAATTCAAAAATTTATTTTCATCCCGACAAAAAACCGGCATTCCATGTGACCAGAGAAGAAAAAGGTTATCAAATAGATGAAATGAGACTTTATCAAGACATCTACTATGCCCTAAGACTTGACGCACACGCAAGAGTTAACATAACTCCAAAATCAATTGAGCCATGTGTGACAAGTTTTGACAACATGCGGTTGACTCATTTGAGGGCAAAATTCAAAACAACCTATGAAAAGAGCGGAGAGGGAAGGGTTCACAACATAAAACTGGCGATGCAAAAAATTAACGGCACTCGCCTTGATGCAGGTGAAGAATTCTCATTCAATAAAACTGTCGGAGCAAGGACTGCGGACAGAGGGTTCAAAACTGCGAAAATAATAATGGACGGCAAATATGTTGACGGCATAGGCGGAGGAGTGTGTCAGGCATCAACAACTCTCTACAACGCTGCAATAAGGGCAGACATGGAAATTGAACAAGTTCGAAACCACTCTCTCATTTCAAGTTATGTTCCTCCTTCATTTGACGCAATGGTCAACTCAGGCACTGCTGACTTAGTGTTCAAAAATTCAGGAAAAACTCCTGTTTTCATCAAAGCCTATGGCACAAGTGCCTATTGTGTTGTCGAGTTCTATGGCGAAGAATTGCCCTATGAAATAAAAACAAAAAGTGTCGTGACCTATCGGGGAAATCCTCCGAAAGACGAAGAAATTATTGACTTTGACAGAAAATATGTCTCAACTGAGGCAATGACAGGAGAGCGTGTCAGAGTAAAACACGGACAAGGTAAACTATCAAGCGAAGGTTATTTGCAATACTATGACGAAAACGGAAATCTAATTGAGTCAAAATTAGTTCGCAAAGACAAATACCTCGAAAAACAAGGACTGGTTGCCATAGCCCCGCCGCTAACCGAGAAAGAAAAAGTTGAAAAGGAAAAACAAAGACAACAAAAACTTGAACAAGAAAGGCGGGAAAGATTTCAATTCCACAACGAAAGATTAAGTGTTGTATAAAAAAGTTGGAAAAATTTAGGAAATAAAATTAAAAAATTTGGGAAAACATAGCAATATTTCTTGACAACAAAACAATTATAGGATATAATAACTTCATAATGATGTGTGAATACACACACAAAAAGGAGATAAAAAAATGAAAAAATTGAAGTTTGGCTTAATTGCCTTAGCACTTGCCATGACTATGGCTTTTGCTGTCGCTTGCGGTGGTGGTCTTGGATTTGATGACCTTCGCACAGCTCTTAACGAGGAGGACAATGTCACAGTAAGTACTGTTAGTGAGGTCATCGTTCTTGGAACCGGACTGCGTTCTTTTACTGCAACAAGAGGAACAGCAATTGTTACTGTTACTGAGTATGTTGGCATGGGTTCAACCACTTCAGCAAGAGCATTGCATGATATTGGAAATGCTCAAGAGGGCTTGTCTTCTGTTAGGCGAGGTGATGTGGTCATTCAAGGACCGACTGGTGAATTTTTCGATTTCGTTGTTGGATTATAAAAATAATTAATCAAAATAATAGCCACTGCTTACTTTTAGTAGTGGCTATTTTAATTTGTATAAATCCTAGTTGTTTTAAGCATCATCAAATTGACAATCGAATGAACTAGAATTAACAACACAAAAACGCCATGACTTTAGATGTTAAGTCATGGCGTATTTTGGTTTGATAAGGTTTGAGTTAAGAGGGTTGCTTACCCCTACATTAATGTTGGAATTAAGCGGCTCTCCATTTTTCATTCCTACAGTTTTGTTGGTTTGTTTTATTGGGGATGGGTTGTGGTTGTCGTTTCACATTGTGCGGGCGGCAGATTGCCGCCCCTACGATTTATTTTATCGTGTAATATTCGAGGGATTAAATTGTAGGGGCGGGCAACGCGATCCCGCTTAAATTATCATTATATTCAATTATCAATATTATGCAGCCCTAATATTCGGGTTCGCTTTGCTCACCCCTACAAATTTTGATTGGTCGTTTTTTGATAGTGGTTCGTAGGCAACGAATAACATTGTGCGGGCGGTCAGTGCCCGCCCCTACAGTATATTTGTTTTGTGATATTCGGGAGTGAAATTAAATTATAAGGGTGTTAACTGAACGCAAGAACTTTATAATATTTATGAGAATATTAATAATCGCTCCTACATTTATTTCTTTCGAATATTGCGAGACAAAAGCATTGTAAAAATATTTATTGAACGCACAAACTTTATTATGATTTATATGTGTGGCTGAGGAGAACTCGTCAAAATACTGTAGGGGCGGGCACTGACCGCCCGCACAATATAACCGTTGCTTTAAGAAAAACAAAACTTAAACAACAAAACGCCATGACTTATATTTTAGAAGTCATGGCGTTTTGTTGTTTGATAAGTTTGGAATTAAGCGGGTTCGCGTTGCTTACCCCTACTTGAATGTTGGAATTAAGCGGCTCTCTGTTTTTCATCCCTACAAATTTTGATTGGTCGTTTTTTGATAGTGGTTCGTAGGCAACGAATAACATTGTGCGGGCGGTCAGTGCCCGCCCCTACAGTATATTTGTTTTGTGATATTCGGGAATGAGATTAAATTGCAGGGGCGGTCGGTGACCGCCCGCACATTATTTTATTGGTTAGTTAAGAATGTAGGGGTGAGAAATGGAGAGCTCGAACGAATAAACCACCTGTTCTTACTTGTTAATAATAAACCCTAAACACAGTCGTTCCAATGATTTTTAGGGTAACAGATGAGCAAAGGCTTCTAGACGCAAGAGGAAGTCTTCCCAAGTTGTCAAGCCTTTTGCGATTGAAATTGCAAGGTATTGACCTCTGTGCATGTCGAAGAATAATTCAGGAACTGATCCTCCGACAATCAAGTCAAACTCTTCAAACGATAACAGACCATGTTTTGCAATCATCAAGTTGCGATAAAGAGAGCAATAAATCAAATCATCTTCGATAACATTGAAAACATTAATAAAGAATCCGTTTCCGCTTCCGACTGTCAAAATTCTGTTTGCATAGACCGAGAAGTGGAATGCAGTAACAGGTGCAAACACCGCAACTTCTCTTAAGAAGAAGTCAACACTATCAAGTCGAACAGGCTTCCATGACAAGTCATCACCGTCTCGAATATAATACTTGAAATAGTCTCCGACATAGTTAAGTGCATTTTGACAATTAATATCAACAAACTGATTTCTTGTCAAGTTGAAAAATCCATGCTCATAGGCAAATTGAATATTAACATCATTTGAGAAATTTAACGATATTATTTCTCTTTCTCTTCTTTGATTGTTTTCAATATAGAGAATAGGAGCAAAATCAAATCTTCCTTCATAGAAATTCCAAACCTTGACCATATCGCCCGCTTCAAGATATTCAACTGCTTTTTGAGAGCCGTCATAAAGTGTGATTAGAGTTCCTTCAACGAAACATCCGCCACCAGGGGCTGCTGCTGAAGGGGGATTTGGTTTGTTTGCCGGCATTGCCGGGTTTCTATCACCACCAGTCCAAGGCATAGTCAAATGAGCATCTTTAAAATCTTCTCCTTCTTCTAAATCAGGATTGAAGAATTCAAAACTAGCGGTCGTTCTGACTCTAGTGTCACCGGTTACGATATGAGGAGCGTTATATCTTGTTGTTGTTGTGTAAGAAACAATATCTAAAGTCAAACTACAAATTGTGAACGCTAATGTGATATAATTTCCAGGTCGATAGTTTGTTCCAGGACCTAAGCCGCCTGAACGAATTACTTCGTGCCTATTGATATAACCGGCATTTTGATTCATTATAGCAGTAAAAGTGAAAGTGTTAGCATTTGCATTATGTTGGATTCTTTGACGATTGACAGTTTCGATTTGAAGGAAAGTTGTGTCATTACTGTTTCCCATTCCTCCTGAGTTGGCTGTTACCATATATGATGGTCTGACAATATATCCAAAAAAAGCATAAGGAGTGACATTGTGCTGGGCAACGAATTCTTCTAGTGTTTGACGATGTAGATGATCACGCGCTTGCATATTAATTACTGGAATTACAATCTCATTCCATAATCTGTGATTATAAACAATATTAGTTTCTGCATTGAAATAGGCTCTATCACGAAGGATTGCAGCACCTTGTGCATCTCCGCTTCCTAGTCCTGTCGCATTTGCATTTGAAAGAATTAGTTTATAGGCTTCATAGATACTTCCGTCTTCATTAAAGTTAATTCTTGTTTCACCGCCGACATTCAAATTCATGTGAACAGGAGATGCAACAACAAAAGAAGTTCCAACCGAAGTGATATGAACAGCCGCATGATTGCGAACTTGACCGATTGCAGTGTCAACCAACAATGCCATTATTTCGTTTCGGGCAGCACCTGCATGATCTGCTTCACCGCCGCCGGTGTTTGTGCCCGGATTTTCGGTTGTGAGTCGAATGAGGGCTTCTTGAAGAGTTCTGGTTTCGCTCACATGGAAAGTTTCATTCATGTAGATTCCATTGTGATAACTAAGTTCAGTTTGGAAATCTGACTGTCTTGTTGACCTTCCTTCAAGGTTTGCAGCAATTCTAAGGTTTGTGACGAAGCCGCCGGTTGAAAGAGTGAGAGAGGTTGCTTCAATGTTATTGTGTTCTCTTGCGTTCTCACTTTGAGCATGAGCGTCATATGATATAAAGTCATAAACAACATTAAAACTAGTTGCATTGACATTATTTTGCCATGTTAAAACAGCGCCGTTTCTTTCGATTTCAGGCTCCCACCATCTGGCAACGATGTAGAATGTGTCGCCTGCTGTCATGTTGTGGGTGCTTGAATTTACTGCTGTGCCGCCATTAAGAGGAGTGTCAAGACCTGTCCAGCCAAAACCTGCAAATCGACGGTTGTTGTCGTTGTCTTGAGCGTCAGTTGGATTTGGTGCCAAAATGATATCATGACCAACTTCAACAAAACTATCGGCAATTGTCCAGTTTCCGCGATTTGTCACATAGTTTACTCTAAAGCGAAGTGTCCAAACTGCCTCAAGAACTATTCTTTGTCCTGCGATTGCGTCGAATTCAAATCTTGAGTTTGCTAAGAGGGTAGGAGGGTCAATGGGAACATTGCCATCAATATCAAGAATAACTCTCCAACCTAAGAAAACGAAATAAGGATTTTCAAGAGTGTCGAAGTTTGGAAGATTAATATATAGGTCGCTATCTTGGTCATTAAACGGTCTTGTCGCTTCAAACCAACCAAATGCGTCCTCGCCATATGTCGTATTAAATTCGATGAGGAATGCTTGAACTACTGTGAAGCCAGCCACATTTTCCGCAATAAAGGTTGCTCCGTCATAAAGTCTGACAGTAATTTCAGCCTCACCAGGATTTAAGAAATTGACAAATCCATTATTTGTAACTGTTGCCTCACCGGTCGCACTCCAAACAAGAGTGTACCCAGTTGCAACTGTTGTCAGTTCATGATGAGGGAAGACAAGCACATAAAGGGCTAAATTCGATTGTTCCAAAACAGGAATTCTCGTATTTTCCGGAAGACGAATTTCAACTCCCGTTGGCACTGCTGAAACATTGAAATGATGATAAGCGTAGATAGTTGGGAAATCAACAAGAGCAACTCTTATCCAACCTTCGCCATGTCCGGTGAACTCAACATAATTGCCAGCAATTCTCGCAACACCGCCATAAGTCCAAGTTAAGGCATAACCTTGATAAGATGCTGCGGGAGCAATTGCAGTCACAAATGAACTCAAAAGAGGTCTTGCATCTTGTCTTAGTTGGGTTGGGGTTAGATAGTTGCCGGATTCTCCGTTGATTGTTATTCCTGTCGGCATTGGTCTGACAGTGAAAGTGATTGAGACTGAGCGATTAGTTCCTTGAATTTGTGCAATTGCCGCAAAGGTGCCGCCTGATGAGCCGGGAGCAAAGGAAACAACTCCATACTCATTAACAAATGCAATGTTTTGGGTAGATACGGATTGAGTCCAACTTAAATTTGGAGTGAGGGAAGTCGGAGTGCCGTCAATATAAAAACTAATAAGCGCACCAAGGTCGATATTTCCGTTATCCGCTCGGACTGTCAATGTCAAAGGATGGTCAATTTCAATATTAATCGCCGTCCATCTTGCAAAAAGAGTGACATTTCCAAGAGTTGTGATTTCAGTTATTGGGTTTGAAAACACGCCTTCATAATACTCAGTATACCATCCCTCAAAACGATAGCCGTTTCTTGTTGGGTTTGCTAAAACAATAGGAAGGTCATAGACAGTAAATGTCGCCGGATTGTCCTCGTGGTTTATTCCGCCGTTTAGATTGAATGAAACAGTTGAGGTGATTAAACTCCATCTTGCATGTAAAGTGTGATTGTTGTAGTTAGTGACATAAGTTGCTGCGGTGATTTCAACTCCGCCTTCAACGCCTTGCGGTGTTGTCCACCAGCCAACGAATGTGTAGCCATTTCGATTGACAACAGGGAGTGTTCCGTATTGAGCGTTAAACGAAACATTTCTTGTTGCCTCACTTGGAACATCAAGCGTTCCGCTTTCCGGATTGAATGTTACTTCAATATCAGTCCTTGCAGTCCACTGAGCAATGAATGTTAAGCCGTTAACAGGGATAGTTGTTATTGAAACGGCTGCATTCGGGGCATAGGTGTGAAGCGGCTCTGATCCAACTACTTGCCAGCCGGCGAATGTGAAACCGTTTCTTGTCGGTGCTGTCGGGAAATTGACAGTTGAGTTAAACAATCCGTTCTCGGGAGGAGTGATGCCATAAGCAAACGATCCGCCGTTAAGATTAAATGTTAAGTTGTAGGTGTTAGCAGTCCAACGAGCGAAAAGAGTTTGAGTTCCTGAAGTTCCTCTTAGGGCAGTCGGAATATCTTCCCATCTCTCTCCGTTAACCTCCGCAGTTGTCCACCAACCGTTAAATGTGTGACCGGTTCTATTAGTTGGAGCAGTCAAAGCAAAACTTGAACTATTGATTGTGAAAACAGTTTCATTAGTATGGGTTGAATCATGAAGGCTTGCTGTGTCAAATGTCACAGTGAATTGATTTAGAGTCCATCTTGCAAAAAGAGTAACATCGCCAAGGGTTGTTATTTGAGTTATCGGAGTGCTGCCTTCGGTTGCATGAGCAAACCATCCGTCAAAACTATGATGCTCTTTGCTTGCGTTCTCTAAAGTAATGTTAAGGTCATGAATATTAAATGTTGATGGGTTTTCGGCATGATTTGTTCCGTCGTTTAGGTTGAATGTGATTGTGTAGGTATTAATTTCCCAAATAGCAGTAAGGTTTAATCCGCCTGCCGGCATATTTGTCGGGACTGTTATTGCAGTTGTTGTTCCGACTGATGCCCAGTGCCTAAAAGTGTAGCCTGTTTTTGTCGGATTGCTCGGCCAAAGTGTTGCCAGCGAAGTTCCATAATTTTGATTGCTAATATTTGAAACCGCACTTCCGCCGTCGCTGTTAAATGTTATTGAGTATTGATTAACATTCCAAATAGCATTAAAGGTTATTCCGCCCTCTGGGATTGTTGTTGTTGTCATGTCTCCCGCTTGGTAGATAACGCTAGTGTTAGATGAGAGTTGCCATCCGCCGAATGAATGACCAACTCTTGTCGGAACAGCGGTTGGAATTTGAACGGCAGTGTCATATTCGCCTTGAAAAGGAACTGTGGTTCCGTCCGGCCAATTTCCGCTGTTAAGATTAAAAGTTATTGAATAAACTCCGATAGGGTTAACAACGAATGTGAATTGGTAAGAGACGGTTGTTCCAAATCCGACCAATGAAACAGTAATGGTTGAAGAGCCTTCGTCGACGATAGTGACAAGACCGTTATTATTAACAGTTACTGCATTTTCGTTGCTTGAATGCCAGTTAATCGTGTAGCCAACAGTGTTAGTCGGAACTATTGAGGCGGTCAACTGAACGGGAGAGTCGCCGACAGTTGCGTTTCTGTTTCCGATGACATTAATGCCGGTTGCAACAGGACGGATATTGTTGAAAAGTCCGCCGGATAGTGTTGCTTGAACAGTGCTTGAGCCAGTTGCTGTTGTTATTGTCAGCCTTGCGATAAGGGTTCCTGCACCAGGGCCGGAGAATGAAAGTCTTCCGGTTGTTTCATTAAATTGAATGACACCAGTTGTTTCCCACTCAATTGCGTAGTTTTGAGATGCCGCTGGATATGGATTGATTCTTGGGAAGATATAAAAAACATCATCTTGACGAATATGAAGAGGGTCTCTTCCTAAATTTGTTAGGAAATTAGTGAGAAAATGCTCTCCGCTAGCAATAAAAGGAAGGTTAGTTGTGCTTTCCATTATAGTCACACCCGTAGGAACAGCAGTAATAGTAAATACAACAGTATCAGTATCAATATGTTCTCCTGCAACTTGAGTTGCTCCATCATAGAGGAAAACAGTAAAAGTAACAGTTCCGGGAGTATGTAGTGTCACAACACCATTTAGTGTGTTAATGCTAGCAACACTTGGAGCATTTGAATGCCACCTTAAACTAAATCCACTTGCGTTAGTGTTAACATCAGCAAGAAGTTGAATAGCGGGGGAGTGGTCTATTCTAACTGTTGTTTGGATATCTCTTAAAGTAATTGTGGTTGGAACAGCGTCAACAGCAAATAATATTGTTTCGCTAAAACTGGTTCCGGGAATTGTGACGGTAACCGAACCGTTTCCATGACCTGAGAAATAAACGAACCCTTCTGTTTGATTAATTCTTGCAACATTAGTTCCAACTCCGGAGGCTGAGAACGCTAGTGCATAGTCAGGGTGGACATGAATTAAAGGAAGGATTGCCGCAAGTGATGATAGGTTAATTTCATCATCTTCACGAGTTGTAATAGCGCTGCCTAAGGGAAGATTAATTCCTGTCGGGACATCAAAAATAGTAAATTCAATAAAAGTGCTAATGCCTGTTTCTTCAGTTGCAGTTATCCTAACAGTCCCTAAATGCCCTTCAAAAGAAACAAGACCGGTGTATCTGTCGACAGTTGCAAGTTGAGGCAAGTTTGTTGTCCAAATAACTTCATAAGTTGAAAGATTAGTAACAACTGCATTAAGTTGAACGGGAGAATCAGTAACTCTGACATTTCCGCCTGCGTGACCTGTTATTTCAATTGAAGGAACAAGGGCAGGGGAAACAACGAAATTAACGCTTGCGGAAACCGCAGGGATTACTCCGTCTATAGTTGCAGTTATTGTTACATTTCCTTGACCCACAAATGTAATAACACCGTTTAAAACAGTTGCAACTAACGGGTCGCTTGTTGACCAAGTGATTTCATAGGTTGAAAGATTAGTGACAGTTGGTGTGAGTGTGACCGTAGGGTCACCGACTCTTGCCTCTCTGTTAGCATCTCCGGCAATAGAAATTGTTGGGGCTGGTGCAAGGACAGGGGAAACAACGAAATTAACGCTTGCGGAAACCGCAGGAGTTACTCCGTCAATAGTTGCAGTTATTGCTGCATCTCCTTGACCCACAAATGTAACAACACCGTTTGAAACAGTCGCAACTAGTGGGTCACTTGTTGACCAAGTGATTTGATATGTTTCAAGGTTTTGAACAGTTGCAGCAAGTGTCACCGCCTCGTCTCCGACTCTTGCAGTGCGAGTTGCCTCTCCTGCAATTGAAATTGTTGGGGCTGGTTGATTTCCTGTAGGCGTTGCAGTGATTGAAATTGTGACATTAGCGGAAACAGTATGTAAGGCAGTGCTGGTTCCGTCTGCTCCGACGGTAGTGCCGACCGGAGCCGCACCTCCTATCGTCACAGTGGCAGTATGAGTTGCCTCCGCTCTCCAACGAACAGTCAAAACCGTTCCGTCTGCAATTTGATTTGCACCCTCAGTTAAGGAAGTGCTTCCTTGAAGCACTTCAAAGAGTGCAATTCCTTGAGGAGTTTGTCCGACAGTGACAGTGCGATTGTCTTCGGTTACTTCACACGCAACAAACGCACCTATTGATATTGCCAAAGCAATTAATGCAAGAGCAAACATCAACAGAGTTTTTTTGATTTTTTTCATTTTTTTCTCCTTGTCGGTTTTTTGGTCTTTTTTGAAATTGACCTAAAAAAACCTAAGCGAGTGCCGGTTTTATTTTTTTGCCGGATTTATCTTAAAAAAATAAATTCTTAGCAAAATTGTTTGACACTCAAACAATTAGAAAAAGATAGTAAAATCTTACTATCTTTTTCTAAGTATCTACATTATACATCATTAGTATATGCACTGAAAAGCGAATTCAAACGAGAATGTCATAAGAAATATTATTCTCTTTTGAGGTCTTTGACCCTTTTGTCATTTGGGAGTGCTTGTTGGATTGAATATCTCCGACCGCCGCAATAGAGAATTCAAACGAGAATGTCTTAAAAGAAATCATTCGCTTTTAAACTCTAAGAGTTCCAAACAAGGTTTGCGGTTGAGTTTCCAAGCCAACCTGTGTTCCATGTTGCCGGAGCCGACGAGCGTCCTTGAATTCTTATTGTTTGACTAGAAGTCCAATCTTCAAACACATTTAATCCCATGTTCACAACCGAGGAAGGAATGGTGACTGATGTTAAACTTGGTATTCTCGAAAAAGCAATTTGCCCGATATTTGTCACTGATTGGGGAATGGTGATTGATGTTAGTCCTGTTGATTGAAACGCACCATGCCCAATATTTGTTAACCGACTGCCTTGTTCAAAATTAACGGTTGCCAAACTGGAAGCACCAAAAAACGCATGAGTTCCGATATATGTAACGGATGCGGGGATAGTGATTGATGTTAAGGCTATTGGAACATGGAACATGCCTGTCTGAATACTTGTTATTTGAATGTCTTGTCCAAAAGTGACGGTTCTTAAATTTGCTGTGCCTCGAAATGCCTGAATTCCAAGATTTGTCACAGATGACGGAATATGGATAGAGGTTAGTCCCGTTGCATTCCAAAACGCAAAATTTCCAATGCTTGTCATCGATGATGTAATTAACATCGAAGTGAAAGTTGTTTCCCCATAAAAGGCATTGCTCCCAATACTTGTCACTGATGGCGGAATAGCAAGAGAAGTTTGAGTTTGTCCTAAAGAGGTAAGCCCTGTTATTTGGTTGCTGTTAATATTAAAATGACTATAGGCAATTGGCAGCCAAACAATATTAGCACTTGACATTTGAGCCCAATTTTCATGCCAAGTTGCCGGTGCGTAAGTTCGTCCGGCAACAAATATTGTCTGCGAAGAAGTCCACCACAAAAATGCTTGAATACCAATAGTATTTACTGATGGCGGAATAATTATAAAATCTAAGCCCGAACCTGCAAATGCCAGTCCGCTAATGTTTGTTAGTTCGCTGTTCTCTGCAAAAGTGAGGGTTCGCAAATTGGGTGTGTTTTGAAAAGCACTGCCTTCAATAGTTGTTACTGATGCAGGAATAATTATAGATGTCAAGTTTAGCGTTCCGTTAAAAGCGTTAGTGCCAATACTTGTGACAGATGTTGGCATAACAATCGATGTTATATGTTCTGCTTGAAAAAATGCACCGCTTCCGATTGCTGTCACGCTTGAGGGGATAACAAGGTCTGCTCTTTGCTGCCCACTAGAAGTTAATCCTGTTATAATATTTTGATTGTTTATAACAAAATAATCATACCACCCACGCCAAACAATATGAGGAGAGCCCGAAAACCAACTTGCACTCCATTCAAGAGGGGCGGAAGTTCGTCCTTCGACATATATTGTTTGAGATGATGTCCAATTTGCAAAAGCGAAGAATCCGATATTTACTACTGATTCAGGGATGACTATGGACAAAATACCGGTGGCAGACTGGAAAGCACTAATTCCAATACTTGTCACCGAGGCCGGAATGGTGATTGATGTCAAATTTGCTGCACCAAAGAAAGCATTGCTTCCAATTCCAAGGACTGACTCCGGAATAACAATGTTTGTTTGTTGCTGACCAAGGGCAGTAAGACCTGTTATCACATTTTGATTGTTTATTATTAGGAATGCATAGTTTATATCAAAATGAGAAACTTCAAAAGTAATTGTCACTTGATGCCTAAAGACATTTGCTCCGCTCGTCGGAACATGATAGAGTCTTATTGTTATGGTTGCTGAACCAAGATTGATAAAATTAACAACACCTTGAGCGTTAACAGTTGCGATATTGGTTGCGTTTGAACCAAAGGTTAAAGCATAGTCAGCGTGTCCTGCCGGAAGAACAATGATATAGTTTCTTAAGTTGACGCTATCATAAATATAAACATCACGAGAGAGGTTTTCACCAACCACAAAAGTATTTGCTCTTTGAATGACATTAAATGTTATGGTCACTTGATGCCTAAAGACATTTGCTCCGCTTGTCGGAACATGATAGAGCCTTATTGTGATAGTGACATTTCCTGAACCGACAAACGAAACAACGCCGCTTGAGTTAACAGTTGCAACAGTTATCGCATTTGAGGAGAATGTTAGAGCATAGTCAGCATGATTTGACGGATTAATAGTCAGATGATTTCTTAAGTTAACGGCTGAGTCAACATATTGCGCTCGAGGAAGTTCTTCCGCTCCGGCAATTGAAACGGTGGCTGCTCTTTGAATGACAGTGAATGTTATTGTTTCTGAGTGCCTAAAGACCCTGTCTCCGTTGCTTGCAATGTGATAAAGTCTGACAGTGATTGTGACAGAACCTGCTGAGACAAACGAAACAACGCCTGTGTTTGAGTTAACTGTCGCGACTGAAGTGTTGTCTGACGAGAATGTAAAGTCATGGGCAGCGCTGTTCAAAGGAAGCGCAGAAACATGATTTCTCAAATTAACAGTTTCATCAACATATTGACTGCGAGACAATGTTGCAGGAGGAGAAATAACAACAGTATTTGCTCTTTGAATGACAGTGAACGAGATAGTTGATGAGCCTCGGAAGATGTTTTGCATGCTTTCCGCATCAAAAATAACTTGATATAAAGAAACAGTAATGGTAGCAGTGCCTGGACCATTGAATAATATGATGCTAGGATTATGGTCGTCAGTTGCTGCTATTAAAGAATTGTTTGAAGTAAACAACAGGGAATAATTAATATCGGGAATCATGACACTAACAAAACCTCTTAAATCTATTTCACTTCCAACATATTGTTCACGAGATATTTCATTATTTTTATCAATTAAAACTGCTGCATCTGTTGGAAGGACTGTGAAAATAATATAGGCATAAGCATACATTATATTGCCGCACAAACTCCAAGCCTCTGCTCGAATTTCAACAGTTCCCTGAGAGAGAAAATTAATGTCAAATAGAAATAGTTCCGGAATGTCTATTCTTTCAATTGTTACAATATTTTCGTTTAGTGAGAAAACAACCAGATTGTGTTCCCAAATATCAAACGGAACAAGAATATAGTCATATACCATCCTTTCTTCAACAGCACACCAAGTTTGACCGTAGACATAATATTTCTCAGTTGTGGTAACGGATATATTGGCAAACATTTCATCACCAACCAAAACAGTTCTCTCGTCTGAAGTTAGTCCATTAATGGTGACAATGTTGGGAGGAGCAGTGATAGTGACTTCCACAATCTCATCAGCAACTATATATGCGCCGGTCAAATCATCTCTTAAACTAACGAATATGGTTGCATTTCCGGCACCGACAATTGTCACTCTTCCTTGATTGTTAACAGTCACAACAGCAGTGTCGCTTGAAACAAAGGTTAAAGAGTAATGCTGAGGAGTTTGAGATAAATTATTCATCAAGACATCAACTTCAACATAAATCGGAGTGTTCAAGTCTCTTCGTTCTCTAATAACAGTGTTTTCAATCTCAATGCCTTCAATTTGACCAAAAATATTAATAGTTATTTCATCAAATAAATTTGGAAATCCTTGAACTTGAACACGAATAACTGTTGAGCCAATTCCATGAATTTGAACAAGTCCGGTGCTTGAAATGGTTGCAACGCTCTCATTGCTGGAAGTCCATTCAATAGTGAAAAGATGACGATGCTCGGGCAATATCTCAGGAGTGATTGTTGTTTCCAACTCTCTTTCTATGCTGATGGTGTGACCGTCTCTTAAATTAAAGACAGGTTGTTCGTCAATAGAAATGCTTGAAGGAATTCCGGCAACAACAAATGTTGCACTATGCTGGGCAATAAATTCACCGTTGAAATAAAGTCTGACGGTAATGATAGCAGTCCCTCTGCCAACGATTGAAACAAGACCTGACTGATTAACAGTTGCAACAGAAGGAGCATTTGAACTAAAGACAAGATCGCCTGTTGTTCCAAAAGGTGAAATTCCGACATTAAGTTGAATCGGGGCATGGTCACTTCGAATAACATGATAGTTATTAAAAATTTGAACGCCTCTTGGCGCTGAAACAGTGGTAAAGTTGATTTGCGTTGAAACTCCTATCGGAAGACCGTCAATTTGAATAATAGCAGTAATATGTCCGTCAGAGGCTGAGCCTGAGAAATTTACTGTTGTTGAAGCCCCAAAAGTTGTTGTCAAACTTAAGCCTGTTCCTTCAATTTCCCAAACAATGTCATAACCCGATGCCCAGTTGACAGGATAGACAACAGCGGTCAATTGAAGAGGGGATTGATTTTCTTGAATGAAGTGGTAGTTTCCGACAATTCCTTCACCGGTTATGCGAATTGCTGTGGGGACTGCACTGACTCTAAAAGTAACGGAGTCTGAAATTCTGATATTGCCAACTCCGTTGATGCTGACTGTTATTGTGACAAAGCCGTATGCACCGGAAACAAAACTAACAACACCATATCCGTCAAGCATTGAAACAGTTGCAATGCTCTCATTGCTTGATGTCCAAACTGTGTCAAGATCAATAGAGTTAAGGGGTGAAACATTGACAGAAAGAGACATGTTCGGAGAATCATTTCGTCTGTGGATAAATCCGCCCTCACCAATAAGTCCAGATGTCATAATTTCAATATTTGTCGGAGCAGGGTGGACATAAAGCGTCACTTCATCAAAAATAGTGTCATTGAATGCAAATGTCGCTCTAATCACAACGGCGGTAACAGCAGTAACACTTCCGAATGAAACAACGCCGGTGTATCTTCCGACAGAGGCAACAGTCGGATTAAGCGAAGTCCAAACAATATTTTGAGTTGCACTTATCTGAGGGTTTGAGGGGGCTGCCGAAATTGATAGTTGAATGTTGGGAGCATCTTCTCGATGAATGACTGAACCAAAACCTATTGTGATGCTGACAGGCATTGTTTGTATCGGACGAATATTAACAGTGGTGCTTGCTTCAAAGTTTGTGCCTAAAAGGGAAACGGTGATAGTGACTGAGCCGTGTGAAACAAAATGAACAACACCAAAAGCGTCAACTGTTGCAATCAAAGGATTTGACGACTCCCAAACAAAAGTGTAGCCCTCAGTCTCAATAGGAAGAACTATTGCTTGAAGTTCAAGAGTGTTTTCACCGCGATAGACATCACGGTTTCCGTCTATTATTTGAACGCCTGTTGCAACAGCAGTGACTCTGAATGTGACAAAAGCACTATCAACAAAAACATTCAAAATGTCAAGCATTGTGTCATAAAGACGAACAGTGATTATTGCAGTTCCATAATTAACATTGCTAAAGGTGACAACACCGCTATATCTGTCAACTGAGACAACCGAAGGGTTGCTTGAATTGAAAATCAAAAGATATCCGTCAGCGTTTGTCGGATTAATGACAATATCATTCATCAAATTAACAGATTGACTTCCGGAACTGACTTGCCTTTCGGTTGCCCCGTCAATAGAAACGCCTGTCGGCTGAGGAGTGACAGTGAATGTGATTTCTGCAAATTGTGTTAAACCTAAAACGGCATCATCAATTTGGGCACGAATTGTTGCCGCTCCCGCTCCGTGGAATGAAACAACACCATTTTCAACAGTTGCAACAGAAGGGTTGGTCGTTGTCCAAACAACGCTAAATCCGATTGCATTCGTTGGATTAACAGTATATATTAGCGTGACACTGCGGGCATGAGGAGCAGGGTCATTTTCTCTGACAGTAGTATGAATCGGAGGAGTGATGGTTATTTGATTTGCCGTTGGGCGGACATCAAATGTTATTGAATGAGAAAAATCTCTCAAAACTCCTGAAATAACAGTTGAAATTGAAGCGGTGATAGTGACACTTCCGACAGAGTGGAATGTGACAAGACCGGTGTTAGAAACAGTTGCAATGCTTGGATTGCTTGTTCCCCATGAAATGTCATATGCCGCCATAGGAAGATATGGATCTTCTCCATAAACTTCAGCATTTAATTGATAGGATGAATTAATTCTAACAACAGTGTTTGAGGGAGTTTGAATTTCAATACCTCTTGGATACTGAGAAACATTGAACCAGATTTCAGCCCAATAAGGAGTTCCCGGAAATTGAACGGTTATTCTCGCTGTGCCGGGAGCAAGGAATGAAACAACTCCATTTTGAGTGACAGACACCACAGAAGGATTGCTTGAACTCCAAAGCATCACTGCACCCGGAGGAAAAACAGCATATCCTATTGGATAAGCGGCCGCATTAAACGCCATGTCGCCAGCATCTGCCCTAACAGTTATTGTTTGAGTTTGATAGCCATTGATTGCAAGGGCGGTTATTGCTGTTGTTATGCGGATTGTGATGCTGTCATAAGCCAAAACAGTTCCGCCGCGCATAATTCTGACAGTGATAACAACTGTTCCGAAAGCGTGGAAAGAAACTCGGTTGTGATAGTCTGTTATATTAATAGATGCAATATTGCTATTGCTTGACTCCCATTCAATTGTGTAATAGCCTTCTGTTCTGTCAACAGGGTCAATGACAATATTTAAGTCAACATGAGTTGTTGTGATTATGTTTAATTCTCTGTCTCCGCCTTGAATAGTCACGCTATCGGGAAGAAAAACTTGATAAACATCAAAAATAACGGCATCTTCGTCCATAAAGATATTTGTGCCTGAAAGAGTGCTGTAAAGCCTTGCAGTGATTGTGACGATGCCATGTGAATTGAAAGAAACAACACCTTGTTGATTAACAGAGGCAATGCTATCATCGCTTGAAGAGAAAACGACAATAGACCAATTGGTATTGGCATTTTCAGGATAGATAATAAAACTAAGAGCAATATCGTCCCCAAGTTCACTTGCAACCCTAGAACTATCGCCGTTAATTGTTATTAATTCGGCTTCAACCGGAGGAGTGTTGTCAATAATTCCCGAAAAGGAAATAATGGCATTTTCAACCATGACAAATGTGAAATATCCGCCGAATTCGGAAAGATTGAGGGTAGTTGCGTCAAATCCGTGATAGTTTCTGTGTTCGCCGTTATAACTGAAAATACTAATAACAAAATCGTCCCCAATTTCAAAATTATTGTGGAGACTAAAAATAATCCCGATTTCTTCTCCGACTGCAACTCCTTCAACAGGGGAGTGAAAAAGGCTAAGACCCGAAACGCTGCTGCAAAGAGTGAGAGTGTGAATATTTGTCAATGTTGCGGTGAATAATATTGTGTCATAAATTTCAAGATGACCCAAAACGCTGACTGTGATTTGGGCGCTTCCGGCATGATGAATATTAACAAGACCCGAGTCATTGACTGAAATATAATCAGGATTGCTTGATTCCCAAACAAGCCCCATGTAGTCTGCGCTATTCGGGTCAAGAAGATATGTCAATTGATAAGAGCGGTTCATGGAATCTTCCCTGAACGGAACAACTCTGTCCCCGCCAATAATTGTTATGTCTGTCGGTGCAACTGCTGAGCGCCATTGTGAAACAAGACGCAGAACTCCTTCGGCTCGGACATTGTGAGCAATGAAGGGAAGAGTGTTTGTAAAGGTGTAATAAGGAGGCCAACTTGTGATTACATCTTCATCATCGTCTGTGTTGTTGTAGTCAAAGTAATCTTCATTATTTTCAATAACATTATAAGGAGCGTATTCATCTAAATCAACACTATAAATTCTCCAACCCAAAAACCAATAGTTTTCACGGAATGAAGAGGGAAGGGTGATGTCATCGCCTATATCATGTATGCGGGGCTCCTCGTTTGTTCCCTCGCCGGAAAAATAAGCGGTGAAAGTTTGGGAAATAGGATGGGCAACAATTTCAATTTCAACATGGTATGTTACAATGTGGGTTATTTCCCGAAGTCTTGTTTCGGTGTTAAATGTGCTTTGGGTCAAAGTGCCGGAGAGCC
Source organism: Bacillota bacterium (assembly GCA_009779975.1). Lineage (GTDB taxonomy): Bacteria > Bacillota > Clostridia > Christensenellales > Pumilibacteraceae > WRAY01. The sequence continues at coordinate 96,357 of WRAY01000001.1, read as the reverse complement.
TGACTTCGCCGCGAAAAGTAGGAGCAGTTCTGTAGCGAATGGTGATAGTGTCGCCTTCGGTTACAATATTATGCCGCTGAGTCAGAGGCTCTTCACTGCCATTAACAAAAACCTCAAACACTTCAATATTTGAAGAAAATCCGCTGGGTATCGTGACAACAAATTGCGGCAATCTGCAAGCAAAAAGAATACTCACACTGAGTGCGGCAAATATCAAAACAAATAGTAGTTTAAGTTTTTTCATAATAGGTAGTCCTTATATTTTGTATTCAAAGAAAATTATTAGAAAATTTACATTTTGTTAACAACATCTTTAAAAGAAAAGTCCTATTCAGCCTAGAATAATACTTGTGTATAGTATAACTGAACAAACACAGTTTGGCAACTATTTATTAACAATTTATTAATAAAAAATATATTCTCTTTTGAGCAATAATAATCAATGATTTACGATCGAATAATAGGGAGCAGGGAAAAAGATTCAAAAAATCTTAACTTTAAATATTTTCAACTCACTAAAAATTGTTTGCACTTTTTTTTTAACTGTGTTATAATTTTAAAAACACAATCATTATGTGTTATGCATTGTGAAATATGCATTGAAATATGAAATACTCTTTCCCTTGCACTATTCGAAACTCAGACCTTGATTTTGGTTTGAAAATAAAGCCGTCCGCTGTTCTTGACATATTTCAAGAGGCGGCAACTTTGCATGCGTCAAGCGTCGGAATGACCCATGAAAATATGAGAGACAAAGGTCTTTTTTGGGTTTTGTCAAGAATTGCTTTCAAAATAATAACTCACCCTAAACGCTTTGAAACGCTTCTTGTTGAAACTTGGCCGCTTATGCCGCAAGGAGTTTCAACAAGAAGAGAGTATGTTGTTCGAAATAAAAAGGGTGAAATAATGATAAAGGGCAGCGCAAGATGGGTTTTGATTGACATGAACACTATGAAAATTGCCCGATTGAAATTAGACGATTTTGCAACTCTTTTCGGTTCTTTCGGCGATGGAGAAGGACTGGAAGGCGGAGCAATTCAAGTTCGGGCGGTCGCAACATCCTCTAAAAATAAAACCCGCAAACTAGAGTCAACTTATTCTGACTTAGATGTCAATATGCATGTTAATAATATTCGATACGCTGAATACCTCTATGACGCTCTCGGTGAATATGAAATAAGACAAGGAATTCAAAGTCTGCATATCAACTATCTTAGCGAACTCAGTGCAAAAAAAGAAGTAATTTTAAAAATTGAAAGAACAAATAACCTCGTTATAGTGGAAGGCACATCCGGAATAAACATAGTCTTTCGAGCCCAAATTGAATTAGGGAATTAAAGTACACTAAATAGAAAAAAATCATGAAACAACTAAAATTGACGACAAATGAATTTGAGTTTGTGCCTCATCAAAAATGCTTTTTAAGTGCTGATGGTGCAAACGGAGAACTTCTTAGTTTTGAACTTAACGGAGAAAGAGTTCTTAACACTTTTTGCAGCGGTATGAGTGACATCAGCGGAAAATTGCTCGCAAAAAATACTTTGAGTGTCTGTTCGCCGTCTGACAATATTTCAATGTCGCTTTTCTATTCAGACAAACTTGTTTTTGTTTTGCCTCATTCAACAATATTTTCAACTCAACTAAAAGGCGGTGAAGTTTTTGTGACAATCAAAACAACAGTTGTCAACGAAGATTTTCGTCATCATAAATTCAATCTTGTGTTTTCAATTTTGAACAACAAAAACAAACGGGTTGCAATAAAATCAAAAAAAGTCATCATGCAAAAAAACACCGGAAGAGAATTTGAGATGACATTAAAAATAAAGAAACCTCAAGACATACCTTATTTCTATACCGCTCGCATTGCTCTTGATGATGAAGAAACTCTTCTTCCGCTTGGCATTGCAATGAAACCTCCAAAAAAACTTTATGGAGTTTGTGTTGACTCTGAACAAGAATTTTTTAATTCAAGTGCTTATATTGCAAGAAAATTTTCATTAATCAAAGAATGCGGTTTCAATTGTGTTCGATTTTTATCACTTCCGACTCAAAGAGAGATTGATGAGTTGACAAAAGCGGGATTATTTTGTGTTGTTGATGTTTTTGAATTCCTCGCCCAAGAAAATCCGATTTTCGATTATAAGTATGACGACAGGATTGACAGTTTAAAAAGAATTGCATCTCACCCGAGCATTTTGGCATTTAATATCGCAGGGCTTGCTTCGGAAACTTATGGGAGAGGAGGCGGAGCGAAATTGATTGAAAATATATATAATGATTTAAAATCAATTTCAACAAAGCCTATCATGATTAATTTCTCTGTTCTTGACCTTATCAAAGCGGAAAAAGAAAAACTGTTAAATATAAAAGGCTCAATTTTCAAGTCATTAACAAAAGAGAGTATGGAGAAGGTTGATGTTATCGGCTTTTCAGGTGCAGAGCAATGTTCAATATATGATGAGTTCAAAGACATTAAAAAAGACATAATCGGACTTGCCGTTTTTGAAGAAGAGTTTTTTGACACTCATGCAAAAATGCAAAATATGCCTAATATCAAGGGAATATTTTTGGAAACGGTTTATCCTCTTTTTGATAACTTTTTGACAAAAAAACCATTCTATCACCTTGCCCAAATCATTCTTCAAAAAAAAGAAACCGCTCTTATCACAACAGTTTGCCCCGATAGCGGAGCAGTGTCTTCTTCATGGCACTATGAGCGTCACTTGGGGCAGATGATAAAAGTCATGGTCTATTCAAGAGGTGATATTGTTCAACTCCGCTTAAACGACAGAACAATAAACAGAGTAATCGGCGGAAGAATGAAAAACTTCATTGCAGAGTTTGAAGTTGAATATACCCCCGGAGTGTTGTCTTCAACAAGTTACAGAAAAGGAATTCATATTGCAGACGCTTTTATAAAAACTCCCTCATCTCCAAGTTCACTTTTGCTCACTCCTTATTCAAAAAAATCAAAAGAAGGCGAGTTAGTATTTGTTGAATTGACGGTTCTGGATAAAGACGGAAATTTTGCCTCTCACGCAAGAAGAGAAGTAACCTTTGAATCTTGCGAAAATGCTGAAATAATAGCACTTTTCAACTCACAAGAAGAAATTCAAAACGAAGAGAAAAAACACTTTGTCTCTTTAAATTCTCAAGGCGGAAAAATAATCGCTGTTTTAAAACCCAAAAATGTGGGAAAAATCACAATAAGCGCAAAAAGCGAGAAGTTGAAAGGCGGAAGGGTGAGCGTTATAGTAAGTGAAAAGTGAAGTGTGCAAGATGAACAGCAGTGTTGAGTTTATTTAAAAATTATCAAGACTTTTCATCTTTCACTTTTCACTTTTCACTTAAAAACAGTTGACACCCCCTTTCTTTTATTATATAATGGTCAGTGCTATGCGTTTTTTTGAGTGCATTTTGCTACTAGGAAATACATCATGAAAAAAATATCTAAAATATTATCTTTAATAGTTGGGCTCTTGTTTGCCGCAGGAATTTTTGTCGGCTGCATGGGCTTTCCAAGAGTTCCGAATTTGACAATGGAGCAAGACACTAATTTTGTCGTGAGAAGTCAAGGCGGCAGTGCTGTTCAATACGGCAATATTGTCTATTTCATCAACGGATTCAACACATTGACTTATAATCCAACGGCAGACGGAAGATTTAATGCATGGGGCGATGTTCAAAGAGGAGCGCTTTATCGTGCTGAACTTCGCGGAGAAAGAGAAGGCAGAGAATTTGTTTCCGGTTTTAACGAAAATCCTGACTTAGTAATAAACGAAAATGCGTTCACTGCAACCGGACAAGTTTATGCACAAAATGAATTTTATTCTACACCTCAACTTCGCCACGGAATAAACATCAATGATGAAGACTTTGATTTTGACAATTTTGATGTCAATGACCCTGATAACTGGATTGATTTGGTTGCTGTTGAGAGAATTGTCCCAAAAGCCATTGGAACTGTTGCGGGAGACACTCTCTCAGGTCATGGCGGAATATTTATTTTTGGTGAATGGATTTATTATGCAACTCCCTCAATCACTCGTGACACAGCCGGAAGAATGCAAGACGACAGAGTAGATTTCATGAGAACTAGAGTTGACGGGTCTCAAACTCAACACATCTATTCAACTCAAGGTCCAGCAAATCATGCCCCCTATGCTTTTTACCGCATTGGCGATGCCGTCTATATGGTTGTGTTCTATACTCCGGCAGGAGAGACAAGCGGAAGAATAGTTTCTGTTCGCATGGAAGATAACAGACGCCGTCCAAACAATCCCTATTTGATTGCAGAGAATGTCACAAGCGTTATTTTCCCAAGATTTGATTTCTATGACTCAGTCAATCATTACCGCTATGAAAACAATCTTGAGCATTTCATTTTCTTCACAAGAAATTTTGTCCACGGTGACGGTGTTCAAGAAGGAAATATTGTTGAAATGATGCGTCCAAGCGGCGAAGAGGGAATAAGAATCAGAGGTTCAGGTCAACACATCACTCTTGTTGATGTCAGAGACGGATTGCTAATCTACACCGAAACAGACCTTTTCAACAACCAAATCATCAAATATGACAATCTTCACGATGCATTAATGGGAGGCTATGCTATTATTGACGAAGAGAGTGTTTTTGTCGGAAGCCGAACATATAGGGAGCATCAACTAAGTTTAACAGGAGTAAATGAATATCGTCAAAACATTCAAATAAACAGTTATTATCATCTTGCAATCAATGCAAATCTTTTTGGTTCAAGTTATATCTTTTTCAGAGACCATCATCGTTCTCACCCAATGATTCTAGCCTCATCGGCACAAGGCCCGGTGCAACTAGTGAGCGCTCTTAATGTCCATAATGTCCTAAACGAAGTTTGGCCGGTCGGGGTGACAAAACACCATCTTTATGGCAGCGAACTTTACTTTTTGGGTGACGGAAACTATTTGATGAGAATTGATATTCTAACTCCAAATGCAACTCCGCAAGTAATGTCTCATGCCCCGATTGAACAAAATCATTTTGCCCCTGATTTAGTTGCGGGATTTGTGATGTATTTTGCATTCGTTGACGAATGGGTAATGGGAGGAGGCTATGCATTCTTCCGCTCAACTCGCAGAGACGGAGACGGAGTCCAATCAGTCCTGGTCTACTATCGTGCATATGGCGACAGAATGCCCGAAGAAGATGAAGATTTTGTGCCGGATGATGACTTGTATTTAGGAGAGGAGTGGAACTAAAAATTTCAATGCATAATGCATAACGCATCATGCATAATTAAAGTCGAAAAAATTTAACAATAATTATGCATGATGCGCTATGCACTTATGCATTAGGAGAAGAAATGAAAACCTACATGGCAAACGAACAAACAGTTCAAAGAAATTGGTATATTGTCGATGCAAAAGACATGGCATTGGGAAGAGTTGCAGCACAAGTTGCGGCAGTTTTGCGCGGAAAAAATAAACCCGAGTTCACGCCTCACTGTGATTGCGGTGATTATGTTATTGTCATCAATTCAGACCACGCAGTCCTAACCGGCAAAAAAATGGAACAAAAATATCGCAGATATCACACCGGCTACATGAGCGGACTAAAAGAAATTCAATACAAAAAACTCATGGCAGAAAAATCTGACGAAGCCCTCTACCTTGCAGTAAAGGGTATGATGCCCAAAAACTCATTGGGAAGAAGAATGCTGAAAAAATTGCGTGTTTACAAAGGAGCAGAACATCCTCATGTTGCTCAGCAAGCGAAAGAGTTAAAATTAGTGGAGAAGAAATATAATTAATTCAACGAATAACTCATAATGCATAACGAAGGATAAAATTTAGTTAATATTTAACAATCGTTATGTATGCATTGTGCGTTAAAAAAGGATACATATGGCAATCAAATCAAACAAAGCAAAAAAATTAGCGTTTTGGGGAACAGGACGCAGAAAGAAAGCAATAGCAAGAGTCAGACTTATTCCAAACGGAACAGGTGCTGTCAGCATTAACAAACGCACAATGGACGACTTTTTTGGTCTTGACACATTGAAACTTATCGTCAATCAGCCGCTGGTTGCAACGCAAACAAGCGGAAAATACGATATTTTCGTCAATGTCAAAGGCGGCGGTTTTACCGGTCAAGCAGGTGCAATCAGACACGGAATTTCCCGTGCCCTTCTTGAGGCTGAGCCAAATCTAAAAGCAACGCTTAAAAAAGAAGGCTTTTTAACTCGTGATCCAAGGATGAAAGAGCGTAAAAAATATGGCTTGAAAAAAGCAAGAAGAGCGCCGCAATTCTCGAAGAGATAATCTAGTGGTCAGTGGATAGTGGTCAGTGACTAGTGTTGGTTAATTTTTATTTTTACCATCACTGACCGCTGATCACCAATCACTACTATGCAATACAAAAAGTCCCTCGGACAAAATTTTATATATGACACAAATCTTCTAAAGAGCATCGCAATCGATGCTCTTATTTGTCGTAGTGTAGGGGCAAGCAACGCAAGTCTTAAACAAACAGCAGGGAATTGCCCGAAAGCAGCGGAGTGTCATGAGAAACGCCGGCTCACTGTCACTACGGGAGAGGACGCACTCATTTGTCCTCAAGGTGATATTGTTGTTGAAGTCGGAGCAGGACTGGGAACTTTGACAAAAGTCCTTTCTGAATATGCTGAAAAAGTAATATCTTTTGAAATTGACAAAGATTTAAAAGAACCGCTTCTCAACCTCAACCTCCCGAATGTTGAATTCATCTTTGAAGATGCATTAAAGTATCCTTTAAACGAACTTCATAAAAAAATTAATCTATCAACCACCAACCACCAACCACTAACCACCAATCACCAAAATTATAAACTTGTCGCAAATCTCCCATATTATATCACAACTCCGCTATTGTTCAAATTTCTTGAAGACGAATTTTGCACTTCAATCACCATCATGATTCAAAAAGAAGTTGCAATGCGAATTGCGGCAAAGGAAAACACTCCTGACTATGGAATTTTATCCGTCATATGTCAGGCAATGTCGGATATTACCTACAACCGAACAGTTTCAAGAAAAATGTTCACTCCCTCTCCAAATGTCGATAGTGCCGTAATCACCCTTAAAAAAAATCAAAAACCTAACATAAGCGATATTGAATATTTTAAAAGGACAGTGAGAGGTTCATTTGCAATGAGGAGAAAAACCCTTTCAAACAACCTGATAAAAGAGTTTTCTCTCTCTCGTGACGAGGTTGCGGCAATACTCAAAAAAATGCAAAAAAACGAAAGCATCAGAGGCGAAACCTTGAGTGTCGAAGAATTTATTACTCTTTCAAATTTAATAAAAGGCTATATATAAAAACTTTTTCGCAAAATATATAACGGTATCTTTTCAGTCTTTTTTAATGATTCTTTTTCTTTTAATGGGCATCTGGCCAATTTTTAAGAAAAAGAATCATTAAAAAAGACTCAAAAATTTTTTTGTCAAAATTTGTGTTTAGTTTTTTTGATATAGTCAAAAATATAAAAATAAATAAGTCTAAAAAAACTTTTAAAAAGTTGTTAAAAATAGTTTACATTTATTAAAAAAATGAATATAATACCTGTGTTAATAAGGAAACACAATCCATGAGCAAAGAAAAAGAAACAAAAAAAATAGCGAAAGAAAAAGCAAAACAAGAAAAAGTGGCGAAAAAAATCGACAAAAAGTCAGAAAAAAAGATTGAAAAAAAAGTTGAAAAGAAGATTGACAAAAAACCCGAACCTCCTGTTTGGGTGGTATGTCCTAGATGTGACTTGAACTACATCGACAAAAAAGATAAATGGTGTCTTGTTTGTAAAGCGGAAATAGGGCTTGCAGACAAAAGTATCCTCATTCCGGATGAAGATGACATCATCGAAAAAATTTGTCCGATATGCGTGACTGGTTTTGTTGCAGACAGACCATCTGACGAAATTTGCCTCTCCTGCAAAAAAGAACAAGATTCTCTTACTGAGAAGGATTTCTTTGAAGAGGAAGAAGAGGTTGATGAAGATGTCAAGAAAGTAAAAGACATTGACCTAGGCATTGATGAGAGTGCTATTGAAGAAGTTGACAGCCAAATGTTTGAAGGCGAGTTGGAAGAAGAGGAAGAGGAAGAAGAGGAAGAAGACTTTTCTGCTCAATATGCCGAGCCGGACGACTTCGACTTTGAAATAAACGAGGATGATTTTCTTGACCGCCCCGAAGATGAAGACGATGACGATAATGAATTGGTTGATGACGAAGATTGGGAAGACTAAAAAAAGGACGCTTAGGCGTCCTTTTTTTGTGATTGGCGGCTAGTGATTAGTAGTTGTTTGATTTTTTTATCAATCACTAACAACTAATCACCAATTTATGCGTAACTAAATTTTATATCTCCGCAAATAACATCTGAATATGAAAAGGTCAAATTTTTCACATTTTTATTATCATCAATTTTCATTGTGAAAACACTTGGATATGTCGCGGAAATTTCCCCCTCATATTTAACTATTCTTTTCCTGCCATGATTGACAGCAACTTTAAGTTTCACTCCTTTGAGTGCGGCAACTTTTTCTTTAACTTCATCAATTGAAATACCGGACTTTCGCATTAATAAATTATTGACACATTTTTCAGTTTTTAAACATATAAAACAACGCATAATGCATATTGTATAACGCATGATGAAGAATGGAGTTTAGTTAAATTAATTCCAACAATCGTTATGCATTTATGCAATATGTTATATGCGTTTTAAAAAAGTTGTCATATTTGTCCAACTTTAACTATACAATATAGTGTTATGCACTATGGACAAGAATACAGAGTAACCATAGGATAGAAAGGAGTAAAAACTACTATGTCATTTGAACCAACTTTTGAAGCAACAAGAACAGATAACTTGATGAGGATATCTTCATCTCAAGCAATCGTTGAAGCAAGATTAAAACCCCTAGGCGGCACTTCTATTTCAAGAGTGCTTTCAGTTTCATCATTTTGCTCAGTCTCACCAAGTGAGATATTTTCTCACGAGGCTCGCTATAGCGGACGGGTAAACTTCAAAGTAATCTATGCTTGCAGCGAAGGGAAAAACCATGCACTTGACTACAATGCAGATTTTTCGGACAAAGTGACGAGTGAAGGAATATCAGCCGACACTTTGCCGCTTTTTAATGCGAGTATCATTGACACGGACATAGTTAGTGTGGATGTTGGGGAAATAAAACTGGCCTCGGTCGTTTTAGTCAATCTTGATGCTGTTCAACGCCAAAGTATCGACATTTTGACGCATGGCGGAGAAGGTGTCTACACCCATGAAGACAAATTCAATTTTTCTCGCCTTTGTGCCGAGACGAAAGAAGAGTTTACTATTTCTGACAATCTCGCAATTGAAGGAAGCGTTTTTGCTCTGGCACACGAGTCAAAAATCATTCTTTTAAATGTAAGAAGTCAAACAGACTCGTGCATTATTGAAGGGAAAATTGTCAGCGACATTTTCTTTGAGGACGAGGAAGGTCAAATCAGCCAAAAAACCCACATTACCAACTTCACTCACGAAGCAGGGGCAATCGGTGCAAGCGACAACGCCAGAATGCTCGCAAACCTCTCCATAAAAGAAAGCAGATTTTCGCTTGAGAGTGACGGTGAAAAAAGTGCGCTTCTTATGGAGTTTGAAGTGTGTGCCCTTATCAAAGCATTTGAGGAACAATCACTTTCTCATGTTAGCGATGTTTTCAGTGTTTCTCATGAGTTGGTGACTGAGCAAAGAACGATTGAACTAAGGAGTTTAAAATCAAGAACAGTCATCACAGACCGAATTGACGGACAAGTAACGCTGGACAAAAATTCAGCACTCGCCGACACAATTTGTGCAGTCAGCGGACAAACGCTCAACATCACTGCAACACGAATCAGCACAAACAGAATTGACTTTGAAGGCTTGGTTAGTTGTAATGTTGTCTATTTTTCACAAGACAGCAACACTAAAAATTCAGTTTCAGTTGAGTTGCCATTTTCATTTTCATCAAACACACAAGTTGTTGAGACAAACGAAATAATGGTGCGGGGTCATGTTGTAGGCATTCAAACAAAAATTCGCCGCGGAAACGAAATTGACATTAAAGCAGACATTGAAATCGAAGTTGAAATCATTGAAAAGGAAACAAGAAGCGTCATCACTAATTTAAAACTTGGAGCAGAGCGAGTAATACCGTCAAGTGCTTTTTCAATCCACATTGCAAGAGCGGGCGAAACTCTTTGGGAAGTTGCAAAATCTCTGGGAACAACCCCTGAACTAGTCTTGACCCAAAATCCAAAATTAACACTGCCGTTGAATGGCGGGGAAAGGGTGATAGCGTATAGACATTTGAAATAAATAAAAATGTGAAAAGTGAAATGTGAAAAGTAAAGTCGAGTTATTTTAAATTAATTTTAATAATACTTTTCACATTTCATTTTTAACTTTTTGTTGCCAGTGCTTGCAAAGGTGCTGGTTTTTTGCTATAATGTAACCATGAAAGAATTCGTTCTTCCTTCTTATGCTAAAATTAATCTATCTTTGCATGTTGTTGATAAACGAGATAATATGCATGAGTTAGACATGGTCAATGCAACTATTAGTTTATGCGATGAGATAAAAATTTCTTTTAATGATAGCGATGAAATAAATATTACATTTAGTGAAAGATCAATTGATGAAAAAAACAACACTGTTTTAAAAGCATGTCAACTTGTGCAAGAACAGTTTAAATTCGGTGCAAATATTTTCATTCAAAAAAATATTCCAACAGAGGCAGGTCTTGGCGGAGGCAGCGGCAACGCAGCAACAGTTCTTAGTGCTCTGGAAAAACAATTCAACTTATTATCATATGGAATAGACATATTTAAAATCGCCAAAAAAATAGGCAGTGATGTTCCGTCAATGTTAACAACTGGTTACAAAAGAGTTCAAAGAACAGGCGAAATAGTCGAAAAAATAAACAGTAACTTGCCGCTAAACTTACTTTTAGTTAAAGGCAAAAAGGGAGTCAGCACGAGAGAATGCTTTGAGCGGTTAGGCGTCAATGAGATTGCAAGTGTGGCACTCTGCCACTCAGAAAATAATCCCGACGATAATTCGTCTCATTCGTCATACGCCTCATTAATTTCAGCCATACAAGAAAACAATATCCCTCTACTCATACATTCTCTTACAAACGACCTAACCGCTCCTGCAATATCACTCGTTCCGGAAATTGCCGACCATCTTGCCATTCTCAAGAAATACGGTGCGCTCATATCATTCATGACAGGCTCAGGCTCATGCTGTGTCGGCATATTTAAAACACAATATCTCGCAAGGCAAGCCGAAGTTGAAATCAAAAAAACAGGACTCTGGACAGCAGTTTGTATAACGCTGTAAAATCTGTGGACAAACTGCAAAGAATGCAGTATTATTGAAGGTGCGGGCGGCAGAGTGCCACCCCTACAATGATTTTGTAAGTCGATTGGCAGGGATATTGAAAAAACTGTAGGAGAGGTACCTTACAAATACATCTAATTAAAAACGCTCATTCTGGCTTGCGCTGCTCACCCTTGCAATTTTACAGACGACATGCCAATGTATGAGTAAGCAATACGAATCAGAAAAAATTAACAATAAAAATTCGTAGGGACGGCATACTGTCGTCCGCACCTTATAATAAAAGGAATAACATATGACAAATCCAACAAACAATTCAACACAATTCGCTCACTTGCATATTCATACTGAATATTCATTTTTGGACGGTGCGGCAAGGACGGATAAAATATATTCCGAAGCCTATGAAAAAGGAATTTCAGCGCTTGCGATAACTGACCATGGAAGTATGTATGGCATCTATGAGTTTGTCAAACAAGCAGTGAGACATACTGATAAAGATGCGGATTTTTTTCAATTCATGAAGGAAAGGCGGCCATTTCGGGTGAAGCCTATTATTGGCTGTGAAGTCTATGTTTGTCCTGACCGCCACAAGAAAGAAAGTATTGGAGGGCGTGCTCCAAAACTAGAGCATCTGGTTCTTTTGGCTAAAAACGAAACAGGCTACAAAAATCTTATCAAACTTTGCTCATTCGGCTATATTGAAGGTTTTTACTATAAGCCGCGAGTTGACATGGAACTGCTAAAGAAGTATTCCGAAGGTCTGATTTGTCTTTCCGGCTGTCTTGCCGGTCCTGTTGCAAGAGCATTGCTTAACGGCGAAATAGAAAGAGGTGAAACTGTTGCGGACGAATTAAAAAATCTCTATAAAGAAGATTTTTACATTGAGTTGCAAGACCATGGCATACTCGAACAAAAACAAGTCAATCCGCTTTTAATATCGCTTGCCAAAAAGAAAAACATAAAACTAGTTGCAACAAACGATGTCCACTATTTGAAAAGAAGTGACTCGAAAATGCAAAAAGTTTTGCAGTGTATTTCTTTTCGAGAAACACTTGATGCATTTGAGGGAAAGCAGACGAGCGGAATGGACGGCGAGCAGCGAGGAAGAGATGACTATTTTCCAACGGACGAATTTTATTTAAAAGACCGCTCTCAAATGGAAGAGTTATTCTCACATATTCCTGAGGCTCTTTCAAACACTTTAGAAATTGCTTCTAAATGCGAACCATATTTTTTTACTGAGCAATCGCTCTACCCAACTTTTACAACCTCTGACAACTCTTCAACCAAAGACTATCTCAAAAAACTAACATATGAAGGACTGGAAAAAAAATATAAATCTCTGACAAAAGAAATAAAAGACCGAGCCGACTATGAGTTAAAAGTTGTTGACAACATGGGCTTTAATGACTACTACCTCGTCGTCAATGACTTTGTGCAGTTTGCATATGATAATGACATTTCAGTAGGACCCGGACGAGGCAGCGGTGTTGGAAGTATTATTGCCTATGCTCTTGGAATAACAAAAGTTGATCCGCTTAAATACGGTTTGCTGTTTGAAAGATTTCTAAATCCCGACAGGGTTTCCGCCCCGGACTTTGATATTGACTTTTGTGTTCGCCGTCGTGATGAAGTCATTGAGTATGTCGTGAAAAAATACGGCTCACACAATGTTTGCCAAATAGTAACTTTCGGAACACTCGCGCCAAAGGCTGCAATAAAAGATGTCGGTAGGGTCGTTGGCAAGCCATACTCCGAGGTTGACAAAATATCCAAACTAGTTCCTTTCATGATGGGAAAACTAAAACTAAGGGATATTTTGGGACTAACAGATGAGAGAAGTCAAATTATTCAAGAACTGAAGGAAATGTATGAGAGTGATGAGAGTTTAAAAGAGTTGCTTGACATGGCAATGAAAGTCGAAGGGCTTCCTCGTCAAACAGGCATTCACGCAGCAGGAGTTATTATCTGCTCAGATGAAGTTCATGAGCATATTCCGCTCGCAAAAACAACAGACAACATCATCACAACCCAATTTGACATGAACGAGTGCCTTGAATTAGGATTGCTCAAAATGGACTTTCTTGGATTGAGGACTTTAACCGACATTAAACAGGCAATAGACATGGTCAAAAAAAATCATGGAATTGAAATTGATTTCTACAACATGGATTATGATGATTTCAAAGTCTTTGAAATGTTTGGAGAAGGTGACACTCACGCTATTTTTCAGTTTGAATCTGAAGGCATGAAACGATTCATGAAAGACTTAAAACCAACAAGCCTTGAAGACATTATCGCAGGGGTTGCTCTCTATCGCCCCGGTCCGATGGATAAAATTCCTCTCTATGTCAAAAACAAAAAACGCCCCGAAGGAGTGGCTTATGATCATCCGAAACTGGAAAGTATTTTGGGCGTGACCTATGGTGTTTGCGTCTATCAAGAACAAGTCATGCAAATAGTGCAAACTCTCGCCGGATATTCTTTAGCACGAGCAGATGAACTGCGGCGAATAATGTCAAAGAAAAAAGAAAGTGCCATGATAAAAGAAAGAGAAGTTTTTTTACATGGCGGTGACTACAAAGGAAAGAAAATCCCCGGTTGTATTGCTTCCGGTGTGGAGGAAAAAATTGCTAACAAACTCTTTGATGATATAGCCGCTTTCTCGTCCTATGCTTTCAACAAATCACATGCGGCAGCATATGCTTATTTGGCATACCAAACGGCCTATTTAAAATATCATTACCCGTTAGAATTCATTTGTGCGGTTTTGAACAACCGCATATCAAATATTGACGAGATTCAAAATTATTTGACTTATATCAAACAAAAAGGCTTCAAACTTTATCCGCCTGATATCAATTTGTCTTTGGAAGGCTTTTCAGTTCATTCAGACGGCGATGGCGTAGTCATGGGGCTTGCAGGCATAAAAAACATCGGCGAAAAAGCAGTTCAAGAAATCATCAAGGAAAGAGAAAACAACGGACACTTCAAGTCATTCATCGACTTTGCCGACAGAGTAACAAGTGCAACACTTAACAAAAAAGTAGTAGAAGGCTTAATCTACAGCGGAACATTTGACAGCACAAAAAAGACCCGAGCAACTCTTTTAAAAAATTTTCCTGCAATTGTCGACCGTGCTTCAAAAGAAAAATCAGCAAAAGATGCGGGACAATTTTCATTTTTCGACATGGGCATTCAAATGAAAGGAAATGATTACAAGTTCGTTGATGTTGAAGAGTTATCACAAAAAGAAAAACTTTCCCGTGAAAAAGAATTCACAGGAGTTTATATTTCATCACATCCTTTAGAAGAATATGAAGATTTTTTGGACACTTTTTCAATAAACACTGCCTCATTTTCAAACAGTGAATTTAACAGCGAAGAACAAAAACTTCAAGACGGTGCAAGAGTTAAAATGGGCGGCATGATAACAAGCGTTCAAATAAGAGTTTCAAAAGCAGGAAAAGAATTCGCAATTGTCACTATTGAAGACTTGCATGGCTCAATAGAAGCATTTGTCGGAGGCTCAGCAATAAAATCAGCGAAAGAAGCCGAACACAAAATAGTAACAATCGAAGGCGGAGCAAGAGAAGATAACGATGGATTTTCACTATGGATTGACAAAATCATCTTTGATACAGGTGCCACATCTCAATCGCAAAAGACTCCTCCCAAAAAAGTATGTTTCACCATGTCCTTAAAAAACAGCGGACTTCTTGATGAGTTGCAGGAAATACTAAATTTCTATGCAGGCAATGACGATGCTTTTATCAAAAACACTGACGATGGCAAACTCTATCCGCTCCGCCACATAAAAACCGATCTATCCGAACATTGTCTCTCCGAACTCTATGGTGCAATAGGCGAAGAAAATATCCAAGTGGTTAGTAATTAGTGGGATGATAAAAACGCTTTCGCTAAAAACTTCACATCGTTCGGAATGACAAAAAAATTAAATTAGCAGTGTCATTCTGAACGATGTGAAGTTTTTAGCCGCAGATGTAAATTGAAATATTAGCAATTTTAACACAAGCCTATTGTGAGGTTTTGCATAGGTGTCTGCGGCACTTTTATTATGGCGAATATATTTGATAGGGGAGTTTCTCCTTTTTAGTCATTACGAGATTTTGCGGAGCAACTAAGTTATGAGAAATAGAAAGTTATACCGCAAAATCGAAGCAATCCGGCAATGGAAGATGAGAGAATAATTTCTTTCAACTCTCACAACCGAATTACTTCGGTTTTGCGGCAACGCTCTTAAGCTTCTCCTTCATAAAAAAAATCATAAAAACCTCAAAAAACCTTAATAAAAACCCTTGACACCCCCGATAATTAATGTTATAATAACCATCGTTGCTTAAAAAGCAAACTAATTTAAGCAACAAGAAATAAAGTTATCGACAAATTGTCTTTTTCACTCAAAAGACAAAAGCGTCGAAAATGTCGGAGGGTAGAGCAATGGTAGCTTGTCGGGCTCATAACCCGAAGGTTGGCGGTTCGAGTCCACCCCCTGCAACCAATATGAATGAACTTGAACACATCGCTGTGTTTGAGTTCATTTTTTATTCCCTATTATTATACTGTTTAGTTATAGTTAAAATTATCTTGTTAAAACAATTGACTTATTCTGTTGAAAATGGTAGCATGCTCAATCTCATTTGTATTTAGTTGAAATGAAATGGTATAAAAATGTTATTGGAGTTGAAGAAGTTTCTCCTCATTTAGTTAGAGTTTTTAATAGAGGCGATTGTCGCGGAATAATAATTTCAGTGAATGGTTTTTCACAGTCTGCAGTCAATTGCGTAAAATATCTCTAGCACACAAATCTATTATTTTAGTTGAACTTCAAGAAATTTTAAAGTGCCTTGAAGAAAAGAGAAATTTGATTGAAATGAAAGAATTCAAAACTAATCAAGCAACACTTCAAAAAAATCCTTTCGTGAAATGGTCAAGTTAATGTTTTTGCAAAATTATTAACTTAATAAAAAACGAGGCAGTTACATCATCCAGTGTCTTAAAACAAAAAGCAGATATGAGTTTTTGAACTTCAATCTGCTTTTTTGTTTTTTATTCTGTGCGACCTAAAAGATAATCAACGCTGCAACCGAGTGCTTTTGCAATTGCGATTAGCGTTGCAGTTTCAGGAATTCTACCGCTAATTATCCATTTACTAATTGCAGAATCACCGATTTCGGAAAGTTTTGCTAAACGATATTTAGTTAATTTATTTCGTTTTAACAATAAATCTAATCGCTCATGAAAGTTTGATTGTTTTTTGCTTAATTCAAATTTTTTGTTATCCGATAGCCCTAAAATATAGTCAATTGAACAATCAAAATAATCGGACATTTTTATCAACATAAAATAACGAGGATAATATTTTCCATTAACCCAATTTGAAACCGCTTGAATAACACAACCAATATTTTTTGACAGTTGGTTCATATTCAATGCTCTATCAGCCATTAATTCTTTCAAACTGTCAGCAAATGCAGTTAATCCTTCCATGAGTTTATTATCCACGAATGGAAAGTATTTTGCAACAAACTCCACCTATAGACGGCATTGACTTAATTCGACAAAATAAGTCATTGAATTTAAAAGAGAGTAGGAAAATTGAGTTGAATTTTCTTGCATTCCACGCATGGAAAGTATATAATTATATATATTAATCACACAAAAGGAGCAATATACAATGCTATCAAATCATAATTTAACAAACTCAAGAAAGATAAGTGACCGAGATTTTATTTCCATGCTTGCAAAAATGGCAGTAAGCGAAAGTGCAGAAATCACAATATGTTTCGACGAAAAAAACAATAATCAAATAACAACAAATGACCTAACAAATCAAATACATCTTGCATTAAGAGATGTGTTTGCGGCTAATATTAGCGAGGAAGAAAATAATGTTTTGCGGCTTGAATTTCCGAATAATGAAAAATTTAAACTTAGAATTATCAAAGAATAAAGTTGGTTAAATTATTCCGACAAAATAGACGCCGACGATGCTTCCGACAAAAGTGCTGACTAATGCGATTGGTATTGCGAGTCCAAGTTTTTTGACTTTTGTTTGTGAAAAGTAGACTGCGCTGATGTAGAAAATTGTTTCAGACGAGCCATAAACAACTGAGGCGGCACGACCTATGTGGGAGTCTGCTCCATATGTTATGAAAATATTTTCCAAAACGGCAAGTGAGCCGGCACCTGATAATGGGCGGATTAGAATAAGTTCAGTCAACTCTTTTGGTATGCCGAAAAAATTCATAGCGGGTGAGAGAAAGTCTGCAACAACTGCACTCACTCCGCTAATGCGAAAAACTTCAACCGCAACCATAATTGTCACCAAATAGGGAAACACTTTCATCATCAGAGACAACGCAGAAGACGACCCTTGAATGAACAGTGAGTAAGGGTCTTGTTTTCGGAAAACTGATAGCAGTATCACGGTGATGAAAATGAGAGGGATTATGTAGGACATAGAATAGTCAACTAAAATTGTATGGGGTCTCGCCCTCGACCGCCTGAAAACGGCATAATCATTATTTATGCGGGTAGCCGAAGGGCGTCTGCCCCTGCAAATTATTTTAATTACTTCAAGATATTTTTCATTTCAAAACAAGTTTATTGACTGCTTGAATAATAGATATTGTTTAATAATGAGTGTTTTTTATAAAGTGCGAGAGGTTAATACCCGCCCCTACAATCTATCTTTTATTTAAATGCTTTGAGGGGCAATTCTTTTCTGTTTTTTTTCTCTTCAACAAGTTCAGGATTTTCTCGTTTCTTCTCCTTTCTCTTCAAGAAAAGTCCATACAACTTAACCATTGTTATTCCTAAAATTGTTGAAACAACGGTTGCAATAATACTTGCCGGAACAAAATCAGCGGGTGAGGCTGAGTTGTGTGCCGCCCGAAGTGATATGACTGTCATCGGCATAAGTTGAAGTGAAGTTGACGAAATGACTAAAAGCATTATCATATTGATGCTTGCTCTTGTGTCTCCTGTGTCCATTGAGCCAACAGCCTTTATCGCCATCGGAGTTGCAGCACCGCCAAGTCCCAGCAAATTTGCACTCATATTGAGTGTGATATATTTTCTCGTTTCCTTTTTTGATTTCGGAAACAAAAATCTGACAACAGGTGACAGCACTTTTGCTAAAACTCCTGCAATCCCTGTCTTTTCCAAAACCTGAAAAAAACCAAGCCACAAAGCATAAAGCGCAACAAGTGTCATTGAAAGACGAACAGCATCATTTGCTCCCCTAGTCATTGCAACAAGGGCATTTTGCGGATTTAATATAAGAAGTGTCACAATCGACACCACCATCATAAGAGTCCAAACAATTTTCATAATTCATTCGGGACGCCGAGGGCGGCGTCCCCTACAGTATTGCTTTACAGATTTTGTGGTTAAGGTGGACACCGCCCTCGGCATCCCGACATATTGTTAGAAAAATTTAAAGGATTGTTTTAATGTATATTCATTCTTTCGACAATAAATGACAAGGCGTTTAGTGGGGCAAAAGCGTTTGACATGTTTTTTTGGTTATGCTAGAATACTTTTAAAAGAGGATTAAAATTTTTATGGCGAAAAAAATATTTATTGGCGGAGCGTGGCCTTATGCAAACAATTCTTTGCATATCGGACATTTAGCGGCACTACTTCCCGGCGATGTTCTGTCTCGGTTTTTCAGGAAAAAAAATCTGGACACTATCTATGTTTCCGGTTCAGATTGCCATGGAACTCCGATAACAATAAGAGCAGCAAATAACAAGGTTGAGCCTGAGTCCATAGCAAAACACTATCATAAAGAGTTTTGCAAAAATTTTGACGATTTGCAATTCACCTATGATTTGTATCCCACCACAATGGACGATGAGCATAAAAAAAGAGTTATTGAATACATTCAAAAAATAAAAGACAACGGTCATTTATATTCAGCATCTGAAGAAACATATTATTGCAAAAAATGTTCAAAGAATGTCGCTGACAGAGAACTTAGCGGAACTTGCCCGATTTGCAAAACCGAATCAAACGGAGAGCAATGCGAAAAATGCTTAACTGCTTTCAAACCAAAAGACATTCAAAACCCAAAATGCAAACTTTGCCAAAGCGAGGTCTCTTTAGTTCCTACCGAGCATCTTTATTTTAAGATGTCGGCATTAACTGATGAGATAAAAAAGTATGCGGATGAAAACTCAAAAACATATTCTTGGCGTCAAAATGCAATCAATGAGACTGCAAAATACCTCAAAGAAGGTCTAAGAGACAGGGCGATAACAAGAGACATTTCATGGGGAATAAAGTTGCCGTTTAAAGGTTTTGAGGATAAAAGACTGTATGTTTGGGTGGATGCGGTGCTTGGATATTTCACAACAGGCGCACAAGTTACTGAAAAAAGGGGGCAAAACTTTGAAACTTACATTAAAGATGAAGAATTAGTGAGTTATTATATTCACGGAAAAGACAACATAGTTTTCCACACTATTATTTTGCCTTCATTGCTTCATGCAATAGATGAAAAATTCAACAAACCAAACAGGATAATATCATGTGAATATATTAATTTAAACAGCGAAAAAATGTCTAAAAGCAAGGGAAACCTTGTGACAGTTAATAACCTCTTGACAAATTTCAACACCGATTCAATCAGATTCTTTTTCACAAAATTTAATCCTGAGAATAAAGACAGCAGTTTTTCTTACACTGATTTTGTCGATAGTCACAATAAAATGCTGCTTGGAGGATATGGAAATTTTGCAAACAGAAACCTTGCGTTTTTGATTAAGCAGTATGAAGGAAGACTTCCCTTCGTCAATGTCGACCCCGAGATAGAAAAAGAAACAAAAAAATATTATGAAATAATGGGAGAACATTTTGAAAACGGAAGATTTCGTGATGCAATGGAGAGTTTTTATTCGTTCGTTCAGTTTGCAAACACCTACTACGATAGAAGCGAGCCATGGAAACTCTGCAAAAGTAACGAAAAAGAGTTTTTCAAAGTTACCTCTAATTGCCTCTATATGCTTGCAAATCTTGCCAATCTTTCAAGCCCGGTCATGCCGAAAGCGGCAAAAAAGTTGAGCGAATGGCTAAAGTTTGATTTGTCAAAATGGGAGAGTGTTTGCTACAAGGAAGGGAAATTGCCGGACATTGAAGTCTTATTCACAAGGCTTGAATTAGCAAAAATTAACACTGAAGCAGGAATGGAAAATACCTATGAAAAAACTAATTGACACGCACGCACATTTGAATAATTCTTGCTATGCTGATGACTATCAGCAAATAATCGACAGCATGGACGAGGACGGACTGGAAAAAATTATTTCCGTGAGTTATGATTTAAACGCTTCACGGAAAAATTTTGAAATTGCCAAAAGCAGCAAAAATGTTTATTTCAGCGTCGGAGTTCATCCGTCATATTCAAAAAGTTTTGACGACACTCAAATTGACGAATTGTTCAAACTCTCTCAAAGTGAAAAATGCGTTGCAATCGGAGAAATCGGACTTGACTATCATTATGAAGACACCGACAAATCCTCTCAAAAAATAGCGTTATTAACGCAACTTGACCTGGTTGAAAAAGCAAATTTGCCCGCTATTTTTCATCTTAGAGATGCTTATGAGGATATGCTGGGAATTATCGAAAACAACAAACACAAAATAAAACAACGAGCCGTCATGCACTGCTATTCAGGAAACCTCGACTATGCAAAAAAATTTCTTGATATGGGTTTTTATATTTCTTTCACAGGAGCAATTTCCTACAAAAATTCACACCTTCCCGAACTTGTCAAATTCATTCCTCACGACAGAGTTCTTATTGAAACCGATTGTCCCTATCTTTCACCAATGCCGCATCGCGGCAAAACCAACTACCCAAAGTATGTCGTTCATGTCGCTGAAAAAATTGCCGAAAGTTGGGGAAGGGAGTTGGATTATGTGAAAGAAGTGACGACTAGAAATGCGTTCAGCCTATTTAAGAAAATGAATAAACAATAAGGCTGCATTAATTTAATGAACAACTTCGTCTATCAATTTGGCAACAGCCTCTACATAAACTTAACAAATCGTTGCTCAAACGATTGCGTTTTTTGTATTCGAAACTATTCAAACGGAATAGGGGATAGCGACCTTTGGCTAACACGAGAGCTGGAAGTTCATGAAGTCATTGAACAAATTGAAAATTTCCGCAATCAACCCGCCAATTCCCAATCGCCAGACATCAACTGCCAAGACGAAGTCATTTTCTGCGGCTTCGGCGAACCGACATACCGCTTAGAAGAACTAATCAAAATCGCTAAATATCTCAAATCAATCGGAAAAACCACTCGACTCAACACTAACGGACTTGGCAGCCTAATCAACAATCGTGACATAACAAAAGAATTGGCAAAAGTAATTGACATTATTTCAATTTCCCTAAATGCTCCGAATGCTGAAAAATATAACGAACTATGCAAAAGTATATTTAAAGACCTCTCTCATGCCGAAATAATCAACTTTGCAAAAAAATGTGTTGAACAAGGCATTCAAACAACTCTCAGCATAATGAACAACCTAACACAAAAAGAAACAAAAGAATGCCAAAACCTAGCACAAAAAATCGGAGCAGAGTTGCGAATCCGCCATATGGCATAATTTCAATGATATAATTTAAAAGACACTAAAAAAGTGTCTTTTTTTGCACTTGATGCCTCAAAATTAACCATAAATTAACATAAAATTTTTTGAAAAATTTTGCTGAAAACTGTTGACAGTCAGAAATATATGTGGTATCATAATAGATATTTTGTATGCTCTCAGAGAACTAGTTCGCTGAAAAATCGAAAAAAATAAAGCACTCTAATTATATAAAAATATAAATAAAATCACATGATAATCATTAGAGAGTAGTTTTAGTTCGACATAGTGAGTATTAATCAAATAATGCAGATGGGTTTCAATAGAGTTTTTAATTAAAAAAAACTCGAAACAAGGAGAAAAGGATGAATAGAGAAGTAACCAAAAAACTTCCAGAAAATGTCAGGGGGGGGGGGTATTATCTTCATAACTTAGGCAATCAAACGGTTGCTGCCTTTTCATATTTTCAATTACATAGTTTTTAAAGTGCGGTTTTTGCCGTGCTTTTTTTGTTGTATTTTTAAAGGCTAGTAACCTTTTGGAAATAAATAAAAAAATATAAATAGTGATTAGAAGTCACAAAAAAAAGGAGAAGAAAATGAGAAAAATGAAGAGAAAAGGACTTAAACTAACGGCATTGCTTGCTATGGTGGCAGTTCTTGTAATGAGCATGTTCATGCTAACGGCATGCGGCGCTCAAAGAACGGGCATAACTGCGACATTTGCGCAGCCATCTGCCCCTGTGACAGTTGAAGGAGGGCTAGGTCAACTTGTTCCTCATGTGACAATTGTTGCAAACTATGATGACGGCACAACAGTCAACATCACTCCGACTGTTGGAATGCTCTCGGGAACTCTTGTTGCCGGTCAAACGGTGACAATTACTGCGACTGTCGGTGAACATACTTCCACTTTCCAAGTTGCTGTTGCTCCTGCTGACGGTGTTTACACCATAACATTCAGAAATGTTTTGGCAACTGAGCATAACAATCCTGCGACTTTTGATGCAGTGCCGCTGACACTTCTTCCTGCGTCAAGAACCGGCTACACTTTTGTCGGTTGGTTTACTCACGCAACTGAAGGAACTGCTGTGGCGAGCATTGTAGCAGAGGGCAATGTTATTGTCTATGCAAGATTTAACATCATCACTTCTGAAATTACTTACAACTTGGCAGGCGGTGTTAATAATGCGGAAAACCCTGCAACATTTGACATTCATGATTTGCCATTGACGCTGGAAGATGCAACCAGAACAGGTCACACATTCCTTGGCTGGTTTGCTCATGCAACTGAAGGAACAACTCCAATCACTCAAATCACTGAATTAGGAAATGTCACTCTTTTTGCAAGATTCCAAATCATAACTTCAACGCTGACTTTCAATGGACTTGAAACTGCTGACACCAATCCAAATTCTGCGACATTTAACTACACGCATTTACCATTAAATCTTCTTCCTGCTTCTCGTGACGGTTATACTTTTGCCGGTTGGTTTGCTCATGCAACTGAAGGAACAACTCCGATTGCTCAAATTACTGAGTTAGGAAATGTTACTCTTTTTGCAAGATTTAATATCATCACTTCAAACATTACTTTTGAAGGTCTTGAGACTACTGACACAAATACAAACCCTGCGACATTTAATATTCACAATCTTCCTTTGAATCTGGTTCCTGCGTCAAGAACAGGCTACACTTTCAGAGGTTGGTTTGCTCATCCGACTGAAGGGTTAACTCCAATAACTCAAATTACTACTCTTGGAAATGTCACTCTTTATGCAAGATGGACTGCCGATGATGTTTTTGACATTACTTTCAACATGCCTCAGGGAGCAACTAATGACCCAAGAAACCCTGCAACTTTTATTGAGGCTGAAATGCCAATCACATTGTATGATGCTGTCAAAGAAGGCTACACTTTCCTTGGCTGGTTCCAAGATGATGCTTTTGTCGGTGAACGAGTGACTGCGATTAACGAAGACATGTTCATAACAGAAGTCGGGCATATCACTCTTTATGCAAACTTTGAAGTAACTGAATTTGACATCACTTTCGTTATCGATTCAGAGGCAACTCACGCTAACCCGGACTATTTCACTATCTATGATTTGCCTTTAATATTAGAGATTGCGTTACTTGATGATTATGCTTTTGTCGGTTGGTTTGATGCTGCAACTAATGGCAACAAAGTAACTCAAATCACTGCACTTAATGACATGACTCTTCATGCAAGATTTATTCCTCTTGATGAGGCTGTTTTCACAATCAACTTCTTCGGACTTGCAGCATCTGATAACAACGATGCAAACGACGATATTGATGAAATAACCTATGATGGCATTTACAACGACGGACCGCTAACAATCCATGCAGCGGTAAATCCCGGCTGGACTTTCCTTGGTTGGTTCAGAGACAACAGAGGCGAAGCAATCACCGAAATCGACACTTATTTACTTTTGTCAGGAACAACCGAAATCAATCTCTATGCAAGATGGGGTGTTCTGCATGGCGGTTTTATCGGAGCAATTGAGGCAATACCTGAAGCATTAGGCGGCGGTTTTGTTATCCACAGAGGTCTTACAAGAAGCGAAATTGCTCAAAGACCTGCAACAACAATAATGAATTTTAACCGTATGGGCTTTGATGCCGGAAACGGATGGGGAATTATCGGCGGAAGACCCGGAACGAGTGTAACTTATGAGGGAGTGACTCTTCCTCAAAGAGCGCATGGCGGTCTTGATGATTCTGAACTTCACTTTGATTTAGGCGGCGGCGGCGGAAGTGCCGGTGCAGGAACAAATCAAGTTTTCGGTCACACTTTCAATGTGTTTAATCTTGCTGATAATGTGAATGCTTTTGAATTCTTTATTGACGGGCATGGTGGTATTCATATGGGCGGAACTGTTCGAGTAAGAGCAGTGTGTGTTGAAACTTGGGAAGTTTACACTTTGGTTGATTGGACCGGAATTGCCGGAAGCACTAATCTTGTCAGACTTTACGGTGAAATTCCTGAAGGTTTGAGAGGTCAAACAATTTTTGTCACTTTTGAATTTGATAGACGCCAGCCCGGTTTTGGCGGACATGACAACAGAGGAGACCTTTTGGTAAACATAAGGCAAGTTCGTTTCTTTGAACAATTCACAATAACTTTTGTTCAGCCTGAAGGGACAACTAACAACAATGTGAGAGTGTTCAGCACAGGAGCGGATATTCCGTTAGTTGATGCTTCTAATCATGATTACATTTTTGGCGGTTGGTTTATGGATGCTGAACTTAATTATCCATTTGAAGGTTACATTCCCGGATTTGTTGATTTTGACATTACTATTTATGGAGACTGGACAAGAAGACATTGGTTCGACTTTGATTTGGGCGTAGGAACTGTTAACAATCTAAATGATGACTACTTACCATATCACCTTTTCCCTCACACTCTTCTTGATGCTGAGAGAGGCGGATTTGATTTTGTCGGTTGGTTCCTTGACTATGACTATGAATATAACCATGAAGGCATTCTTGTCAGAGTTGGTGTCGGCGAACCTGTGACGGTTGTTCAACTTCCTGCTTATGACCCGGTAGACGGCTATGAAGATATTCCGACACTTTTTGCAATATTTGATGCAGAACCTCTTTTGATAACTGTTTTGAATAACGATAATGTTGTTGAAAACATTCAAATAAACGGAGTAGATTATGAGGCAGGTGAGATTTGGCTGATGCCAGGTGTTGACCCGCAAAGATTAACATTTGATATTATTGCTGCAAGCGGCTATGACTATGTCACTGTCACTGTTGGCGGAATTATTATCCTTCCTAATGCTCAAGGCGAATATATTTTCTATGTTGACGGTCCTGTGACACTTATCATTTCAGCAGGCGTTCAATCTTGGGATTTCATTTTCAGAGGATTGACAGGGACTGCTGTTAACACTAACATTTCAGAGTTCACTCTAAACAATGTCGGAGATGCATTAGTTGCTCCAACTCATGCCTACTGGTTATTTGTTGGTTGGTTCTGGAACAATCAAGGCACAGCAGTTACTCATATCACTCACGCTATGCTTGGAAACGATGTGACTCTATATGCAAGATGGCAACTGGAAAACCGCACTCCGACAACGCAAACCGGTGTTGCAAGACTAACAAGAGAATGGATGGCAGAAAGAGCGTTAACTCCTACTGCTCAATTGGTGTTTAATGGCGGTTTTGTTGAAGGAAGCGGTTGGGGCGGTGCTGCTTCTGTCGGAAGGGTTATTCCTGACGACGGCGGACAAATGCATGTTGATTTAGGAAATGTTGGAGGAACTACAGGCGGTGCAGGACTTAACAGTGCGGTTGCTCACTTCCACAATGCATTTACTATTCCTGCAAATATCAACAGACTTGAGATTGGATTTAATGGTCATGATGTCGGCAGAACTGATTTTGGCGGAAGAATGAGAATAAGAGCGGTTTGCACTGAAACATGGGAAGTATTTAATTTGAATGCCGGTTGGATAACAGTTCTTGGCGGTTCTCGTCCTGACCCTATGGCGTTCACAATTCCTCAAGAATTAAGAGGTCAAACAATTATTCTGGTAATAGAAATAACCCGCAGAACTCCAACTGTCGCTCATGCAGTTCTTATGAATATAACAAGTGTCAGATTCTTCCAAGAACTTGAAATTACTTTTAACAACGCTTTGGAAACTGAACACTCAAACCCAACAACTTTCTCAGCAGGCGCAACTGTGACGCTAACTCCTTCAACTCGTGCCGGCTATAGATTTATGGGTTGGTTTGATGCAGAAGTTGCCGGCGAAACAGTAGTGACAATCAACCAAGACGGACCTTTTACTGTTTGGGCAAGATGGGAACAAGTTTTCCCTATCACGCTTAATGGTTTGATATCAGGTGATGAACATAATATTATCACTGCTCCTATTGCATCTGAATTCCCGCTTTCATTGACTGCGGTAACTCGTGCTGGATATATCTTTGGCGGCTGGTTTGCCCATGCAACAGAAGGCGACATTCCGATAACCCAGTTTGCAACAACCGGTGACAGAGTTCCTGTTTGGGCAAGATTTACTCCGGGACCTCAACTTATTACTGTTAATTTCCCATCTCAAATCACCGGCGTTCAATTAAACGGAATTGATTATGTTATTGGAAACACTCTTCTTCCGGGAACACATCGCTTGACATTTAATGTTCAAGGCGGCGGAAATGCTGAAGTTTTGATTGGCGGAGTTTTCATTCTTCCAAACACTGAAGGCGAGCATATCGGATCCTATGAATTCACAGTCAACGCTCCTGTCACTATAACAATCAGATATGGTTTTACTGACTTTAACATTACTTTTGTTATGGGCGGATATAATGATACCAATCCTGACAATGACCCGGTTGTTACTGTCGAAAACATTGGTGATGCTCTTGCTCCTGCAATAAGTCCCGGATGGGTCTTCCTTGGCTGGTTCAATGCTGTGGGTGAAGAAGTAACTCACATCACAGCACAAAATCTTTCCGATATGACGCTAACTGCAAGATGGGCTCTTAATAACAGAAATGTTGGCGGTGAAACTCTTGCAAATAATGAAGATTGGCACTCTGTTGGAATGCTGACAAGACATGGTGTTGCTACTCGCACAGCGAGTGAACACACTGCGTTTGTGAGAACTAATTTTGGTCCTGAAACAGGTTGGCAAGGACAAGGGGTTAGGGCTCATCCTAATTATGGATATGGAAGAAGTGTTTATGTTGACCGTGAAAACGGAACAAGAATTCATGCTGACATTGGCGGAAATGGGGCACACCAAGGACCGGCACATGCAACAGGTCATGTTGTAGGTCATGCTCATAATGTTTTCACTCTTACCGGTCAAGACCGTTTTCAAATCAATGTTGACGGACATGATTCTAATCATTTTGGTGGAAGATTTAGAGTGAGAATAGTAAACATTGCGACTTGGGAAATTGAAACTATAATCAATTGGGAAAATGTTGCCGGAAATTCTGCGGATAGGTACCTAGAAGTTAATGTTCCTGAAGCGTTTAGAAATGCAACAATTCTTTTAGTAATTGAATTTGATTTTCCTACTACTAATGCAAACGATACTCGTGGTTCAGACTTATTGATAAATGTTCATGTTGTTAGATTTTTTGAACAAGATTAATTTCTTCTAACTAACTACTAACTTTTAAAAACGATTTATCCTTAATGCCCCGTCAGTTTTGGCGGGGTAAGGGGATAAGTCTAATTAACCGACAAAAAATCGTAGGATACGCCCGCTCTTGGCGTTGTAAAAAAAAAACGATAACAAACAAAAAATTTCGGAATGGCTAAGAGCGGCGTTCCCTACGGAGAGAAAAATGAGAAAAAAAATAATATGTTTTTTGATAACAATAATGATGGCTTTTTCAGTTGTTTCCTTTCTTGGCGGATGTAATCTCACGAGAAGAGAGGGTGAGATAACAATATGGTGGCCCGGGGCACCTGTTGAGATTGCTTCGTTAAATAGGGCGATTGAATTATATCAAGCAATTAATCCTGATGTGACATTCAGGGTTTCGCCTCAAAACACCACTAATTTTTTCATGCAATATATGATTGCGCGGCAAGGACCTAATTTTCCTGACATAGTGTTTTTGGACTCAGTCTATATTGCACAACTTGCAGACATGGGATTTATTACTAATTTAAGTGAGTTTGATGATGAAATTGAAACTGTCATTCGTCCGCAAGTGGTTGAAAGTATTTGGCCGGCGAACACTTTTTTGGGTGATGCGTTTGCACTTCCTGTTTCTGCGAATGTTTTGACACTTGCATATAACTACACTCTTTTAAACAGAGTTTTTCAAAGAGTGCACGGAAGAGCGTTTACTGATGCTGATGTTCCATCAACCTGGGCTGAAAAAATGGCAATATGTGCGGATGTTTTGGAGTATAATAGACTTCAAGAATTAACAGCCATAAATGCACTAATTCCTTATACTATTCCTGCGGGAGTGGCTCATCGCAGTATGAGTGCTATGCATTTTGCTTCAATGTCAGCAAGAATGGGCGGGAGTATAATGACAGAAGATTTGCAGCACTTTACACTCTATTCTCCTGAAAATGTTGGAGCAGCACAAAAGATATATGACTTAGGCAGAAATAATTTTGCTCCTGCAACTTTCCAAGAAGGACCATTTGAGGGCGGAAGAGTTGCTTTTATGGAAATAGGACCATGGAAGATTGACCAATATCAATTGATTTATGACACTCTAAATATAGACCTTCGTTTTGCTCCGCTTGTGACGCTTGTTGACGGCGGAACTCGTGAAAGCGGATTAGGACTGTTTTCAATGGCAACATCGTCCGGAACTATTAATGAGGAACTTGCTGTTGATTTCATGAAATTCTTTTTGACAAATGATGAGGTAATGCTGCTTCACAATGCTCCCCAAAATCTTATTCCTGTGACTTATTCAACAATAGAAAATGAACACTTCACTCAAGGCAACGCTTGGCCTGTGTTTATGGAACAGTTAAATTACACTGTCTCTCGCCCCGGCACTTATAGATGGTCGGCTGTTGAAAATGAGATTGGAGATTTTATCACAAGACTGTTAAACGGCACTCGCAGACCAGATGATTTGTTTGACCTGCATTTTCATTTTGAACAGTAATATAAAAACACACTTGAAAAGACCATCGGAGACATTTAGTTAATGACAGAAGCAATAAAAAGAAAAAAACCCTTTCGCAAAAAATATAAAAATGAAATAAAAGCATTTCTTTTGATTGGATTGCCTCTTTTGTGGTGGGGAGTTTTCTTTGTTTTTGCACTTGTTCGCGCAATTTATTTTAGTTTCACTGACCTAACTTTTGATGTTAATGCAAATCTTTCATTTTCGCTTGAAAGTTATCGCCGTATTTTTGCCTTTGGAACAGAGTATTTTGATTCTTTGTTTTGGCGGTCACTTGGAATATCTCTTATTTGGACAGGAGTTATGCTTGTTGCAAATAATTTTATGGGAATGCTTGTTGCATGGATGCTAACGACAATAAAAAGTCACAGAGCAAGAAGAATGATTCTCGGATTTTTGTTTTGGCCCTCATTAATTTCCGCAGTTGCAAGCGCTCATATAATCAGCATGGTTTTTTCATCCGGTTCTTCCGGACTTTTCAACAGAATTGTGATGCTTTTCGGCGGTTATCCGCAAGACTGGCTCGGAAATCCCAACACAGCATTGATTGCACTTATGGTTGTCCCGTTCCTGCTTGGTTTTTCCGGAAGAATGATAATTTACTATGCTGCTATGCTGGGAGTGCCTGAAACCTATTATGAGGCTGCAAAATTCGACACCAGTTCAAAAGTTCGTCCGTTTTTCCACATAACTTTACCGCTTATCAAAAATGCGATAGTTCTCAATCTTGTTCTTTCGCTTATTGAGGGAGTCAGAATTCTTGCACCAATGCAGTTAGTTGACGGAGTGGCAGATGAAACAATGTCTGTGGTTTTGTATATTTTTAATTTAGCATTCTATCCGCAAGCATTAGGAAGTGAAGGGTTAGTAGACGGAAGGAGACTTAATCAGTTTGGGCGGGCTTCGGCTTATGCCATGATTGTTTTTGTTGTGATTTTGGTTCTAACTCTGATTCAATTCAAACTAACTGGAAAGGAGGCCGAAAATGTCTCAGCAGGTTAATATATTGCAACTTTCCGAAGTGGATTTCAACAAAAGGACAAGAAACAGAAAAATATTAAGAACGGTTTTTGCACTTACGATTTTTTCATTTTTGATAATCCTTGCTTTTTTTCAGTTTTTTCCTTTTCTTTTGGAATTGGTGACAAGTTTTCATGGGCAAGGCTACATAAGAGAATACGGTATTCTTTATTTTTGGCCGCGTCAAATAACATTTCAAAACTATATAGATGTTTTCAGAGTGGCAGGTATTCCAAGAGCGTTTTTGAATAGCGTTATACATACTTTTGCTTTCACAACTATTTCTCTTATTATTGCTTTTATTTTTGGTTATGTTCTTGGCAAAATCAAATTTAGAGGAAGAAACATTATCTTCTTTGCAATACTCTCAACACTTATGGTTCCGGGCGAAGTTTTGATGGTTCCTAACTTTATATTACTTCGTCAAACTGTCATTTTCTATGATAATATTTTGGGGATAATACTTCCCGGTGCAGTCAATGTTTTTGGAATATTCTTGTTTAAGCAGTTCATGAACACAATTCCGAATGAACTCCTAGAGTCTGCTGAAATTGACGGAGCAGGGGAGTTGACAAAGATTTTTAGAATTGTTTTTCCGATGTGTATGCCGATAATAGTGACCTATATCATTATCACATTCACGGCATCTTGGAATGAATATCTCTGGCCGATGATAGTGCTTAGAAATCCTGATTGGCACACACTGCAATTAGCAATGAATGATTTATATCCTCGTTTTGGAGGTCATGTTGATGAGTATATCAGATCTGCCGGAATGATACTAATCTCACTTCCTATCATACTATTGTTTGTGACGCTGCAAAAATACTTTCTTCAATCAGTCAATGTTTCAGGCATGAAATAGAAATAGATTTAAAGATTTTCAAACCTAAAATTTATTTCTTTCGTTATTTTTGCTTGGAGTTGAAGATAAAAAAAAGTGCAGATGCAAAATGCACAGCAAAGTCTCTTTGAGACGAAAAAGTGGTTTTACCACAAAAGGAGAAGAAAATTATGAAAAAAAGAGCATTAAGGCTCATGGCACTGCTTGTTGCTGTCTTTATGGCAGCGTCGTTTGTGATAGCATGCCGTGACCCATATGACCCCGGCAATGGCCCAGATCCCACAGATCCTACCTATACCATCACTTATGTTTTGCCGTCAGGGGCGACTAACCATGCAGAAAACCCTGCAACATTCACTGGTGCTGATATAGATGAATCCGACTATCCGATTGCGCTGCTTCCTGCAACTCGCCCGGGATATACTTTCAACGGTTGGTACACAAACCCTCAATTCACAGGCTCTTCTATCGGGTTTATTACGCAAAGAGGTAATATCAGGTTATATGCAAGGTTTACGGCTATTAACTACACCATAAACTTTCACTTGCCTGAAAACATGACAAATGTGACAAATCCAAACCAAACAAGTTTTATGGCAGCAAATTTGCCTGTTACTCTTCAAAATGCTTCAAGAGAGGGTTTTAACTTTCTCGGTTGGTATAACAATGAGGAATTTACCGGAACTCCGACAACTCAAATCACAACAATCGGAACTGCTAATCTTTGGGGAAGGTTTGAAATCATAACTTCAACTTTAACTTTTAATTTCGGAACTTTGACAAATGTGACAAATCCAAATCCTTCTTCGTTTAATATTAACAATTTGCCGTTTAATTTGGCTAATCCGACTCGTTTGGGATATTTGTTCCGTGGTTGGTTTGATAATGCTCAGTTTTCAGGAACTCCGATAACTCAAATCACTGCATTAGGAAATCGTACTCTCTATGCAAGATTTGAACAAGCCGATAATTATACTGCTCTGTTTTCAATGCCGGGTGGTGCTTTAAATCCTAATAATAATGAACAATTCACCGAAGATGATGTGCCGTTTTATTTAAATCCTGCATATCTTCACGGTCATGATTTTATTGGTTGGTTTGACAATCCTGAGTTCACAGGCACTCCTGTAACTCAAATTACGGTGGCTGACCATTTTGAGGTTTTTGGACTGTTTAATCCAACTCCTTTCAATCTTACTTTTAATGGAGTCATTGCATCAGAGCATAACAATCCTGCAACTTTCACGATTAACAATTTGCCGCTAACATTACTTAATGCCACAAGAGAGGCGGCAACTTTTCATGGCTGGTTTGACAATCCTGAGTTCACAGGCGATGCAATAACTCAAATTACTGAAATTGGTCATGTTGTCTTATTTGCAAGATTTACCAGCGGTGTTGTTTTGGAAGATTTGCCAACAGGTCTAGAGTTTTCACATTTTCCTCAAACAAGACTTCAAGACAGCAATGTTTTCGACAGAAATAACGCTCCGACAATCTATGTTCTTAATCGCGGAAGAGAGTTGAATGATGACGACGGTGCAACTCATACTGCACTTTCTGCGAGAAACTTGCTTACTGCAAATGTTATCCAAGGATTATTTGCCCGTGACAATGTTCGCTTCTTTGTTGATGCAGGAGGCGGTGTTGCAAATGATTATCATCTTGATTTTCATTCAGAGGCGTATGGAATTGATTTTGTGAATATTTCACTAGAGCGCATGATTGAAATGTATGTTGACAGTTGGGCTGCAATGAGAGCAAGAAATGTTGATGTTAATGGAACGACGCTTCCTATGTGGGGTTCTAATATTCCGGCTAGCAATTTTGTTGTTGTTCAAGGTGTTTTGAGAAGATATGCTTCTAGTTTGGAATTTCGTAACAATAACAGCGGATATGCAAATCCCGGACTAATTCTCTACAGGGAAGGAACTTTGCAAACCAATATTGCAGCAACACTTGCCGGAATAACCGGATTTTTGCCGGTGGCTCACCCGGAGCCCGGTGCCGGATATGATGCACAGCAAGCATGGATAAATTCACTGTCTTCTGATTTTGGATTAGAAGTTATGCTTGATGTGGATTTGCTTGCTTTTGGTTATAATTGGATGCTTGATATTGTTAGCGGCGAACTAAACAGTTCAGCGCTTGTTCATCAAAGACACACAGAAAATGATGTTGTTGAACATCACGCAAGAGATATTGGTGTTGCGTTCAGGTTCTTGCATTACTATGCTGACTTTGCTCACCCTCCTACCGGCAATACTAGTCCTGAATTAACACTTAAACAAAGAGTAACGGATTTTGTTGATGATAATGCGCCTATTTATGGCTACACTTTCTTAGAGGGACGAGATGTTGCATTCTTTTCAAGAAACGGACAATTTTTTGTTCCGACAGACTTTGCTCAAAATTTGTCTTTCTTTGCTGCCCGTGAATTCAGGAACGACCCTGCAACAGGTTATTTGTGGGAATTTGGAAATCCTGAATCTCAAACTGAAAGAGTCGAAGCAGTTGACGGATATCACTATGTTGCTTTTATTGTCAGTGACGGCGACAATGTCGGACAATGGCAAATGACTTATCCTTTCGGAAGAAATTTGATGGGTGCTGCAGGACGCGAACACGACAGTTTCTCTGTGACATGGGGAGTTTCTCCGTCTATTGTCGACATGATGCCGAGTGTGTATAGAAATATTCAACAAGATCTTGCAACTTCGTATGACTCGTTTATTGCTCCTGTAACAGGGCAAGGCTACGCTAACTTGGGAAGATTCATGTTAGACAATCGTGACGGATTCTTATCATATCTTGATGCAATGGATGTTTATTTGAGAAGAAGCGGTATTTCATTGGTTACTGCGATGAGTGATGGTTATGCAGGACCAGGCGGAGCCATTAACACAACAGTCCGCAAACAAACCATGAGATACTTGGCTCAAGTTCCGTCGCTTAGAGGCGGGATAATGTATGAAGGGGGTAGTTATTTCGGGTCAGTTACAGGCTCTGTTTACTGGACAACAGGACTGAATATTGAAGGTGATACGGTATATAAACCATTCTTGGGACCTCGTGACAGTTTGTGGAACACTAACCCGGCTTTTATCGCAGGGAGACTAAATTATTTTGCAAGACACGCTGCGGCTGCGGCAAATCCTGCAACTCGTAATGCAACAAATGAGAGATATTTAACCAACAGTATTGATTCATTTTCGCTAATCAATGTTCACCCTTGGTCACACAATTATCAAGATATGCGTGCTATCGCTGAACTAACCGATTCTAATATCAGATTTATTTCTGTCGACCAAATGATTGACATGGTGATTGAAAATATAACCCCAACAGGAGTTGATAATACTGCTAACAATTGGGGTGCAAGAGGAACTGAAACTCGTCCGGCGATGGATGGAGCAAATATGACTCGTGATTGGCTTGCTGAACGCGCTGACTTAGTTCCTGTTAATCCGCTTTTCCATGAATTCTTGTTTACAACTGAAGGCTGGACTTCAACTGGCGGAAATATAAGTCATTTTGTAGCAACTGCCGGCGGCGACCCGTCAAGACAAGAAGGATTCACGAGATTGGCGACCAGCATACAAATCCCCAGAGGGGTAACTGCAATACAGCCTACATTCTATTTGCCTAATGAGGATAACTTATTTGTTTGGTTTATGGCACGGGGTGCAGCAACAGCAACTACTCCTGAGGCGGCAAATGCAAATGCGGCACGAATGAGTTTCTATTTTACTGTTGGCGGACAGAGAGTGAGAATTTTTGAGGATTCTCTTCTAAGGGCGACCAGCAATCATTCATTTAGTGCAACTGCTGCTATTGCCGGTGACGGATGGCAATATTTCGGCTTCCCTCTAAGGCAATATTTTGAGAATTATCAAGGTCAGCCGGCTCATGCGGAAGTTACTGCTCTTATGAGCGGAGCAAATGCGGTCAGGATGACATTCTTCAGAATTCAGTCAATAGTCGCAACTCCAAACGGACAATATGACCCATTGAACAATCAGTTTCTCAATCACAACACTGAGGACTGGGCATTAGGGCATATGTGGTTAAACACTCAATTTATGTCATTTGGTGCGACATGGACTGAAAGAGGAGCACAAGCGGCTTTCCCTTACGGTTCACTAAGAATTGATGTTTCAAACGGCGGCGGACAAGAAATGAGAGGAACAAATAGTGCTATGTTCATATTTAAGCACTACACTATTCCGGCAGGAACAACCGGCTTTACTTGGAATGTTGACGGCGGAGATGTTGCTGCATGGGGTTGCAAATATAAAATTACACTTTATATTAATAACAGAATGGTAGTAATTCAAGATTGGACTAAAACATTTGGAAACGCTGAATATGAAAATCCTTTATGGCAAATAACTCGCAACCTTTCTGAGTTTGGTATCACAATAACTGAAAACACTCCTGTGACAGTCATGCTTCAGGCTCGTGATTCCGGCGACAGAGTTGCAAACGGTGCCGGTGAAAAAATGTTCTTTAGACATTGGATAACTAATGTTGCATAAAAAAATCTGCTTGTATTTCAAACTAATTTTTTAAAAGATTAATTTGTAGGGGCGGCGGCTTCTAAGGACGGTAAAACGCCGCCCTACAGGTTATCTTTTTCAAAAATTACTTGAGTTCAAATAATTTAACCTATTTGAACAAGAAATTATTAAAAAAACGGAGGTTTGTCATGAAAATAAAAAAAATAACTGTGCTTATTTTAGCGGTGCTGTTCACTGCGTTTTTTGTGGTTGCTTGTGTTGTTCCTGAAAATGGAGGTAACAATGGCTCAACTACCTATAACATTACTTTTTCTCTGCATTCAGCGGCGGCAAACCCAAATGAAACGACATTCACAAATGACGATTTGCCGCTTGTTTTACTGCCTGCAACCAGAGAAGGTTTTACTTTTACAGGTTGGTTTGATGCTGCAACCGGCGGAAGTCAAGTTGAAGAGATAACTCAGACAGGGAATGTTTCTCTTTGGGGAAGATTTGTTCTCACTGATTACTCTATAACATTTAATAATGTTTTGGCGAGCGAACACGGCAACGCTGTCTCTTTCAACATAGGAAGTTTGCCGCTCAATCTGCTGCCGGCAACAAGGGAAGGGTATTCGTTTGTCGGTTGGTTTAATGCTCCGTCAAACGGGGAAGAAATTTCTCAAATAACCCAACTGAGAAACACCGCAGTTTATGCAAGATTTAACCTCAACAGTTTTAATATAACCTACACTTTGAACGGCGGAACTAATCACTCGGAAAACCCAACATCTTTTAATATAAATGACAGACCTATAAACCTGATGAATGCAACAAGAGAAGGCTATATTTTTCAAGGTTGGTTTGACAATGCCGGTTTTATCGGAAATCCGATAACTCAAATAACAACGCTGTCTAATCATTATCTTTTTGCAAAATGGACTCCTGTTCCTGTTTATTCAATAACATTCATCATTCCGATAAACGCTGTTCATTACAATCCTTTGACATTTGTTGAAACCGATTTTCCGCTTGAATTAGAAGGAGCATATCTTTTTGGACATGATTTTGACGGATGGTTTGACAACCCTGAATTTGAGAGAGACGAAATAACATCTATAACCGAGTCAGGAAATATCACGCTGTATGGCAAATTCACCTTGATTAAGTTCACTGCTATTTTTAATGGAGTGACGGAATCTGAGCATGAAAACCAAAATATTTTTACTGTTGAAGATTTGCCTTTAACATTACTTTCAGCATATCGCAAAGGTTTTCGTTTTGATGGCTGGTTTGATGCTGAAACAGACGGTTATTTAATAGAAGAAATAACACAAGCAGATAACACAATTCTTTTTGCAAAATGGACTCCTCTCTACACATTAACCTTTAATGTTCCTGATGGGGCAGCACACTATAATCAGGAAACTTTTGCTCATGATGAACTTCCTTTAAAATTGCTGCCTGCAAGACATGCGCTTGTCGGATATAGTTTTGTCGGATGGTTTGATAATGATGAGTTTTTGGGAACATCAATAACTCAGGTTTCAACACTTAGTAATCACGAGTTTTATGCTAAATTTGAACCTTTGATGAGTGAGTTTTTTGAAGGGTTTCCGAATGCTTCAAGAGAAGTTGTTGTTATTAGTGCGGCCGGACTTACTCGTTCGGAGTTTATCATGGTGACATCAATTCAAGGACTTGTCGCACAAACGGCTCCTCAAATTTTTATTGATACGACTTTTTATATGCCTCATTTGAGATTTATTATTGAAAACTATGAAGGCTTTTCCTACACCAGAGTTGATTGTCCGTGGGAGTTGGTTGACATGTTTCGTGACCACATCACCGATAACGGTTTTGTAAGATATAATGAAACTACGCAAGGACTGCCAAGTTTGCAAAATTCAGTGAATGCTGCGGCAACTATTTCGGGGGTTGAGGGTTGGCTAATGGTGGCATCTCATCCAAATGATATAGCAAGAGCAGAAGAGTTAGGTCTTGTCCAAAAAAGAGATGCAACAGATATCAACACATATTATCAAATGAGAGATTTGTTCAACGAATACAAATCAAGACTTAACAGACGCCATGTTCTTCATCAAAATCCAATTAATAACTCTATGGGAAGGAATATGAGAGATTTGAGCATAGCGCTTGGTGCGTTCACTTTCTACACCAGAGAATCACCGGAAGATAGGCAGTTTAGACGAGAGGTTTTTGAGTGGATGGAGCCAAACTCTCCTGTTTGGGGTTGGGCACCGGAAGAAATTAATTTTGTTTTTGATATGTCGATGCACGGAAATTTTGTTCTTCCGTCTGACTGGTCAAGCAATGTTTCATTTTTAGCAGGTGTTAGAGAAGGCGGACCTTTTGAACAACCAAGACAAGACAGAGTTATTCAAGGTCAGCAAGGCAATCACTACATTGCCCTTGTCATCAGTGACGGCGACAATGTTCAATGGATGGCACGGGATTTTGCGATGGATGCTAATCAAAATTTTGGCTACAGGTATCGCAGGCATAATTCAAATAATCCGATGGATTTCATAATAAACTGGACTTTTGCCCCAAGTATCGGTGAGTTCAAAGAACCGGTTATAAGAAATATCTACAACATGGCAAAAACAACCGCTCCATATTATTTGGATAGTTTTGTTGCAGGAGTTTCAGGAGTAGGGTATGGAAATCCAATGCGTTTCCCAATCCAGCATCTGCCGGCGTTTGCGGAATCTACTGCAAGACATATGGAAAACGCAGGACTAGAAGTTCTGACTTTGCTTGATAACATCAATCATCTTCAACAAGATGCGGCAGCAGCCGGAATGTCAATGCATGATTTTGCAGCGTCAAGGCTTAACTATTTCACAATGCATGATCAAATCAGAGGCGGAATTTGGATGATGGATCCGTCTCGCTATGAAGGCGGAACAGGCAGAGTGTTTTGGTCAAACGGAAAGCCTTTTATTAGTATGAGACTGTCGGTTTGGCATCCAAGCAACAATAGAGATTTAGTCAATCGTGAGTGGTTAAGGGCTTATGCTGAGAGAATAAACAGTTTTAGCACAAACTATCGAACTATCGACGGTTACAGCATGATTAATATACATCCTTGGACAGTGAGAATGGAAAGAGAGCATTTAGATATTTTGGTGTCGTATCTTGCTCCGCATGTTCAAATAATTTCTGCCGGAGAACTCATCTGCATGGTCACTCGTTATGTCCCTCAAGTTTATCGAAACCCCGGTAACGGAGGACCTATTCCTTGGTAATAAAAGGTATTAAAACCTTTTGTTGTCGTCGTATTTTTGCCCTTGTAAGCAAAAATACTCCTTGAATTAAGTAAATCATGGCAAATATTAATGATGTTGCAAAAATAGCGGGAGTGTCAAAATCAACGGTGTCTTATGCTCTCAGCGGTAAAAAATATGTCAGTCCGGAAATTAAAGAAAGGGTGAAAAAAGTCTGTGATGAGATTGACTACACGGCAAGT
Source organism: Bacillota bacterium (assembly GCA_009779975.1). Lineage (GTDB taxonomy): Bacteria > Bacillota > Clostridia > Christensenellales > Pumilibacteraceae > WRAY01. Next base: position 56,817 of record WRAY01000001.1, on the reverse strand, counting down.
TTCTTTGCGTCCAATATATTGTCAAATAACACAAACATCATAGGACTTTTTTTTGAACCCGAGAACAACCGCTTTCATTCATTCTATAATGACCTCATTGAAACTTGTATGTTGGAGTTAGCAAAACGAAAAATGTATGTCATTCCTTATTTTGGTCTAACAAGCAGTGAAATTGAAAAACTTCTCAAAACGGCGGCCGCTCCGATAATGGGTGCGATTATCGTAACTCCGAAAATAATTGATAATCGTATGCAATTGTTTGGAAAAGAGAAGTTGCCTTTTGTTCTCATTGGTGAGCCGGAAAAAAGACCGGAAAAACTTTTCAATGTTGATATTGACAATCATGAGTTGACTCAAAAAATATTCAATCATGCATTTGACACCGGGCACAGAAAGATATTGTTTTTAAACTCAACCAAAGAGTTAATGATTTCAAAACAGCGGCTAAACGCACTGGAGAGTTTGAATTGCAAAGATCTAAAAATAACTATAAGGCACATAAAAAGCACTAAAGACTCAGTTTTTAAAGTTTTGGAGGAAGATTTCAAAGATGACCAATTTGACTGCATAGTAGTTTCAAGTTCAACAAAAGCCAGATATGTCTATGAATTTTGCAACCAAAAAAACATTGAAATAGGAAAAGATATTTCAGTCATAACACTGGGCGGCGACAATTTCTATGGTTTTTCTCCGGCACTGACAGGAGCAAAACAAGACTATTTCAAAATCGGAAAAAAAGCAGTAGGATTACTTTTAAAATTAATTGAAGGACAACCTCAAAACTACGGCGAACAAATCCTAATTGAAAGCGACTTTATAGAAGGAGAGTCGGTGAAGAAGTAAAAAACCCCACAAGGAGAAAAAAATAAACATTATGAAAAAGAAAATGACACTGCATGTTATCAATGGAACTCATTGGGACAGAGAATGGAGACACACTGCTGAGCAGTCCAAATTGCGGCTAAGCGATTTGATGGATAATATTATTGAGGTTTTAGAAAACAAGCCTGAATATAAGTTCTTTTGTGTTGACGGCGGAACTATTGTTTTGGAGGATTATTTCACAGTCCGTCCCGAAAACAAAGAACGAGTGAAAAAACTCATCAAAGACGGCAAGATGAATATTGTCAAATGGTACACTCTGCCTGAAACAAACACTGTTGCAGGTGAGTCGCTGGTAAGAAATCTACTCGTCGGAAAAAGAATGAGCGATGAAGTTGGCGGCAGTATGAAATCAGGCTACACTGCAACTGCATATGGTCAGCCTTCACAATTTCCTCAACTTTATCAAGGCTTTGGCATTGACACGGCGATATTCTATCGTGGGACAAACAAGCACAAGCCTGAAACTCCATTGTTCACTTGGGAAGGAATGGACGGCTCAAAGTTAAACACTTTGAGAACCTTTGACGAGGTTACCCGCACAAATTGGTTCTTCTATGTTCATGGACCGGCGGTTTTAGGAAAAGGCATTAAAGACTTGTCCTACACTTATGACCGTGAGCAAATTCCTGTCCACACTGTTGACATGAAGTCCTATGAAAAAGCATTCACACTTTTAAAAGAGTGCAAAAACTTTATAAACAAACCTGTCGTTTTGAAAAAAGCATTAGATGATTTATTGGCTCAAGCAATGCCTTATAAAATCGGCAATCATATATTAGCACTCAACATGGAAGATAATGACGAGCCATACTATTATTTGCCTGAACTAATCGCTGAGATGAACAAAATTAGTTCTGATGTTGAGATTGTTCAAAGCACTCTTGATGAGTATATGGACGCAATTATCAACGATAAAACTCGCGAAAAGTCTGCTGTTCACAAAGGCGAGTTAAGATACACCACAATGGAGTATAATAACTTTAACGCTTTGCTTTCAGCAACTCATTCTTCAAGAGTTAAAATCAAACTTTATAACGAAGCGGTGGAAACTGACCTAATTTACGGAGCAGAGCCGCTTGCAGCACTTGCGTTTTTTGCAACAGGTGCAGAATATCCAAAAACAATGCTTGACCGTTCTTGGGAGAGTTTATTGAAAAATCATGCTCATGACAGCATTTGCGGTGCGGCAGTAGACAGAGCGCATGAGGATATGATGTATAACTTTTCAATTTCACAAACTGTTGCGGAAGAAGTCGGAAACAGAAGTGCGATTAAGTTATTTGGAAACATCAACACCGAAAAAGAATTTAAAAAAGATGACAACACAATAACTTTGTTTAATACTTTGCCATATGCAAGAAAAGCAATTATTCCTCTGGTTCTGGACACCCCAAAAGGCGTTTCCAAAAAACAAGACATCGGAGTTGACGGCAGTGCGGCAGGTGATGAGTTCTATGATATTGTTGATGCAAAAGGAAACAAATTGCCTGTTTATGAAATAAGTTGTGATGATGCAAATGTCGGAGTTGAAAGAGATCTGGACACAAAAGCCATTAAATTTGCAACAAAAAGAAGAAGAGTTTTGGTCGAGGCGGAAGTTCCTGCATTAGGTGCTGCAACCTATGCGATGAGATTCAGAGAACCTGAATTTAATATTGACCCGCAACCGGGAGAAAATCGGAAATTAATCGCTCGTGACAACGGAACACTTGAAAACGAGTTTATAAAGGTTACTATCAATTGTAATGGAACTTACAGTCTTTTAGACAAAGCAAGCGGAAGATTGATGGAAAATCTTGGCTACTTAACCGACAGCGGAGAAACCGGAAGTGCTCATATCAGCAATGTTCCAAGGCGTAATCCTATAATCACCAGTCATGGCTGTAAGGCATTGGTAACAATGCTTGAAAGTAACGAGTTGAGAGGTATTTTCAAAATTGAAACTGAGATGGATATTCCGGCTGCGGCAACCATTGATGCAACCGAAAGATTGAGAGAAACCAAAAAATTGCCTATTGTTTTTACGCTGACTGTTGAAAAGGGAAGCCCGCTTCTAAAGGTTAACCTCAAACTGAACAATCAATCTCGTGACCACAAACTTGTTATTAATTTCCCGTCAGGATTAACAAATGCAAAAGATGTTCACTCTGAGAGTGCATGGGCTGTTGAAAAAAGACCTATCAACTGGGCAGACCATAAAGACAATTATGAGCCGTTTCCGGCATGCCGCCCTATGCAGAATTTTGTTGATGTGTCCGACGGAAAGTGGGGGCTTGCTGTTTTGAACAAAGGTTTGAGAGAGTATGAAATAGCAGACGATACTGAACGCACTATTAAAATAACTCTTTTAAGAACTCAAAGAGCCTACATGACTGCAAATGCCTCAATGATAAGAGAGGAATTGGATAAATACACAGGTCAGCATTCAATAGGCGATTTAGAATACAACTTTGCACTTTATCCTCACCAAGGAGATTGGGAAAAAGGCCGGGTTTTACAAACTGCCTATGAATACAAAACTGACATCAAAGCAGTTTTAGGAGTGCCGGTCAAAGGTGAATTGCCTCATACTGCGTCATTCATAACAATAACTCCGCCTGAAAAAATCATGCTATCCGGTTTGAAACTTTCAGAAGACGGTTCCGGCATTGTCTTAAGGGTTTGGAATGCAACGAACAAAGAACAAGAATTGAAAGTATCAAGTATTTTAAAATTCGCAAAAGCACAACGAATTAAAATGGATGAAAGCGTTTTGGAAGAATTGAAAGTGTCAAACAATAGTTTTACTCATAAAATTGGTCCTCACAAGGTTGAAAGTTTCTTATTGAAAAAGAAATAATGCTTTTTGAACTATCGTAGTTAGTGCAATAAAAAAATATTGTAGGGGCGATCGTTCGTCCGTTGCTAGGAAACATCTCCAAGCAGCGGACGAACGATCGCCCCTATAGTATATTTTATTAAAATCATAAACAAGGAGAAAAAAATGAAGAAGAAAATTATTCCTCTATTAATAGTGTTTGTTATGCTTTTTGCTATTGCATGCAATGGTTATGATAATGGCGGAGAAAACGAATTGGTGAGATATGCCATAACTTTTAATGATGCAAATTCAACTGAGCATACAAATCCGACAACATTTACTAAAAATGATTTGCCTTTGAATTTATTGCCCGCAACTCGGGATAACTATTCTTTTGACGGATGGTTCACCCAAGCACAAGGTGGAAATCGAATAACACAAATTACTGAATTAGGCAATATAACTCTTTTTGCAAGATTTTCTCCTGCTCTGGGCACGGCTTCTGAGTATACAATCACTTATAATTTGCCTCTAAATGCTTCAAACAACTCGGGTAATCTTTCAATATTTACTGCTATCAATCTACCTTTAACACTACTTTCGGCTTCTCGTTATGGTTATATTTTTGATGGCTGGTTCACTCAAGCACAAGGCGGTATTCAAGTGACGCAAATCACTGAATTAGGAAATATCACTCTCTATGCAAGATTTAGTGAAATTCCTCCAAATACATACACTATCACTTACTCTTTGCCAAGCAATGCTGCAAATCATGAGGATAATCCCGCAACATTTACATCTGAGGAATTGCCCATAATACTAATGCCTGCAACCCGTTCAGGCTATACTTTTGACGGCTGGTTTGATAATGCCTACTTTAGCGGAACGGCTATAACTCAAATCACTGAAGTTGGCAACGCCTCGCTTTTTGCAAATTTTTCTCTAAAAGTTTATGATATTATTTATCATTTGCCCCCTAATTCTCAAAATCATGAGCATAACCCGGTAACATTTACTGCCGAGGATTTGCCTGTGATTTTATACCCTGCAACAACCTCTAATATAGGATATTCTTTTACCGGTTGGTTTAATGCACCGGATAACGGAGAGTCAGTTTTCACAATTACTGAAACAGGACATGTTTCTCTTTGGGCAAGATTTCATTTGACATCATCAATAACCGGAAAAGAACTCGGTGAATTTCAACAAGAGTTAGAAAGAGAATTTTATTCAACCGAGATAACTTCCGGCACTAATTATCAAATGTTAAAAGCAAACAGAAATGTCAGTTGGAAGGTTGTTATTCAATTTGTTAACGATGATTTAGCAACAGCAAATGTTGCCGCTTGGCACAAAGAAATTCTTGAAATGTTTCCAAACAGGAAGATTGAAGAAATTGAGTTTACAAAAGACGGACGCAATTTAATATTCAGGCACACAAGAGTTTTCTCCCAAGCAGATTTTCCGGTCATTCGCATTTATGGTGAAGAGGGTCAGCCGAGAGGCGGAGCAATGACTGATATTGACCGAGATGAAAGACATTGGGTAAGAGTTGAATTCACAGGCATTGAATGTCCTGAGTTCAGAGAGCATTTTGAAAGGACAGAAAGAATGCAAATTAGGGGGAGAGGTCAGTCCTCATGGAGAATGGGGGTCGGCACTGCTCCGTATAGCGGAAAAAGACCTTTTAGAATGAGATTTGCAACGAATAATATTCAAACTGTTTTTGACAGCAACTTTGCTGCTCGTGAATGGACTTTTATTGCCAATCAATCTGATAAAACCTTAATGCGTAATTACAGTGCGTATCATTTAGGGCGGATTATGGGGGTTGCATTCTCTCCGAATGCAAGGTTTGTTCATGTTTATATGGAAGGAGTTTATCAAGGGGTCTATCAAATGAGTGACCAACTTAACCAGCCGCAGCCCGGAAGAGTTGACATAACAACACATAACGATCCTGCACGAAGTGAATTTTTGCTTCAAATGTGTCGACATGAAGAGTATCGTTATCTTCATCATGGAGGACCTCGTCCGCATGCTTTCACCGGCAATATGCCTTTTATGGTTGACGCCGGAGGAAGAGATGATGACCATGTTGATTTTCCTCTAACCGCTGAGTATGTTGAAATATTTTTAAATAATGTTAACAATGCAATAAACAGCCGTGATATGAATTGGATTGAAAGATGGATTGATATTGACAGTTTTATTAATGAATATTTGGTTCAAGAGTTATATAAAAATATTGATGTCAACACCTCAAGTTTAAGATTCACAATGAGAGGGCTTGGAACAGAAAGGAGACTTCACGCCGGACCGCTTTGGGATTTTGATATTGCCGCAGGTAATGCTTACTATCAAGGAAGAAGAAGGGAAGGAAATGCTTATGTTTTTGACCATGGCGGTTATTCTCCGCAAGGAGCGTGGGCTGCCGAAGTTCATCCGTGGTTCAGAGAACTAATGCTGACACCTCAGTTCAGAAATCTTGTTCGTGAGCGTTGGGCACAAATCAAAGACAATGAAGTGCAGGACATGCTTGAGCATGTTGACCATATGGCAGCATTCCACGCCAATGCATTTAATCGCAATTTCACAAGGTGGCAAATCATGGATATTTATGTGTGGCCGAATCCTCAAGACATAGCAGCACTAAGAACCCATAGAGAACATGTTGACCATCTTATTAATTGGTTATGTGAACGCCGTGACTTTTTAACAAGTTGGTTATAAAAGAGAAGAAATAAATTGGCAGGGGCTGCATTTGCTGTGCCCTGCACTACATAAAGGAATACTAAAAAATGAAGAAAAAATTTGTTATCCCCAACTTAGGGGAATTTGATGCTGATTGCGGTTTTATTGAACTGAAAAAGGGCGGAGGCGGAATGTTTGCTGTTGGTATTGGCGGAGTTCAATCAATCACTGCAACAGGCGATAAGAAAGTAGAATTTATTGCTTTTAAAGACAGAACTTTGGCATTTGTTGACTCTGCTTTGGGCTATCCGGCATTCTATCCTGTTCATAAAGTGTCACTAAAAAGACCTGTGAAAGCAGTCCTTATGGATTTGGACGGAACAAGTGTTCACTCTGAAGAGTTTTGGATTTGGATAATTGAGAGAACAACGGCATCATTGCTTGGTGACGACAATTTCCGATTGAGTAAAGATGACATTCCCTATGTTTCAGGACACAGTGTCTCGGAGCATTTGAACTATTGCATTCAAAAATATTGCCCGAAAAAAGATATAGCAGAGGCAAGAAAATTTTATTTTGAACACACTCACAGAGAAATGAGCGAAATTTTAGCGGGTCGTGGAAAGGAAGGAGCGTTTACTCCGACTCCCGGTCTTAAAGATTTTCTATATGCTTTAAAAGAGCGAAAAATAAAAGTAGGACTTGTCACAAGCGGTCTCTATGAAAAAGCATGGCCGGAAATTTTGGATGCGTTTAAAACTCTGAAAATGGGTGACCCTAAAGATTTCTATGACGCAGCAATCACAGCAGGTTTTCCTCTTCGCAAAGGCGAGGCAGGAACTTTGGGTGAGTTGTCTCCAAAACCGCATCCATGGCTTTATGCTGAAACATGCGTTGTTGGACTCAACATTCCTTTTGAAGAAAGAGACCATGTTTTGGGAATTGAGGACAGCGGAGCAGGCGTTTGTGCTGTGAAACTTGCAGGATTCACAACAATAGGTATCGGAGGCGGAAACATCAAAGAAAGCGGAACATTGCCTCTGTGCGACGAATTCTTTGAAAATTTTCAACAGATTTTAGATTATATCGATGGAAGAAAGTAAAAAAACAGAGACAAAAATAAAAACAAACAAAATAGCGATGCTGACAACTAATATTGCTTTTTCTGTCCTTGCGTTGTTTGTTAGTGTCTTTTTGGTGGCACAAGTTTTTTCACTCACTGACTATAGTTTCATGGCGGTGGCACTTTTTGTTCTTTTGGATTGTGCTGCATTATTTATTTTCTATTTTCTAGCCTCTTACCTATGCAAAAAAATAAGACCCATTTGGATAACAAGAGCCTCCGTAGCTCTTGCTTGTGCTTTTTTGGTAACGCTTATTTTTTGGAGCGACGGACTAAGAAACTTCTATATATTATTTGGCTTTATTTGGGGTGCTGTCGGCGGATTGCATTGGGGAGCGATGAACTATCTTGTCACAAACACTTTTGAAGGAGAAAAAACAAAAAATTATATGACATGGTTTTTTGGTCTTGAAATTGCCGCAAGCATAATTTTCCCATTCACATTCGGACTGTTAATTGATTTTGGCTCATTTTATTTAACAAGTATTATCGTCCTGGTAATCGGTGCCATTCAACTCATTTCAACATTTATTTTTTCTTCGCCGAAAAGAGAAAAGGATAGTTTTAAAATAAGGGAATTTTTTAAAACACTAAAAGAAAAAAAGCGTCTTAAATTAACATTTGCCTTTTGGGGAGTTGAAGCGCTCAGCGGAATGCTCAGGGCAGTAAGTTTCGGACTGGTTCTTCTTGTTGTTTTAGTGTTCGGCTCAAATATATCACTTGGAGCATTTTCATCAATTGCGGCTGTTGTGGGAGTTGTAGTTCTAATTATTTATAAAAAACTAAACAAAAAAATTTATTGGGCACTTGGAATTGTGCCGCTTCTCACTCTAATTCCGTTATTTTTTAATGTTGGTTTCACAACTCTTGTTATATTTCAGTTTGGAATAATTTTCAGGACGGTTGTGACGCTTGAAGAATCAACAGCGCGGCTAAACTTCCCAAAAAAATTCGGCACAGAAAAATATATTGCAGAAAGTCATTTATTTTTTGAAAGCGCATTTTTTGTGGGGCGGGCATTATCATGTGTTATTGTCATCATCATAGCATTAATAGGAGTAACTGAATTGCTTGTCGTTATCGGTATGGCAATAATGCTAATCTTTTTTGCTCTTCACGGAATTCTTCTTAGAGCTTGGCACTCAAAGGTTAGCAAAAATGAAAAAATGCAAAATAATAACAAACAAGGAGACATAATTTTAAATGACAGGATTAACTAAGAGAAAAATCAAAAGAATGAACACTGAAGTCACCTTTGCGGGCTTTGGCAGTTTGGAGATTGGCAGAGTTTGGGGGATGGGAGCGGACAGGGATATCCCTAGTGAAAAAGAGTCTGAAAGAGTTTTAAACAGTGTTTTGGATTTGGGGATTAATTTGATTGACACTGCAAGTGCCTATCACAAAAGTGAAGAGAGGATTGGAAAGTTTCTCTCTCACAGGAGAAAGGAATTTATTCTGGCATCAAAATGCGGAGAACACAATCTAGGGTATGACGGAACATACTATGACTTTTCCTATAAGGCAATAAAAGAATCAATCGAAAAAAGTTTACGCCTTTTAAAAACAGATGTCATTGACATAATGGCAATCCATTTTGGATCAAATCCGGAGGAAACTCTGGATAGAGGTGAGACAGTCGGAGCAATGAAAGATGCGCGAAAAGAAGGCAAAATCAAATTTCTCGGAGCATCAATTTGCGGACCGCTTGCCAAAAGGTGTATTGAAAGCGGCGACTTTGACATGATGCAAATGGGACATCATTTGTTTTATCGTGACAATGAAGAAAACATAAAACTGTGTGCCGAAAAAGGTATCGCAGTTTTTATCAGAAGCGGAATGGGGAACGGAATGTTTACTAAAAGAGTTTTGGATAATTTGGACAGTTTGAATGAACCGGACAAAATTCGCATAAAAAAACTACTCGAAATAACAAATAACAATGCCGAAATGCTAACGCAACTTGCTCTTCAATTTCTTTTCAAAAACGAAAACATCTCCTCAGTCCTAATGGGAACAAAAAAGATTGAACACCTAAAAAATAATCTTAACTTTTTAAACAAAGAGATTAACAAAGAAATGTGGGAAAAGGTTGAGGAGATAGTGAGGGGAGAGAAATAAAATGAAAAAAATATCCAAAATATTTTTTATTCTAATAACGGCATTTGTCATGTCATTTGGTTTTGGCTGTAATCAAGATATTACCTTTAATATAACATATAATTTTTATGCTAATTTGCCGTCAGGCGTATTTCATATTAATCCAACGACAATTACTCGTGATGATTTGCCCTTGACACTAACTGATGCCACTCTTTTTGGGCACACATTTGACGGTTGGTTTGATGCAGAGGTTGGAGGAAATAGAGTGATAGAAATACCACTAAATCCAAGACCTCAATCAAACATTCCTCTTTACGGAAGATTTACACCTAATCCAACCCCTAATCCACGACCGCCAGCGCCACCCAATGGCGGGATAACACCTCCGGACAGAGAGGGTGAGTTATTGATTTGGTGGCCCGGGGCTCCTGTTGAGATTGCTTCACTAAACAGAGCGATTGAATTGTATCAAGCAATTAATCCTAATGTGACATTCAGAGTTGTGCCGCAAGCATCAACTAATTTTTTCATGCAATATATGATTGCAAGACAAGGTTTTAATTATCCCGACATAGTGTTTTTGGACTCAGTTTATGTTCCACAACTTGCAAACATGGGATTCATTACTAATTTAAATGAATTTGACCCCGCAATTGAAACTGTCATTCGTCCGCAAGTTGTTGAAAGCATTTGGCCGGCGAATACTTTTTTAGGTGATGCGTTTGCACTTCCTGTTTCTGCGAATGTTTTGACACTTGCTTATAACCACACTCTTTTAAACAGAGTTTTTCAAAGAGTGCATGGAAGAGCGTTTGCTGATGCTGATGTTCCGTCGACATGGGAAGAAAAAATGGCAATTTGTGCGGATGTTTTGGAGTATAACAGACTTCAAGGATTGACAGGCGGAAATGCATTAGTCCCATACACAATTCCTGCAGGAGCAGCACATCACAGTATGGCGGCGATGTATTTTACTTCAATGTCAGCGAGAATGGGCGGGGAAATAATGTGTGAAAATCTTGAAGAAATCAGGCTTTATTCATCTCAAAATGTTGCAGCAGCACAAAAGATTTATGACTTGGGCAGAAATAATTTTGCTCCTGCAACTTTTCAAGAAGGAGCATTTGAAGGCGGAAGAGTTGCTTTTATGGAAATGGGACCATGGAAAATAGAGCAGTATCAATTGATTTATGAAGTCATGGGACATGATCTTCGTTTTGCACCACTCGTTAGTCTTTATGAAGGTGGTTCTCGCGAAAGTGTTTTAGGATTATTTTCAATGGCATCATCGTCGGGAACTATCAACGAAGAACTTGCTGTTGATTTCATGAAATTCTTTTTGACAAATGATGAAGTAATGCTGCTTCACAATGCTCCCCAAAATTTTATTCCTGTGACTTATTCAACAATAGAAAATGAACACTTCACTCAAGGCAACGCTTGGCCTGTGTTTATGGAACAACTTAACCATGTTATTAGTGTCCCGGCAACTTATAGATGGGCAGTATTGGAGCATGAATTAGGTGATTTTATCACAAGACTGCTAAGTGGAACACGCAGACCTGCTGATTTGTTTGACTTGCATTTCCACTTTTCAATATAACTAAATAAAAAAGGAAACACTATATTATGAAAGACATTTTTTCAATTTTAAAATCAGGAAAAAATATTGTCACTATTAACTTAGACAATATGACTAAGGACGAGTATTTGATGCTGTCCTCCCTTCAAGGCATTGTCGCACAAGATGAGGCACGCATTGTGATAATAACCGATAATTATCAAGCATATGTCGACTATCTTGTTGCAACCGGTGAGTATACCTCAAAAGAATATAAATCAGTTTGGGATATTGTCAGCGAATTTAAAAGTGCTGTTTTTGAGGCAGGCTATGTTTTATTTGACTCAACAAGAGGCGGTGACATTAATTCGTCTATGGTTGTTTCAGGAGTCGAAAGATTTTTGGCAGTTCCTGTTTCATGCGAAGAAAAAGCAATAAAATTAAACTTTGTCAAAAAGTTTGATTTTGCGGATATTGAGGGAAATGAAACGCAAAGAAAACGCAAAATTTTTGAACTATACAAAGACCGCCTAAACAAAGGTGCTCTTATTCATCAACCGTTATTTATGCCGCAACTAAGAGATTTTGCCGTTGCACTGAAATTGTTTTGTTTCTACACAGACGAGCATAATGCCGAAGATGTTGAATTCAGAAATGAAATATTCAAATGGGCAGACGATAATATTCCTGTCATGGGTTGGACTGATGATGAGATAAAGTTTGTTGCCGAATGCTCAGAGTTCGGAAAATTTGTCATACCAATGGACTGGTCATCAAACACCAGTTTTTTAGCAGGTGTAAGAATTGACAAAAAACTAAAACAAAAAACCAAACCTAATAAAATTAAAGCAGAAAAAGGAAAGCACTATCTTGCAATTTGCGTCTCTGACGGTGACAATATTCAATGGTGTTCAAGAAATTTTGCAACCACTTCAACTTTTGGGCAGCGATTAAGAGGAAAAAGAGACTACAAAGTTTCATGGACTTTCCCGCCATATATGGCAAGGCTTGGGGCAGTTGTTACTGACTACACCTTTGACTTAGCAAATGAGTTTGACAGTTTTATTGCAGGAGTGTCAGGAGCAGGCTATATCAATTCAACAACTTATCCGATTGAAAGGCTTGACGCATTCACAAACCTGACAAGCCAGTTAATGACTGAGTCAGACATGACGGCAGTAGTTCTTTTAGACAACTTAAAACATGTCAAGTTTGATGGCAAATTTATTGCAGAAGAAAGATTAAGACACTATGCGAAGCAAAAAAACATATCGGGCGGAGTTTGGGAAATTGACCCCGATAGATACGAAAGCGGAAAAGGCGAAATTTTCTGGAGTGAAGGAAAGCCGTTTTTAAGCGTTCGTTTGTCGCTGTGGCATCCAAGCAATCAAACAGGTCAAATAACAAAGGAATGGCTGGATGGTTATATTGATGCCATTAACAACTTTGAAGCCGACCCGACAAGTGCGAGCGGCTACACTGTTCTAAATATTCACCCTTGGACAGTTGAAATGGAACATGTTGAATATATTGTTTCAAAACTAAAAAAACATGTCGAAATAGTCTCGGTTGATGAAATAGTTGAGATAGCAAAGCAAAATATAAGGCTACCTCTAAAAAGGTAAAAGATTATGAAGATAACACCGGCGTTAAAAAGTTATATATGGGGCGGAACAAAATTGAAGTCAAAATTCGGCAAAGTATCAGACGAAAAAACAATTGCCGAAAGTTGGGAGTTTTCCGTTCATCCCGATGGAATGTCATTGACCGAAGAAGGAAAACCTTTGGCTGATGTTTTGACGAGCGAAAATTTGGGCGAGAATTCAAAAGACGGATTGGAGTTTTTAATAAAACTTATTGATGCTGAAGATAATTTATCAGTGCAAGTTCACCCGAATGACGAATACGCTAAAAAAGTTAACAGTTTCGGAAAAAGGGAAATGTGGTATATAATTGATGCTGAAAAAAATGCGGGGATATATTGCGGCTTTAAACATGACATGACTAGAGATGATTTGGAAAATGATTTAAAAAACGGAACAATACTTGAAAAACTCAACTTTTTTCCCGTTAAACAAGGCGATTGTTTTTTTATTGAAGCAGGGACTATTCACGCAATAGGCAAAGGTGTCACGCTCTATGAAGTTCAGCAAAGCAGTAACTTAACCTACAGGCTCTATGATTTTAAAAGAGTAGGAACTGACGGTCAACCAAGAGAATTACATATTGAAGATGCTCTCAATGTTTCGACATATTCAAAATATGAAAAACTGGACAAAAAAATAAAAACAAATGACGGATTAACAAGGCTTGGCGGCTGCAAAAGTTTCACTGCATATGAACTGGAAATTGACGGCGAACAGTTTCTAAAAGGAAGTGAAAAAACTTTTGCAGTCTTGACATTGATTGAGGGAAGTGCGACAATTGAACTAAAAAACAAAAAAACTTCTCTTATTTTAGGCGGCACATTTTTTGTCCCTGCAAATCAAGATATTTTTATCACAGGCAAATGCAAAATCATCATATCAAAATCAGTCAAATACTATATTAAACAAACTCAGAAAGACAACTGCATAATAGACGACAATAATCTAATCATAGCCCGCTCAACCAACTTAGAAAATGAACAACAACTTCTAAAAAATTCAAATCTAAAAAAAGAAGATATCACAAGTGTTTTTAACATTCTTGACGGAGAATGCTAGTATTATTAAAACCAACAAACAAAAGTGTTGAAAATGCTTGACAGGGGGGATTAATTGTGGTATATTGTTTGGACACGCTTTTGTCTTGTGTTGGAATAATGTTTTCATAATGAGACATAAATAAGATAAAAGTTGTTAGCGGTATGGATAGGGAGACTAAGGAAAAGATTAGAAAAGGGCGTGAGCAAAAGGCGCAACTTCAGGCGCAGATTCTTGAGAACATAGAATCTGTGCCAATTCCTCCTGTTGCGAAAGATGCGTTGTGGTATGAAAAAAATACCGGAGAAAAAGAGGAAATAGCATTAAAGCGAACGGCTCAAAGGTTGAAAAAATTGCCGAAGGTGACGACAAAAGACACTAATATTTCTAATGATGCAATACATTTTGATGAAGAGATTTTTGAAGAGAGAGAAGAGGAAAAATCATTTGAGAAAGATATTTTTTCTAATTCCAGAACTATTGACGGCTCACTGCTCCCAAAGTTTATGATGAGACTAGGGAGGAAGAAAAAGAAAAAAGGTATTAGCATTGATTTTACAAACGCAGAAAGATTCGAGGCATCTGAGTCAATGGGACTGAATGAAATGCAAGTTGAACAAAGACAAAGAGAGGGGTTTGTCAATGTCAACAAGGCAAAGCATGGAAAGTCATACGGCTCAATATTTTTTTCAAATATTTTCACATTTTTCAATCTCATGGTTTTTGCGGTTGCAGCGGCGCTCATTGTTTTTGCGAATCATGATGATTTTGAATTCACGCAGTTAGTATTTCTTATAATAATTCTTGCAAATATAACTGTCGGAATAGTTACTGAAATTAAGTCAAAGATGACGGTTGAGAAATTAAAATTGGTCACTGCTCCGACTGCTATTGCGATAAGGAATGGGGAAAGAGTTGTTATTCCTGTTGGAGAAGTTGTCCTTGATGATATTTTGGTTTTGGAGATGGGGAAACAAATTCCGTCTGATGGTGAAGTTATCGGCGGCGAGGTTGAAGTTAATGAGGCATTACTCACAGGTGAGAGCGAAACTGTTAAAAAAATTGCAAAAAGCGAGTTATACTCCGGAAGTTTTGTGACAAGCGGAAGTTGTTACATGAGGGTGACAAAGGTTGGGGCTGCGAACTATGTTGAAACGCTTTCTTCTCACGCAAAGCGTTACAAAAAGCCAAAATCACAACTTATGCATTCGGTTCGTTTTCTCATTCGGATAATCTCAATATTTATTGTTCCGATAACTGTCATTATGATTTGGATTAATGCAGTCAACATGGGAACAACATGGGAGGCATGGGGGCGGAATATTTTCCAAGTGTCGGGGGCGGTCATCGGAATGCTTCCTGCCGGAATGTTTCTTTTAACAAGTATTGCGCTTTCAGTTTCCGTTATTCGCCTTTCAAAGAAAAAAACAACCGTTCAAGATTTGTATTGCATTGAAATGCTGGCTCGTGTTGACACTCTTTGCCTCGATAAAACAGGAACAATAACCGATGGCACAATGAATGTCAAAAAGGTTATTGACATAAAAGGAAGTGAAAAACTTGACTACTCTGCTGCTGAAATCATAGGTTCAATGCTGACAGCGACAGGGGACAACAATCAAACGGCAATGGCTCTTGCCAATTATTTTGGATACTCAAAAACCTTAAGACCCGAGAATGTTTTGCCTTTTTCTTCGCAAAGAAAAATGACAGCGGTATCATTTGAGGGCAAGGGAACTTTTATGTTCGGGGCTCCTGAATTTGTCTTAAAGGACATGGGAGTGAGGATTGAAAAAATAGTTGGAGAAGCGGCAAGTGACGGACACAGAGTCTTGGTTCTTGCACATTCACCTGCTAATATTAGCGGAGACAAATTGCCTTCTATCAGGCGTCCGCTATATGTTATTGTTATTGAAGATCACATTAGAGACACAGCCTATGACACTATCAAATGGTTTAAGGAAAACGATGTTGAAATAAAAGTTATCTCCGGTGATAACCCCATAACCGTCAGTGAAGTTGCAAAAAGAGTCGGGGTTCCAAGAGCAGAGTTATATATTTCATGTCATGGTCTGTCTCAGCAGGAAGTTTTAGAAGCGGCAAAAAAATACACCGTTTTTGGAAGAGTTTCCCCTGAACAAAAAGAAGTAATAGTCCGCTCCTTAAAAGCACAAGGAAGAACAGTTGCTATGACCGGAGACGGTGTTAATGACATACTCGCAATGCGTGAAGCGGATTGTTCGGTTGCATTAGCGTCCGGTGCGGATGCAGCAAGGAATGTTGCCCACTTGGTGCTGAGAGATAGTTCGTTTGCGTCAATGCCGGATGTTGTCAAAGAGGGAAGAAGAGTTGTCAACAACATTCAAAAAGCATCATCGCTGTTTTTGATGAAAACTTTGATGGCAATACTGCTTTCAATTATTTTCTTGATTGTGCCGACAATACTTGACGGAAATGTTGTTGCGGATTATTTGAGAGAATATCCGTTCAGAACAAATCAAATGCTCCTTTTAGAATTTTTTATAATAGGAATACCAAGTTTTGTCTTAGCGCTTCAGCCAAACCACAATCTAATCAAAGGCAACTTCCTCTCGAATGTTATCGGGCGAAGCGTGCCGGGCGGAATAACGATAGTTTTTGCGGTTATGGTGACATTCGTCTTTTTCTCGCTTGGCGGAGCAGGAGACATTTATTTCCCTTATTATGAAGTGCCAATGCGTTTTATAGAAAATCCTCAATACATGAATGCTTATGAATTATCTATTGCACAACAAGCAATGCATCCTTACGCATTAATTGCTGCCTCAAATGCTTTGTATTCAACAATGATGGTTCTTGCCATGACATTTGCAGGCTTTATGATGCTTGTTAAAGTTTGCGAGCCGTTTGATATTTGGAGAAGCATTCTTATTGTTGGATGCGGATTGTTGATATTATTTGGTGCGTCAGTTTTGCCGACAATGTTTGGTGTCAACACAGAGCACTTTGCCCTAAATCACTTCTTCTTTCTAATGGCAGTAGTTTTAGGCTCATACTTTGTCGCAAGTTTTTTGGTAAGGGTGATGAAAGGGTTGAAAATATTGAATTATTAAGTAAAAGTGAAAGATGAAATGTGAAAAATATTGTTAGAATTAATTTAAAAAATTCACCTATACTTTTCAATCTAACACTTACTTTTTACTTAAACAAGGAGTTTTATGCAAGAAAATAAAAACCAAGGTTGGGACAATTTCAAAGGCACTAAGTGGAAGAACAAAATTGATGTTCGTCATTTTATCGTGAAAAACTTTACGCCCTATAAAGGCGGTCATGATTTTTTGGTTGGAGCAAGTGCTAAGACGGCGGTTCTTCGGGACAAGTATCTTGAATTGTTAAATGAGGAAAAGAAGAGAGGAGGAGTCTATAAAATTGATTCGGAAAAAGTCATTAGTGTCCTTTCTCATGATGCAGGATATTTGGACAAAGAAAATGAAGTTATAGTTGGACTTCAAACTGATGAGCCGCTAAAAAGGGGTCTCAATCCGTTCGGCGGAATAAGAATGGCAAGAACCAGTGCGATAGCATATGGTCACAAAGTGAGTGATTTGGTTGAAGAACAATTTAAATACAAAACCACTCACAATGACGGGGTCTATAGAGTCTACACCCCCGAAATGAAAAAATTTAGAAACAACGGGGTTATCACCGGACTTCCCGATGCTTATGGAAGAGGGAGAATAATCGGAGACTATAGGCGTGTTGCTCTTTATGGTGTTGATAAACTTATTGAAGAAAAAATGAATGATTTTGTTGAGATGGGAAATGGGTATATGTCGGATGAGAGAATTAGGCTGAGAGAGGAGTTGTATCGCCAAAGAGAGTTTTTGTGGAAACTCAAAGATATGGCGCTTTTGTATGGACATGATATTTCAAATCCTGCCAAAAATGCAAAAGAAGCAGTTCAGTGGACTTACTATGCTTATTTGGGCGCAATAAAAGAAGCAAACGGTGCTGCGATGAGTTTGGGAAGAGTTTCAACATTTTTTGATATCTACATTGAAAAAGATATTGCAGACGGAATTTTGACTGAAACCGAAGCACAAGAGTTAATTGACCAATTCGTTCTAAAATTAAGAATGGCAAGACATTTAAGAACGCCTGAATATAATGACTTGTTTGTCGGAGACCCGACTTGGGTTACTGAGGCAATTGGCGGAATGTGTGAAGACGGCCGAACAATGGTTACAAAAACTTCGTTTAGATTTCTACACACCCTATATAATTTGGAAACTGCTCCGGAGCCTAATATGACGGTTCTTTGGAGCAAAGATTTGCCTGAAAAATTCAAATTGTATTGTGCAAAAGTGTCTCATGACACTTCAAGCGTTCAATATGAAAATGATGATTTGATGAGAGAGCCTTTTGGTGATGATTATGGGATAGCATGTTGTGTTTCTGCTATGACACTTGGAAAGCAAATGCAGTATTTTGGGGCAAGATGCAACATTGTTAAACTTCTTTTGCTGTGCTTGAACGGCGGAAAAGATGAAATGACAGGCGACCAAATTTTGCCGGAATCTCCAAATTACAAAGAAATGCTAAAAGACGGGGGAGTGCTTGATTATAAAAAAGTCAAAAAAAGATTTTTAGAAAGTGTTGATTATTTGTGTGAACAGTATGTCAACACAATGAATATAATTCACTTTATGCATGACAAATATGCCTATGAAAAAGTCCAAATGGCACTTCACGACACAAAAGTGGAAAGGCTGATGGCATTCGGAATTGCAGGAATTTCAGTTTTGGCGGACAGTCTTAGTGCAATAAAATATGCTAAAGTAACTCCGATAACTGATGAAAGAGGGATAGTCGTTGATTATCTTGTTGAAGGTGAGTTTCCGACTTTTGGAAATGACGAGGAGGGGGTTGATGATATTGCAAAAGAAGTTGTTGAGTATTTCTATTCTTCACTCAAAAAAACACCATGCTATCGTGATGCAATTCATACTTTAAGTCTTCTCACAATCACTTCAAATGTTGTTTATGGAAAATTGACAGGAAACACTCCTTGCGGAAGAAAAGAAGGCGAACCTTTTGCTCCCGGGGCAAATCCATATCACAACAGAGAAAAACATGGTGCGCTTGCGTCACTCAACTCGGTTGCAAAACTAAGTTATGACTACTGCAAAGACGGAATTTCAAACACTTTTTCGATTGCTCCAAAAAGTCTTGGCAAGAATGAAAAAATGATTTTTGAAAATATCTCGGCACTTTTAGACGGCTATTTTAAAAGCGGCGGTTTTCATCTTAATGTCAATATGCACAAAAAAGAAGATTTGCAAAAAGCCCACGAAGCCCCGAAAGAGTATCCGAATTTGACAGTTAGAGTGTCCGGATACGCAGTCAGATTCGGAGTTTTAAGCACAAAGCACAGGCAAGAAGTTCTTGACAGAACATTTTTTTAAATTACAAAGGACAGTGGACAAAGGACAAATGATGATTAATTAATTTGACCTTATTTGTAATTTTGATTTTTGAGGTATTAACATGAAGTTGCGTATTCACTCATTCGAAACATTAGGTGCTCATGACGGGCCGGGACTCAGGACAGTTGTTTTTTTTCAAGGTTGTCCTATTAAATGTTTTTATTGTCACAACCCTGACATGATTGCAACAAAGGGCGGAATAGATTATTCCGTTCAAGAGATAGTTGCTTTTTGTAAAAAATATAAGTTGTATCATGGCGAAAAAGGCGGTGTAACGCTTTCGGGCGGAGAGCCGCTTATGCAAGCAGAGGGGGCGCTTGACTTAATTCGAGGTCTGAAAAAAGAGGGTTTTAATGTTTGTCTTGACACATCAGGTGCAGTTCTTTTGACTGATGCTGTTAAAAGAGTGCTAAATGAAATAGATATTGTGCTTTTTGACATAAAACACACCGATGCTGACAAATATTTTGAAATAACAGGGCAGCCGATTGAAAATATGCTCAAAATGCTTGACTACATAAAAACTATTTCAAAAACATTTTATGTCAGACAGGTTATTGTTCCAAACCTCACTGATGATGAAAAACAAATTAAAAAACTCAAAAAATTAGCAGAAGGTGCAAAAAAAGTTGAACTGCTGCCATATCACACACTGGGTGCGGAAAAGTGGAAAAAACTAGGGATGGAATATAAGTTAAAAGGAATTAGTCCTCCTAGTGAAGATGTGATGAAAAGATTGAATAGTATTTAATCAACGCATAACACACATTGATTGTTAGAATTAATGTTAAAATATTCTTTTCAATCATTATGCTTAGGTGCTACACATTGTGCGTTGAAATGTTTGACATCCTTATTATTTTGTAATATAATATTACTATGAGAGCATGGAAAGTTATCTCGCATGAGGAAATAGTTCTTGAGGAAATGAAGCCAAAAGCACTTTCAGAAGGGCAGGTCAAAGTGAAACTTAACTACTCTTTGATAACGCATAGTGATATTTTGGCTTTTGAATCAAACATACAGCCAGAGCCAAAAATTATTGGAAGGCTTGGCGTTGGAATGGTAAGCGAGACTCATGAGAGTGTCACTAATTTTGTTCGTGGTGACAGAGTTTTGGTTAGTCCGTATTTTGTTTGCAAAGAGTGTTTTGAATGCGAAAACGACAATGAGCATTTGTGTTCAAATTTGAAAATATTGTCGGAAAACACAGATGGAGTTTTAAGCGATTTTGTCAACATAACGGAAAGACAACTTATAAAGTTACCTGAAAATGTTTCAGATAACGATGCGGTTTTTATTGAGTATGTTGCTCATGCTTTGAATATTTTTTCAAAACTGAAAGTTCAAAAGGGCGAGCATGTTGTTATTGTCGGAGCAAACTGCGAAGGGATGTTGTGCGCTCATCTCGCACTCTACTATCAGGCAGTGCCGATTTTGATTGACACAAGAGCAGACAGGCTTCAAAAAGCGAGCGAAGATGGGGTTTACTATGCGATAAACAGTGCTGAAGATGACATAAGTTCAAAGATATTGAAAGCAACCGGCGGAAGAATGGCTGAAAAGGCAATTATTACTTCTTATCACGATGCTCATTTTTTGAGAGTTTTGAAATTTGTCCAAAAGAATGCCAGATGCGTTTTCGGGATGCTCGGAAAAAATGAAGCAGCAATTGATGTCAGTGTGCCGCTCAAAAATTTTAATGTAATCATTGAAAAATCACTCAGCGTCTATGGAGTGCCTGACGGCTTTCGTCATTTAGTTAGTGCGATAAATCTTTTGGCAAACAAAAGCGTGAAGATAAAAAACCTAATAACAAAAGAAGTTGGATTTTCGGAAGTTGATAAAGTGATTGCGGAGTTGAAAAAAACTCAAGATAGGTTTGTCGGAGCAATTGTTAAATTTTAGATAAAAAGTAATAGGTGAAAAGTAAAAAGTGAGGAAAAATACTTGTCCTCACTTTTCACTTATTTTCTCACTTTTCGCCGAGCAAAAGCATATATAAGTAGTATTATGAATAGAACTACTTCTCTAAATATTGCTCTTCTCTTCGGCTCAAAAAGCCCTGAACATAATATTAGCATCATCACGGCATTTGAAGCATTAAATGCTCTGAAAAAAACTTCTCACAAAGTTGTGCCAATCTACATAACCCAAAGCGGAAAATTTCTTGTCAGCAAAAAATTTGACAATATCAATGTTTTTAAAAACAAGAAAAAAGTGAGAGGGAAAGAGGTGCATTTTCGCCCATCCAGTCCTTTTTTATTTTCAAAATATGGGAGAAAAATCAACAAAATTGATGTCGCACTACTGGCAACTCACGGCACTTTCGGTGAGGACGGCACTTTGCAAGGATTATTGGAAATGTCAGGTATTGCCTATACAGGGAGTAAAGTTCGAGCAAGTGCAAACTCAATGGACAAAATAACGATGAAAAAACTGTTTAAAGAGGCAGGGCTTAACTGCGTGGAGTGTGGAGTGTGGAGTGTGAAGTGTGAAGTTGAGGGTGAGAAAAACAACTCCTCAACAACTCCAAACTCAATCAAATTTCCCCTAATAATAAAACCCTCAAACCTTGGCTCTTCTATCGGAATAAGTATTGCTAAAAATGAAGAGGAGTTAAAAACTGCCCTAGAAGTTGCATATGCATTCGACGATAGGGTCTTGGTTGAAAGGGCATTGACTAATTTTTCGGAATATAATTGTGCTGTTTTGGGGACTAGGGATTGGGGACTGGGTGATGGGGAATCGGATGTCGAGAATCGGGATTGTGAGAGTGGTTTTGACGGGCAGATTGTAGGGGACGGCGCCCTCGCCGTCCCGAATGAGAGTGGCTCGGGGAACGACAGCGGGACGGCGAGGGCGCCGTCCCCTACAAGTACTACCGCAAAAAATCAAACAAATTCGACCGACCCCGTTCCCCACTTAATTGTAAGTGAAATAGAAAAGCCAATATCATGGAATGAGTTTCTGACTTTTGATGATAAATATAATTCAAAAAACGCAGGCTCAAAGAGAGAGTTTCCGGCAAAAATCAGTGAAGAAGAAACTCAACAAATAAAAGACATGGCAAAAAAAGCATTTGCTGCTCTCGATTGCAGCGGCATTGCAAGAGTTGATTTTTTAAAATCCAAAGACGGTGAAATTTTTGTCAACGAAATAAACACAATCCCCGGCTCATTTTCAAACTATCTTTTTCCAAACATGACTTATCAAGATATTTTGGAAAAACTATTTGAAATAGCAATTGAAGAAAAAAAGAAAAAGGATGAAAAAATATTCATTGTTGACATTGGAAAATATGAACTAAAAAGCGGAAAGGGAAGTAAAAATAAGTAAAAAGTGAATGAAAGACTAAAAGTGAGGGATAGATATTTTTTTTAAATTTTCTTGGGCGGTCAGTGACCGCCTATTTGTTTTTATAACGAGACAGTTTCTTATTAAATTTTACCACAAATTAGTTTAAGTCACCAAAAGTTGTTAAATTTTTTTAAAAAACTGTCCCGTTATAGCGTGCAACTTTTTTTAAATGTGACATACAGGTGTCTCTATTAATATGGTATAATATTAATGTAGAGTGCATAACGAATGTCAATTTTTAAAAATTAATTTTAGCTATTGTTATGTGTTAAAAATTATGAAACATTGGGTCATTGCAATATATAAAATTCAATCATCACTTGAAGATGCAGAGAAAGCACTTCGTTACAAAATTGAAACTCACACTAAAGATATGTAAGTGAGACTCAATTGGTGTGTGAAAAAATTCTTGACCTTCTTAATAAAAAAGTAAGACTTTGCAACTTAAAAGTAATGTTCAATGAAATAATGAATTGTTTTGACGAGGACGAAAAAGAATTGTTTCAAATTGTTTTGGACAAGCGTCAATTTTTGAGCGATATTGCAAGAGAAAAAGGCATAAACAAAAGTTCAATGCTAAGGCGGTTTGACAAACTTATTTTAAAAGCATCTTGCGTCCTGATAGAATTAAGATTTGACGAAGACAGACTAGAGAGGGAATATAAAGGATTATTACAACTGAAAAATTAAAAACTTCTCGGTTCTCTTGAGACCGGCTGCTTTTTTTTGAATAGCAAGAACATAATAAAGACAGCAGGGATAGACAGGGCGATGATGAATATTGCGATAAAGAGGTTTGTATAAAATTCTTCCCCCGGTATAACCGGAGGATTTGGAATTTGCGGAGGGGGGACAATTTCATAGTTGTTTGGCACAATTTCACTCGGTGTTCCGTGATGATAATTCAAATAGCCTCGAAACATTGCTCCGTCATTATTTTCATAGCGAACTTTAAACCATTGATTATTTCCAAAGAGTGATGAGCCTTCAATAGTTCCATAGAAAAACAACTCTTCTCCTGTTGCAATTTGGGCAACGCTTTGACTGTTTTGATTTGGGGAAATTCTTAAATTAACATATTCAGAATCATAAAATTGAGTTGTTGTGAAAGTTGCAGTGTGATGGCGGGGTCTTGGCTCAAATCCGACAACCTCAACATCACTAAAGCGAACATAGCCGACAAGGTCAAGATAACTGACTCTAATAAATCCACTCTCAGTCGCATCTCCCAAAACGATGACAAAATAAGTTTCGGGTAATGTGACGATTTTTGATGTTTCATTTTGCTCACTAAACATAGAAGCATTTGTTGTAAGGCGAGCAAAAGTTAAAGTATTTGCGGAAACTGATGTTGAAGAAAAGCCAACAACCGATAACAAAAAAATAATTAAAAAAAATAAATAAAGAAGTTTTTTCATTTAATTATAGGAACTAAACATCTAAAATATTTATAAACGATATAAGTTTGTAAGGGAATGGTATCCCATATAAATAA
This sequence comes from Bacillota bacterium, assembly GCA_009779975.1. Lineage (GTDB taxonomy): Bacteria > Bacillota > Clostridia > Christensenellales > Pumilibacteraceae > WRAY01. The sequence continues at coordinate 32,650 of WRAY01000001.1, read as the reverse complement.
ATTAGACCATGCACACCTACATTATATTATAACCCTAGACAAAAAATTCAAACTAAATTGGCGAAAAATAATTTATTATGGAAGATAGCGAATTAATTCAAAAAATCCTTATCTTAGAAAAAAATATAAAAAAGTTTAAGTTAAATAATAATTTACTCTACTATAACACTGACCCAGAAAAAATTCATTTTAAGCAGATTGAGTTTCACAAAAGTCAAAAACGAAATCGCTGGGTGTTCGGGGGTAACAGAAGCGGAAAAACTGAGTGCGGTGCGGCAGAGACAGTTTATCGAGCAAGAGGAATTCACCCATATCGGGAAAACAAAGACAACATTTCATGCTGGGTTGTTTCCTTGTCAACACAAGTTCAAAGAGATGTTGCTCAAGCAAAGATATTACACTACCTTAATCCAGAGTGGATTGAGGATGTTGTTATGTCCAGCGGGCGGGCATCTTCACCTAAAGGCGGAGTGATTGATTATATACTTGTGAAAAATGTTTTCGGAGGAACTAGCAAAATCGGTTTTAAGTCGTGCGAGATGGATAGGGACAAGTTCGCAGGAACTTCGCTTGACTTTGTCTGGTTTGATGAAGAGCCGCCAAAAGATATTTATGACGAGTGTAAAATGAGGGTTTTGGATAGGTGCGGCGATATTTTCGGAACAATGACGCCTCTATTGGGACTGACTTTTATCTATAGCAAAATTTACCTAAACGAGGATGGTGACGAAGATGCTTGGCATATTCACATGGAGTGGGCGGATAATCCGTATCTTGATAAAACAGAGGTGGAAAAAATTACCTCCGCAATGTCCGGTGAAGAACTTGAGACAAGGCGTTACGGGAATTTTTCGCATTCAAAGGGATTGGTGTATTCTGAGTTCAACGAAAGAATTCATGTGATTGAACCGTTTGATGTTCCCAAAGAATGGTTTGACAATATTTCAATTGACCCTGGGTTGAATAACCCGACGAGTGTTCATTGGTATGCAGCGGATTTTGACGGGAAGGTCTATGTCATTGCGGAGCATTACGAGGCGAGAAAGACGGTCAAAGAGCATGCACTAGTTATTAAAAGCTTTTCAGAGGGGCTGGAGTGGCACACTGACGGCAAAGGAAGATATTCGGCACTAATTGACAGTGCCGCAGGGCAAAGGACATTATCGAATGTTAAAAGCGTGAAAGAGTTGTTTTATGACGAGGGAATTGTCACAAATTCGTCCGTCAACAAAGACCTTTTTTATGGAATAAACAAGGTGAAAAGTTATTTATGTAGGGGCGGCAACCTGCCGCCCGCACTCTATATATTCAACACTTGCAAAAATCTAATTCGTGAAATTAAACAATACTTTTGGGCTAGTGATGATGTGCCGAAAAAAAAGGACGACCATGCTTTGGACGAACTAAGATATTATCTTTGTTCGAGGGTTGATAAGGATATGGGAGAGAATGTAAAAAGTGATATACAGTTGCATAAGGAGAGGCTGATAAGGAAGATGAGAAGGACTAAATTTTAGTGTGAAACAATTTGTAAGGGCGGGCGTCCTCGCCCGCCCGTTGCTTTGTTCAAAATTCAGCACGGGCGGTCGGGGACGCCCGCCCCTACAAGAGGAATTATGGAATCAGAAATAAAAGAGGCATTGCGAAAACGGGCTCTTGGATATAAAGTGACAGAAGAGACGAAAGAATATGCTCTAGTAAAAGATAGTGAAGGAAATGAAGAAGAAAAAGAAGTTAAAAGAAAAGAAACAACAAAACATATTGCCCCCGATTTAACCGCTATCAAAATGCTGCTTGAATTAGAAAGCGATAAGACTGAACCATTAACAGAAGAAGAAATGAAAAAAGAAAAAATGCGACTAATAAAGGAACTAATCGAATTTGAAATGAAAAATAAAAAAGACGGACAAGTCAGTTTTTTTGATTAATTATAAAGTGTGGGCGGCAGGATGCCGCCCATCATATAAACCGATGAAAAACTGTAGGGGGCTTATTAATTAACAGGCACACCTAAGAAGTCAGCAGGAAGAATTAAAACTAGGTGTGCTGTTGAAATAATAGGGGGGCGGCACTTTGCCGCCTGCACATTATTTAAATATAATTTAAAAAAAGGAGGATGGGCGAATTGCCCATTAATAATAAATGGAATTAATAAAACCAAAATATCGGATAAGGTGTGAAACAGGAGTTTGTAAGAACTTTGCAGACTCAACCATTAAGCACTCAAGGCTTGGCATCGGGGGTGCGTTAAATATTTGCACCGAGTGCTTGAAAGAATTGTTTGAACTCTTGAAGAAAGAATTTAAAGCAGTGAAGAAAGAGGATATGTCGAAAGAAGTTAAAGAGGAAGAGAAGGTGAAGGCGGCGAAGAAAGAAAAAAACATAAAGTAAATTACAAATTAGGTTAAATTAATTTATCAACATTTGTAATTTATAAACTGTAATTTGTAATTTATTAAAAGGAATTTATGAAAAACTCAAAAAAACTACAAGAGAGACAATTAACGAAAAAGGTTGTTCATTTCAAAGAAGACATTGTTGACAGTGTGACTCGGGATTATAACGAAAGGGCAAGGGAACGATCTCAGTTTGAGGCACAGTGGCAACTTAATGCTAATTTTGTTATTGGCCGTCAGCATTGTTTAATTAATGCAGGCGGCGAAATTGAGGATTTGTCAAGAGATTTTTTTTGGCAGGAACGGGAAGTTTTTAACCATATTGCGCCTATTATTGAATCCCGTCAAGCAAGGTTATCCAGAGTTAGACCTAGAATGGCAGTGAGAGCAAGATCCTCTGATGACGCTGCTGTTCGATTGGCAAGGCTATCAACAAAAATAATTGACGGAGCATATCAAAAACTGGAACTCGAAGAAAAAATATTAGATGCAACTTATTGGTCGGAGTTGACAGGGTCTGCGTTTTACAAAGTGAGTTGGGATAATGCGGGAGGAAGGGAAATTGGAAAGGTGGGGTCGGTGGTCGGTAATCAATGGGAAGATAAAAATAATTTATCCGTCACCGACAACAGATCACCGACCACTGACCACCAAAAGCCTGTTTTCGAGGGTGAACTCCGCATTGACATCTGTCCGCCTTATGAAATATTTCCCAATTCAATTTTAGCCTCAAATATAGATGAGTGTCAAAGTATTATTCATGCCAAAGCGGTTGAAGTCAGTCAAGTTGAAAGAATTTGGAAGGCAAAAGTTAAGCCGACTGCTATGGATGTTCTTTCTCAAGCAAGCGTTTCATTTATGGGCGGGGCAAGAGGCGCAAGTTCACAACTTGCCATTAACCGAGAGAAAAGCGAGGATTATTGTTTAGTCATTGAAAGATACACAAGACCGACATCTGAAATGCCCGAGGGTGAATTGGCAATAGTTGTAGGAGATGTTTTACTTCACTACGGACCATTGCCATACATTAATGGCGAGGACGGAAAAAGAGACCTTCCTTTTATTCGTCAAGTTGCCCTTACCCGCCCCGGATGTTTTTTCGGGACAAGCATGATAGAAAGATGTATTCCAATTCAAAGAGCCTACAACGCCGTAAAAAACCGCAAGCACGAATTTTTGAACCGCATAGCAACGGGAGTTCTTGCGGTGGAAGACGGGTCGGTGGATATTGACAATTTGCAGGAAGAAGGCTTAGCGCCCGGAAAAATCTTATCATATCGGCAAGGCTCGGTTATGCCGAGAATGCTTGACATCGGACGAGTGCCGCCTGAATTTAATGCCGAAGAAGATAGGCTGCTTCATGAGTTCATAACGACAACAGGCGTTTCGGAAATTATGAGAAGTTCGAATGCACCGAATTCTGTTAACTCAGGAATTGCTCTTCAACTACTCATTGAGCAAGACGACACAAGACTAATGGTAAGTGCCGAGCAAATAAAACACGCAGCAAGGAAACTTTCAAAGCATCTTTTGAGGCTTTACAAACAATTTGCAACGAACGGAAGATTGCTTCGTGTCGCAGGACCAAATGGTGAAACAGAAGTGCTGACATTTAATTCTCATGATATTGTCAGCGACGATGTTATATTCTTGACCGAAAACGAGTTGTCAAACACTCCGGCGGCAAGACAAAACATGATGTTTGAACTTCTCCGCATGGGCGTTTTTCATGATGAACAAGGCAAACTCTCTGACACAACAAGGTTCAAAATATTGCAGTCCTTAGGTTATGGCGACTGGGAGTTTAGTAAAGATGTCGAAGCACTTCACATAAACAGAGCCGAAAAAGAAAATTTAAACTTTATGAAAGAACCGCTGCAAGTTCTCGAAGTTGATGACCACACATGGCATATTTCAATACACACCAAATTCATGCTGACAAATGAATTTAACTCTTTAGCCCAATCGCTCCCTGAATTAAAAGAGAAGATGCTTGAGCACATAAGAGAACATAAGGTTTTTGAGAGGATTGAAGAGGTTGCGGAGGTGGGAGTAGTTACATAAATAAATTACAAATTACAGTTTACAAATTACAAATAAGGTTTTATCAATATTTGTAATTTGTAAACTGTAATTTAAAAAAGGACGCAGCGATGAAAAATCTAATCTTAACAATCGACCTTCTTCCAAAAGGAGCGTGGGGAAATAATCTTTCGAAAATACTTCCGAAAAAGGATTGGGACATTTTGCGTCAAAAGTGCTATGAAAAGGCAATCAATCGTTGTGTTATTTGCGGTTTTGATTCTTCTTACTTTCTCGTCTTTAACTACAAGACGGGAAAGTTTGAAGTTCACTCATATGAGCAAAGAGGGAGTTCGTTGTGTTTAATTTTGCCGTATTCCTCGCTTGATGAGAGGACTCTTTTGCATGTTAAAAAAACTCAAAGTGAAAACAGACGACAGTTTTTAGATGAAATGGAAAGAGAAAACGAAAAATTAGAAAAAGCAAGAATTGAAAAAATATCAAAAAATGCGGAGAAGGAAACGGAGAAAGCATTTAGACAAATTACAAATTAGAAATTACAAATAATTAAAAAATTAATTAGACATCATTTGTAATTTGTAAACTGTAATTTGTAATTTAAAAACAAGGAGAACCACATTGAACAGAATTACCTACAAAGACTGCATAAAACAAGCGGCAATAAATTTGCAACTTGACGATGTCATAGCGGCATTAGACAGCACTGAGTTGCCGACAGCGGATGTTTTGAGTGAAATTGAACGACTGGCTGATTGTGCCAAAATGACCGCTATTGAAATAGCATCGGACTATATTCCGTTAACTCGTGAGGAAGAGGCTGCAAGTGAAAATCGCAGAATAAGAATTTCATCATTAGAAGAAAGGGTATCAGCGATTGTTTCAGTTAGGCAAGGCGTTCACAATGTGTGTTTCAAGTTGGAACAACAGATTATTTTTTCAAACTGATGAGGTGAGACAAATCAGAGAGGCGGTCGCAGGAACGATTGTCGGTGTCGGTCAAATTTTTGATGTTTTGCAGCACAATGCCGAAACTACCTATATAGTCTATAGCGACATCTATAACAATTTATTTATAGTGAAAGCAGCAAGGCAAAACTCAAACTTTGATTTTCAAAGAAGATTTTTGGGAAAAGGCTGTCAAAGTGTCGCAATCACTTCACACAAAAACAACCTCATCATAGCATTTGTCCGAAATATCAATCAATCATCAAATACCGTGCAAACAGGTTTTTTCACTGTCAGTCATGACCTAAGTTCACAAACTTTCGACACACACTTTCAAAACCCCGAAACAATAACAAGCGCCACATTCATAAAAAACGCCCCTCGTCCAATGTTAATTCTCGCCAATTCAAATCGAAGTTTTCTAAGAACCACTGAAGATGCAGAAGAGGGACGAGGAGCAGTGAGAATTAATGTGACTGTGAATATTCTATAAACTACATATTACAAATAAGATAATTAATTATCAATATTTGTAAACTGTTTTTTATCTGCTGTAAACTATGCTCAAATTAAAAAACAACATAACAATAAAACACGGAAGAATTACTCAAACAGTTTCTAACACTGTTTTAGATGTATTTTCAGCAATCACCGGCGGAGAGGCATATGGACAAAACATATTCTTAAGAGGCGGCGGAAGAACTTTTTCAACTCCGTCAACGCTGGAGAGTATCAATGCAAATGTCACAAACGGTTTACTCACGGCAAGTTAAAACTCGCAGAACAAGCAGAGCAACCCTATTAAGTTTTGCCGACGACGCTGATATTGTCGGCACACGGCTTATTGAAAGAGTTGGCAATGAGATAATTATTTCAACGCACAATGCACAATGATTGTTAGAATAATAAAAAAACAATCTCCCTTCGTTGTGCGTTATGAGTTATGCATTAAAAAACTATGATAAAAACTACCAAAGAAATCAAAAGAACAATATCAACTTACAGAAAAATAAAACACCAAAAAGAAAAAGGAGGAAAAATGATTGTAAAAAAATAATTTAACAATCATTGTGCATTATGCATTATGCGTCATGCATTTCAAACAAAATGGCATCAGCATTTCAAATACACCTAAGAAATCTTAACAACTCAGGCAGCAATCAAAATTCGTCAAAAAGTGACAGGCGGGATTTAGAAACTTTTTTGATGAGGCAAAACCAAATTGAACGACCGGTGTTGCCGCAAAGCTCATCTTTTGAAAGATGGAGTTTGAACGAACAAACAGACGATCAACTTCGTCAAAGAGTAAATGACGAGTGGGCAGGCTACTTCAATCACAATATAGTTGCGATTGAAAACAACATCAACAATCTCTACAATCAGTTTAGAAACGACCAAACTTTGGCTCAGAGAAGTGCGGACGAAAGAAGAGCAGCGGTAGAGCATGAGTATGGCATAGCAAGAGAAAATGTTGCAAACGACAGTTTAAGGCGAGGGCTCGCTCGCTCGTCAATTGCCGTCAACCAACAAGCCGCTCTCTCAAATGCAGCAGCAGAACAAAGAACAGGCATTTCAAATGAACTGATTGAACGCCTTGCCGGACTTGATGCGGAAATTCACAGCCTTGAGGGAATGAGACAATCCGCAGTCGACAATTTCAACATCGCCTTTGCTGCTCGAATAACCAAAGAATTAAACCGCCTTAAAGGGGAGAGAGACGCATTTAACCGTGATGCAATCCGCTTTAACAACCAAATGTCACAGCAAGAGCGAGACAACCAAATGCAAAACATAATGAATGAAAGCAGGCTGCACGGTGAAAGATTATCTCACATGCAGCAAGAAGCCGACCTCAACATGCAAACAAATTTCAGAGAAAACTACCTCAAAATCCGTCAATATCTCGCCGGCATGTCAAGAAGAGACGCAAGAGACGCCCTAGCCAACGACCCCCTCTTCAGAATGCACCTAAACTCCTACTTCTTCTACAGACTCTATGCCGAATTCGCAAGATAGGGATTGATGATTAGTGGTTTTTCGAATAGTCGCTCCTATAAATAATTCTGTATTGAAAAAAACTCATCACAATAACTATAAGGGAGAACACCCTCATCCGCCAGCACTTTAAAAATAAATAAGGAATAACATCATGAAAATATTAAAAAAACTAAAACAAATAATAATCAAAATTCTACAAAAACTAATAAAATCAACAAAAAACTTTCCTAATCATTAAAACTCTGTCCTCATCGGTGACATTTTCATCGGTGAGGATTTTGTATAAAATAAGGGCTAAATTATAGTGAGTTTTTTAGTTGATGAGGAAATAAATTTATGGACTGTCTCTTTTTTCTAAAATTGGCTAATAAAGCATTGACATAGATCTTATTTTGAAAGAATTCAATGTTAAAGAAATTAAACCGAATTTTCCTGATAATGAAATAACAGATGCATATGATAAATTGCTAAAATTAAATTTTTGAAATAAAATAATTTACATTTTTAAAAACACTTACTTTATTAGGCGAGTGTTTTTTTTGTGTTTAAAAAATAATTGTTTGTCAATAATCTTTATTCGTGCAAACGGATTTTTTGAAATTTTTGACATCAACTCATGAGGCGCTTAAAGTATGTGAGTCGCCTGTTATTTTGTGCATAGGCTCGGATAAGGTGACAGGGGATGCACTGGGGCCTGTTGTCGGACATATTTTAACAAGGGAGATGAATGTTTCGGCGTTTGTCTATGGCTCTCTCTCTCGTCCTGTTAATGCTCTCAACTTACTTGAAACAATAGCGTTCATCAAACACAAGCATCGGGACAAAAAAATTTTGGTCATTGATTCATCAGTTGGAAGAAAAGAGGACTTAGGAAAAATATCAATCAAAAACGATGGAATATATCCCGGGGCAGCATCAAACAAAAATTTGCCGAAAGTTGGTGATATTTCAATAACCGCAACAGTTTGTTCTTCTAGCAGTGCATTAGGGTGTGTGTCACTCGGTTTCATTTATCAACTAGCGAGACAAATAGCAAGTGTCATTAGTAGTGCAATTTCAGCACACAGTTCATCACGCACAATGCACAGTGCATAGAGTGATGAGGTTGGAGAGCGGAATTAATGATTGAGGATGCTATGTTTTAATATTTCATGCAAACAAACTTTTACCCAAGCATTTCATGCCATATTCCAATATTTTGCAGCAGCCCTATTGCGAGATTTTGTGGAGATATCAGATGAGAAGAGGAGATGTAGTATTTCCACAAATCCAGTTTATACAAAGGAGAGAATAAATTCATCAAACAACTCTCATTATTGGATTGCATCATATTTACGGCAACACTCCTCGCCTCTTAAATTAATATCTTCGCAAATTCTCGCATTAGACTTGTTTCGAAATTGGTAAGTTGCACTCGCTATATTTCGTAAGTTAAGTTTATTGACGAAAAAACAGAAAAACTTTTTTATCATCACAATTTAGTGCTGCTTAATGGTTAATAATAAAAATAGTGCATTAGCAACTCTAAACGAAAAAGAAACTTTAATCATATTTTAATTAAATTTCCTAAGCATATCAGTTGACGGAAATCAAAATATAAGTTAAAATAAATTCTAACAATCATTGTGTGTTGTGCATTATGGATTGTTCAATGAAACAAGGAGGTCACATGGCAATATCATTTTTTGACATAGGTATCATAGTCCTGATGTTATTAGTCGGACTTTTTGGTATTTTCAAAGGCTTTTTCAAGATGGTGGTTGGCTTTTTCGGCTGGTTCGTCACTCTTATTATAGCATTTTTCATAACAGGAACAATAGCATATGCTCTATTGGATGTGAGTTTTGTTACTAGTTTTGTGCTGTTGAGCGATAATTCAATCTATAGTTGGACTTCCGGTTGGGTCAATGACAACACATTCTTAATTTCAAGACTAACCTATGGAGCAAGTCCGTCAGCAATCTTACTCTTTGACGGCAACATGGCAGCGGCATTATTTGCGTATTTCATACTGTGTGCAATTGTGTTTGTTGCTCTCTTTATACTCATAAGGCTTGTCATGATGCTTTTAACATTCTTTATCAAAAAACTAAAAAGAAGTGACGAAGGTCCGAATCCATTGTCCCGTATATTAGGAATGTTGGTTGGTTTTGTGAGAGGCTTTTTGTATGCTTGTTTTATCATGATGATTATGTCTTATGCGATTCATTTTCCGTTCATGGAGTCAGTCTACACCGATATTCAAAGAGGTTTTCTCGCCCCATATCTTCTCTCATGGACAGGATACGCCTCAGACTGGATGTTAACTTCAAATAACTATTATGTCAGCATAAAAATCGCCGAAGTATTTAGGCTTTACGGAAACGGAGGAAGCATTACAAACGGAAATGGCTATAATGGCAATGGTTACTACAACGGAAACGGTTACTATCAAGCAGCAGTTTATAGTCTGCAATCAATAGTTCATTATCTATCTAAGTAATCAATAATATCTAAAAAAATTAAATAATTCATTACTAGAAAGTGTCAGTCGAAAAAAGCGCCTGACATTTTTTTTTGCATTTTGACAATATGAGCGGATTTTTGACATAGATATATATAGTAGAATATAGAATAGGAGAAAAATAAAAATTGAAAAGTGAAAGATGCAAAGTATTGTTAGAATTAATTTAAAATAATCCAACCATATTTTTCACTTTTCACTTTTTAATTTTTATTTAATTTAAAATGAATTTCGAAAAAAAACTAATCATATTAACAGGTGATTTTAATGCAAAAGGAACGCTGACACTAGAGCGGAATGCTTATGGCACATTTGCAACAGTAAATATCTATAATATTCCCGACCTAACTTATGGGGAATATATTTTTGGATTAAAAGGGACAAAAAGTATTTTGAGACGAGAACTTGGCGGCTTAGGTCGAATTTTGCTCAGATTCAAAATTGATGAGGTGGAGTTTGATAAAGTTCACTGCATTATTTTTTCCTCAGTTGAAGAAGTGCCGCTGCTTTATGGAACAATAGCAAGCGACAGACTTTGGCATGCAAACATGATGGATGGACTTCGCAAGATAAAACGAGGTGAAATAATAGGCACAAAAAGTGAAGATTTGGAGTATTCGTCTCGTGAAGAAGCAAATATTGAAAATTTTTTTCTCGACATTCTTCCAAAAGACCATGCTGATTATTCCGACAATGTCGTGGCTCAAGTCAACTATTATCCGGATGACATGAAAATAGATGTTTCATATTCACCAAGAAGTGCAGAAAAAGTTGTGCTAAATCCGCTTGACGAGATGGCAGGGAATGGGGAATGGGGAATAGGGAACAGGGATTCAGCCCGCAACTCACAATGCACGACGCATAATGAAGATGAGAATTTAATTCAGAATTATGGTGAAAATAGTGTAGGTGATGATACCCTTATCGTTCCGAATCAAACATTGATGAGTCAAACTCTCTTAATAGACGACAAAAAAAATGATTATAACAACAATTCCTCATTTGATGCTTCTAATTCCACACACAACGAAGCCGCCTCAACCAGCAGCATATATCAATCCAGAGGCGATATTCCGCAGATGGAGAGTAGAGAGTGTGGAGTGGAAAGCGGAATTAAGGACGAATTCATCATGGACAACTCCAAACTCCAAACTTCAGACTCCAAACTCAACCCCACAATTCAATCACTAACCGCTAATCATCAATCTTTTGCAACAATCCCGCCGCTCTCTTCATTCACAGTTGAAAATGCAGTTAACAACTCCCAAACAAAAACAATATTCTATGAAATGATAAAAGATCAATTGGATGAAATGTTTAAAAACAATCCGCCATACGAACCATTGGCCGCTCTCATGCCGCAAACAAAATGGGTAAGAATTGAATACGATGACAAAGACAAATTCTATGTTGTAGGGTTAGTCGGCGAAAAACCTGACTATATCTGCTATGGTGTTCCGGCAAAATATTCTCAAGATGCTCCCGAAGAACTGGACGGCTTTGCCCAGTGGATGCCCCTAAATCCCAAAGTTCCTGAAGACGAGGGCTTTTGGCTGATGTTCCAAGACGCAGAATCCGGTGAAAGTGTCGAGGTATAGAGTAAATCAGTTTTGAACCATTCGGGTATGCAATCAATGAATAGCAAAAACAATCAAAGTTAATATTAGTAATAGATTTTGATAACAAAGTCGTGCAATTTGCTTGACAAAACAAAAAGGATATGTCAAAATAAACACATACACTCATGAAAAACTACTACGACATACTAAAGGTAAAAAACACGGCAAATGCAGATGAGATTAAGAATGCTTATCGGGCGCTTGCTAAAAAATATCATCCCGACCTCAACACTGCTGTCGGAGCAAAAGAAACGCTGGTTGAGGTTAATGAGGCGTATGACACGCTTGGCGATGAGAAAAAAAAGGCAGACTATGATAAAAAGTTTGCTGATTTTCAAAATAGGCAAAAATTTGTTCACAATATAAAAACAAATTCATATGCCAATCAACCTCCTCAATATCCAAAAACAGGACCGCAGCCATATCCAAAAACTGAAACGCCTCCCTCGCAATACTCAAGAGCAGGAACGCATCCACCCCCTCCGCCCCCTCAGTATGCAAGACCGTTTCAACCGCCTCCTCAACCTCCGCCGTTTAATAGACCAAACACTTTTGCTCATCAAACATCAACACCGCCTCCCGGATTTCAACCTCGTCCGCCAAGTGCAAATGATACTGTTCTTCAAAAGCACCTAAAGGAAATGGAAGTGAAAAGGGCATTTAGCGAAGGGTTTGCAAAAGGCAGCGGAGAGGCTCAGGACAAATCAAAAATAACTATTAATCAATTGCAACTGGAAATAAAAATTCTGACTGAAAGAAACACAGAACTTCACAAAAAAAATCTTCAATATTTTTCTCAAATTGAAAAACTAAACCAAGATATATCAAAAGAGAGAGAAGAGTTAGAAGAGCAAATTCAGCAAATTGAAAAAATAGCGGAAGAACAAGTAGGTCACGGCGGAAACTGTGTCAAAAATTGCCCGAATGAAGTTGAGGTTGAAAATATCAAAATTGAGCAGACAATACTAACTGCAAGAGTAGACAGATTCAAAGAGACCGTCAAGCAACTGGAAGAAGAAAACGCAAAGAAAGAAGAAGAATTGAAAGAGTTGCACTCACAATTAGAAACTCTCAACAATCATATTGACGAACTGGACGACTATATCGACAGTTTAACCGGCGAATCAGAAGAAGACTATTTGGAAGAAGAAGAGGAAGAAGCAGAACAAAAATCAACTAAAAAAATTCGAAAGTAACTATATAAGTAAAAAGACAGCGAAATTAACAACTCGCTGTCTTTTTGATTTGAATTTATATTAACAATACTTTTTACATTTTACCTTTCACTTTTTATTTGCTCTCATATTTCAATTTTGTCATTTGTCCTCCTCGGATATGGCGGACGGAGAGGTTGTGTTCCAATATTTCTTTGACTGACTCGTATTTTTCATTGTCTAGTATTTGCAGTCTTTGAGTAACATCTTTGTGGACTGTGCTTTTTGAGACACTGTAGATTTTGCTTGTTTCTCTAACTGTGTGGCGTGTTTTCAATATGTAGTCAGCGAGCATAAGGGCTCTGTCTTTAATGTGTTGTTTCATCTTTTTCACCTCTCTTTGCTTTAAAAATATATGAGCGAAAACGCATGTTTATGACAAAAAACGACAAATTAAGTAAGTTAAAAGTGAAAGGTGAAAAATCAGGTTGGGTTGTTTTCATGTCATCTTAAGTGAAGCGAAGAATCCGGCGATAGCATAAATAATTATAACAACACTTTTCACTTAAAACATTGTTAGAATGATTTGCTTATTTTCATCACAAACTAATTTTGTCATCCTACTATGTCACTAAGAAAAAACACAATCTTTCACGCTATTCACATATTATCCGCTGCTTTAATGCCTCTTCTTGTTGTGCCTTATGTCAACAGGGTTTTAGGGCTTGAAAATATGGGGCTATACAACTTTGCGTTTAGTGCAGTCAGCATTTTTTTAGTTTTTGCAACTGTTGGATTGTGTGCGTATAGCGGGAGAGAAATAGCAAAAAACAGAGAGAACAAAGAAGAGTTAAAAAAAATATATTCTTCAACTATCATCATGAGTATTATCGCAATGATTGTTGTGATGCTGCCCTTTATTCTCATGACATTTTTTTTTGAGCCATACCAAAAGGTGAGGGGACTGCTCATTCTTTTTTCCGCAATGATTGTCCTTCATGCCTTCCACACCGAGTGGTTGTTCGTGGGCTTAGAAAAATTTAAATATATCGCCATTAGAAGTGTGATACTAAGAACCCTCGCTGTTGCCGCATTTTTTATTTTCGTCAGAAGTGAAAATGATCTCTATATCTATGCGATAATCAGCATAATTGCAATCAGCGGTGTTCATGTTCTCAATTTTATAAAAAGTGTTTCTCTTGTCGGCTTTTCTCTCAAAGGAGCGTCCCCGTTCAAGATGGGCTATAGTGCTAAATTTTTCTTTTTTGCTGCCGTTATTGCCTCAATCTACACTTTTGTTGATCGCCAAATATTAGGCAGTTATTCAACAAATGAACTGGCATTGTTTACTCTCGCAATGACTATTTCAACCCTTGCCTGCATACCTTCACTAGTTTTGGCAAGAACTATTGCGCCAAGGCTGAATTATCTTTATTCAACTAACCAAACCGCCTATAAATCCCTTTTGCAAAAAACATTCAACTTGACAGTCTATGGTCTGATTTTTTCATTTGTTTCCGTCTTTGTCCTCTCTCGTCCTCTTATTTTATTCATGGGTGGTGAAGAGTTTCTAGGGGCAGTTTATCTTTTGAGAATGACTTCGTCTCTTTTAATTTTCACAACTTTAAGTGTCTTTATCAACCTCTGCGTTGCAGTCCCGTCAGGCAAAGAGAAAAACACCTTTTTTTCAGGCATAGTTGTTGCAGTTATCGTTCTCACTCTCAATATCGCCCTTGTTCGCCGCTATGGTGCTTTTATTTCTAGTTTGGCAATCACAGTCGGTGAATTTTTAGGGCTAATCACAATGATTTTTTTCGCACTAAAACAAAAAATTCTACCAAATCTTTTGAGACTTGAGCATCTCAAATACGCTCTGGTCGGAATAGTGACAGGAGCATCGCTTCACTTTATTATCCCTCGCATAAATCTGGGAGTTCTTCCGAACATTGTCATACTGGGTCTAATCTCCGGCATAATCTTCTTTGCCCTAAATATGCTGATAGCATTCATCATAAAAAAAGACGATGAAATGATAAGGCAAATCAAAGGATTTAAAAAAGGTAAAAATTAAAAAGGGAAAGATGAAAAGTGTTGTTAGAATTATTTTACGCTATCGCCGGATTCTTCGCTTTGCTTAAGATGATGTAAAAACAATCTAACCCGATTTTTCACATTTCACTTTTCAATTCTTACTTGAATTCTTAATTAATTATTTTCAAAAAAATCCCATTAAACGCTTGATATAACTTCCTAAAATATGATATACTATCTACTATGTAGAATGAGGAGTTATGCCCTTAGACAAATTATGCATTGTTAATTATGAATTATGCATTGCAGACAGGAGATATAAAAATTGAGAAATAGCACCAAAGGAATGATTACGCTTATATTATTTTTGACGATTTTCGCAATTATTGCTGTGACTATTATTGCGTGTTCATCAGGTCCAGTCAGGCGTGAGAGTCAAGATTTCATAAGATACTTTGAACAAAATAATGTGGCGGCAGTCAATGTTGTCAACGATAGAGTTGAGTTCAGGCTCAGGAGAAACCCTGAAACAAATCAAGCGATTGAAGGCAATCGCTGGCAGTTCTACTTTATTTCAAGAGGTCCTCATATCGAGAGATTGATAGAAGCAGAAACCATTAGAGGTGCTGAAGAAGTTCGCTTGATGAATATCCACGCACTGGCAGTTGCAGGCGGAGACGAGTATGCGATTGCTGAATCTCTTGAAAACTTGGAAGAAGCCAGAGCGTTATTATTCACCATGTCTTTTAACGACAGGCACGCAGTTAGTTTTTTGAGCATGATATGGCCAATCGCCTCAATCATTCTTATTGTAATCATTGCTATTTTCTTGTTCCGTTCAATATCAGGGCAAAACAAACAAGCAATGAATTTTGGCAAGTCAAAAACCAATCAAGCGTCTCAATCAAAAGTGAGATTTAATGATGTCGCAGGAGCAGAAGAAGAAAAACAAGAATTACAAGAAATTGTCGAATTCCTAAAACAGCCCGAAAAATTCACTAAAGTCGGAGCAAAAATTCCAAAAGGCGTTCTCTTAGTCGGTCATCCCGGAACAGGTAAAACACTATTTGCAAAAGCAGTAGCAGGAGAGGCCGGCGTTCCGTTCTTTTCCATTTCAGGCTCAGACTTTGTTGAAATGTTTGTCGGTGTCGGCGCCAGCCGTGTCAGAGACTTGTTTGAACAAGCAAAACGAAGCATGCCGTGCATAATATTTATTGACGAGATTGACGCAGTCGGTCGTCAAAGAGGTGCGGGCTTAGGCGGCGGTCATGATGAAAGAGAACAAACACTCAATCAATTACTCGTTCAAATGGACGGCTTTGAAACAAACGAGGGTGTAATTGTAATGGCAGCAACAAACCGTGCCGATATTTTGGACCCTGCGTTGCTTCGTCCCGGAAGATTTGACAGACAAATCACTGTTCATGTTCCTGATGTCAGAGGCCGTGAAGCAATTTTTAAAGTCCATGCAAGAAACAAACCAATATCTCCTGAGGTTGATTTCCAAGCACTGGCAAGAAGAACAAGCGGGTTTTCAGGAGCGGATATTGCAAACCTGTTAAATGAGGCGGCAATACTTTGTGCAAGAGACAACCGAGTTTTGATTAACATGAAAGATATGGACGAGGGCATAACAAAAGTGCTGCTTGGTCCTCAGAAGAAATCAAGGCTAGTGACAGAAGTTGACAAACGCATTGTTGCCTACCATGAAGCAGGTCATGCAATCGTTGCAAAAGTTAATAAATATTGTGACCCTATTCAAGAAGTCAGTATCATTCCAAGAGGCAGAGCAGGCGGCTATGTCCTCATGACAAGAGAAAATGATGACACTCCCTACACTATTAACAAACTTCGTGACAACCTCGCAATGACTATGGCAGGAAGAGCCGCAGAAGAAATTGTCATTCAAGACATTTCAGCAGGAGCGGTGGGCGATTTCCAAAATGCAACCAATATTGCTCGCAAAATGGTCATGGAATGGGGTATGAGTGAAACACTCGGAAATGTGTTCTATGGTTCAAGCGGCGAAGTATTTTTAGGTCGTGACTATGGTTCACAAAGCAACTATTCCGAAGAAACATCAGCAGCAATTGACAGGGAAGTTTCAAAAATCATCGACACTTCTTATAAAAAAGCCCTTGAAATTCTCAAAAAACATCGTAAAGAAATGGATGTCATGGTAAGATTATTGATTGAGTGCGAAACAATCTATGCTGAAGAAGTTGAAATGATAATGAACGGCAAAACCGGCGACGAAATAAAAGAGGCACTCGCTGAAAGGCTAAAAAATAAGTATGCTCACCTAAGCACCGCACCGCCGCCGGAACCGGTAATTGACGAAACACCGCAAAGAGAAATAATTTAATTAAAGTGAAAATTAAATATGAAAAATAATATCTTAAGTAAAAAAATTTTTAACAATATTTTTCACCTTTCACTTAAATAAATCGGAGATTTATAAAACTATGGCAACAAGAATAATAAAAGCATCTGAACAAAAACAAAGAAGAAAAAGATGGATAAGATGGTCAGCAATCGGACTTGCTGTCATAATCCTCGGGCTGTTTATTGCAGGTCTTGTTTTGGGACTAATCACAGCAAACGGCTTTAGAGAATTTGAAAACTTTGACAGAGTTCGAATTCATGCATATGGAGCGGAACACTTCACTTTGTTTGCAGACTCAGACAGAGACTCAGACCTTGACCAATTGGATATGCTAAACGAGGGCTTAAGCGGAGCCCAGTTTTCGTTGCTCCGTGGAATTTTTGAAGGCGGATTTTCAAATAACTTTGAGTTTGCAACAAGAGATATTATTGACCCTGACTTTGTTCCGGATCCGGAGATCTATGATGAAATTCCTCCGATGATACCTGAAAGAGACAGACTGACAACTCAAGCGGCAATAAGAAACAGGCTTGGTAATGTTGTGGCAAGACATGAGAGTGAATTTGTTCTTTATTTTGAATGGGACAACCTAGACGGCTATAACTATCAAACAATCACCGTTCGTGATACTATCACCGGCGAAGATGAAGTAATCAAATTTGACAGAGCCAGAGTTCGTGTTTCTGCTGATCCGGACAACATCGTTGAAATCAAAACAGTCTATTTCTATCTTTATGACCATGTTTGGCAATCAGGACCTGATCAAGAACATCAGGGTTATCAAATCACTCCGGTTCAAATGAGAGCAACTCCGGTTCCGTTGGTTAATGCTCTTTTAGACATCATGGAGTTAAACGGAATTAGATAATTATTTATCATCAATTATTAACAAAACAAAAAACGAGACATTTTTGTCTCGTTTTTTTTAACATTGTGCGGGAGATTATTAATCGCTCGTATTTAATTATGCCTCAAAAAAATTGTAAGGGCGGTCAGTGACCGCCCTTAGAGTTGTTTAATAATGAATGTTTTTATGATAATGTGCCAAAGGCAAATTACCGACCTTATAATATTGACAAACAAAATATATTACTGAGTATAAAAGCCAAAAACGCTGACGCAATTACTATTGTTCCCATAATTATGCAACCTAAATGATAAGGCTCTTTCTCTTTTCTGCCTTTATAACCTTGGATAAGTCCGATAATTCCCAAAGGTGTTGCTGCAAAAAAGCCAAAAATGAAAAAATAGGAAACAAAAGAAAAGAACTATAAACCAAAAATGCTCCGACAAGTGTCATGATAAAAGCAGGAAATTTAGATTTTTTCACATTGCTTTTATTAGGCATGGGCATTTGAGGGTTTTGATAATATGGCGGCGGATACCATCCGTATCCGTAATTGGCGGGGCGAGAAGGCGGCGGATTGGGGTTGGGATGCGTTGCCGAAAAGGGGTCGTGCAAATGCTTTAAACACATCCCGCATTCTCCGCAAAACTGAGCGATATTAGGTAATAATTTTCCACATTTTGGACAATACACTTCTAAACTCTCCTTTGTATGATTGCATTATATCACATAAATATGCAACTTGTCAACACATTTTCAATGCAAAATTAAAACGCAAAACAATAATAGTCCTTTGTTATCGTGTGTTGAACTTCTAACGATTTCTAACAAAATGTAACAATTTCTGAAAACCATCAAACAAGTCGTTTATCTTGACTTTTGTCCATATTGTGTTAATATTATTAACACAATATTAATAATTTGTTAACAAACAATAGGGGGCAAAAAAACGGTGAATGCACGAGAATTTAATGAATGCCTAAAAAATGAAAAGGGTATTACCAAGATTTTTCACGAATATTATCCGAAATTAGTTCTGAGTGCGCTAAAATTTTTTAGATGCAGGTCTTTGGCTGAGGATATCGCTCAAGAAGTAATGCTAAAACTCATTGAGATTCTTCAAGGTGTTTGCCGAAAAGGGGAAGATGAAAAAGAGAAATCCCATCCGTTCATAATAAAAAATCCGGATGCCTATCTTTCAATTCTTGTCAAAAATATATCGCTCAATAAAAAGAAAAAAGATGCTAAAATGGAATTTGCTTCAGATATGGCACTGGAAGTTGAAACAAAACAAATTCTTGATGACGAAATAAAAAAATGGGACTTTGAAAAATTATTCAATTCGCTCTCGCACTCATCAAAACAAATCTACAAAATGCACTATGAAGATGACCTCTCAATTAAAACAATAGCCAAAGAACTAAACTTAAAAGAGGGAACAATAAAATGGAAACTACATAAACTGAGAGAGGAGGCTAGAAGAAAAGTGAAAGATGAATGGTGAAAGTCAGGTCGAATTGTTTTTGTGTCATCTTAATCGAAGCGAAAAATCTGGCGATAGCATAGATAACTCTAACAACACTTTTCACTTTTCATTTATTCAATAGTATCTTTCACTTTCACAAACTATGATTTATTCCTACAACGACCTAATAAAAGACATCAAATTTTTTTCATCATGCAATCTTGAAACAGGTTCAATCGGCAAAACGATTTGTAGCCGTAATTTGTTTTATGTCGCATTCAAGCCAAGGTTTCAGGCTGAAATCCATCAATCACAAACCTGTAATACTAAGCCGCCAATAATCATAACCGGCGGAATTCATGCTCGTGAACACATAACTTGCCATTTTCTCATCAAACTAATAAAAAATTTTCTTGAGAAGGGAAATCGCTTTTCTCAAAAAGTCTATTTTATTCCAATGCTAAATCCCGATGGCATAATGCTGATAAAAGACGGAATAAATTCTGCTGCAAAAAAACTTCAGCCATTGATTGAACAAGTCACAAAAAAATCTACAGGAACGAATATTGAAAACTCGCAAACTGCAGTGTCCAATCGCCCGAATAACCCAGATCTCGCCCTCTTTAAAGCAAATGCAAACTGCGTTGACCTCAATGTCAACTTTGACGCACGATGGGGGAGCGGAAAATCAAACCTAACTTATCCCCACACTGAAAATTATATCGGGGAACATCCCTTTTCTGAAAATGAAACAGCCGCCCTTAGAAATTTCACTCTTCAAAAAAAACCATCAATGACGCTGTCTTATCATGCGAAAGGTCAAGAGTTATATTGGGAATTCGGACAAATCGGCAAACGCCGAAAACAAGACAAAGCGCTTGCAAAAAAGATAAACCGTCATCTAAAATATCGTCTCATTCCCGACACAAAAACAAGTGCAGGCGGCTACAAAGACTGGTGTATTGAAAAACTCAAAATTCCAAGTTTCACTATTGAAATAGTCCCGGATAAATATCTCCACCCCCTGACAAACTACAATATCATTGAAAAAGAATTCCCTTTGCACATCAAAATGCTGGAAGATATTTTATTATAACGATTATATCTATTATAACAATGTCCAGATGGCAGGAAAAAATTATGTTTTTGACTAAAAATAATTGACATTATTCGTTTAAAGTGTTATTAATTAGGGATATGTTGTCAACTGAACAGCAACTGAAATTCATGAATATAGCGCTTGAACTAGCAAAAACAGCCGCCTCACAAAGTGAAGTGCCTGTTGCGGCTTTGGTTATATTCGATGGAGAAATTGTGTCGAGTGCCATCAATATGCGGCTCAATGAATCTGACCCTACCGCTCATGCAGAAGTTTTAGCGCTTAGAGAAGCCGGAAAAAAACTTGGTCGTTGGAATCTCTCGGGCTGCGATTTAGTAGTAACATTAGAGCCATGTGCTATGTGTGCCGGAGCAATAGTCAACGCACGAATCGATAGCGTATATTATGGCGCACACGATACTCGCTACGGTTATTGCGGCTCACTCGGTAACATAGCCTCAGATGAAAGGCTAAACCATCGGGCAAAAGTCATCGGCGGAATAATGGAAAAAGAATGCGGACAAATTTTGAAAGAGTTTTTTCGAGATAGAAGATAAGAGCGGCAACCTGCGGTTTAATACCTATTATTTTATCGGTTCAATGTATCCTGCTTCTTCCAAAAATTTTCGAAAACAATATCCCGAACGATCGCATATTTGCTTTAATGTGTCAATATACACTTGCAATTTTTCTTTTCCTTTGTTGGAATATTCTTTTTCTATATGTGCTATGGTTGTATGCCCAAAACCTGTGAGTTCTGCAAATTGCCGCAAACTCATATTTTTTTCTTTTCGTATTTTCCTGACAATAGCACCGTATCCCATTTATTACATTATATCATTATTTTTTTAGAAAAACAGTGCAAAACACTTGACATATGGTATTACTGGTGATACCATAAAAATATGAAATCAACATAAAGATAGGAGCGTCAATCTGCGGTTTAATACCTATTATTTTATCGGTTCAATATATCCTGCTTCTTCCAAAAATTTTCGGAAACAATATCCTGAGCGGTCGCATATTTGCTTTAATGTGTCAATATACACTTGCAATTTTTCTTTTCCTTTGTTGGAATATTCTCTTTCCATTCTATCAATAGTTGAATGTCCAAGACCTACGAGTTCGCCAAATTGCCGTAAACTCATATTTTTTTCTTGTCTTATTTTTTTAATAACAGCACCGTAACTCATTTATTATATTATAACATTATTTTTCTAAAAAACAGTGCAAAAATACTTGACATATGGTATTACTGGTGATACAATAAAAATATGAAATCAGCAATCAGACAAATGTATTATGGTGAAAAGGGAAGTTCGGAGCAAATAACGCCGACAAAAGAATATTTGAAAATCTTGCAAAAAATTGTTGAAGTTGAAAATGAACTGACTTCAAAACTTGTTTGTTTTCCAGAATTATCAAAATTATATCAAAATATAATAGATTTGAAAGAGGGAAAGGAGAGTGAATTCGGAGCAACTTGCTATGCGGAAGGTTTTAAATTTGGTTTTACTCTTGGAATAGAAACAGCAGAGTAGGGGTAGAAGAGAGGCATTGTTCAGCAAGAGTGGATGGTAAGAAGCAGGAAAAATCGTGGTTTTCACTGGAAATGCTTTGCCCACAATCTAAACAAAAATATTTACTAAGGTAGGGCTCGCAAAGACGAGAAACAAGCGGTTTTCGTCTTTGCGAGCCGTAAGACAAGCAATTATTAAGTGCTTGATTTACGGCGAAGCAATCCGGTGAGAACCACGATTTGCAACTGCCGCACAGTTTGAACAATGCCTAGAAGAGTGGGGGATTTTTCTATTCCAATAGACTCATCATCTTGCCAAGCTCATGAGAAATCATTTCTTTTTCCACATTGAAATCTTTTCTAACTAAATCGTCAATAACTCCGACCACGCCTGAAACGATAAACAAAATTCTGACTTTATGATAATTTTCCATATATTTTTCCGGAATAAGACTGTTGATTTTTTTGACAAAAATTTTCCGTATCTTTTGCATTAGATTGCTGCTGGATGCTTCTTTAACCACCAGCAAAGAAAATAGTTCGTTGTTTTGTGAAATATAATCAATGATAGCAAAAAACAACATATTAAAATCAGAAGAAGTTCTATAAATTTTGTCAAACATCATCAGTAGGTCATCACATATTTCATCTTCAATTTTATCTTGCAAGTCGTAAATGTCAAGATAATGAAAATAAAATGTGCCCCTTCCTATGTCTGCAAGGCGGGCGATATCTGAAACTGAAATTTTGTTAATTGGATTAGTTTTAAGTAAATCCAAAAAAGTTTTCTTTATTATCCTTTTTGTTTTTAACTCCCTGCGATCTGTCATAAAAGCCTATCATACAGTTTTATGCATTTGTTCAATATTGGACATATGAGCAATTATTGTTCAACACATATAGTTGCATAAAACCACACAAACTATTATAATACACACATGGACAACTGTCAATTGTTTTTCAACAGTTGTTCAATTCTTTTTTAGTCGAAATCAGATTGTTTTTGCAAAGTGATTTGAAAGAATAATATTGTTGTTGACTTTAAATTAGGGAGAAAAAAACAAATGTTAAAAAATAAGAAAAGAGAGTTCTTGTATATGTTGGGTTACTTCGGTCCCGGAGTAATCTTCAACTTGATACTCGCATACTTCTTGAGTGCTGTCAACCCAATCTTTTTAAATGTTGATATTGAAATTTGGTCATGGGGCTCCGGGCCGACTCATGCTCTGGTTGTAACGGCGGTTTTCGGCATACTGTTCACTATCAGTCGTGTCTTTGATGCACTCATTGATGTTCCGGTAGCAAAGAAATTAGACAAGATGACCGACAAATACAAACGATTGAGATTGCCTATTTTAATTGCAATTGTGCCATCGTTTATCGGTGTTGCAATGCTTTGCCTTCCGTTGCTTTTTAGAAATAACCCGGCAGATATTACCACTGGCGGACAAGTTGGCAATACAATATGGTTTGTGTTTGGTTTAATCATCTTCTTCACATCATTTACTCTCACGCAAATAGCATTCCAAGCAGGAATTGCTAATATTTCAAAAGACCGCAAGCAACGAGTCCGAATGAGTTATTTTAAGTCGTTCATTGACACTGTTCAATTTGCATTGGTTTTTGCTTTGACACCGCTTATTTTAACGGCTTTTCGCGGGACAGGGCTTAATGTTATGCACCTTATCCTAATGATGTCTCCGTTACTGTTGACTTTGCTTATCCCTGTTATCATGTCAAGAGGACACAAAGGGTATGACGGATTTGCAAATATTGATAATGTCACGCCAATTGTAACCGATGCGGGCACGACAAGCAATGAGAGTGAAACACAAGAGATTGAAGAGGCACCGATTATGGCTGCAGCCACAGAAAGTATTGAAACAACGGTGCCCATTGGTGCTGTGTCCGGCTCCACAGCGACCATGGCAAGTGTCGAAGCAATCCCTGAAAAAAAGAATTTTTTAGTTGAAATATTCTCGAGCGTAAAGTTCGTTATTACTAACAAGGCATACTGGCCGTGGATGCTTGCTGCATTCATCTACTTCACTGCTCTGCAACTATTCTTATCAACACAAAATGAGTTGATTAGCAGTGTGCTGCAACTTGGTGCCGGACATGCGGCACTTCTCAACTCTATGGCATTCGGACCTGTGCCTATAATGCTTTACTTCTATAATAAATTGATGAGAAGAAAAGGGATAAGATTTGCACTTCAAGTGTCATTCTTGACTTTTGCTATTGGTATTGTTTGCTTCTCATTAGGTTCCGCTGTTTTCTTCCCTTACTCAATTGGTCCTCGTCTTATTATTAACGCTTTAGGGGCGGCAACATCGAGTTTCTCAATCGGTGCATTCTTTATGATGCTTCTAATGATACCGTCTCAAGTTGCAGCCGTTGAATTGAAAGTTGCAAAAAGAAGAAACAGTGCAATGTATTTTGCAGGACAAGGTATAGTAATAGGAATTGCAGGCGCACTTGCAACAGGATTTATCGCAGATTTCATTTTGCGAAATATTATAGGCGGAATATATGTTCCCGGCACAGAAACTTTAGAACTCGGTGCTGTTCCTATGGGAGCGTTTATTGCTCCGTTCATTGTTGCGGCACTATGTCTTATTGCCATTAGCGTGACATTCTTAATGCCAAAAAGTTATGATGTAAAGACCATTGGCAAGTTATTCGACAAAAACTATGTTCCTACTAAAGAGGATTTGACGGATATAGAAATTACCGGAAGGGTAGCGTTGTCAGACAAATATAAGCATGTTAGAGGCTATGATATCCTAAACGGAGATTATATAACATCGCTGATATTGGCTTTTGTCCCTCCTTTTAACACAATATTGGGCGCACTTTCAAGATTTAAAAGACGACAATTTGTGTCCGGAATAATAAGTATTGCGGCATTCCCTGTTTTCTTTATTGTTGATATTTTAAGTTTGATTTTCAAAAAGAGAATAGAGTGGCTAGGATACGATTCTTAAAGAGTTCTCGACGGCTTTGTTAGAAAAATAAAAATTGTAAGGGACGGCGTCCTCGCCGTCCCGCAAAAGAATTATTCGGGATGCCGATGGCGGTTTCCCCTGCAAATTAAAAAACAACTCTCCCTTGATATTGAGACAGTTTTAGGGGAAAAAAGGAAAAACGAAATGGAAGAAATTCAAAAAAATAATAAACCGAGTTTTAAAGGTAACTATATCAAATTAGCGGCATTGTTGTTTGTCACATTGCCGGGCTTAGTATTCATGATAGTATTGCTATTAGGTTTTGACCCGGTTCAATATGAACTTGCTCGAAATCCAATTTTTGGCTATATGGAACCTGTTGCTGACCCTAATAACGCAACGGGTGCGTTATTAACATACATT
This sequence comes from Bacillota bacterium, assembly GCA_009779975.1. Lineage (GTDB taxonomy): Bacteria > Bacillota > Clostridia > Christensenellales > Pumilibacteraceae > WRAY01. The sequence goes on along the minus strand of WRAY01000001.1, from coordinate 7,274 downwards.
TCAGCGCTAATATTCTTTATAGCCATATCGGCATTACTTTTTATGTCAATGTTCATAAAATCTAAAAAAGTGTTGGGGCTAAAGATGCTTGCGATTGGATTTGTTTGCTTTGTTTTAATGGCGTGTGCAACCATTATTCCTTTTAGCTCGCATACATTCGCATTCGCTCAAAACCTAAGAGGCGGCGAATATAATGACAATGTGGCAATATTTTTGCAGCAAGATATTTTAAGCACACAAGCGAGAAGTGTGATACTTGAAGATGATATAGTTTTAACAATAAACCTGCCGCCGCAACCCCAAGGACAGCCATCTCCGCAAACGCCCGGACCGGTAACAGAAACTATCACAGCCTCGGAGTTTGCGGGCATTCTATTGCACTTTGTGAATATTCCTCTGTCTGAGTGGGGAGAGCCAATAAGACCGCCGGAAACAAGCGATGCAATTTCAGAAAAGATTGCCCAAATTGCCAATCAAAGAGCCGATGCAAGAGGTCTGCAAGCCACTCAACGAGGAGCGTTTATAGGTCCGTTTTCAGGGCAACTGGAAGGAAGGCTAAGAGGAAGACTTGTCGGAATGTATCCAAGGAATCAGGATGGAAGTTTTATTTATGACGATGTTTATGCAACGGATGAAGACGGTAATTACAGGTATGTAGTATATAGACATGACGGATATAGAGATGTAGTATTTTGGCAGCGTGCATATAGATACAGAATATATAGAGACGGTGAATATGTTTTTGAAACAGATGAAAATGTTGAAGACGATAAAATCAGATTAATCATTAGCGTCAGAAGGTTTAATCCCGCAGTTCGTCACGGAATAGAAGGTGCAATAGAGAGTGTGGTTGAGTCCGCCATCGCAACAGCAAACTATCGCTTTAGGCACACAATGGTTTTCTCGGTTGCAAACATGTCACTTTTCGGAATGATGCCGCTGGCAATAGGGGGTCTTATTCTCCTCAAGAACAAAAAAGCATCTTCGGAAGATGAGAATGAAAATTTGGAATGCAATCTTGAAAAAAGCCGAAGTTGAACCTGAAGAAGAAAGAGTTGTAACAGAAAACGAATAAATTATTCATAGCAAAAGGGGACAGGTCTGTTTGTTATTTTAACAAACAGACCTGTCCCTTTTTGTTAGTTTCACATTGTGCGGGCGATTAGTCGCAGACCGCGGAACGCCTAATCGCCCCTACAGTTTATTTCACAAGTTCTTTCAAAACATAATTTTTTGGGGCGGGCATTGACCGCCTTTACGATTTGTTATGTCGTGTGATATTCGGGAGTTAGAATAAATTGTAGGGGCGAGCAACGCGAGCCCGCTTAAATTATCATTATATTCAATTATTAATATTATGCAGCCCGGTATTCGGGTTCGCGTTGCTCACCCCTACAGTTTTGTTGGTTCGTTGTTCGTTAAGGGGTTCATGATTGATTGTCGTTTAACATTTTTTACATTTCGCCTTTCGCTTTTCCTCGCTATTCATACAACTTAGACACTGGACTTCCTGTGTTGATTGCTTGGATTGCTTTTGCAAAAATTGGGGCAACGCTAATCTCGACTAATTTATCGAATTTTTTGTCATTTGGGACTGTGATAGTGTTTAGGACAAAAACTTTTTCAATAACACTGTTTGTTAGTCTTTCAACCGCAGGACCTGAAAAGACAGCATGAGTGCAGCAGACATAGACTTTTTTTGCCTTTCCAATTTCCAAAAGGGCTTTTGCACTGTTGACAATTGTTCCGGCAGTATCAATCATGTCATCGACTAAAAGACATGTTTTGCCTTCAACATCGCCGACAATGTGCATAATTTCAACTTCATTTGCCTTTGGACGGCGCTTGTCAACAATGGCAATCGGAACATGAAGCATCTCCGCCATTTGTCTGGCTCTTGTTACGCTTCCGACATCAGGGGAAACGACAATCAAATTTTTGTCATCCTTGATGAAATCCAACTTTTCCATTGCCTTTGCCAAAACCGGAATTCCCAAAAGACTGTCAACAGGAATATCAAAAAAACCTTGCAACTGAGGAGCATGCAAATCCATAGTGAGCAGTCTTGACGCACCGCTTTTTGTTAAAATATCGGCAACAAGTTTCGCAGTTATCGGATCTCTTGCTCGAGCCTTTCTGTCTTGACGAGCATAGCCAAAATAGGGGACAACAGCGGTTATTCTTTTTGCTGAAGCCCTTTTTAGTGCATCATTCATGACAAGCAATTCCATCAAATTGTCGTTAACAGGCATTGACATTGACTGAACAACGAAAACATCCGCACCTCGAACGCTCTCATCAATTTGAACAGAGCATTCGCCGTCACTAAATTGTGACACTTTCGCATCACACAATTTTGCTTTTAACTCTTTTGCAATGCCTTGTGCCAATTCAAGATTAGAGTTTCCTGCCAGTAAGATTCTTTTGTTTTCCATAATACTCCTTTGGATAAATTAAATATTACAAAAAGGTTAATTAATTTATCAATTATTTGTCCTTTGTCTACTGTAATATGTAATCTAATTCTTAACCCAATCTTCCTTCACCGTTTCTCTTTCTCTCGCAATAACCATTGCTCTTTTTGGGACATCAATAGTCACAGTTGAGCCGCACGCTATGAATGCATTGTCACCGATAGTGATTGGTGCGACTAAATTTGAATTTGAACCGATGAACGCTTTATTTCCGACTTTTGTTGTGAATTTGTTTTTTCCGTCGTAGTTGACAAAAACAACTCCGCAGCCAATATTACAATCCTCGCCAACTTCAGCATCCCCGACATATGCCAAGTGAGCGATTTTAGTTTCTTTTCCGATAACACTCTTTTTTATCTCAACAAAATTCCCGATTCTGCAATTGTCTCCGATAACGCTGAGAGGTCGAATAGTAGAAAAAGGTCCCATCATCACGCCTTTTCCGATAAAACTTTTTGTCAATTGTGATGAATCAATCAATGTCCCTTCATCAACTATGCACTCATCAATCATCGAATTTCTCATCTGAACACCGTTTTTGATGATAGTTTTTCCCTTAATGCGTGTATTTGCCCCAATCTTCACATTTTGCCCAATCACAACTTCAGCCTCAATGAAAGAACTTTTCACATCTTCAATATAAACTCCGTTTTCCATGTGATAGTCAAGTATTCTGTTTTTCAAAATTTCACAAATTCTTGCAACTTGTTTCATGTTGTGTGCTGTCATGAAATCACTCTCTTCTTCTATCGTCTCATCAGCCGCCTCAATCTCTTCAATTTGAGCAAGATATTCACCCCTTATCACAAGCCCCCTCGGAATTTTGACAACATTTTCTTCATTAATTCTCAACGCATGACAGGCATCATATATAGTCTTTTTAGTGACAAGAGGAGTGTCCGAATGAAGAATAATAGTGTAAGGCAAATCTTCATTAATACGCTCTTTAATCTCTTCCAAAAGATTATCTTCGTCCGCCTCAAGCGTCACAACTCTGTTATTTCCAAAAGCGGCCTTCACCCAAGCATGACAACTCTTGCCCAATATTTCCACTTCGCAAATATTGCCCATCACCTTATTATGACTTCTTAATATTATCCCATTAATTAAATTATCCATTTTTTTATAATCCAGGAACTTATAGCAATCGACGAAGTCATTTAGCGATGTGACGATGATTCCAAAAAAGCGGCAAAGTCACCTTTTTTCGTCAAAAACATTTTAGTATGCTTTTTACTTCCTCTTTAATATATATTATACAACAAAAAAAATGTTCTGACAAGTTTTTTTCAAGTGTTTAGGAATTTAAAAATTCACACTGCATAATTGTTGCCCCGTTTTCACATGCTATTTTTATCTAAATTTAAAAGGTTTAAGGAGTGCTGATTAAAGCATGAAGCAGAAAGCATTAATTAACTCATGTTAGATTTTGACTCAAAAGAAACCAAAAGGAGAAAAAAATGAAAAAAATACAAAAGGTGAAAATATCATTGGCAATTTTGATTGTTCTGGTTATGGTATTTTCTGTGTTTGGGGTGGTTGCATGCAACAATGATTATACGCCCACTCAAAGACATGCACTAACAATCCACACTCCGGGAGCGGGAGTAGGAGGTTTCTATGTGCGGACGGGAGCCGGTGAAAACACCAAGGTCTTACAAACTGGTCATACAGTTGATGCAGGAGAACAAGTTCGTATCTATTGGAACGAGACTTCTGTTGCAGAAGGATATTCCGCTGTGCTTCACATAAACGGCACTCCTGTGAAAGATTCCAAAAGCCCTCACACCGTGACGGTAAACGCAGCAAAGACCATAGAGGTCAAAGTTGTTGCCGATTCTGTTGATAAGACACCGGCACAATTCATAAACACTGTTGTCGAGCAGCGTGCGCCTTCAACAAAATTCTATGAAGTGGTTGACTACACCATAAAAGGTGACACCCTTGATGTTGAAGCATCAAAAGAAGCAACTCAAGTCACTATCAACTTCAACAGAATCGATGGTATGCTGGGTGAAAATTTCGTTCTTACTTCCGGAACAACAACAATCCATGCCTATGAAATGAACGCTCAAAGACACTTCAGACGCTATGGAACAGAAGGGGAATGGTCACAGACAAGACCTACTGCTGCTATGTTTGTCTATGACGGCTACTTCGGAAACGATTTCTACTTGGTAGTCGGAGCATTCGAAAGAACGCTCACTCTTAACTTCAAAGGTCACAACGGAGCAACAAGAACAATCACCGTAAATATAACAATTGCTGATTAAAAATAAACAAAACTATTAACACAGAAAAAGAGCCTTTTAAAAAGGCTCTTTTTTGAATTAAGGCTATATCAAGCCAATTGGAATGACAAGGTTATTTTCATCAAGTGAGCCAAATCGGTCACTGAGGCAAATAATTCCGCCTGTGCCTTGCTGCAATCCCGATTTTTCTATTAGTCGAAATGTGTTAACTGTTCTTTTATCGGCAGTTGCTGATTTTTTTATTTCAACAGGATATAGTTTTTGATTTTGCTCTAGCATCAAATCTATTTCACGCATATCGGAATCACGATAATAATAGACAAAAGGCTCAAGTCCTGCATTGTAATATGTCTTGATAACTTCGGACACAACAAAAGTCTCAAACAACGCACCTGCTTGAGCCCCCGACATGAGAGTAGAAGAATTTGACCATTTTGTCAAATAACACACAAGACCGGTATCATAGAAATAGAGTTTCGGTTTTTTGATTGTTTTTTTCAAAAGATTGTTTGAAAAGGGGTGCAAATAAAAAATAATGCCGAGAGTTTCCAAAATACCTAACCAGTTTTGAGCGGTGGGAAGTGATATTTCTGCATCTCGTGAAATTTCAGTTGTGTTCATAATTTGTCCGCTTCTTGCAGCGCATGCTGTTAAAAAGCGAAAGAATTTAGGTTCGTCTATTTGTGCAATATCCCGAATGTCACGATTAAGATAAGTGCTGACATATGAGGCATAGAAGCGTTGTGTATTAGAGTGCTTTCCGCTGACAACCGCAGGCATAGAACCTCGAAAAATATGTTCAAAAATTTTAGGAGCATCCATAATATCTTTCAATTTGCGGTTTTGATAAATTTCAAAATCTGGCATAAATGGTCGATTTTCTAAAAGTGTTGTTTCGCTTAATGATATGCCTTGCATATTTAAAATGCCAATCCTTCCTGCAAGTGATTCGGACACACCTCTCATCAAGCGATATATTTGAGAGCCTGTCAAAATAAAATCACCGGAACGCTGATTTTTGTCAACTATCATTTTGATATATGGAAACAATTCAGGAGCATATTGCACTTCATCAATACAAATTGGCGGCTTGTAAGTTTGCAAAAAAAGTTTAGGGTCATTTTTTGCCTGCTCACGCAAAGAAATATCATCAAGAGAAATATATTCTCGATGAATGCTTTCTTTTAGATTTTGAATTAAAGTAGTTTTCCCAACTTGCCTAGGACCTGATAACAAAACGCAGGGATATTCTTTAAGAACATTCCTTAAAACATCTCCCATATGTCTTTTTATATACATAAAAGCCTCCAAAAGTTCAGTTAAACTCGAACATCAATTAGAGTTTAGCCGAAAAAATAAAACTTGTCAAGCAAAATCAGCAGACCTGAAGATTTTTTTATTGGAATTCAATTTAAGGAAACAGTTGGTTTTATTTACTTTTGATGCGTTATGCGTGATAATCGATTAACATTGTGCGGGCGATTGATAATCGCCCCTACGATATTTCATCATACCTCAAAAAACTGTAGGGGACGCCGCCCTCGGCGTCCTGCAAATGTGAAACTACAACCACGAATCAACCCACAACTAAACGAACCAACAAAACTGTAGGGGTGAGCGAAGCGAGCCCGAATAATGAGCAACATAATAATGATAATTTAATCGGGCTTACGTTGCTCGCCCCTACAATTTAATTGTCTCCCGAAATATCACACAACATAACAAACCGTAGGGGCGGCAATCTGCCGCCCGCACAATGTGAAATGACAGCCACGAATTAACTCCAATAAACGATATAATAAAATATCGCAGGGGCGAATGACCGCCTTTGCAATAAATTATTATTTGTTGAAAAGAACTTGTGAAATAAACTGTAGGGGCGATTAGGCGTTCCGCGGTTTGCGACTAATCGCCCGCACAATGTTATTCGTTATCCACGAACCACCATAAAATAACTAACCAAAACCACGAACCCCCCAATCAAATAACGAACCAATAAAACTGTAGGGGCGGCAATCTGCCGCCTGCACTGCATAAAATTTTTATGCATATGTATCAGTTCTGCCCAAAAGATAATCTGTGGTGACATCAAAATAATCCGCTATTTTTATGAGTGTGTCAAAAGGAGGTTCACGAAAACCTCTTTCCCAATTTGCTATAGTTGAATGATTAATAGATATATCTTCTGCTAAGTCTCTTAACGACAAGCCATCATTTTCTCTTAATTCTTTTATTCGTTTTGAAAAAGCGGTTTTCATAGATACAGTATAGTTTAAAAATATTCTTTTCGCACATTTGTTTTCTAATGTAAAACAGTTGACATGAGTAAGAATATTTATTATAATATAAATAATTTCTAATAGAAAACAAATGCTAAGGAGAAAAAAATGAAAAAAATAATAAATATTAAACATTGTGTTTGTCTGGAAACAGTTGAAAAATATTTGTCTGCATTCAGCGAACTTCTTTCAAATGAAACATTTAATAAAAAAACACAAGAAATAGAAATTAATATCAAAGCCACTCCCTCAAAACTAACCTATGATTT